>JACPPF010000063.1 GCA_016191165.1 Planctomycetota bacterium
GAACGAAGCCGCGCCCAACACGAATTTGCGCCGTCG
This sequence comes from Planctomycetota bacterium, assembly GCA_016191165.1. Classification (GTDB taxonomy): domain Bacteria; phylum Planctomycetota; class Planctomycetia; order Gemmatales; family Gemmataceae; genus SIAQ01. The sequence goes on from JACPPF010000063.1 coordinate 37, forward strand.
GTTCGATCAGCTCGATGCAGCGATCGACCAATGGCTTAAAGAACACAACATGGCCGCATGAACTTGACTCATGCGCTATGAGTTTTTTGGATTAAGTAACCTAGGTTCGATCGATTTGAACCAGGCCAAACAATAGGCGGGTTGGCGACGTTCTGCGGAGGCGTGGGAGCCGACGCTTCGGCGAAGCGTCGCTAACCGGGGAGCCAATGATGCGACGTTTCGGTTTCTGTCTCGCCATCGTGCTTTGCGTGGCCGACCTCGCCTTTGCGCAGCTTCCATTTCCGCAGGCGATGGTTCCGCCGCCGGGACCGTTGATGTATGTCCGTTTCACCGGTCCGAAAGGCGCAAAGATCACCGTCTATCGCGGCTTCGACAAGGGGCAGACGCTCGAGCTTCCGTGCAAGCTCGGCTTTCGGCCTGGCTATGCCTATCGTCTTGCGGTTTTCGACCTGCCGAACCTCCCCCGCCAGGTCTTCTGCCCGACTCTGGAAATCCACGGCACGCTCGCGCTGGTGCCCAAGGCTCGCAATGCCGATTTTCCCGCGCACATCAACTTTAGCGAAGATGAGTTCGGCCGGGTGATGGCGGGTTCGTTCGTCAAAAAGGTCATCACCCTGGAGCGGCCAGATCAAGCCATCCCGGTCGCGTCGAAGGCCGACAGACCGCTGGAAGTGCCGGTGCAAGGAACGCGCGACCCTTACGTTGAAGCCACCGAGCGCGGGCAACCGTTGATTGTCCTTCAACTGGGGCAGCGTTATCTGACGCCCCAGGAATTGAACGCGACGGCCACCCCAGGTACCATCCTGCTGCCGGGCGATCGCGTGCTGGGCACGCCGCGCCGGCCTCCGTATCTGTTTTGGAGCCGGTGTCCGGTTTTCGATCCGCTTCATGGCCCGCAACATGCGTCCGACTTTGTCACCATCTTCGACGGCGGCGACAGCGGCAATCCCGCGGGCATCAACCGCTTCGGCAAACCGCGCGGCCTCGATCCCACGGACACCTTGGCCGAATACACGGATAGCAAGGGTTTTCGCCGACTTGCCGCCTCGAATCGCGTCGGATTGTGCGTACCGCGGTTCGTCGTCATCAAGTCGGAATTTCGCCTGGCGGCCCAGACGGTTCGGACCAGCGTGGAAAACAGGCTGATCGCGACGGCGACCAACGCCGCGGTCGGACAGCGCGCGCTCCGCGGGCAGTCTCAGCAGACGCAGGCCGAATCGATGAAAACCCAGATACGCCTGAGCGGCACCTTTAACACGCTCGGCACCTCGGTCGTCGGTCGCGTACAGGGCCTGAAAATCCAATCGACGCTTCGCAGCACAAAGAATGTGGACGCCACCATGGCGGGACCAAAGCAGCCCGAACCGACCGACGGTCCGTTGCTGATCATCAAGTGGCCTGACCTATGCGCGGCAAATGTGGGCGACGTGGTCACCTTCTACCTCAAATACAGCAACACCGGCGGACAGCCCATCACCGACGTGGTCGTCTCCGACAGTCTGGCGGCTCGCTTCGAATACGTCAAGGGTAGTGCGAAAACCGACCGCGATGCCCGGTTCACCACCCAGGCCAATGAGGCCGGTTCAACCGTTTTGCGCTGGGAATTCACCAGCGAGTTGCAACCGCGCGAACATGGCTTGATCGCGTTTCAAGTGAAAGTGCGTTAAGAAGTGCGACGAGCCGGCGGCGCGAGCGACGGTTCGCAACACCGTCCTTCTCGCTCCCGGCTCGTATCGATTGGCAGCTCAAAACGGCAAAGGCCGCAACAAACCGCTGTTGTAAATCACGTCCACGGAACCGTCCGGATTGAAACGGGCCTCGACCGTGTAGTCGCCAAAATTGTAGACGATCCGGTCGGCGCGATGTTCCAGCCGTGGTTGGCCTTCCGGCATTCGGAGCGGCACGCTGATGTTTCGCCCGTTATAGGGGTGGCGAAACGTCACGATTTGATTCGCGCGCACGACAAACGGGTAAGGCAACGGCCGAACGCCAAGCACGCGGCGCAGTTCGCCCATCGTTCCCTCCGGCCCGATGGGGACTTGCGCGGTGGCGCCACAGGCGTTGGTCGGCACGAAGCGAAATCGCAGTTGCTCCGCGGACGCCAGCGATGGCATGGTGCACAAAACAAGACTCAGCAAGAACCAACGAAGTTGCTGTCGCATGGGTGGAACCTCCCAACATCACGCTCGCGGCGTAGCGCCCCCAAGGCGCCGACGCCATCGCCAAAGCGCACACGGCGATTGTTTAACGCGGAACCAAAACACCCGGCGGCGGCGGAGCCGGAATCTGGCCCTGTGGACACGGCGCCGGCGCCGGGGTCGTCGCCACCACGGCCGGGGCGTACGTCGGTTGATAGCTTGAACGCGAGCGGCAGCCGCTGGCGATCACCAGGGTCAATGCCAGCACAACATAACAAAAGCGAAGAGCCATGGGGCATCTCCTTCCAGGCGGCGCATACTAAGTGCGATCCCGTTGGCGCCGGCAACGGGAAGGTAGCCATTGCAACCGTCCCCATTTCTCTGGGCGACGCGATCGCTCGGCTGACCAGAATCGGTCTACCGAGAAAACTCGGCCCGATCCTTTGTTTGCGCGGGACAGGCGGAAAAGAAAACTTCCGCGCTCTACTTAACCCTAGAGCAATCCCTATAACTGCGACAATCATTTCTTGAGTGGTTTCGCTGATTTGCGGCAAATTTGGTTCGGCCTATAGCGATTGAAACGAATCTGGCGATTGGGTCAAGTTTTCCGAATCAACCAACCCGGAGCGCAAACGACGGGATCAGCCGTCCCCATCGCTTCAACGTGACCAGCCCGGAGCGCAAGCGACGGGATCAGCCGTCCCCGTCGCTTGCGCTCCGGGCTCATCATGCGCCTAACGCTCGAGCTTGGTTTCTTCCTCGTGAGTCTTGTCGAAGAACGTGTCGCGATCGCGGATGATGGCCTGAGGAATCAGGATCGGGGTTTGCGTCGAAATGCCAGGCATTTTCTTGATCGCCGTGCCGATGGCCATGACCTCGACGAAGCTGCTGCCAATCTCATAGATGTGGACCTTGATGCCGATCACCAGATCGGCGCCGATGGCCTTGGCTTCTTTCTCGATGTGTTCGAGGCAATTGGCGCGGGCCTCGTAGATCAGTTGCGTGACGCCATCCACCTCGCCTCGACCCAACCCCTGAAAGAATGCGCCGATGCCGCGCGCCAGTCCAAGCGAGTAGACCGAGGTTCCCAGAAGCAATCGCATTGGGGCATAGCCGAGGCGAGCGAGGTTCCAGAGTTCTTCGCCGGTGAGTTCGGAGGTGACCGGGGTTTCGAGGTCGCCGAAGGCGGGTTGATGCGAGGCGGTGCCGACCATGAGCATTTCGCGAGCGCCGGCGCCGAGCGGGATGATGTGGGTGTGAATATCGACGACTGCATTGGCGCCGCGCTCGCGCGCTTCGTTCTCCAGACGCTCCAGCGCCAGATGGCGCGTGTGATTGTACATGTCGGAGAATTCCTTGACCTCGCCGCCGGCGAAGCCTCGCAGGAACCCGAAGAACCCGCGGCTCACGCCGAGGGCGTAGGCGACATTCCCCATGACGAAGTGGCGCGGATCGTAACCTGCGTCCACCTGGCAATAGAGGTCCTGCCCGGAGCAAGCCGTGGTAAAAAACGGGCCGACGTAATCCTTGCCCTTGATGGTCGAGCCGATGGCGATGAACTCGCGCAGTCCGCTCAGGTTGCGCAGGTCGGACGTGACCCCGGTGACGCCATGCGCGCCATGCGACAGCGCTTCCTTCTCCAGGCGCTCGATGGCGGCGTGTCGGCCTTCGGTGATGAGCTGCGTCAAGTTCTCGATCTCGCCGCCGGCGATGGTGCGCAGTCCGCTGGCGATGCCGCCGACAAAGCCAAGCGATTGCACACTGTTACCGATGACGATGCTGCCCGCCGCCCAGCCTTTTTCCGCCAGACAGAACATCTCGTTGCCTGAAAATCCGCTTACGATCACGGTGGACCTCGTTTCGTGTAGGTTGTCGTCAGTTGTTTTTTTTGAAGAGGCTGAATGGGCATGGTAGCGGACGATGATGAGGATGCAAGGAAAAAAGGGAAAGACTTGGCGCGCCGGCAATCTTCGGCATGACCACGCCGCATTAAACGTAGCGCTACTTGCGGAGTTGTCAGTAGGACGAATGAACCGCCGGGGCCGTTTCGATCCGGGCACTCGCCATGAACAGGTGGATCGAGTCAATCGCCAGAACCAGCGCGTAGAGCAAGGCGCCAATCGGCTGGCTGCCATGCGTATCAGCGAACATGCGCATTGGGCCGACGAAATCGGTGACGGCGGGGCCCATCAGGAACAGGCTCGTCCATAGCAGCGCGAGCTTCCACCAAACGGGGGAGGGATGGTACGCCTCAACACAACTCTGGGCGACGGCCGGTGCGACAACGATGTACGTGCAGCCTTCGGTCGCCGGCCCGAACAGGGCGACCCATAGGGCAAAACCCTGATACGTCCGCAACAGTACCACTCTGGCGTCCGCCCCCGCGCGCTGAATCAGCCACGTCCATACGAGCACGCATCCCCCCGCGGCCATGCCCAGCAGCGTGAACGTTCGCGAGTCAAGCGGATGATTGCACAACGCGCACACTTGATCGAGCGCACGCTGTCGATCGCGATTGATCCCCTCGCTCTCGCGGAGATGATGCACCCAGCTGGCGTACTCGTTCGCGACATAGCCGGGCGACTGGGCCAGAAATGGCAACGCCAGACACACCGCCAGCGCCACGATCAAGCGAGGCAGCAACTCGCGCGGCTTCCACGCGGCCACGAGCAGCGCCAACGCGAGTGAGTAGGACTTGACCATCACACCGAGCGCAACCAGGGCGGCCGAGCCAGTCCAGCGTTGCCGGGCGGCTAACGACAGGCCCCAAAGCAAAAGCCCGACCATCGCGCAATTCGCCTGTCCGTTGGCCATGCTGTGCAACGACCCGGGGAGCGCCAGCATCAAAAAAGCCGCCTCCAGCGCCGGCTTTTCGGGCACGGGCGACAAATGCCGCCAGGCACTCTTGAGGCCGACGAAATAGATGCCGATGTTCAGTACCTTCCAGATCAAAGACGCCCACGAATCCGGCAAAATTACGAGCGGCGCCAGGAAGACGGCAAAAAGCGGACTGTAGCGAAAGTAGTCGGCCTGGAGAACGTAGATATCCTCGCCGGTCCACCACAGGCGAATCGCCGGATCGTAGATTAGATAGAGGTTGTGCGCCTGTGTGAAAAAAAAGGCGTGAACGCCAATGCCGAGCGTGGTGAGGAACCAGACGAGGTTAGCCAGCGACCTGCATACACGGGCCAGATTGTTTGTCACGGACTCCCCCTCCTTCGCTCAGAACCACGTTGGAGCCTTGCTCGAAGGAAGCAATCCGCGCCGGCTCGGATGTGGAGCTGGAAAATAGCCAGATCTCAGAAAAAACACAATGGCGAGTGCGATGGCGGCGCGGTATGGCGTACGCCTTGGTGAGCCCGGTACGCAAGGGCGTGGCACAAATACTCAAAGCCAAGAGCACAACAAGGAAAGAAGGATAGCAATGAACGTCAGATTCGGAGTTTTTGTGCAAAGCCTCTCTCCTATAAAGACTCAAAACTCGCGGCCAAGACCGGACATGACTTTGCCAACTTCTTAAGAAATGGGTTACGTAGATCGATTTCGCCTCGCCCGGCGGGAGCAAGGTTTTATGAAAATCAATCGCATCCGCGCCTATCAGGTGGATCTGCCGCTGGCGGAGGGGAGTTACAAGTGGTCGGGTGGGAAATTGGTCACGGTGTTTGACAGCACGGTTGCGGCAGTCGAGACCGATGCGGGCGTCGCGGGATACGGCGAGGTGTGCCCGCTCGGGCCGTTCTATTTGCCGGCCTACGCACGCGGCGTGCGTGCCGGGATCATGGAACTTGGCCCGCATCTTTTGGGCGAGGACCCGTGTGAACTTGGCAAGCTGAATCGCCGGATGGATGCCGTGTTGAAGGGGCACGCCTATGTCAAGTCGGCTATCGACATGGCCTGCTGGGACATCCTTGGCAAGGTGACGCGGCAGCCGGTGTGCGTGCTCATGGGCGGCCGCTTTGGCCAGGACTTTGGCCTGTACCGTGCCATCTCGCAGGAAGCGCCCGAGGCCATGGCGAGCCGCGTCGCCGGGTATCGGGCGGAGGGGTATCGCCGTTTTCAGCTCAAGGTTGGCGGCGATCCCGCGGTTGACATCGAACGCATTCGCGCGGTTGCAAGCCAGTTGCAATCGGGTGACCGGTTGGTTGCGGATGCGAACACGGGCTGGCTCATGCACGATGCGCTGCGCGTCGTGCGGGCGGTGCGAGATCTCGACGTCTACATCGAACAGCCGTGTTTGAGTTACGAGGAATGTCTGACCATCCGCCGGCACACCGATCACCCGTTCGTGCTGGATGAGGTCATCGATTCCATCGACATGCTTCTGCGCGGCCACGCGGATCGAGCGATGGACGTGGTCAACCTCAAGATCAGCAAGCTCGGCGGCTTGACGAAAACGAAACAGGCGCGTGACCTGTGCGTTTCCCTTGGTCTGGCGATGACGCTCGAAGATAGCTGGGGCGGCGACATCGTGACCGCGGCGATCGCCCATCTTGGGCACAGCACGCCGCCGGAGTTTCTCTTCACAGCGACGGATTTCAATAGCTATGTCACCACCAGCATCGCTGCTGGCGCCCCGCGCCGCGTCAACGGCCGGATGGCGGCTTCAACGGAGCCCGGGCTCGGCGTGACGCCGAAGTGGGATGTGCTCGGGGCGGCGGTTGTCGAAATACAGTGACCAGTGGTTAGTGGCCAGTGATATGCAGCAATGAAGAATGAGGAATGAGGAAATAGGAAATGTTAAAGGGGGGGCATGCGATGGAATTACTTCTCCATTCCTCATTCCTCATTCGTCATTCCTAATTGAATTCGCGTGGCGAACCGCATCATGAACCAGGGAGATGGAATGAGCCGATTCTTGTTGACCGGGGTGTTGATCTCGGTCGTGGTGGTTCCAGTTGCGGCGCAGGCGCCGCCGATTCCGACGGCGCACACCAAGCGCGACATCGAGGGCTGGACGGTCCACATCGATGATCGGCTGCTGGACGGGCCTGATAAAAAACTGGGCGACCATTCACTGCGAATTCTTGCTAACCGCTTGTACGACATCAAGCACGTTCTTCCAGCTGACAAGGTCAAGCGATTGCAACAGGTGCCGATCTGGATCGACAAGTCGCACGGCAAGCTGCGGCCGGCGCAGTATCATCCGAGTGCCGGCTGGCTCAAGGCCAATGGTTATTCCAAGGCGCTTGCCAAATGCGTTCACATTCCCAACGCGGCCGATTTCTCGAGCGTCGGACATCAGCGGGTGCAGCCGTGGTCGGTTCTGCACGAGCTGGCGCATGCGTATCACGATCAGGTGCTGGGTTTTGATAACGCCGAGGTGGTTGCCGCGTTCGCCCGGTTTCGCGATGGCGGGAAATACAAAAGTGTCCTGCACATCAACGGCAGAAAAGTGAAGCACTATGGCTTGACCAATCAAATGGAGTTCTTCGCGGAAATGACGGAGGCTTTCTTTGGACAGAATGATTTCTTCCCGTTCAATCGCGCGGAACTGAAGCGCGAGGAGCCGGAGGTTTTTGAGTTGTTGACGAAGATCTGGGGCACGAAAGTGAAATAGTTTGGCCGCTCGCCTTTGGCGAACGCTTGCCCCGCTGGATTACGGTTCGAGCGGCAGCCAGTCGATCACGTCGAAACGGGCATGGGGCGAGGTGACGGGCGCGCCGACCGCGGCCTCGTACGCGGCGCGGCTCGGTTTGAGCACGGCGCCGAGGTCGGCGTAGGTCAGGCCGCCTTGTTCGCACAGAAACATCAGGTCCGATTGTCCCGGCACTCTCACCAGCCGAAGCTCCGGCAGCATTTCAACCATCGACTCGCTCAGGCCCTTGCCCGCCTTGCTGGCCGGGACCAGAAGAAACTCGTAGCGATCGCGGCCCTGCTTGTTGGCCCAGGGCGCCCTGGAACGAGCCAAATAGTCCTCGGCTTGCTCGCGTAGACTGGACTCATCTCCCTCGGCCATGAACGATTCGCCGGCCTCGACCTCCCCTTTGATGATCTGTGCGACATCCATGATGGGCAGATGCTGATTGAGGAATTGAGTGGCGCCTTCTAGCAGGGGCAAGGCCATTTGCCGGGTCAGGTCGCCGTTCATGCATGCGCCGTTCAGGCCACCCTGCGGTTCTAGAACTTTCTCGTGCAATTCGCGATCGAGTTGCAGCCATTGAGTGGATTGCAGGTCGAGCAGGAAAGTCAGTGCCGCCTGTTCGAGGTCGTCCTGGCCGCCAGGGAGGACGACGCGCGCCGTATCGGAATGGCGAATGTTCTCCCAGAACGATTCGGTGGACGGAGGCGGCGAGCGCCCCAGCGTGCGATCCCCCGCGATGGGGACGGTCCCATTGAGTTCTTCCTCGGCCTCATGCGCCGGCCGATCGAGGTTTTCTTGAAGATGCCGCAAGCGCTGCCTGCAGAAGCCCAGATCGCGCAGGCGATCGGCCAGTTTTGCAACGAGTTGGTTATAGAATTGTTTGGCAGCGCCCGTGAGTTCTTCGTTCAGACGCAGGTGGGCGTACTGCGCGAGTTTATCGAGAAAGTTCCGCAGCTGTCGTGTTTTGGAACGTCCGGCGAAAAGTCGGAAGCCGCCGCTGCCCGTGACGCACTCCTTCATGGCCGTTTCGACGTGAACCCAGGCCTCCGCGGTTTTCGGGGCGTATTGATGCCAAAGGTGGTTTTGGGCGTCGGCGGCCTTCTTGAAATGTTTATGCACCATCTCCATGGCCATCTCGGCGCCAGCGACGCGCGAGCCGGGAAACGCCATCAGGTCGTAGATGTCCTTGGCGATACACAGTTCCCATTGATCGGCAGTCTTCTGGGCGACCTGGGCCAGCGCGCGGGCGAGACGAGTTTTGCGCCACTCGCTGTAATCTTGATCGTCGCTGCCGGCGCCCATCCAGTCGCGGAACCGGGTCATGGCCTGCTTGCACCAGTTGCCCGGGTCGTCCTGGGCGGTGGATTGCTGAATCTGGTCTTCGAGCTTGGCCAACATGCTGCTAAGGACCTCACCCGGCGTGGCCGCCACTTCGCCCGCGGCGCCAGCCTGGGCGGAAGCGTCGATGCGCCGTGCCAGGGCGTCGGGTGTCAAATCCGGATGTTGGGCGAAGCGATGAATTGTCGTTTCGATGGCCGACTGTAGCTCTTTCGAACTTTGCAGCGTATCCGTGGCAACCCATTGATCGATGAGCCGTTTGCAGGCGTGGCGGGCGGCAAGGTTGAGCATCAGTCCGCGCGGGAACCAGACGGCGTAGGTGCCGAAGCTGCGGAGCGGGGCGGCCATCCTGCCCATCTCCGGGCCGGACTCGCCGACCTCGTCGTCGTGCCGAAGTTGCTCCAGGCGCAGGCCGAGGGGCGTGGTCAGTTCGTGGAACAAATAACTGCCCAGATGTGCCACGGCCTGATCAAGCGCATCGGGATTGCGATTTGCCAGGGGCAGAAGATACACCGAGTGCACCGGCGCGCCGGGATCGACGATTCGCTGCCCCTCCGCGCCATATTCGGCGGCAAAAGGAATCGACGGATCGCTGAAGTGATTCAATTCCGTCAGCGTGGCGTAAACGTTGGCAAGTTCGGTCTTCGGTGTCGCCGGATCCTGGGGCGCGCCGCACATCAGGTGCGCCACCACCTTGGCATCCGGATGGCGCAGGTTCGCCAGCAAGCGTTTCAGCGCATAACCCAGATCAGGCAACATGCCGCTGGCGCCACCGCCGGCCGCGGCCAGGATGTAGATGCGCGGCGTATTGTTGATGAGGGCCAGGCCCGTGTTCTCGACCGATTTGTAGATCGTGTCCGGATGGGAAATCTCCTGGATTTCACGGCGGAGCCGGGCGATCAGCCGTTGCTGATTGTCCGTGAATGCCAAGCGTCCCAGCGACCGGGAACCGTTCGTCTGCAGCGACCGCGGCATCGCGTAGAGCTTGTCGCGCGGCAGCCATTCCGCCAGCTGATCCAGGCTGCGGCGTCGGTAGTTAACCACCGGTTGCAACGGCAGGGGGTAGAAGTCGTTCCGGCTGAGCGCAACTTGTGACGTGCCGCCACACGCGATTTGTCCGGCTTCCGGATCGGTGTCAAGGTACAGGAAGTGCAGCAGGGGCAGCTTGCTCAAATCGCCGAAGCGATCCAGGAATCGGCAGCGCAATTCCATGATGGCCTTGCGCCCAAAGTTGCCCACGCCGATGATGAGTGTGGGCCGCAGCGAGCCGGAGTCGGGTTGCGCCACCGTCACGCCCAGATCGGAGACGGCAACGGCCAGGCTGTCGTCATCCTCCGGCTCGGCAACGGCCAGGGCGGCGGCCTGCCGACTCATCGCCGGGGCCGCGGCTGGCGCGTCGTCCTGAAGGAAAATGTCCTCCATCGTATCGGCGAGAGTTTTCGATTTCTTGCCCAGTCCTGCCGCCCCAGTCAACGGACGAATATCCACGATCCGCGCTGACGACCGCGCCTTGTACAGTACCCTCATGAATTCCATACAGTTCGCATAGCGTTGCGCTGGATCCTTCGCCAGTGCCTTCAGTAGCACCGGTCGTTCGATCTCAGGCAAGGAGCGCAAATCCGGTTCGGCCTGCATGTGCATCTGCGCCATTTGCCGAATGTTCTTGGCCACGAACGGGCGATGGCCTGTCAGCAGTTCCTGGTAGACGATTGCCAGGCTGTATTGATCGCTTTGCGGGGAAATCTTGCCCTGAAAGGTCTCCGGCGACGCATAAAGCGGCGTCACGCCGCCGAGGATGCCGGAGGCGTGGGTCTTGTCAAAGGCCTTGACGAGCCCGAAGTCGGCGACCTTGACGTGATCGCCAACAAGAAAGAGATTGCGAGGCTTCACGTCGAGGTGTTGCAGGTTGTGCTTCTCGTACATGAAGTCCAGCGCCTCGGCGGCGTCGCGCATGTAGCGCATCAAGTCGTCGCCGGGGATGCCGATCAGGCCAGCGTTTTGCGATTCTTGATATTTGTCGTGCAGGGTGCAGTCGGCGAACTCCATGACAATGATGAGTTCGCCGTTGATTTCAAGGGTTTGTTCGACCGAGCAGACAAAGGGGTGGCGTACTTCCTTGATTCGTTGTAGGGCTTTGTATTCCTGGTCGGCACGAATGCTGTCGTTGTCCACGGAATTGCGATTGCCGTAGACGAACTTGATGGCCTTGATCCAGCCACCGGGGGCTTCGCATTTCCAGACCTCGCCGAAGCCGCCTGAACCCAGAGGTGAGAGGAGGCGATACCCAGGAATCGGCTCCGAGTTCGCCTCACGTATCCAAGTCATGTCGCACCCAAATGTTGTGCCGCCGACCTTGCCCGCTAAAAACGACAGTTCGCAAGATTCCACGCAAGCGTAGGTCGAAAGTTGGCATTTGTCCAATAATGGACCACAGAACGAAAAAGTTGAACCCCTGCGATGTGGACAAGTGTATCTGTGCAAAGGCATGCCGCGTCGCTTGCGCTCCGGGCTGGTCACGATGACGCGACGGGGCCGCCGATCATCCATGGTGCGACCCTGCAAATTGTCATTGTCGGAATAATCCCCATTGTCCGGCGCCTTTTACGGGCCTAGTGCCATCCTTTCCCGTTGACAGCAAATTACGCATCTTCTAACATGGCGACATTCCTCCCGTGCTTCCCAGTTTACGAACGGGCTTGGGAGAGTTTTTTTCATTCTGCCTGTCTCCAGCTCGGGAGTGAATGCACGGCGCCATGATACAAAACACCGATCAACCGTCCGAAAATCGTGCGCCTACCCCACGTCTTTTGCCGATTCTGGTGGTCCTTTTTGTGGGCAGCGGTTGTTCCGCGCTGATCTACGAAATCGTTTGGCTTCAGATGTTGCAGCTAGTGATTGGCTCAACGGCGGTGTCCATGGGCGTTTTGCTGGGCACGTTCATGGGGGGAATGTGCCTTGGGAGCCTTGCCCTTCCGTGGCTTGTGTCGGCGCGGTCGCACCCGCTGCGCGTTTATTCGTTAATCGAGTTTGGGATCGGCATTTTGGGTCTGGTGCTATTGTTTGCCATGCCGGTGGCGTCGCAAATTTATATCGGCAGTGGCTCCCACGGCGCGTCGGGGATTCTGCTGCGAGGACTGTTGGGCGCACTTTGTCTGCTTCCACCCACGTTTTTAATGGGCGCAACCCTGCCAGCGATTGCTCGCTGGCTTCAGGCAACACCGCAGGGGGTATCCTGGCTTGGGTTTTTCTATGCCGGAAACATCGCCGGGGCGGTGTTCGGTTGTTTGCTCGCTGGATTCTACCTACTGCGCGTCCATGACATGGCCGTGGCGACCTACGTCGCAGTGGGTATCAATTTGATCGTTGCGGGAGTGGGGTTCTGGCTGGCTGCCCTGGTGCCGTACGCCAAACCGGTGGCAGAAACGGCCGCGGCGCCAGCGCAACCAGCGGGGCTTGCCCCGTCGGACGAGGCGACATCGGCGTCGCCGCCTGAGTTGCCGTCATCTTTGTCGCGGGAGGAAGTTTCAGCCGCGGCCGCGCAGCCGGTCGCTGCCGCCGTGTCGAACGAGGCGATTTACGTCGCCATTGCGCTTTCCGGTGCGACGGCTCTCGGCGCGGAAGTGGTGTGGACTCGCCTACTCTCGCTAATGCTTGGCACGACGGTTTACACCTTTGCCATCATCCTCGCCGTGTTTCTGATCGGTTTGGGGATCGGCAGTAGTGTCGGTGCGCGCCTGGCGCGGCAATCCGCTCGACCGCGGCTGGCTCTCGGGGTGTGCCAGTTGATGCTAACCGCGGCGATAGCGTGGGCCGCGTTCAGCCTGGCGCATTCGCTCCCCTACTGGCCAATTGACTCTTCTCTCGTGACAAGCCCCTGGGACGTGTTTCCGCTCGACCTGATGCGCTGCCTGTGGGTCACGCTGCCGGCAACCATTCTTTGGGGTGCGAGTTTCCCGCTGGCGCTGGCGGCGGTAGCCAGCCGGGATCAGGATACGGGCCGACTTGTCGGCCGAGTCTACGCCGCCAACACGGTCGGAGCCATTGTCGGCGCGGTCGGAACCAGTGTGTTCCTGATTGGCGAGATCGGCACCCAGCATTCGCAACGGTTAATGATCGCGCTGTCCACCCTGGCCGCGTTGGTGGCGCTGGCGCCCATGTTATGGCGGTCGGAGGCCATTCGCTTCCCTGCCCTGCTTGCCCGCCGAAGTCTCCTGGTTGCTTCGATGGCCCTTGCGGTTTTCATGGTTTGGAGCGTCGATCCGGTGCCGCCGCGGCTCATCGCCTTTGGCGGGGTGACGTTCAACGGCATGCTCGTCGATTCCAATATCCTGTACGTGGGAGAGGGCACCAATTCCTCGGTCGCCGTCCTCGAGTCAACCGAGGGCGCGCGCATGTTTCATGTCAGCGGCAGGCCGGAGGCTGGCAACGACCTGGTGAACATGCGCAACCAGCGGATGCTCGGCCACTTCCCGGCGCTGCTCCATGCGAAACCGAAGAGCGTCCTGATCGTGGGCTGTGGGGCCGGCGTGACGGCGGGCTCGTTCGTGGTACACCCGGACATCGAGCGGATTGTCATTTGTGAGATCGAACCCCTGGTACCCCAGGCCGTCGCACCGTTCTTCAAGAACGAAAATTATGACGTCGTCAACGATCCGCGCGTGGAAATCATTTACGATGACGCCCGGCATTTCATCCTTACCACGCGGGAGAAATTCGACGTCATCACAACCGATCCAATTCATCCCTGGGTGAAGGGTTCAGCCGCTCTGTACACCCAAGAATACTATGAACTGCTCAAGCGACGCCTGAATCCAGGCGGAGTCGTGGCGCAGTGGGTGCCCATCGGCAATTGCAGCCAAAACACCGTCAAGAGCCAAATGGCGACGTTCTTCAAGGCGTTCCCGGAGGGCCTGGTCTGGTTCAACGACCACGACGAAATCGTGGTCGACGTTGTCGTCACGGGTCAAGTCGGGCCAGCACGCATCGATCTGGATGGATTGAAACGTCGGCTCCTACGCGAAGACCACGCGGAAGTTGCGGATTCCCTCGCGGACGTCGGCCTCGATTCGGCAACCGACATCCTGGCCACTTACGGTGGGCGGGCGCCGGAACTGGCGCCTTGGCTGGCCGACGCCGAAATCAATCGCGACCGCAACCTGCGTTTGCAATACCTGGCCGGGCTGGGGCAGGGTTCGGTTGAGAGCCTGCATTTTCGCGACGATCTGATCGCCATACGGACGTTTCCTGACGACCTTTTCGTCGGCACAGACCAGGAGCGACTCACCTTGAAGGAGGCCATCGAGGAGGTCACGGGACTGACTCAGGATGAGAAAGACGTGTTTGAGATCACCCTGGCGGAGATCGACCAATTCGGCGAGGATCGGCATGCGAAAGCGCTCGCGGAGGAGGTTCAGGACATTTACTTAAACGGAAACAACAAGGAGAAGATAGCCTGGCTGCGCCAGTACGCCTTGCCTGCCATCACAAGGGAGGAGCAAGATACGTTCGACGCATTCGTCAAAGAACTAACCACCAAAAAGGAACAGGATGACGCGCGGCAGGCGTGGGAGGAAACGAGCATCGCCGGAAAGCGTTATTACTTGGTGTATTTGGCTTCCGACTGGGCTCCGACCTAGGGCGCCCATTCCGATGGACGGCGATACGCCAGCCCGCGCGAAGGGTCTTTGCCTCGCTTTGCGCTGGCGCCGTTCCGCACACAATCTAAAAAGGACCCAGGAGGAATCGTCCTATCATTCCACGTTGCGGGAGCCACGCTCCCGGGGGAGCCATGCCGATGACGACCGAACCCGCGATGCCGGATGCTGACCGAACTGCCGCATGGGATCGGCCGTGGCTGTTCCTGCTCGCCGGACTGGCGACGACCGCGATCGCGGCCGCGTGGAACCTGTTTAGCGTGAGCGAGCGCGGGATTGGAATCTGGCTCTTGCTATCCCTCGGCTTGCTGGCCGGCGCCTGGGCGCTGACGGTCCGTTGGCCTACCCCCCAGCTGATGTTGACGGCAGCCTTGCTGCCCCTGGTGGGCGCACAGGCCGTGGAACCTTCGTGGGACTCCGTGAGGTTGGTCTTCTACGTCGGCGTGGTTGTCGCCATTCTCGGCGCCGGACTGTTGGCCTTATCCCCTTCATCGCAGCGGTTGGTTTTGAGCTTGCTGGTTACGCTCCATTTTGGCGGCATCATCGCCGTCACTTTTACTCATCCGCCTGCCGATGCGGAGCCTTCCTGGATAGCAAGCCAGCTGGAAGCTCGTTTTTATCGGCCCTATCTGGAATTCGTGTACATGACCTGCACTTATCGCTTTTATTCGCCGGAGGCGCCGCCCGAAACGCTCCTCTGGGCCCAGTTGACCTATGCCGATGGCGAGCGCCGGTGGATCAAGCTGCCCGATCCCGATAGTCGCGGTAGCCTCATCGACGTGCGCATGCTGCAAATCGCCCCCATGGTGCGAATCGATCCAGGCGCGGAGGTGACCGAGGAGTTGCTCGCCTCGCGCCGCCGGGCGGGAAAGAAATTCGATCCACCGATGCCCGAGCCCGGTGACGATTTGACCCAGGAGTATCAGCCGCTCACGCCGGATGGGAAGGTGTTGCTCGCATCGATTGTCCGCCACCTGGCGCACGCCAATCCTCATCCCAGCGATCCCGCGCAGGCGATCACGGGCATCAAAGTCTACGCGGTGGTGCACCGGCTCCTGACGCAGCAGGAGTTTGCCGCGGGGTTCGAGGCAGACGACCCGACAACCTACCTGGCGTATTACCAGGGCGACTTCCTGCCCGATGGTGAGTTGAAGCCGTCGTCCGCGGAGGTGATACGCCTTCCAGGTCGCAAGGTGGAAGTGCGCCCAGACCCGTTGTTGTACTGGCTCATCCCGGCTGTTTATCAGGAAGATGGGTCGGTCACGGATTACGTCCAGCTCCACGCGGCCAAAGACTGAATGATCCTGCGCACCTGGTTTGACGATCGGGGCAACATCTTTGTTGAGGGAATATGTCAACGACACCGTCCACTCCCGCGCCAGGTTCTCAGGGTATTGCCGACCGTGTCATGGCCGGCTGGTCCCTTTTCTGGTTTACACCGGCCGATGCCAGCCTTCTGGGCGTGATTCGAATCTGCATTGGCCTATTGGTCCTTTACGTCCACCTTGTTTACAGTCTGGACGTCCAGGCCTACTTTGGCGAGCACGCCTGGATTGATTTGCCAATCGTCAACGCGCAACGACTCGAAGAGGAGCAGCCGGCGCCCACCCTGGACTGGTGGGAACCGGAGTATGATGAAGAAAACGAATTCGCGCCCCCGCCGACGGTTCGCAAGGGACATGCCGTGTGGTCGCTGTGGTTTCACGTCACCGACCCGGCCGCAATCGAGCGAATTTATCTGGTCATGCTGGGGGTCATGGTGTTGTTCACTTTGGGTTTGTGGACACGCGTCACGGCCGTCCTGACCTGGCTGGCGTTTCTCAGTTGTGTTCATCGCGTGCCCCAGTTGGTGTACGGGATGGATATTGTGATTGGTATCGTGCTTTTCTATCTCATGCTCGGGCCGTGCGGCGCCGCCCTCTCATTGGATCGGTTGCTGGCGAATCTTCGCGCACGCCGGAGTAATCCCACGGTCGAGATTCGCGCGGTTCATTCCGCGGGAGCCAATTTTTGTCTGCGTTTGATGCAAGTTCATCTGGCGTTCATCTATTTGATCTCCGGCCTTTGCAAACTCCAGGGGCCGGCGTGGTGGAATGGCACGGCAGTGTGGAACACGATCATCAACTACGAACTTTCACTGGTGCGATATCCCTGGTATGCCGACGCGCTCCGCTCACTCATCCAGAATCGCTGGGTGGGTGAACTGCTGGTGACCGCCGGCACGGTTTACGCACTGGTCGTGGAGATCGGCTTCCCGTTCCTGGTCTGGCATGGCAAGCTGCGTTGGCTCATGATCGCGGCCGCCATGGTAATGCACCTGGGCATAGCCGTTTTCATGGGCCTGTTGCCGTTCAGCCTCAGCATGATGATCCTGGTTCTCTGCTTCATTCCGCCGGAGCAGGTAGGTCCCATCGGGAGCTGGCTGGTACGAGCGATCCGCGAAAATGCGCCGTGGTCGAGGAGCGGACATGCCGCTTCGACGAACGTCGTGGAGCCAGTCTCGGCCGTTGGCGGCGCGGATCAAAAGGACTCGGTTCGTTGATGATTCGACCTGCCAACGCCGAGGCAAGAAATAAAAACATGAGCGATGCATCGACGACCTACACCGTTGCTGGAACGGTCCCCTGGCTACCGCGAGGGTTGGCAAGGTTTGGCTGGTGGACCACGCCGGTGCGCGCCGAGTACCTGGCCGTGCTCCGAATTGGCATCGCCGTGACGATGCTCTACGATCAACTCCGACTTTACCTGCCTCATCTGGATGCGCTGTACGGTCCCGAAAGCACGGGGGCGACGGAACTGTGGCGCCCGGCCGCGGATGCCACGGTTTGGCACTGGTCCATTTTCTACGGGCTCGACAGCAACCCGATTCATTCGCTGGCGCTGCTGGCCTTGTCTGGCTTCACGGCGTGGCTTGCCTTTCGTTTGATCAGTTGCCCCGTAACGCCAGACGGCAAGCAGGACGGCGGGGAGGAGTTCCGCCCGTTGCTGATCGCCTGGTTGCTAGCCGGGGTAATTGCCTCGCTTGGAACTTGGTCCGAGGCGCCGATCCCGGGGCACATTCGCCCGGTCCCGTGGCTTCTCCCGTCCGTCCTGTGCGTCACGGCGTGGGGCTTCCTCGCGGTGCGCTGGATTCGCTTCCGGAGGCTGGACGGTTGGTTCGTCGGCTGCGGGATCGCGGGGACCGGCCTTTTTCTTTCTGGCGTTGCCCTCGCCTCCGGGGAGGGGCTGCACGCTGCCGTCGCCGAGGCTCTCAGCGGATGGAGTGATGATTTCACCTTTCTGCGCGCCGCTTTCTACGCCTGGATTTTGTTCACGCTTGGCCTTGGCCTTGGTCTGTTCTCCCGTGTCAACGCCGTCCTGGTCTGGGTGCTGGCCATCTCCTTCGCCAACCTCAACCCGATTGTAAACCACGGCGAGGTCGCCGTGCGCAATGTCATCCTGTTCTACGTGATGTTATGCCCGTGCGGAGCGGCCTGGTCGCTGGACCGTATGCTCCTTCGCTGGCGCGGCGCCCGCAGCGGACCGGTGTACGTGGCCCCCTGGCCGTTGCGTTTGCTCCTGATCCAGACGGTGTTGATTTACTGCTTTACTGGACTGTTCAAATTGATGGGCGAGCGCTGGCAGAGCGGCAACGCGCTCTACTATGCCCTGGCCGACCTTTACTACTCGCGCATGTCCCTGGCGCAACTGGGATTGCCGCCAGAGTTTCTGCGCTGGACGACCTGGGGTATTCTCGCCTGGGAAATCACTTTTCCGCTTTGGGTCCTGCTGCCCTGGACACGCACCGCAGCTCTGATCTCCGGGGCCTTGTTCCACACTTCCACATTCGTCCTGCTGGAACTGGGCGGCTTTGACTGGTATATGTTCGTGCTGTACTTGCCCCTTCTGCCCTGGGCACGCTGGTTGCGCGACCCGGGCTTTCCAGTTGTTCGGCCTCAGGAGCAGACTGACGCGACCGCCGCTCGGCCAGCCCCGAGCGGTGACTGGTTTCCGCGTTTTCTGGGTTGGTTCATCGTATGGCAGCTGGTCTATCTGGCGGCGGCCAATATCGGAGGCTTCCTGTTGCAAGCAGTGCCACAATCACCCGAGCAGAATGGCGCGGAAGCCAAAGAGGATAGCCCTGGCCTGGCCCTGGTCCGGAAGGTCATCACAGTCACCGATTTCTGGGGCGACCTCTCGCAACAACCGCAAGGTTGGGTGATGTATGATGTGGTGCCCGCATTTGTGAATCTGCCGTTTCTCGAGGTTCGCCAGGCCGTCGATCGACCGGATTCGCCGCGCGAATGGAAAACTCGCGTTCTGCCGTCCGACCTGCAGCCCGCCAACCTCAATCGCTATTTTCGTTTCGGTCGGCCGCGCTTGACGAACGTTGAGGAGCATGTGATTCCCCCCTTGAGCGACCGGACGGACAATGCCGAGGAAACCAACCAAGCCTGGGCCAAGGAAATCGCCAGCTTCGTGCTGGAGAACCAGGTACTTATTCGCAACTATATCGCTTGCCGCGTTCGCCACGCCCGCGCTGATAGCCCAGACTTTCCGGAACCGGACGAGGTGATTCTGTACCGGCGCCACTACCGGGTCAATGAGCCTGGGTCCCCCACGATTTGGAATGAACCCGAGGATGTGCCAATCGCTCGCTGGCTGCCTGGCGTGGAGGACATCGGACGTTCGCTTCAGCCTTACAACCCGGCCACACGAAGATTCGAAACGCTTGACGTCGACGGCGCATCCCCAGGGGAACGCGCCTCCCCACCGGCAAAAACCTCCGGACGGGCGCGGACTGATTAAAACCAGTACTCACCGGGAACTACCGGTTTTCCGCGTCTGGACTGCCGACCGAAGGCGTTCCCGTTAAAGATTCCATCAGAAATCGCAGGTGTATTTTGTGGTGAATTTGGCGATTTTGATGCATTTTGCAAAAAAGCGTGTTTTTGTATTGATTTTTCAATATGGGGGGATTATACAAAATAAGCCGAATATATCTGGTACACCCGTTAGCTGGCGGAACCCCTCGCCTTCTTGGCCAGTCGTGCGGGTGTAAGAGAACAGACGTAGGTATTCTTTCACACCGGAGCCAGCAAAAACCATCGCTCCCGAAAAAGCGCGTGAGAACCATGCTAGACACGTGTTTTTTCTTATCTTTGGGTCCGGTGACACGTTAGGGTTCGTGATTGGTGCATGGCCCACCAGATTGCTTTCAGGGTACTGATTCGAAGGGTGTTCGGGGTAAACTCAATCCCAAGCTGAGCCCCACCGACTACTCCGCGTGCGGTTTGCTCGCTACATTAGCGGTGTACGCTGCGTAACCATGCGGAGCCAACAAATGGCTGCTACTATTCAAGGAGTGCTTGTGTTAAACAACCCGCTCAATCGTCAACCAAGAGGACTCTTGAAGTCACCCGTCGCCATGGGGGGCGTTTGTGTCATCCTTGCCGCACTCCTCTTTGGGGGCGTGTTCTCGTTAAGTCTCCGAGGGGAACAGCCGGAAAAATCCGGAACGCCCAAAAAGTTCGATCCCAAGAAGTTGGCCGAAAAAATAAAGGCTTTCAACGAGGAGCAAAAGAAACGGCTCCAGGACAAGAAGCTTTCTGAAGACGAAATCAAGGCGCTGGAAAAAAAACGCGCGGATGCCGAAAAAAATCTCAAAAACAGCCGGCGTCCGACCAACCTCAAAAAGGGTGTTGTCAAGAGACAACCGGTCAAGGCGCCGACCGGTTCGAAGACCATGCTCTCCGACGCGGACCGCGCCAAATTGGTCAAGAGCGTCACGGAGGAGGCGGACAAGGTAATTGCGAAGAAAGTTGGCAAGGAAAAGCTGTCAACCGATGAACTCGTGCGGGCGTACGAGTTGTGGAAAGAAACCTACAAGGCCAAGAAAACGGAGTTGGCGAACGTTTGGCGCAAAGGCCTATCCCGGGATATTGCTCTGTCCGTTGGGGACAGCGTGAACAAGGCGGTTGCCGCCCAGGGCAAGGGCGGGATCATCGGCAAGAAGACGGAAGAAAAGAAAAAGGACGAAAAGAAAAAGGAAAAAAAAGAAGACAACCAGAGCCGGATTCAGCCCATCAATCCGGACGCCAATGCTTTAGTGGCAGCGATCGAAACTGAACCAATTGGTGCGGGTTCCTACCACTTTGTCGTCGCCCAGCGGCCCGCTCGCCCGGCTGCACGCCCTGCCGCTCGCCCGGCTGCACGCCCCGCCGCTCGCCCGGCTGCACGCCCCGCCGCTCGCCCGGCTGCACGACCTGCCGCTCGTCCGGCTGCACGCCCCGCCGCAAGACCGGCTGCACGCCCTGCCGCTCGCCCGGCTGCACGCCCTGCCGCTCGCCCGGCTGCACGACCTGCCGCGCGTCCGCCGGTTGCTCGGCCACCAGTAGCGCGTCCGCCGGTTGCTCGGCCTCCTGTCGCGCGTCCGCCGGTTGCTCGGCCTCCTGTGGCTCGTCCTCCAGTCGCACGTCCGCCAGTGGCTCGTCCGCCAGTTGCTCGACCACCAGTAGCGCGTCCGCCAGTTGCTCGACCACCAGTAGCGCGTCCGCCAGTTGCTCGACCACCTGTCGCTCGTCCGCCAGCGGCTCGGCCTCCTGTCGCTCGTCCGCCAGTTGCTCGACCACCAGTAGCGCGTCCGCCAGTTGCTCGGCCTCCTGTCGCTCGTCCGCCGGTTGCTCGGCCACCAGTAGCGCGTCCGCCGGTTGCGCGGCCACCTGTCGCTCGTCCGCCAGCGGCTCGGCCTCCTGTCGCTCGTCCGCCAGTAGCGCGTCCGCCGGTTGCTCGGCCGCCAGTGGCTCGTCCGCCGGTTGCTCGGCCCCCGGTTGCTCGGCCTCCTGTCGCACGTCCGCCGGTGGCTCGGCCTCCGGTCGCTCGTCCGCCCGTGGCGCGTCCCCCGGTTGCTCGTCCGCCAGTTGCTCGGCCTCCTGTCGCACGTCCGCCGGTGGCTCGGCCGCCCGTGGCGCGTCCCCCGGTAGCGCGTCCGCCAGTGGCGCGGCCGCCGGTTCGTCCACCAGTCGCTCGTCCGCCGGTTGCTCGGCCCCCTGTCGCTCGTCCGCCAGTGGCGCGTCCGCCGGTTCGTCCACCAGTCGCTCGTCCGCCGGTTGCTCGGCCTCCTGTCGCTCGTCCGCCAGTGGCGCGGCCGCCGGTTCGTCCACCAGTCGCTCGTCCGCCGGTTGCTCGGCCTCCTGTCGTTCGTCCGCCAGTGGCGCGGCCGCCGGTTCGTCCACCAGTCGCTCGTCCGCCGGTTGCTCGGCCTCCTGTGGCGCGGCCGCCAGTTGCTCGTCCGCCGGTTGCCCGGCCTCCTGTGGTTCGTCCGCCTGTGGTTCGCCCACCCGTGGCGCGCCCGCCCGTGGTTCGTCCGTTCATTCGTCCGCCATTTGCACGCGGTCCCTGGTGGCCGGTGCGCGGTGGGTTTGGACCACCCATTTGGTTCCCGCCCACGACCGTTGTAGTTTTCCCGATTCCGGTGCCGCTGGGAATCGATCCGGGGTTTGGCGGAGCGGTCTTCCCCGCGAACATTCTCAACCCCGTGGGGCCGGGAATCGTGTCCAGCCTTGATCCCGACACGATTGAAACCGAATTGCCGTTTGATCCCGGTGAAGTCGAGGTGGAAACCCCTCTTCCGATCACGGCCCAGTGGCAGGTAACCCGATATGTCCGGTTCGCCAACAGTCTGGATCAGCGGGTCACGATCAACCTCGTTTATCAAACCCTGGACCAGAATGGCGAACTGGTCGAAGGCAACGCTGATGTGGTGGTCGAGCCAGGGGAAAGGTCGGACCTGTTCCTCGAAAACTGGCGCGTGAATGCCATGCAAGTCAGTTTCACCGCCACGGCCGCCGACGGAACGGTCCTGCGGCGCACGCAGGATGGTTGGGTAAACCTCGTACCGGAGACCGATGAACAAGGCGTTCCAGGTTATGCCTCTTCGTTAATTCAGACCAGCGTGATCTCGCTGCGTTGAGTTTTTGCGTTGTCCACAGGGTTGCGAGACAGGTTCCGCCTGTCTCGCAGCCTAAATAACACGGCACGGGTGATGCATCACCCGTGCCTTTTTTTTGTTTGACATTTAACCCTCCCAGGGCTCTGAACCTACGCGGCGCGACAATGCCTTGCCTCCAATGGCAGCGTAGTTTTTCCGAAGGAACGTTTTCCGCATTCACAGCTACCAAGAATTCTGCATTATTTCGTGGGGCGGCGGCTTTTTTTCTTGACATCCCATCTTGCCTATTGTAACTTAACCCTGGTACTTCCCAGCTTACCCAAACTTCGGAGGCATTTCATGTACACAGCGGTTCTGATGATGGCCCTTTCGGGCACTAGCGGCGACATCAATTTCGGTCGCGGCTGCAACGGCGGAAGTGGCGCGTGCGTTGGCGGTAGGACGGCTCAGCAATGCAACGGCGGTGGCGGGCTTTTCCGTCGTTGTAGCGGTGGCGGCCTCTTTGGAGGCGGGCTTTTCAGTCGGCACCGCCGCTGCTGTGCACCGGTGACCTGCACCTCCGCGGCCCCGGCCACCAATGGCGGCGGCACTGAAGCGGAACTCAAGATCTCCAAGGAAGTTCAGGAGTACATCGATAGCGACGCCGAGGCAAAGAAGTACCTCGACGCCCTGCCCACGAACGCGGAGAAGCAGGAGTATATCGACACCATTCAGAAGCAATTCGATGACGAGCGCGCCCAGGCCGAAAAGGACAAGAAGAAAAAGACGAAGAACGAGGAAGAAGCCAGCCTGCCGGCTACTTCGCCCCTCAATCGCCTGTCTTTCGAACAGAATCTTCGCGCTTTCGTCCTGGAAAATCGGTTTGCGATCCTGAATACCACCCGCTACCTCGAATAGTCAATTTGCACAGACCGACCTCACGTGGGGCCAATGACTACTTGCGTTCATTGGCCTTTTTCTTTTCACCCCGCAACGCTCCACTACATGAACTGTTCCAGGAATCGCTTGCTTTGGCGTAAGGACCGGATTCGCATCGCCAGCGAGCCTTCGAACGCGCGATCCTCGACCTCGATGCACACGGCGCCGTGGTAGCCGGTATCCGTCAAGGCCGAGAAAAACGCGCTCCAGTTGACATCGCCCAGACCAGGGATCTTTGGCGTATGCCAGCCGAGGCCGGTGACGCCGTGTTGATAAATCGAATCTCGATCGAGGCGAGTGTCCTTGGCATGAACGTGGACAAAACGCTTGCCAAATTCGCGGATGGCGCGGCCGACGTCGACGTGTTGCCAGATTAGATGGGAAGGATCGAAGTTCAGGCCAAGCGTGGGGGCCTTTTCAAAAAGGACGTTCCAGATGGCCGGGGTGCTGGCAAGATTGGCGCCGCCGGGCCATTCGTCCAACGAAAACAGCATCGGGCAGTTTTCGATGCCAATCTTGACACCGAGACCGTGGGCGAACAGCGCCAGAGGCGGCCAAACTCCATCGAAGACCTGCCAGTTTTCCGGCACCGATTTGCGCCAATCGCGGCCGATGAAGGTGTTGACCACGTCAACGCCGAGGCGCGGCGCCGCCTGAATCACGGTGCGAAGATGCTCAAGGACGCGATGCCGATGCTCGGGCTCGGGATGAAGGGGGTTCGGATAGTATCCCAGGCCCGAGATACGCACGCCCGTCCTGTCCACCAGACCCAGCACCTTCCCGACCAGAGCTTCATTGAGGTTGGTGATATCGATATGGGTAACGCCGGCGTAGCGACGCTCGGCGGCGCCGGGCGGCCAACACATGACCTCCACGCAGGCGAAGCCCTCATCCGAGGCAAAGCTGAAGACGTCGTCCAGGGAGAAGTCTGACAGGATCGCGCTCACGAAACCCAGTTGCATGACATCCTCCGGATTCTCCGAGCCTGAAGCGGAAGCGAAGAAACGGCACTTCGCTTACGCTTCAGGCTCCGACCATCACGCGACGAGAACCTACCGGTCGCATACGCTTCAGCCTCCGACAATCGCTTGACGCGCGGCAAAAGAAATCCGCAAAACGTCCAGATCGACTTGCGGAGTCGGGCCGAGTTTCTTTATAATGCTTGTGAAAAAAAGCACAATCCCGGAGAGTCACTTTGGTGGAGAATCCGCGCGTACTGGTCCTGGCGGGGGCGGCGGCGCCGTCGCCCGAAACGCTTGGGCTGCTGGCTCAGGGCCGGGAGCTCGTGTTCGTCTCGACGCCGTCCCAGGCGATGGCGGTCCTGCAGGGACAAACGTTCGAGGGGATGTACCTTTCCACCGGGGCGCCAGCCCTTGCCGATCAGGCGCAGGTCCTGTTGCGAAGTGAGTCGATTCTTGAGGTCCTGGGCGAGGGCATCGCGATCCTGGATCGGGATGGAAAAATCCTTTGGTCGAACCCCACCTTCGAGCGCTGGTGCGGCGGCCCGGTTCAGAATCAATTTTTCTTGGCCGCACTGGGTGATCCGATTCTCCTTGGCCCGCGCCTGGATCCATTTCAGACCGTGCTGCGGGGCGCCGGCGTCCAGACAAGGCTTCAGCGCCGCGATCAGTTTCTGGACGTCCGCCTTGCTCCCATTCTGGATGCGTCCGCGCAGGTTCATCAGGTGATCGCCCTGGGGCGGGACATCACCGCGGAGATCCAGAACGAACAAAAGCTCGACGCGCTGCACCAGGCCGGTCGGCAACTGGCCTGTTTGCAGTCCGAACTGAGTGCCGAGGATCGCGTCGCGGTACTGAAGGCGAACATTCGCAAGTTGACGCACGATCTGTTGCACTACGACGTGATCGAGATCCGCCTGCTTGACCCGAATACCAAACTGCTAAGGCCCCTGCTCGCCGAGGGCATGACGCCCGAGGCCGCCGAGCGCACGCTGTTCGCCAAAACCGAAGGCAATGGGGTCACCGGCTATGTGGCTGCAACCGGCAGGACCTACACCTGCAGCGACGCGGCCGCCGATCCGCTCTACATCGAAGGAGCCCACGGCGCCCGAAGCTCCCTCACGATCGCTTTGCGCGACGGCGATACGGTAATTGGCACCTTCAACGTGGAGAGCCCGCAACTCAACGCCTTCAGCCCTCAGGACGTGCAGTTCGCCGAGATTTTCTGCCGCGAGCTGGCGTCCGCGCTGTTCACGCTCGACCTGCTGCTGGTCGAGGGACACACGGTCGCCACGCAATCGATCGAGGCGATCAATCAATCGGTCAGCATTCCGGTGGACGAAATCCTGGCCGCGGCCACGTACCTTCTGGATCGCTGGATCGGTCACGACGCCGAGATGGCCGACACGGTCAAGAAAATCCTGGCCAACGCCCGTTGCATCAAGGAGAACATTCTGCGTGTTGGCGAGGACGTTTCGCCGCAGGGCAAACACCTCATGCCTGGCCCCGAGGCGCGCTGCCGGCTCAGCCAGCGCGTGCTGGTCGTGGACAATGACGAGCGGGTGCGCAAGTCGGCCCACAGCATTCTCGGCCGCCTGGGTTGCATTGTCGAGACCGCGCGCGACGGCAAGGAGGCGATCGCTCTTGCCAAGCTAAGTCGTTACGATTCCATGCTTGCCGATATCCGCTTGCCCGACATCAGCGGCTTCGAGGTTTACCAGGCGCTCCGGCAAGCCCAGCCGACCGCCCAGGTGATTCTCATGACCAGCTTCGGCTATGACGCCACGCATTCCCTGGTCAAGGCGAAACAGGCAGGGCTGCGTCACGTGCTTTACAAGCCGTTCCGGGTCGACCAACTTTTGACCGCCTTACGAGACTCCCCGCCGAAACCTGGCAACCCCACGCCATGATCGGTCCCAATGTCGTGCTTCATGAATCTCGAAATCCTCCCGCAATATTTCCAGTCCGTGGCTGACTCCTTGCCCTGGTGGCTCCTACTCCTGGGCGCGTGCGTCGGGCATGGCTACCTCTTCATCGTCGCCCTCAACGTGTTCTACGCCTGGCCGTTGCCGCACGAATTGATGAAGTACACGCGCAAGATCGACCTGCTGATCGTCGCCGGCGGCCCCGTGCTCTTCACCATCGCTCTGGATCTGCTTGACACACGCGGGCTTTCCTGGCAGGCCGGGCACTGGCGCGGCTACCTCTCCGGTTACACCGTGATCTGCTGGATCGTCGGCTGCGGCATCGCGCCGGTGTGCGAGATATTTTACCTACTGCGCCGCCCTGCCCCGCAGGTGATCACCGAAACTGCCCACACCGTCGATGTCGCCCAGGAGCTCGGCTACGCGCCCAGTGGTCATGGCAAAGATGCTCGCATGTGCGGCCTGCCACTCAATCAATGCTTTCAGGTCGAGTTCATCGAGAAAACGTTGCTTCTGCCGCGGATTCCGGACGCCTGGGACGGCTTGACGATCCTGCACCTGACCGACCTGCACCTGTGCGGCACGCCGGATCGACCGTTCTATCAGCTTGTCATGGAACATTGCATGAAAGCCGGGACGGCCGACCTGGTGCTCCTGACCGGCGACGTCGTGGACAGCGAGCGCCATTACCGCTGGGTCGTCCCCGTTCTCGGAAAATTACACTGGAACATCGGCGCCTTCGCGATCCTCGGCAATCACGACTCCTGGCGGGATGTCGCGCTCATTCGCCGCCGACTGCGCCGCGTGGGCATGTCCGTACTCGGCAACTCCTGGCAGCAAATTGACGTGCGCGGCCATCCGCTGCTGGTGATCGGCCATGAGGGGCCGTGGTTCACGCCAATCCCGGATCTGACGCAATGCCCCGACGGGATTTTCCGATTGCTGCTGAGCCATACGCCGGACAACATCGTCTGGGCACAAAAGAATCACGTCGATCTGATGCTGGCGGGGCACGTACATGGCGGGCAGATACGCCTGCCCGTGCTGGGATCAGTGTTTGTACCTAGCCGCTACAGTCGGAAATATGATTGCGGGACGTTCTTCGAGGCGCCAACGGTAATGCACGTGAGCCGCGGCCTGGCGGGGCAGCATCCATTGCGGTTTTTCTGCAAGCCGGAGGTGACGCGGATTGTGTTGCGGAAAAGCAAGAACCAAGAAAGGGTTCGCGATACCCAGTAGCGAGCGCGAAACCGCGGGCCGCTCGGAGACTCGGAATGTCGCTTGATTTTTCCGCAGGAACCGGGTATTCGGTTTGGTTTGTTACCGAGTTGCCCCAGGGGAAGGAGCCTCCCGGAATGAAGCCGCTGCGTTTCCTTGGCATCACGACGGCCAAGCCTCGAAAATCGCCCGACCAACTCGCTTTCGAGTATGGCACGCACCTGCCAGTGCTCAAGGCTATCATCGACGTATTCCAGCCGCGGGG
This sequence comes from Planctomycetota bacterium, assembly GCA_016191165.1. Taxonomy (GTDB): domain Bacteria; phylum Planctomycetota; class Planctomycetia; order Gemmatales; family Gemmataceae; genus SIAQ01. The sequence goes on from JACPPF010000063.1 coordinate 27,963, forward strand.
CGTCCTGGAGTTAGGCGCGGGCAGGTTTAGCACGCCGCTGTTCTATCACCAGATGAAAACCGTTGTCACCGTGGAATCCGACGCGAAATGGATCGAAGAAGTTGCCAAAGACGTGCCGCCGCGCGAGTCCTTTCACCTGGTGCATCACGCACTGCCCGGCCTGACCTCCCGGACGCGGATCAACTCAATCCCTGAACGGACAAAAGCCGAGAGTCTTCGTTTCTACAATCGTCTCCTGGCCCAACATCCAGGGTTGAATCTGTTATTCATCGATCACGTCTCCGGCCTGCGAGCTTATACGCTGGCGAATCTTCATGCGCGTTTCGATTTCGTCGTCTATCACGATGCCGAGGACAGGGGATACGGGTACGAGCAATTCATTCCCACCCTCAGTACCGAGTATTTCCATTTTCTGTTCCGCTCATTCATTCCCTACACCGGAATTCTGATCAACAAGAAGTTCGCGGACCGCGTTTCCGATTTCAACCGAGCCCTTGACCGGCAGTCGCAAGGGTACTTCCTCGAACAGTACCGCTTCGATCTTCAGGATCGCGCGAATGCGGAAGCGTTCGCAGCTGACCCGAGAAATATCTCCGCTTGAATGAGGCCGCTCCCCTCGTGCGACCGAGTGCAACGAAAAAAAGTTGGCTCCCGCCGACCGGGCAAACCCCGGATAACGCAAAATCGACAGGGTTTGCTCAAATTCCACACAACGGCCATTCTCGCGCCGCTTGAAAAAAAAGAAATTACGGCTTGCGACCGAATCTGAAAAAGAATACGATGACGTAGATTGTGGAAACACACACTCTTTCAAAGGGGGGAACCCAATGCTTAGTTTTCTCGGCTCGGCCCAGAAGTTCTGCGACGGTTTGAATCGCCGCAGCTTTTTGAAGATCGGCGCTTTCGGCGCGGGTCTCACCTTGGTCGACATGTTGCGCGCCAAAGCGCAAGCGACGCCGAATGTCGCCGCTCCGACGACACCGAAATCCGCCGTCATGATCTACCTGCCTGGCGGCCCGTCGCACATGGACATGTATGATCTAAAGCCCGAAGCGCCGATGGAATATCGCGGCGAATTCCGCCCGATCCAGACGAATGTCAACGGCGTGCAGATCTCCGAATACTTCCCGCTCCAGGCGCGCATGTTCGACAAGCTCACCACGATTCGCTCGATCGTTTCGGTGGACGAGCACTCCGATAGCCTCGTGATGACTGGCTACAGCGACAACACCAATCGCGTGGCCCACCATCCGTCGTTCGGGTCCGTGATGTCGCGTCTCCGCGGCAACGTCAACGCCGACATCCCGCCTTTCGTCAGCCTGCGTGGCATGTCGATTGGCAGCGAACCTGGTTACCTGGGCGTTGCCCATCGTGCCTTCACCCCAAGCGGCACGGGCATGGCCAATCTCGGCCTCGCCTCGGGCGTCACCACCGAGCAAAACGGCGTTCGCCGCGATCTTTTGGCCCGCTTCGATACCGTGCGACGTGAGATCGACGCCTCCGGCTCCATGAGCGGCATGGACACCTTCGCGCAGCGGGCGTTCAGCATGGTCGCCTCCGGCGCCACGCGCCGCGCCCTCGACCTCTCCAGCGAAGATCCCCGCACCCGCGACCGCTATCGCGGCGTCGAGCAGTTCCTGACCGCGCGCCGGCTCGTTGAATCCGGCGTCGGATGTGTCACGCTGGCCTACGGTGGCTGGGATACGCACGGCCAGAACTTTGTCACGCTCCGCAATCAGCTGCCACAACTGGATCGTGGCATCGCCAACCTCGTCCAGGACCTTCACGACCGCGGCATGGATCGCGATACCGTCGTCGTCGTTTGGGGCGAGTTCGGCCGTACGCCGCGCGTCAACGGCAGCGCCGGCCGCGACCACTGGGCGCCGGTCATGTCGGCGATGGTCGCTGGCGGCGGGCTTCGCATGGGCCAGGCGATCGGCGCTTCCAGCGCTCGCGGCGAATACCCGCGTGATCGCCGATACACGCCCTCGCAGGTCCTCAGCACCCTCTATCGTGCCATGGGCATCGATGCCTCGATGACCTTCGCCAACGGTTCGGGCCGGCCGATGTACATCCTTGATGACCGCGAACCGGTCGCCGAGTTGCTTTAATCCTGGTCCGAATCCTGAAACGATCGAGGCCCGATGACGCGCGTCATCGGGCTTCTTCTTCTTTTTTGCCATCTGTCGAATTTCACCGCTCGCGTGCCGAGTAGAAAAACTCGTACCGAAGATTCAGGTAGATGAATACATGCGCCACCAACAGGTAGGACAACATTGGCGTCAGCGCGATGCCCAGCAGGAGATGAAATGTGACCGTCTCGCCCAGCGACAAGGCCCGCTGCGGGCCGCCCGCGAATCCAAACGCCAAAAGCACCGGAATCAAGAGTGGCAACGTCACCAGCGCGGCAAACGCGAACGCCACGGCCTGGTAAAGATAGATTCGGCCCAGGTGTTGGCGAATCATGCCCAGCCATTCACGGATGCCCTTCACGATTGAGAATTCTTCCACCATCAACGTCGGTCCCATCAGCAGCATGGCGAAACCGAAGATTGGCCAGCAGATGGCCTCGACAATCATGCGTGCGCCATGCAGCACGTTAAGGAGCGTTCCCTGGCCAAGTCCGGGCGGATTTTCGTCGGACGCAAACCAACCAGGCGCCAGACGCAGCAGCAGGATTAACGCGGCCAGTGCCCCGCCGACCAGCGTCAGGGCGCAGGTCAGTCGAAAGGCGGCGCCGACCAGGCCCGGTCGAATTTCACTGAAGCGAGCGAGCCGAAAACGCGACAGCTCCAGCGCCGTCATCTGCGTGATGATGCTGGTGCATAGGCTGAACAAGACCAGCAAAAGCAACGACGCCAAGAGTACGCCGGCCCAGGCCCATTCAACGGGCAAAAAGAACGCCATCACATCGGCCGCAGTCATCACCACGCCAAAGCCAAGGCCAGTGAATGCGGCCGTGGTGAGCTTGGCGCGTTGCAGGCAGCTGTCAAACGCGGTAAACAGTTCCTCGACCAGACCGCGCATGCCCAGCGTGCGGAGTTCGGGGCCCGTCGTTCGGCTTTTTTCACGTGGGAGGCTTGCATCATCAGGCGCCGCCAGATCGGCAAACTCCTGCCAGGCGTCCATCGTCTGCCAGGGATCGTCGGAGGAACGCCGCGCCCGGCTTTCCCACGGAATGCGTCCAGACTTGAGGTAATGGCGCAGCGCCTCCGTGCTGCGGGCGCGCAACACTCGCCCATCGGGAAGGCGTACGTACCAGATGTCGGAGCCGGAAGCCATTTTCAATTCACTCGGCCAGAGAACACCCATTCAACCGTACCTGCCATTTCGACGGGATGCCACGAGGCGTCGAGGGAGATTTCCAGGGAAAGGCGAGGCACAACCGGCAAAACCGCGCAATCCAGCACCACAGTTACGCTTGAGCCGATCGCGACGAATGTGCTATGGTAGACGGCCTTATGAAGGAGAGTATCATCATGCACGGCGCCGCGTTACGGTTTCCACTTGCTTGGCTTCGCCCACGCTGGCTGCTCGTCGGTCTGACGTGCTTTTTTCTGGTGATCGGGGTTCAATACACGTTGAAGCTGCGCCATTCGAAAAACAACTCGCGCTCGGCGTTTTTGCGCTGGCGCATCCAGCTCGACGATCTCGACGCCGGGGTAAACGTCTGGGAAAAACACGCCTATCCGAATCCGCCCATCATGGCGATCATCCTGAAGCCATTCCACGATCTGCCGCCGCGGCTGGGCGCTTCGCTCTGGTTCGCATTCAAGGCGATCCTGGCTCTCGCGGCAATCCTCGGGGTTCTGAGACTGCTCGACGCCAACCCACCGCTGGCGCCGATGCCTCTTGTTGGCAAGGTGCTGGCCATCGCGTTGTGCCTGCGACCAATGGCAGGCGACCTGGTGCATGGAAACGTCAATTTGCTGATCCTTTTCCTGATCGTGGCGACGCTGCTCGCCCTTCTGCACGGCCGCGATGGTCTCGCGGGCCTGTTCCTGGGCCTGGGCATTGCGTGCAAGTTGACCCCGGCGTTGTTCCTGGTGTACTTCCTCTGGAAGCGCGCGTGGGGCGTCCTCCTCGGCGCCACGGCCTCGCTTGGGCTGTTCGTCCTGTTGATCCCCGCGTCGTTCCTTGGCTGGCACGAAAACCTTGAATACCTGCAAAGCTGGCACAAGCAAATGATTGCACCCTTTGCCGCGGGTGTGGTAACGAGCGAGCACAACAACCAATCGCTGCCGGGCTTCCTGCACAGGATGCTGACCGACGAGCCGTCGTTCTCCGATTACGACGGCGATCGCCGAATCTCTCTTGAGACCCACAATCTCGCTTCGTTGCCGCGCGAGGCGGTACAGAGCATCCTTCTTGGCTGCATGGCAATTTTTGTCCTTCTTGTCATGCGTTTCTGTCCCGCCGGCGCGACGGATCGGCCCACCTTGCAAACGCTGGCGGAGTTCGGCGTGATCGTCCTGGGGATGTTGCTATTCTGTGAGCGGACCTGGAAGCATCACGCCGTGACGTTGCTGCTGCCGTTTGCCGTGCTGAGCTATGGCGTGACCACGCCGACGTTCTCGCGCGGCCTGCGCTGGTATTTCGCCGCGACCCTCGGATTAACCGCGGTATTGATGTTGGCGACGAGCACGGGCGTTTTCGATCGGCATCTCGATCCCGAGGAACGCTTCGGGAAGCTAGCGCAGGTTTATGGTGCGTATGTCTGGGTCTTCCTGCTCTTGCTCGCGAGCATGTTTGTGGTTCTACGGAGTTTGCCTCGCCCAAATTCTGAAAGTGACAGAAATTGCCAACACCAGCCCCCGGCGCAAGTCGGGGGATAAAGCGGCGTCGCCCCCGCCTTGGGCCGGGGAGAAAGCAATCTCAACCCGCGGCTTGCGCCCGGGGCTGGTACCTGAGCTGACACGGCACTACCCTTTTTTGGGGCCGCGAATACCATGCTGGACACACCCCGTTTTTTGGGAAGGAGCCATTATGTCCAGCGAATCAGCGACCCAGGGCGGTGCCACCGAGGCGTGGCCGATTCTTTCGATGACCGAACGGCGCATCCTGGGCGTCATGGTCGAAAAGGCCAAGACGACGCCGGACACCTATCCGATGAGCGTCAATTCCTTGATGACCGGTTCCAATCAAAAGAGCAATCGCGACCCCTTGTTGAATTTGAGCGACGAGGATATCGAAAAGACCCTCGCCGGCATGCAACCCAAGGGCTACGTCACACGAATCCAGGGCGGCCGGGTCGAACGCTGGCGGCATAACCTGTATGATCTATGGAGTGTCAACAAGGTCGAACTGGCGATCCTGGCCGAGTTGCTCCTGCGCGGCCCCCAGACTGAGGGCGAGTTGCGCCAGCGCGCCAGCCGCATGGAGCCGATCGACGACCTGGATGCGCTTCGCCTGGCGTTGAAGCCGTTGGTGGATCGCAACCTCGTCATCTTCCTCGGCCCCGAAGGCCGGCGCGGAACGCTGATCACGCATGGCTTTCACGCGCCGAAGGAGATCGACCTGCTGAAGTCGCAATCTCGCGTCGAGGACGTGGCGAGCCCATCGATACGGGCATCGGCAAGCGGCGACCTGGGAAATATCGAGAGGGAATTGGCGGACGCGAAAAGCGAAATCGCGGCGATGCGAACCCAGATACAACAGATTCAAGACACGCTTCGCACCACACAAGAGCAACTGCAAACACTCAAGAATTCGCTCGGCGGCTAAGCCGCTCGCGGCCCGGCGACAAGGAACTTTTCATGGATCGCCTCAACAAATACCTGGCCCACGCCGGTCTCGGTTCGCGCCGGCACTGCGAGACGTTGATCCGCGCGGGCCGCGTCAGCATTGACGGCGACGTCGTGAAAGACCTGGCCACGCGCGTCGAACCGGAGCAGGAGGTGCGCGTCGACGGCGAGCCGGTCCGCGCAGAGAAATTCGTTTACTGGCTCGTCAACAAGCCGCGCGGCTACCTGTGCACCAATCATGACCCGGCGGGCCGCCCGCTCGCGCTCGATCTCGTCCCGCAAATCACGCAGCGCGTCTACACGGTCGGCCGGCTCGATGAGGACAGCGAAGGGCTGTTGCTCTTGACCAACGACGGCGACCTGGCGCACCGGCTCATGCACCCGCGTTTTGGCGTCGAGAAAACTTACCTCGTCCTTGTCGCGGGCACGCCCTCGCCGGAGGATCTCAAAAAGTTGCTCGAAGGGGTCTGGCTGAGTGAAGGCCATGTCAAGGCGCGTACCGTCAAGCGGCTGCGCAAGCAGGGCAACAGCACCTGGCTGCGCATCGTCCTGTCCGAGGGCAAGAACCGCGAGATTCGCCGCATGTTGGCCAAGCTCAATCACAAGGTCTTGCGCTTGCGCCGCATCGAGATCGGTCCGGTGGAACTCGACAACCTGCCACTGCGAAAGTCGCGCCAGCTCACGCCACGCGAATTGAAGGGCTTGAAGCGCGTGGCCACGAAACGCACCGGCGAGCCGGGAGCGACCAGCGAGCCGGAAGCGTGAGCGACCGGAGTGAGTCCGTTTTGCAATGCGTTCCTCCGGTCGCTGACGCTCCCGCCTCGCCATACAATTTGGGCATGAGCTTCCAACAATACACAACGCCGATCGTCGAAAACGTCCGAATAGCGCGTGGCACGTGTCAGATCCGCCTGCACTGCCCTGAGCTGGCGGCCGCGATTCGCCCCGGACAGTTCGTCATGGTGCGCTCAACCCAGGGAACCGATCCCCTGCTGGGCCGGCCGTTCGCGCTTTATGACACCGTGCTGGACGACGACGGAAAGCCCATCGGGATCGATGTCGTCTATCTCGTCGTCGGCAAGTTGACCGCGCTTCTCGCCACTTTGAAGGAAGGCGATACGCTCGAAACCTGGGGACCACTCGGCAATGGCTTCCCCGATCCCGTCGGCGACAAGCACGTCGCCCTCGTGGCGGGCGGCATCGGGCAGACGCCATTCCTGGCCCATATCCGCGAACTTCTCGGCGCGCGCGGCTACGGCGGACAGTTGCCAAGGCGCCGCGTGCAGAACGTTTCCCTGTACTACGGCGTGCGCAGCGCCGACCTCGCCGCCGGCGTGAGCGATTTCCAGAAGGCTGGCGCCACGGTCCACCTGGCCTCCAACGACGGCAGCATCGGCCACCTCGGCTTCGTCACCGACCTGCTGGCTCGCCATGTCGCCTCGCAACACGTGTTCGGCTGCGGCCCCGAGCCGATGCTGCACGCCCTGGCCGGCTATGCCGAGCGCCGCGGCATTCCGTGTCACCTGTCGCTGGAAACGCCGATGGCCTGCGGCGTCGGCATCTGCTTCAGTTGCGTGACGCCAGTGAAGACGCCGGATGGCGGCTGGGATTACAAGCGTGTATGTGTTGACGGTCCGGTGTTCGATGCACGGAGTTTGCAATGGTCAATTTAGCCTGCCAATCACGGCGTGTTCGCCTGGACGCCGTTCGCGGATTCATGTCGTCGCTGGGGTGTTAGGACATTCGTTGGTACGATATACTGGTTATCCAAGGGAAAGAAAAAACCGATCCCAAGGGTTCACTGCGCTCACCCCTGGGCTTCCTGGGAAAACCTTATGCTCGTTGTCATGCAAACCCACGCCACGCCGGACGAGATCGATCACGTCGTCGACGCGATCCGCGCCATGAACCTGACCCCGCACCCGATGCCGGGGGCGACGCGAACCGCCATCGGGATCACCGGCAACATCGGCGCCGTTGATTCGCGCACGCTCGAAGTGCTGCCTGGCGTTTCGGAGTTGATCCGCGTTACCAAGCCGTTCAAGCTTGCCAGTCGCGAAATGCACGAGGCGGACACCTTGGTAGCGATTCCCATGGGTCAGGCTTTCCAGCTTGACGCGGAAGCCAGCCATGTCAGGCTGGAAAGCCTGACCTACGAAAAGAATGTGACCATCGGCCCCGGGACCTGCACGATGATTGCCGGGCCGTGTTCGGTCGAAAACGAGGCGATGATCCTGCGCACGGCCGAGTTCATGATGGAAAACGGCGTGCGCCTGATGCGCGCCGGCGCGTTCAAGCCGCGCACCAGTCCGTATTCGTTTCAGGGCACGGGACTGGAAGGGCTGAAGATTCTCGCCAGGGCCCGGCAAAAAACCGGCATCGGCATCGTCACCGAACTTCTGGACACCGACAACGCCGAGGCCGTCGAGGACGCGACCGACATCATCCAGATCGGCACGCGCAACATGCAGAACTTCGCTCTCCTCAAACGTGTCGGCATGATGAAAAAACCCGTGCTTCTCAAGCGCGGCATGTCGGCCACCCTTGAGGATTGGTTGATGGCCGCCGAATATATCATGGCGGGCGGAAATTACAACGTAATTCTGTGCGAGCGCGGCATACGATCTTTTTCGGATCATAGCCGCAACACGCTGGACCTTTCCGTCATTCCGCCGGCGAAGAAGCTGTCGCACCTGCCGGTGATGGTCGATCCCAGCCACGGCGTCGGCAAGCGCGAATTCGTGCCGCAGATGGCGCTGGCCGCGCTGGCAGCCGGGGCGGATGGGCTGTTGCTGGAAGTGCATCCGGATCCCGATCATGCCGCGTCCGATGGCGCGCAGTCGCTGAGTTTTGACGGGTTCAAGAAACTGCTGGAGTCGCTTCGGAAATTGGCGGAACCCCTGGGCAAGAGGTTGAATTGAATCCTCGTTTAGCGCCCGCGCGGCGCCGTGCGGGCGCTAAACGAAATCACCAAACGAATTCACTTCGGCATCTCCACGCAGATCAACTCTTTCGCATCGCGAATGTACAATCGGCCATTCGACAGCGCGGGGTGCGCCCAAGTGCTGCCGCAAATTTTGCTGCGCGCCAGCTCGCGATATCCGTTGCGAATCGGCTCGATGAGCACGAGGTTTCCTGGCTCTTCAACGAGGAGGAGCTTATGGTCGCCGGTGCGAAGCAAGGAGGCGTGATACGTGCCCACGTTGGGGCGTGACCACAGTTCCTTGCCGGTGGCTGCATCGACGCAGCGCAGGTTGGCCGAGGCCTTTTTGAACGCCAGCGGGTTGTTGCCGGTCACCATGAAGACGGTGTCCTTGCCGACCGCGACCGGTGTGGAGAAGTAGCAGTTGAGGCTACCGTTCTTCCAGAGTTTCGACACGCCAGGGATGGCTCGCTTTTGTTCCAGCTTCAAACCGATGCTGCCCGAGGTGATCGAGCTCCCAATCACGATGTCGTTGTTGACGACGACCGGCGTGGTCGAGCTTTCGCTGAGGAGATCGACGAGCGGGTATTGCCAGAAGACGCTGCCGTCCTTGGGGGCGATCGAGACGAGCCCTTTGCCGGTAAGGAAAATCACCTGGGTCAATTCGTCCTTGCCGATCACCGTGGGCGAGGAATAGCTGGCACCGTCGTTGAGTTTCTTCCAGACCTCCTTGCCGGTGTTTTTGTGAAAGGCGACGATCGAGGCGCCCTTGGCGCCGACGTTGACGAGCAGGTGGTCGCCGACCACGATGGGCGAGCAGGAGCTCCCGAAAAACAGCGGGGACGCCTTGTATTCCGCAGCGGCGTCAACTTGCCAAACCCGCTTGCCCGTCTGCGCATCGAAGCAAGTAAGGATGCTGGTGATTCCGTAGGTGTAGATGCGATCGCCAATTACCGTCGGCTCGCTGCGCGGTCCGTTGCCAAACGGAATCTTGGTTGGCTTGCGCGGATAGGAACTCGACCAGATCAGTTCACCTGTGACGGCGTCGAAGGCGGCCAGGGTTTCCTCGTTCTTGTCGGGAGTGCGAAAAAAGACGTAGGCCTTGCCGTTGGCGATAACGGGCCCGCCGTGGGCTTCGCCGACGGGTTGTTTCCAGGCGATCTTGAGCTGGCCTTGCCACGGCTTGACGATTTCCTTGGATGCGCCGTCACGGTTGGGGCCGAGCCATTGGGGCCAATCGTCGGCGAAAACCGGGATGGTTGTCAGACACCATAGGCAAATCGAAACGGAATAGCGCATCGGTAAACCCTCTTTGTGTTAGCCGGAAGCGCAAGCGACGGTTACGGGTGGAAATGGCGCTTTTTCCGTCGCTTGCGCTTCCGGCTAACAGACGGATCAGAGCTGGATTACATTCAGTCGTTGCGTGATTTCTTCGACGGAAATCAACTCCCCCTGGCCGGAACCCGGGCAGACAACGCAGGTGTGTTGCCAGTCCTTCGGCGAGCGCAGGTTGCTCTCCCAAAAGGGCCAGGTGCGGCACTGGGCTGGGCGCACCGCATAGATGGTACAGCCGGCCTGTTTGTCGTAAAACACACAATCGCCGTTGGCGCGTTCGCGCAGGCTTCGGCCGCTGCGTTCCGCGCGTGTGCGGCGTTGGATCGTCTCATCGAGCGGTTCGCCCAGGAATTCGGCGATCGCCGCGGTCTCGGCGTCGGTCACCCAGACGTACCCCGGCGTTCCCGTGCAGCAGTTGCCACACATGGTGCAACGAAAGCGTAGGCCGGCATCGTACCACGGTTTTTCGACGGGTTCGGTCATGCGGATGATTTTATGGACTCGAAAGCGTTTAGCGACGCTTCGCGAAACGGTTGCGCCAAATTGGAAATCGCGATGAGCGTCTCCATCATCATCCCGACGTTCAACGAAGCCGGCTGCATCGCCGAGACGATTGATTCGCTGCGGCGCCAGAAGCCGCGCGAGATCATCGTTGTGGATGGCGGCAGCACCGATGACACCCTTGCTGTGGCGCATGACGCGGATCGCGTGCTGACGTCGCAGCCCGGGCGTGCCTTTCAGATGAACGCGGGCGCCCAGGGGGCGAGCGGCGATTCTCTGCTCTTCTTGCACGCCGACTGCCGACTCGAAGCCGGCGCGCTACCTGCGCTGGAGCGAACGCTGGCGCGACCGCATATCGCGGCGGGGTGCTTTTCGATGCGCGTCGAGGCTGCGGGATGGCCTTTTCGCTCGATCGACGCCTGCGCTTCGGCACGGGTCCGCTTGACCGGAATCGTTTACGGCGATCAAGGCCTGTTTCTCAAACGCGATCTCTTCACGCGCCTGGGCGGCTTTCCACGCCTGAATTTCATGGAGGATGTCTTCTTTTCTCACACCCTGGCTCACCAGGGGCGCATCGTTGTCGTTAATAGGAATATTTTGGTATCTCCACGCCGCTGGCAGAAAGTGGGCCTGGTGCGGCAAACGCTCACCAACTGGACGCTGACGGCGCTGGCGTTGTATGGCGTCTCGCCTGATCGACTGACGGCGCATTACCCGCCCGTCAGGTAATCGCCAGGCCGCAAAACAACCGCTAGGTGATTTCTTCCCGCAGCCGCCCAATCAACGCCCTCGCCCGTTCCTCGTTCAGCAGCAGGGGATTGATCATCAAGACGCCCTGGGCCAGTCTGAGGTGCCCAACCTGGACCGGCGGCTTGCCGCGACGTAAAGCCCGGCACACGTCGAAGGCATTCGACTTTCCGGTCAGCGTCAACTCCAGCAACGGATAGGTCTGGCCATCGCCCGGAATGAGGTTGCTGCACACAGGCGACGAGGAAAGAGCAGCGGCGATTTGCTTTAGCATCGTCTCCATGCCAGTCAGTTCGCGGTCGTAGGCGCCGCTGGTGAACAGTTTCAACGCCGTCAGCAGGGCCGCGATCTGTTCCTTGGAGACCTTTAACGCGCGGCCGATGCCGTGGCGTGGCATTCCGGGAAGCTTGGTCTTGTCGATGAGGTGGGCGGGCGGTTCCCAGAGCTCGAAATGGTCGTCCATGTCGAGCATTTGCAAAAGCGCGGAACCAATCAGGTCACGGCGTCCGCACAGGATGCCGGTCGCCTGCGGGCCGCGAATCGCTTTGCCGCCGGAAAACGCGACCAGGTCGGCGCCGGTGGCGATGATTGCTTTCAAATTGCTGCGCGGAGGCAGTTCGCCGGCGGCGTCCACCAAGACCGGCAGGCCGCGTGCGTGCGCGACGCGCACCAGCTCGGCCAACGGCGGGGCGGCGTGAACATCATAGACGTGCAATACGCCCGCGGTCTTGGGACCGAATTCGGCCTCGTATTCCCATGCCTCCGCGCGCCGCACGCCCGCGCCGGCGACGATTTCCTGAAAGCCGACTTCGACAAACCGCGCACCGGCGGCACGGACCGCGTGATCGTAGCCGTTGCGATGCTCGCGCGCCACCACGAACTCATGCGGAAAATCCTCGGTGTGCGGCAGCCGTTCCATGCGGCCGAGGTTGAAGCCCGCGAGAATCGCCGCGGCGCCAAGCGTCAGTGCAGCCGCGGCCCCGCTCGTGACGATGCCCGCCTCCGCCCCGGTCGTCTCGGCGATAACGCGCGATGCCGCGCCTTGCAGCTCGTCCAGCGGAACCGCGTCGGCAGCGGCCGAGCGAAAGGCGTCAAGAACGGCCTCAGGCATCGGTGCGCCGCCCAGGCGGGTCACGGAGCCAGAGACATTGATGATCGGTTCGACGCCCCATTCGCGGTAGATGCTCATGCCCTTGCTTTATGACCCACTCGACAAAAAAAAAGGCCGATCCGCGCCATCCCTGGCGTGTGATCGGCCTTCAAAATGGTCAGCTTCCATGCCGGACCACCCTGCCGTTTTGAGGCGGCAGGCCTGGAACCCCTCGTCACTCAGACCAGGGGCGGTCGCCGGGGCGCCTTCCGTGCTTCCCGTTCGACCTCCATCCATGCGGCAAATAATATTTCTTCAGGAGCGCTTACCTTGCCCTCGATCATCCTGATCGATTCTGGCTCTTCCGTGTCCGGGTGAAATATTATTTGACCGGCATGGTGGCTTGGGCGGGCGCCCAGCGCGCACGCTGAGCGCCAAGAATCTCTCCCTTTTTGAAGTCTCGGTACTACAAGAGGCGTTTTCGCAAGCACAGCAACACAAGCCGAAGTCTTGGAGGTTGATTCCTCATGGTGCTGACAAAAAGAAGCGGACTCACGATGGTATCGGCGCTGCAATCCCTGGAAGTCAAAATCATTTCGCGACCGGCCTGATCGCGCCTGTTGCCCTGCAAATCTCGGTTGCGTGACGACAACTGACATTGCAGCTGACACACGCAACGAAGGAGAACTTTAACGAGTTGGCCGTTATTGTCAATGCGGTTTTTGTTTACAGTTCCGTAATTTTTCACATTCATTGCGTAACTCGTTATCAACGCTTGACCACGGGCGAGAATAAAATTCCGAAAAGCCTGCAGGCCGAGCCGCCACTACAACAAATCGCTTGGTGCACGGCTTTGCACAAAGACTCCAGGCCAAAGTCAAAATAAAGAAAGCAGGAAGGCAGGAAAAGTCAAATCTGCGTGCTTCCTGCTTGCCTCGGAGTTGGTGGTTTGACAATGTTTCAGAGTTTTTGTGCAAAGCCAGGACTGCTCCAAGCCTGAAGGGTAGGCGAGGTTCTTTTAGGCGAGCGGCAGGAAAAAATATCCCCACCAGCCCGGAGCGCAAGCGACGGGTCCAGCGGACGTCTGCCCCGTCGCTTGCGCTCCGGGCTGGTAAGTTAATACCGGCCGCTCGCCTTACCCTTCGTTTACGTTTCAGGCTCGGTGGCAAATCGCCCCGCCAGCAAGATCGCTGCCGTTTCGACCCGCAGGATGCGCGGGCCTAGGTCGATCGCCTGCCAGCCGTGCTCAAGGGCGAGCGTGACTTCGTCCTCGCTGAAGCCGCCCTCAGGGCCGACCGCGGTGCGAATTGGTATGTGCCCGGCACCCTCACGCCCGGCCCGTGTCCGGTTGGCCTGACGCGCAAGCGTCGGCTTACCCACTCCGTCGCTTGCGCCTCCGGCTAACGCGGAAGAGGCGAGAGAACCCGGATGCGCCAGCACGCGCAGCTCGCCAGCTTGGCCACGCATGGAATAGACTTTCCAGTCGATCATCTCGTCAATCTTCATCAGGACATTCCGGCCACATTGCTTGCTGGCCTCGATGACCCAGCGGTCCAGTTTTTCACGTTTCGCATCGCGCGGGTGCGTGTTGGAGTATCGGCACAGTAACGGAACGAACATGGTCACGCCCAGTTCGGTCAATTTCTCAATCAGGAATTGAGCGCGATCTCCTTTGGGAATCGGTGCGGCCACCTCAAGCGTAAACGGCAACTCGCGCTCCGGGGTGGCGATGCCGAGGATGTCGAGCACGACCTCGCGGCGAGCCACGTCCACGATGCGGGCCGGGTATTCGTGGCCGTCCCCGTTGAATAGCGAGACCACGTCGCCTGGGCGAAGCCGGGAGGCGCTGGCAAGATGGCGAGCCTCCGCGCCGTCCAGCGTAAACGGGCCAGGTGCAAGCGGCAAATTGACGTAAAATCGTGCGGACATTTGTGGTAGAGTACGAGGTCAGGAGGCAGGAGTCAGGGGCAGGAGGCCGGGATCATGTCTAGCAAGAATGCCAACGATGGATCGTTGCAGACGACAAAACAGATGCTCGACGATCTGGATGCGTTGATGGAGAAGATGCTCGCACTTCCCGTCAATGATCTGGAAGACGCGCCCCCGTTTCCGAAGGAGGTCGTGCGGGCGCCGACGTTGTCCGCCAAGCTGACGTTGCTGCAATCGCCGCCGGAACCGCCAAGCGCACCGCCTGACCCGCCGGCGCCAACCGCGACAACGACTGTGGAGCCGTTCGTGGGCTTCGCTCCCTTTCCTCACCCGGCGTTTCAATCACCGCATTTCAATTTGCCGGTCGAGCCAGAAGCGCCGCGGCAAGCGCCGGCGCCGCTGCCAGCGCCGGTGACCAATGACATCGCACCGGCCGCGTTCCGGCCACGCCTGGAACCAACGCCCATTGAGACTCCGACGGCCGAGCCGACGCCGGGGCCGCGGATTGCTCTTCATCCGCTGGTGTGGATCAATCAGGCCTTCGATCATGCGACCACGTTCCTGGGGGGTTCCGGCGCCTGGCTGCGCGGCCCTGCGGGGCGAGCGCTCCTCGGGCTATCCGGGATCGCGTTATCTCTGATCGCCGTTGGATGGTTCCTCAAGGACTGGATGGGGTGGAACTGGCCCTGGGCTTTCATAGGATAAACGTGGCGCCGCTTGCTGCCTTTGGCGTGCGACGAACATTTCGGTCCGTCCGCTTTCGAGCGACGGACCGGAATGTCCGTCGCACGCGCAAATAACGGGCCGCACCAGACGAAGTACCTTTGACGTCGAGCCTGAAACGAAAGAACGTGCAGTTCACGGAGCCATGCCATCATGAGTTCGGGGCCGAACGCCAATTCAAGCCAATCGCCAATCGAACCCTCCGTGCTGGCGGCGACGCTCAGTTATTTGATTCCGGGTCTTGGCCAAATCTACCAGGGACGCTACGGCAAGGGCGGGTTGTTCATGGTTTCGCTGCTTGGCATGTTCATGCTCGGACAGGCGATGGGGGATTGGCGGAACGTCTACATTCCCACGGACGGGCCGCAGGGGGGCCGCGGCATCGTCGGGCTCCTGGTGCGCTGGCATTATGGCGGTCAATTTTTCATCGGCATCGCGGCCTGGCCGGCGCTCGCGCAATCCTACGGCGTGGCCCCGGCGGGCCTGGGAACCTATCAAAAGGCCCCGGACGAACGCGAGCTCAACGAGTTCTTCCAAAACAACGACAAGACGCCCGACCTCGGGTGGGTCTACACCGTGGTCGCAGGCATGTTGAACCTGCTGGTGATTTACGACGCCTACATCGGGCCGATTCCTGCCGTGCCACTTCGACCCAACCCCAAGGAAACCCTGGCGGCGAAAAAAGAGGCTCGAAAGGAAGAGGTTCTGTGATGCTCTTCGCGGCGTCAATCTACTGGCACCTGCCGCTGATGCTTCTGGTCATCAGCCTGGTTTACAGCGCCACGCGCCACGACGAATGGGACACCATCCTCATCGAGGCGTTTCGCTGGGGCATCCGCATGTTTGGGTTCATGCTCCTGGTGGCAGGGGTATTGTTTGGCGTCAAATATCTGGGTTTCTGGGTAGTCGGATCGATCGTATTAGCCGTCATGGCGGTTTTTGTCGCCCTTTACCTTTTCAATCTGTTCTTCGGGTCGCGGAAAAGCTCATGAGCGCCTCCGCCGATTCTTTTCGCTGGCAAACCTTTTTTCAGCACGCCGCGCAACCGATGTTTCTGCTCAATCGTCGCCGGCGGGTACTTTTTGTCAATCGCGCCTGGGAGAGTAGCACCGGCATAAAATGCAAGGAAATCCGGGGCCGGGTCTGCCGGCGCCGTCCAGCTGCCACCGATCGAGAAGAGTTGATCCTGAGCGCGTGCGCGCCCCCCGCCGAGGCGCTGGAGGGCCGGACGTGCAATGTGCATCGGCGAGCGCCGGTCGGGGCGGGCTGGTGGGAGATTCACTTTCTGCCGCTGGTCGGCGCCGAGGGGTTGCTCGGGACGCTGGGCGCCGTGCGCCTGCACGTCAAGGCAGACGACGCGCCGCCGGCCCTGCCCGATAAGTTGATGGCCTTGCGCGATCGTGCCGCGGCCCGGTATCGTCTCGACGACATCACGGACTCCTCGCCGGCCATGCGGCGCCTGCGGGAGCAAGCACGGCTGGCGGCCAGGACCCGCGTGCCCATCACTCTGATCGGTGAGCCCGGCGTTGGCAAGGAATGGCTGGCCCGCGCGATTCATGCGGACAGTGACCAGCGCCACCAGTTTTTCGCCGCGCTCGACGCCAAACGGTTGCCAGGCAATCTGCTCGGTGAAACGATCTTCAATCCACGCGGGGGGCTCGGCGCCGTCTACTTGCGCGAACCTGCATTCTTGCCTCGGGAATGGCAAGCCCGCCTGGCAGAGACTTTGCGTTTGAACGAGAATCCCGAATTCCCGCGGCTCATCGTCGGTTTCGAGCGCGAGCCGAAAGCGGACCTTGAAAGCGGGCGCCTGGTCGAGGAATTCTATTGTGCGGCCAGCCCGATGATCATCGCAGTGCCGCCGTTGCGCGAGCGGCCTGGCGAATTGCCTCGGTTGATCGACAACTTCCTGACGCGAATTCGGGACGTAGAAGCGCATGGCGTCCGCGAGGTCGCGCCCGAAGTGAATGCCATGCTGCAAAAGCACACCTGGCCCGAGAACCTGCGCGAGCTGTACGGCGTTCTGCATGGCGCATGCCGGCGCGCCCAGGGGCCTCGAATCGAGCTGGCCGATCTGCCGTTTTTTTTGAAGCAAGGCACCCTGCCGCCAGAGCGCACCTTGCCGCTGGATACGCTGCTCGAACAGGTCGAGAAGCGCCTCATCGCCCTGGCACTGAGGCTGACGCAGGACAACCAGACGCGCGCAGCCGAGTTGCTCGAAATCTGGCGTCCTCGCCTGATGCGCCGCATGGAGAGATTCGGATTCAAGCCCCCGGAATAGGTCCGGCGATTTTCACTCGTTGAGCCCGATTGTCATGCAGCAAACCCAGGTCCTCACCTACGGCATCGACGGCATCCTGGCGGAGCGCCTGCGCGAGCTGGCGCAGGTTCATCGCTTTTGGCTGCGCGAAACGAGTCAACTATCGGCCTGTAAAAATCTCGCGCAAACCTCGCCGCCCAGTTTGCTGATTTTGGTTCTCGGGCGCGACCTGGAGGGCGAGCTGGCGTTCTTGAGCAAGGTGCATGAGAGCTTGCCAACCACGCGGTCGATCGTCATTGGCGAGACGGACAACCCCATCCTGGCAGGCCTGGCCTGGGACCTGGGCGCCGCATTTGTGCTTTGTCCGCCCACCCCCGCGGCGTCAATTGTTGACCTGGTGCCAAAAATGCTGCTCGCGCTGAAATGAAACAAAACCCTGGTCGGAAACGCGTGGCGGATTCGCAATGGCGGCAGATGGAACTGCCCGTCGTCGCGGAGACGCTTTGCACCGGGTGCGGCTGGTGTGCGGAAGGGTGTCCGACGCAGTGCCTGGCCATGGCGCGACATGTTCCCTGGTTGCCGCGACCGCTGGATTGCGTGAGTTGTACGCTTTGCGTCTTGATCTGCCCGGCCGACGCCCTTCAGATGAAGGCGAGTGAATAAGGAAAAACGCTGGCGGCGTGGCGTCACGCGAACGCCACGCCGCTACCAGCGCCGAGACGCTACGACTCCTTGTCGCTGACCTTCTTTTTCTTGGTTTCAACGCCTTTCGCCTTGAGATACTTGTCGCGTTGTTCGTCAGTCAGAATCTTGAATTCCTCCCTGGACTGTTCCTTTTTCAGGTCGTTGATCTTCTTTTGCAGGTCGGCGATCTTGGCGCGATAATCGGTCTGCACCGTATAGATTTTCAGAATTTGCTCCTTGCTCAGACCGAGTGCCTTGAACCCGGCGGGCAACATGCCCTTGACCTTGGGTTTCTTGGTGTCCTGGGTCGCTCCCGCGCTGACGAGCACGGCAAGGCCAAGGATGACGGAACCAAACAAAGCGGTCGCGCGGAACATGGGAAAACCTCGATTTTCTTGAGAATACGCTGGGGAAAACCTCCTGAAAGTTTAGAAGGAGTTCGTGCGGGTTGCCAACAAAAAACCACTCATTTCTGAATTACGCCGATTCCGGTTCGGCATCGCGCGCGCGATACCAGCGATAGGAGTCGATCGAGAAGATCGCCAGCGCCGCCCAAACGAACACGAAGCCCGGCCAATCCCGCGCTGATTCGTTGAACAACAGGATCGCCAGCGCGAATTGCAAGCTCGGCGCCAGGTACTGCATCAACCCCAGCACGGTGAAAGGCAAACGCCGGGCCGCCTGCCCAAAACACAACAACGGCACGGCCGTCACCACGCCGCTCACCGCCAGCTTGAAGAGCAACGCGGGTTCTTCCATCTCGACGCTGGCCGCATATCCATGAACGAGATACGCAAACATGAACGGCGCCAACACGATCGTCTCCACCGTGAGCCCGACCAGGCCATCCACAGGAACCTGCTTGCGAATCAGGCCGTAAATGCTGAACGAAAACGCCAACCCAAACGACAACCACGGAACCTCCCCGACCGCCAGCGCGAGCACCAGCACACCCAGCACGGCAATCCCGATCGCCGCAACCTGCAGCGGCCGCAAACGCTCGCGGAATAGCATCAACCCCAGGACCACATTTACCAGCGGCAAAATGAAATAACCCAGGCTCGCCTGGATGATGACCTGGTTGTACACGCACAGGACATAGATCAACCAGTTCCCAGCCACCAACACCGCGGACAGACCAAGTGGGGCGATGAGCCGGGGCGTTGTCAGCGTGCGAATGGTTTCCGGCCATCGGCCCAGGGCGGTCACGAGGATGGCGAGAAAGATCATTGACCAGACGATGCGATGGGCGACGAAATCGAGCGGCCGATCGGACTGGAGCCAGTAGAAGTAGATCGGCACCAACCCCCACCATACGTAGGCGGCCAGGCCATACAAGAATCCCTCGCGGGTGATGTTTTGCACTCGCGCCCGTCCTCTCCATTCCTTTTTCGCCAGGTAATGATCTAGGCGAGACAATCAGGGACGGCAACGCTATCAAAGAAGTAGAGTGGGTCGAGCGCAGCGAGCCCCACCCTATTGATTCGGGGATTGGTGGGCCTCACTGCGCGACCCACTCTACGCCAAGGCATCGCGCACCCAACATGACGGATCTCATCCAGGAACAGAAAACGAAAATCCGCGCGGAAGCCCATGCCCGGCGGAATGCACAAGAAAACAAGGACGAGTTGAGCGTCGAGATCTGTGCCAAGTTCCGCGCCTTGCCGGAATACGTCCGCGCCAACACCGTGCTTTACTACATCGACGTTCGCAGCGAAGTGCGCACGCGTCAGGCGTTGCCGGCCGCGCTGGCCGAAGGAAAGAAAATCGTCGTCCCCTGGTGCAATCCGCAAGGCGAGCTGGAATTGTTTCGCCTGGAGAACATGGACGAGTTAGCCATCGGCATGTACAAGATTCTCGAACCCAAACTCGAATTGCGTTCGTTGCCCACCAAACGGGTTGAGGCAAAAGAGCTCGATCTTGTCATGGTCCCTGGCGTGGCGTTCGATCGACTTGGCGCGCGCATGGGACACGGCAAGGGCTACTACGACAAACTTTTGCAACACGCCCGACCCGATGCGCCGCTGGTCGCCCTGGCTTTCGAGTGCCAGCTGTTCCCGGAAATCCCGACCGCGCCGCACGACATTTTCATGGACCTGGTCATCACCGAGCGTGCGATTTATCACGGCAAGGGTCGTTGACTATCCCACGTGCCGTTTAGCGCTCGCATCGCGCCGCGCGAGCCCCCGGCGGAAGGCCAACCGAAGAGGCAAATTATGCCCCCGTGTGCCGAAATTGACGATACTTACGCCGAGGCCTTCCGCAGTATCTACGCGGAAATCCTGATCACCGCCCGCGATCGCGTCTGGCTCGATCACGCGGTGAACGCTGTTACGGGCAACGCATCCAGCAGCATTCTGTGCGATTGCGAGGCCGGGCTCGATCACTACCTCGGCGCGGACGCAACCCCGGACGGGCGACCTGGCGCCGTCGTTCAATTCCACGTGCCGCGTTTTCACAAGGATCGCGCAACGCGTCTGGAACGAGCCCTGCTTGTTCGGGTCAGCCAGAATGTGCTGACTTGCCCTACCGCCGCCTGTTTCAACCTCCTGAACGAGCCAACCTACTTCAAACTGGGACGCAAGATCGCCTTTTTCGGCGATGGCTGGCAATTCCGCGACCTTCGCTTCGGCCGCAAGGTCTGGGTGATTCCTATCCTCTCCGGCGAATTCGTACTCGATCGCCGCTTCGGTTACCGCGACGGGCTGATGGGCGGCAATTTGTGGTTTTTCGGCGCGACGGGTGACGCCGCCCTCCGCGCAGCCGAGAGAGCGGTTCAAGCGGTCGAAGAGATTCCGGGCGTCATACTCCCCTTCCCGGGCGGAGTGGCGGCCAGCGGGTCCAAAGCTGGCAGCCGATACAAGTTCGCGATTGCCAGCACCTACGAGGCGTATTGTCCGACGTTGCGCGAACGGCTGGGCGACCAATCGAAGTTGCCGGCGGGAGTCGAGTCAGTTCAGGAAATCATCATCAACGGCCACGACCTGGCGACCATCGCCGGCGCGACGCAGATCGCCATCGCCGCTGCGGTCGAAACGCCGGGGTTGCTACGCATCTCCGCGGGGAACTACGGCGGACGATTGGGTAAGAGTTTCATCTACCTGCGACCGGAACGCCAGCCGCAGTTGGATGGGAATTGATCCTGCGGGCTTCGCGGGATTACATGACGGCGAGGCGCAACATGCCAAGCTGTTGGGTGTTGATCTTTTTGGTTTCCGATTGCATTTCCTGGATGACCTTGTGCTTGATCGCGAGAAAAGCGTCAGCGGCCACCGGGTCGAACTGCTTGCCACGCATCTTTTCAACCTCCGCGAAGGCCACGTCAGCGGCCATGCCCTTGCGGTAGGGGCGATCGGACGTCATGGCGTCAAACGCATCGGCCACGGCGACAATGCGGGCGAGACGATTGGTTTTCTCGCCGGCCGTGGCATCGGGGTAACCCATGCCGTCCCAGCGCTCGTGATGCGAACGGACGATGGGGATGACATCGGCCAGCTCGGCGACTTGCTCAAGGATTTTCGCACCCTTGACGGTATGAGATTTCATGATCTCAAACTCGGCAGGCGACAGCTTGGTGGGCTTGCGCAAAATGGCGTCATCGATGCCGATCTTGCCGATGTCGTGCAACGGCGTGCCAATGCGGATCAGGTGGATTTCCTTGGGCGAGAG
The DNA here is from genome assembly GCA_016191165.1 of Planctomycetota bacterium. Classification (GTDB taxonomy): domain Bacteria; phylum Planctomycetota; class Planctomycetia; order Gemmatales; family Gemmataceae; genus SIAQ01. The sequence continues at coordinate 49,568 of JACPPF010000063.1, forward strand.
TTCCAGTTGGGTGGCCAGCAACAGCGAGTATTCGGTCACGCGTGCCGTGTGACCACCGGTGTATTCATCGCGCATTTCCACGGCCTGGGCGAGCATCGTCACCGTGGCGTAGAAGAGTTCGCGCTGGCGGCGCAGCAACTGGGCACTTTCGATGCCCGCGGAAACATGCGCGGCCAGCGCGTCGGCCAGGTGCATGTCGTCCTTGGTAAAGGGCTCCTCGATCGGCCCGCGATCCAGGTGCAGGACGCCGAGTCTTTTTCGCGGCGTTCGCAGCAGGACGCAAAGCACGGACGACATCGTCCCTTCGGCGATGCTTCGTGCGCCGAGCAACTCCGGATCCTCGTCCACGCTACAGCACAGGATCGATTGCCCCTGCATGAAACAGCGTTGCGCCAGACTCTGGCTAAAGGCGGTACGGCTGGCGAACATGTTGTTGCCAGTATCCAGCGCACGCAGGCGAAGCGGACCTTCCGGCCCGTCGGCCAGGACAATCGCGCCTCGCTGGGCTTTCAGCGTGCTGACCGCGTCATGCAAGATCGTGTGGAGCAGTTCTTCTTCGCTCTCCAGGTGGACCAGGTGATGCCCCGCGCGCAATAGAGCTTGCAGCTGTTGCCCGGGCCGCGGGCTTTGCTCGCGGTCGAACGCAAAGCTGAATGCGTCCTCCCAACTCTGGCTGCCAACCGCGGCAACATGCATATTCTCGATCGGGCAGAGCGTTTCGTCTTGTTCCTGGCTCTGGTCGTGAATTGCGTCCACCACCATCTGGACGTTGCCGAATTTGACAATGTCATGAGGCCGGATTGGCCATTCACCCGGGCCAAGTCGTTGGCCGTTGAGATAGGTCCCGTTCGTGCTGCCCAGATCGCGAACTCGCCAGCCTTTCTCGGTGATGCGCAGTTCCGCATGCCGCCGGCTGACGGAGGAGTCTTCCAGGACAATCTCAAGCGTCGCGAGCCTTCCGGCGCGCAGGACATGCTCGGATTCCCAGGTCTTGCCTTCCACGTCACCGTTCATGCCACGCAAGCGAATGCGGTGTTTCACGGAGACTTCTCCTCAGGGCGCCTCAATCTCTGTCGCGAATTCGGGCCAACGCGGTCCAAGTCCAAAGCTAATATAGCTCCAAATAAGCTCCAATGCACAATCCACAAAACGAAAAATCCCGATAAATCCGCTGTAGGCCAAAAGATGGTTATTTTCCTTTGCTCTTGCGCATCCAATGCTTATGATGGACCAAGGTAGCGAAAAGTTGCACCAGGCTGCCGAAAATGTTAAATCCCGCCTGAAAAAGCTTCCTTTCTTTGATCGAGGTCGGAAATGAAAACGGAACGATGTTTCTTTTTGAGTTGGTTCACATGCCTCGCGGTTTTGTGTACTTTCATTCATGTCGCTCCGACCTGGGGACAAAAACCGCCGCCGCCCGTCAACCCGCAAGCGCCGACGATCAATCCACTCCTGCCCGCAGGCGTCCAGCGCGGCGTGCCGACCGTAGTCCTGGTGACGGGCACGAATCTCGCCAATCCCACTGGCATTTCCGTGGGAACGCTCGCCAAGTACACCATCGCGACGGGTGACAAGAAGAAAATCGACGCGGGCAAGTTCAGCGTGACCATCGACGTGCCCGCAAATACTCCGGTCGGCGCCTATCCCTTACGCATGGCGACCCTCAAGGGCGCCTCGAACTTGCGCGTCCTGTGCGTGGACGACCTGCCCCAGGTTGTCAGCAAGGCCGGCAATCGAACCAAGGCGACGGCTGAGGTCATCCCCATTCCCAGCGCGGTCACCGGCGCCGTCGCGGCGCAACAGAGCGATTTCTACAAGTTCACCGTCAAGGCCGGCCAACGTCTCAGCTTCGATTGCGTGGCCCGCCGCATCGGCAGCGCGATCGATGCCCAAATGACGATCTACGACGCCAAGAGCATGCGCGAGCTCGTCTATGACAACGACTCCCCCGGCTGCCAGACCGATCCGCGCATCACCTACACGTTCAAGGAGGCCGGCGATTACCTCGTCGAGATCAACGACGTACTGCAACGTGGCGGCGCGGAATTCTTTTATCGCTTGCGCGTCGGCGATTTCCCGATTGCCACGACATCGTTTCCTCTCGCCGCCAGGCGCGGCACGAAGGCGAAGATCGGCTTCGCGGGACCAGCGGTCGAGGGCGTCCCGACGGTCGACGTGGACGTGCCCAGCGATCCGGCCGTCGATTACTTTTGGGTTGCTCCCAAAAATGCCGCGGGCCTGCACGGCTGGCCCGTGCCCGTTGCGATTAGCGACGCCGATGAGGCCGTCGAGCAGGAACCCAATGACGACCCGAAGCAAGCGACTCGCATCACCGTTCCCGGCGGCGTTTCCGGCCGCTTTCAGAAAAGCGATGACGTCGATCACTTCGTATTCGCTGTGAAAAAAGGACAAAAACTCGCCATCGTCGCTCACACGCTGGAAATGTACTCTCCGAGCCTGGTCTACCTGATTTTGCGCAATAGCAAGACCAACGCCGAGGTCGCCAAATCGAATCCGCAGGCCCCGGCGCCGAATGACCAGAAGATCGACTTCACCGCGCCGGTCGATGGCGACTACGTCCTGGAGGTGCAGCACCTCTATTTCGGCGGCGGGAAAAACGAGTCGTACCGAATCTCGATCCTACCGCCAGCGAGCCGATTTGATGTCGTGCTCGCCAAGGAACGATTTGACGTTTCCCCCATGGGCGTGGCAGCGATCCCCATTCAGATCATTCGCAAGGGTTACACCGGGCCCGTCGAGATTTCCACGCACGGACAACCTGGCCTGACCGGCACGATAACCATCGGCCCCGGAAAAACCGCGGGGTTGCTACTTGTTGCCGCTCAGGGCGATCTCGCAATGGGGGCCTATCAGTTTCACATCCTCGGCAAGGCCGTGATCGATGGAAAAAAGGCAGTCGAAATTGGCGCCGCCCGAGCCCAGGTCTCGCAAGCGATGAACGCCTTGCCCTATCCGCCGATGCACCTTCAGAATTTCGTCGCCCTGGCGGTCAAGGAAAAGTCGGAATTCAATCTCACCGTGAAGATCGATCCACCGCAGGCCGTGCCCGGAGGCAACGTGACGATCACCGTCACCGCCAATCGCAAACCGGGCTTTGACGATGAGATTGTCCTGAACGCCTTCACCGGTTTGCCCCCAACCGTTCCCGCGCCAAAAAAACTGGCCTCGATTCCCGCCGGAAAGAATGTGGTCTCGTTCCCGCTGGCCATCAGCCCCAAGACGCCACAGGGGGAATTCTTCGTGTTCGCGGCCGGCAAGTCCAAAGCGAAGGTCAAAGGCGGCAAGGAGTTTACCAGCGGCGGCGGGTTGCCGTTGATTCTCGTCATCGGCCCGCCGTTTGATCTCAAGATCGAACCGGCCGTGATTTCGCTCAAGCCCGGCGCAAAGGCCAAGTTGAAAGTGACCGCGATTCGCAAGGGCGGTTACACGGGCCCGATCGCGCTGAACTTACGCAAACTTCCCGCGCTGGTTACCGCGGGGCAGGCCGTTATCGCGGCCAAGCAAGACAGCACCGAGATCGAAATCACGGCTGCCCCCAACGCGGCGCCGGCAAACGTGACGACCGTCGATGTTGCCGGTACCGCGACCGCCCTCAACAATCTGGCCAACGCCTCGCCAATGTTCACAGTGCAAGTGCAAAAAAAATAGTTGACAGGTAAAACTCCTATAATAATCCCGGCTTTTCGTTTAGCGCTCGCGCGTCGTCTCGCGGGCGCCAAATGAGAATCTCCCAGCTCCCGTCTTTACCAGCAGCGAGTCACCATCATGAGCACCGAAACCAGCCACGAATCGTTCAAGATCGAGCGGCACGGTGAAGTCGCCGTGGTCACCCCGTCGGTCAAGGTCGAGGAAATGCACGAGACCATGATCGAGCAAGCGGCGCGCATGGTCATCCAGTCGCTCAAGGCCGACCCGCCCGCGGGCATCGTCGTCGATCTGAGCCAGGTCACGTACTTCGGCTCCGTCTTCGTTTCGTTTCTCCTGCGTTGTCACTCGCAGGCGCGCAAACACGCGAGCGAGATCGTCCTCGCCGGCGCCAGCGAACCCGCACGCGAGTTGCTCAAACTGCTGGACCTCGAGACGCTGTGGGCGATCTATGATACCCGGCAAGAGGCGATCGAGGCCCTGAGCGGGTCCGATTGATCCATGGCCATTCCCACCCTCGCAGTCCTGATTTCCGGCGGTCTCGACAGCGCGATCCTGCTGGGCGATGCGTTGCGCCGTCGCGAGAGCGTCGTGCCGATCTACGTTCGTTGCGGCCTGCGCTGGGAGGCTGTCGAGCTTGATTACCTGCTGCGTTTCCTGGATGCGGTTCGGACGCCGAATCTTCAAACGTTGGTGATCCTCGAAGAACCGATCGCCGAGGTTTACGGCCCACACTGGAGCATCACGGGGCATAACGTGCCCGATGCAAAAAGCGCCGATGCCGCGGTGTTCCTTCCGGGCCGCAATGTACTGCTGCTGGCGAAGGCGCTTCTCTGGTGCCATCTGAATCGCGTGCCGGCGCTGGCGCTGGGGTCGCTGCTGACGAATCCATTTCCCGATGCGACGCCCGAGTTTTTTCAGGGCTTTCAAAAATTGCTCAATCAAGCCATGCAGGGCAACGTCGAGGTGAGACTGCCGTTTGGCGGCATGAAAAAAGTCGCGGTGATGGCACTGGGGCGGGGCATGCCGTTGGAACACTCTTTCTCTTGCATCGCTCCGATCAACGGCCTGCACTGCGGCCAGTGCAACAAGTGCGCGGAGCGCCGGCAGGCATTCGCAGACGCGCGAATGGTCGATCCGACACCCTATTCTGGTTAGCCCCAAAGTCGCCGGGGTACGTGGATGAAATTCAGAAGGTGAGTCTAACATGCCTTTCGACGTTCTGTGCCCGGAATGCGAGAAAAAGTTGCGCCTGCGCGACGAACTGGCTGGCAAGAAGATCAAGTGCCCAAAGTGCGGCGAAGCTTTTGTCGCCGAAAACCTGGTGGCGCAGGCCGCACCGGATGACGATGGCTATGAAACGGAAGAGGTGCCTGTCGAGCGAAAAAAAAGGCGATCGAGCCGTGAACCTGACGACGATGATGACGATCGGCCGCGAAAAAAAAAGGGCGCCCGCAAGCCCGAATCGGTCACGACGCCGATCGCCCCATTGGTCTGGGGCATCGTCGCCATCCTGTGTCCCATTGGCATGTTGATCGGGTTTATCGCCATGTATCGGGCATGGGCGGCCCTGGCGGAGTTGCCAGAAGGCCGGCGCGGCGACATCGCACGCCGAAACATGTGGATCGCGTTCACGCTTGGCGCCGTCGGGGCGGTGGAGAGCCTCATTGCGGGGATCATCGGGACGTACCTGCGCTTCGCGTCAGGTTGAATCGGATTACTCAGGAGTCTTGCGCAGCCCCCGCGCACGCAGGCCTTCGGCGTGGCGATTAAACCACCTCCACTTCCACCAGATTATCAAAAAACGTCGCCGCCGCCCCGAAATCGGTAAGTGCGGTGCTCGTGGTCGCGTTGCAGTTGACGCCATCAGGTGAATAGCGGTTCCACCAGATGCTCTGGGTGATAACGACACCTGGCTTCACCGTCTCCGCCACCATGGCGCGCGCCTTGAACGAGCCGCGATCGTTGAAAATGCGCACCCATTGCCCGTCAGCGATGCTGCGCGGCTTGGCATCGCTCGGATGAATCTCCAGCGTCGGCTCGCGCGCCTGTTGACGCAGGGAGTCGATATTGACGAACGTCGAGTTCAAAAACTCCGGCACCGGCGGCGAAAGCATTTGGAGCGGAAACCTCGCCGCCAGGTCGGGCCGCGTCTGCGGGTCCTCGCGAGGCGGCGTGTAGTTTGGCAAAGGGTCGCGACCCTGCCTGGCAAGCGTCGGGCTGTAGAGTTCGCATTTGCCCGACGGCGTTCCGAAATTACCTTCCGCGAATGGAGCGTAATGTTCCGGCAGATTCAATCGGATTGGCCCGTCGCGCTTCAGGCGATCGAGGTCGATGCCGACGAAACCCGTGGGCGGCGGATAGACCGTCGCTTGCGGCCTGGCGCTCGCGTTGCTCTCGTCGAACGCTATGCCGCAAGCGGCTTGTAAACATTCCTCCGCCAACTGTTCATCGCTGATTTCAAAAAGCTCCGGCTCAAAGCCCATCTTTTTGGCGAGCAACCGGAAAACATCGGTGTTGCACTTCGCCTCGTGCAGCGGCGCGATCGCCGGCTCGTTCGCCTGCACATACAGGTGGCCATACGAACCGTGGATATCGAAATGTTCCATCTGCGTCGTCGCCGGCAGTACGATGTCGGCGTAGTCGGCGGTATCGGTTTGGAATTGCTCGTGGACAACCGTGAAGAGGTCCTCGCGTTTCAGGCCCTGAAGTACACGATTCTGATCGGGGCAGATTGCCGCGGGGTTGGAGTTATAGACATACATCGCCCGCACGGGCGGCCCCGGCATTTCGCCCAGGAGCGCCTCGGCGAGCTGAGTCATGTTGATGGTGCGCGTGCCGGGCGGGATGAGGTCGGGCCGTTCGAGGTAGTTGGTGTCAAAAGGGTACATCTTGCTGGTGCTCAAGAGCGCCCCCCCGCCGGGCTGTCTCCAGGCGCCGATGATCGCGGGCAGGCAGGTGATGGCGCGAACGGCCATGCCGCCGCCCGCGTGCCGCTGGAGCCCGTAGTTCACGCGAATCAACGCCGGGCGGATGGTGCCGTATTCGTGCGCGAGTTTTTCGATGTCCACGACCGGAATGCCAGTGATGTCGGCGACGCGGTGTGGTCCGTATTCCTTCATGACGCGTTCGCGCAATTCGTCGCCGCCCAGGCAATAGCGCGCCAGGTAGTCGTCGTCTTGCAAATGGTCGCGGAAGAGGATGTGCATCATGCCGAGGGCCAGGGCCGCGTCCGTGCCGGGGCGGATCGGGATCCACCAGTCGCTCTTCCGCGCGGTCTTGCACTGGTACGGATCGATCGTGATGATCTTTGCCCCGGATTTGCGGGCGCGGTGCATGATCGCCCACAGGTGCATGTTGGTGACACTGGTGTTGGAGCCCCAGTTGATGATGTAGCGCGAATCAATCACCGTGGCCGGGTCGATCACCGCGCGCGTGCCGAGCGTGATGTCGCACCCGGCGGCGCCGGCCGTCGCGCAGATCGTCCGGTCCAGGAGCGACGCGCCGAGCCGATGGAAAAACCGGCGATCCAGACTTGAACCGTGCAACTTCCCCATCGTGCCCGCATAGCTGAATGGCAGAATCGCCTGCGGCCCGTCGTGGGAGTTCGCAATCTCACGAAACTTCTCGGCAATGCGTTCAATCGCCTCGTCCCACGAAATTCGGCGAAACTGCCCTGCCCCCTTCGACCCGGTCCGAAGCAGCGGGTATTTCAATCGCTCGGGATGATACACTCGTTCCAGATAGCGCGTGACCTTTTGGCACAGGAAGCCATCGGTAAACGGATGGTCCTTGTCGCCGCGCAACTTCACGGCCCGGCCATCCTGCACCGTGACGACCATGCTGCAGGTGTCAGGACAATCATGCGGGCAGACGACGCGAACGGTTTTCGTTGCGCTCATGAGGGCGGCTCCCAATCGGCGACCGAACGCAAATCTGGGCCTCGGTGGGTTATTTGCGGGCCGGTTCGTTCTCTTCGTTGCGTTGGTAGATCGGTAAGTAGCGGTATTCGACCGTGAGGGCCAGGATCGCCATCGCCGTGCTGTAGTTGGCGCCGGTCGGTTCGTTCGTGATCCAGCCGCCGTTGCGCTGCTGGCTTTCGAGCAACACCTTGTGAAGTTGCGGGCGGAAGATGTTCCAGTAGTTATTGCCCAGCTGGAACATCGCCTGCGAGGCGTAATAAGCGGAATAATAGAAATGCACCTGTTGAGGCTGAAGCGGATTGCGAATCAGATAGGCGCCGCCCTGAAGCGCCTCGGGGGAATGGTGGCGATCCTTGCCGCACAGTTCGAGCGCCAGGACGCCCGTTCCGGTGCACGCGGTGGTGAGCATCGTACCGGGCATGTAGCAGAAGCCGCCGCCACGCGGTTCGCGGCATTGCATCACGAACTTCATGGCCCGTTCGATCCGTTCGGCCGGCACGTCACAGCCGATGTTGCGGGCGGACCGCAGCGCGAGGAGTTGCCAGCCGGTGACGCTCAAATCGGCGTCGAAGCTGTCGCGCTGATAACGCCAGCCGCCGTTGAAAACGGTGGCATCGCCGCGCTGCGCTTGCAGGATGACCTTGACCGCCAGTTCGAGCTTGGGCTTGATTTCCTTGGCAATCTTGGCGTCGGACATGGCGACGACCTCGCACAGCATCATCGTGCAGATACCTTGCTTGTACATTTCGTCAAAGCCCGCGAAGCCGAAACTTCCGTTGGCCTGTTGCTGAGACAGAACCCAGCGGATGCCCTTCTCGACCGTTTCACGATAGGGACCCTCGCCCGGGACGTGCCCCGCGGACAGGAAGGCCATCACGGCCAGGGACGAGACGGCCGGATGCTTGACGCCGCCCGATTGCCACGCGCCGTCTTTTTCCTGGAGCAGCGCCAGGAATACCAGGCCGCGATCGACGCTTTCGGTCAGTTTGTCTTTTGGTGGGCCTTGCGCCAACCCGGGCGACGCCACGAGCAATCCCAAAAGGACGGCGCCGCCAACCCTGAGCAGGTTCAACATCAGCGATCCTCCTTTCGGTTTGGACCTAGGTCGTTGAGGCGTTCAAAGTATTGCCGAATCAGCTCCGCATGATCGTCGCCAAAACGTGCGCGATAATCCTGGATCATGCGCGTCTTCAACTCGCCCGGAAGCTGGCCCCAGGCTTTACCATTGACCAATTCGAGCGCGATCTCCTTGGGGAGCACGCCGGGCAAACCGCCGGGGCTAGGGCTGGCCTTGGCGTTGGGATTGCGTCCGAGGCGGGGCAGCTTGCTGGCCATTTGCTTCGTTGCCTGCTGCGCCGCCTGGGCCAGACTTTTGGCCGCCGCCTTCATCGCGGTCTGGGCATCCTTGGGCATGGTTGGCAACCGTTCCTGGGCCTTGCGCATCTGGTCGGCGCTATTTTTGAGCGCAGCCGCAGTCTTGGCGGCTTCTTTGGGCATCGCCTTCATCGTTTGATCTTGCGACAGCTTGGCGAGTTGTTTGACGACCAGGTCCAACTTGGCCTCCACCTCGGCGTTCATCTTCTTCGCCTGCTGGGGATCGCCCTTGGCTTTCATCGCCTTGCCAGCTTCCATTGTCTTCTTGGCGTCGTCAATGGCTTTTGCGGTCTCCTTCGCCATGGCTTTTGCTTCCGGGCCGTTTGCTTTTTGCGAAAGTTCCATCAGGTCGTTCTTGAGCTGGTCGAGCTTTTCCGCCAGCGACTTGCCGCTGCCTTTTCCAGTACCCTTCATGGCATCAGCCAGCAACCGCTCCGTTTCCATGCGCAACTTTTCCTGCTCAGCCGCGAACGCCTTGATCGCAGCGACCTTCTTGCCGTCAACCGTTTGCTTCGGCGCGTCATTGGGAAGTTTCTTCAGCCAATCTTGCAAGCGCTGTTCGTGTTCCTTTTGATCCTGGATTGCCTGCTTCAGGTCGGGCTTGCCAAGCGATTTCGCCGCCGCCTGGGCTGGCTGGACATCGGGCCCCTGGTTCTTCTCGGCAAATGGCTTGACCTGGTTTGCCAGATCGGCCTGACGTGCCGCCAATTTTTCCGTTTGCGCCTTGACCGAAGCGGAAACCGGGTCGCCGCCAGCGCGCTGCTGATCGGCAATCGCCCTGGCATCCTGGGCGAGTTGGTCGGCACGCATCTTTTGTTGGGCGGTCATGGCTTCCTGCACAAGCTTGTTCTCTTCTTGAAGCTTTGCCATTTTGGCGGCGAGGCGCGCTTGTTCTTGTCGAATCGCTTCGATCTCCTTGGCTTTTTGCGCCTCATCGATTGCCGGCCTGGCCAACAGCTTCGCCAGGCGATCGGCCAGCAGATCTTGAGCCTTGGCCAGCTTGTCGATCTGAAACTGATCGAGCCGATCCTGGGCGAGCAGCTTGTTCCAGTCGAACAGGCCATCCAGCTTCTTCCGCGCTTCCAGCAAGGCCTCCTGGGTGGTACGCAGATCCTTCTCGGCCTGGGCAATTGGATTGCTCTTGGCGGCGAACTGTTGCAGGGCTTCGGCGCTTTTTTGCATCTCGTTCGTCGCCAAATCAACCAGGCGATCCGCCAACGGCGCCAGGTCCGGACTGGCCGCAAATTGCTGGGCGGCCTTGGCCAGCTCGTTCGCAATCTCCTGGTTGAGTGCCAAAATTTTCTTGGCGTGGTCGATTTGCGACTGGGTTACCGTTGGGGATTGGTGGGTGGTCCGTTGAAGTTGTTCGACCTGCGTGATCTCGTCATGCAATTTCGCCTTGAGTTTGGCCAGCGCGTCGCGCACGGCGTCGGTTTGGCTGGCCGCCTGTTGCTTGAGGAAACTCTCAACCGAGCCATCGACGCGCAACGTCATCCAGGCGTCATCACCGGCCGGCGCGAATGCGATCTGTGGATTCAGGTCACGCGCCGGGAACCGTCCATCCAACTCTCCCTTGCGCAGTACGCGGTTATCCACGGCCTGAACGCGAAACCGAACGCGATCGCGCTCCTTCAAGTCCGTGGGCAGGGGCAGCCAGTCGTCGATCGCCACACGCTTCTGGCCGGCGCCGGCGCGCCATTTCTCGACCCGTGGCAAACCATCGTTGATGCGCCAGACGATCGAGATGTCGCCCAGCCCCTCGTCATCCTCGATCTCGGTTTGCAGCCGAATGGCGTCGTCTCGCGCAATCCGAAAATCGCGCCGGGTTGAAAGCGCTGAGCCGCCGTGGAGCCGAATTGGTTGGGTGAAGCGGGGCACGCCATCTTCGTGTACAGTCCATTTTCCCAAAGGCATGCTGGCCGACAGACCGTGCTCGATGTCCATGACCAGATGTCCCTCGAAATCCCCGCTGTGGACCGCATGGGTTCTCGCGGTTCCCAGGAGCGTGCCGCTCGCGAATTCGACTGGATGAACCCACGCCTCAGGCTTTTCCGATTCGGACCGAACGACGCGCTTGACGTGAATCCGCGCCCTGGATGGCACGCGATCCAGGAAGAACTGAAAATCGACTTCGCTGTGAATCAACACGCCCGGCGGCTCCTGATCCACGGAACCCAGCTCCACCGTGCGCGGACCGACATGAGCCAGGTATCGCGGCGGCGTCACCACGATCGTCGGCCTCGCGGTCAGGCTCGGTGGGTCAACCACACCAACCGAAAAGGAATCACTGATTGCATTTCCCGCCCTGACATGGAACCTACTTGAGTCGCGAATGCTAATCACATCGGCGATGAATTGCCCCGACTCACCGGGAACCATGGCAAGTTCGGCCGGTGGCGTCTCATCGGTCTCGCGAACCAGATAACACTCGGTTGGCATTTCCGCGTGATCGTCCAGCAGTTGCAGTTCCACCTCGACCCGCCGACCATCCCCACGGAGCACGAAGCCTGGGCCGCGAATCACATCGATGCGAATCGGCATCAGCGGCACGGCCCACGAGCGGAAGAAACGCCCAGAAAAATCCGCGAACGCCGGCACGAAGCCAAGGCCGAGAAGGGCGATCGAAAGCACGATTGCCGACCCTAGCCATTGCTTGGCCACGGCGTCGAGTGGGCAGGCTGCACGCGGATTGATCGCGGCCAGATGACGTTCCGACTCCTCACGCAGAAGAGGTGTGAAGGCGGAAGGCATCGGATCCGCGTTCAATTGAACCAACGTCACGAACCGCTCGGCCAGATCGGGGTAGCGCTTTTCCAGAAGCTGGGCCAGGCCAAGGTCGTTCAGGCGGATCATCCAGGACGTGATGGCGTTCGCGAAAATGAGGCTCGCAACCACCGTGAGCCAGCTGAAGATGGCCACGCGCAACGCCAAGGTGCCCATACCGAACAGGAAATCGACGGCAAAGAGGCCGACGAAAAGTAACACGCCAAGCCAGGCGATCCGCTGGGATCGCTGCAGCCAACGTTTCAAGGAAACCCGGTGTCGAACCTGGCTGAGGATGTCGTTGACAACGGTGTCGTCTGATTTTTCAAGCAAGGTAGGCACCACCGCGGGCGGGGATCGTCGCAAAGAATCTTCGGATATGATACTCGAAACGGCCCCTCGGACGCAAGGAACGAAACAAAATCGTTATAGGATGCAAAGGATGCGTGCCGGAACCGGAAGTGAAGTAAAAAAAAAGGGCGCGCACCGGAGAATCGTTTCTCGCGAATACGCACCCTCTCGCCTGGGTTGGATCAATCAGACCATTTCGATGCGACCGGTGCCATCGCCTCGGCCAGGTGTTTCACGATGGCCTCGGGCCGGGTGACGAAGGCCAGATGCCCGCAGTTTGGTAGGCGTACGAACTGGGCATTCGCGATGCCCTCGACCAGCGGGCGCAGACTACTCTGGGAAACCAGCACATCCCGATCGCCCGACATGATCAGGGTGGGCGCCTTGATACGGTGAAGCTGATCTTCAATTTCAAACTGCTCGATCAAGCGGAAACGATGCGCCATCACGCTTTGATCCGTCTGCCAAACCTGGCGAGTCACGAATTCAAATAGCGAATCCTGCTTCTGCCGACAGCCAAAAAGGAGGTTGAAGAACTGATTCACAAACGGATTGTCCGCCGGCAGTGGAAATCGGGACAGGACAGTGCGCGCGATCTGGTGAATCAAGCCAGGTTCGAAACGGGCGCCCACGCCCTGAACCACAAGACGACCCAGGCGATAGGGATATCGAATGGCAAACTTCAGGGCGATAATTCCGCCAAACGAAAGCCCCATGATGGTGGGGCTTTCAAGCCGAAGCGTATCGAGCAATTCGGCCAAATCGTCCACCAAGTCATCGAGATCGAACGGATATCGCAGGGTGAAACAGTCACTCTCTCCGCGAAGCTGATAACTGTACGCACGGCTACTTCCAGCCACGGCCCGAGCAAGCGGCCCAAGGAGCCCAACACCCCCAGCTAGTCCAGGAATCATTACGGTTGGCGACCCATCGCCGGCTTCATGAAGTTCTGCGGTATATTGTCCAAGGTGCACGAACGTCGAGGAACTCGTCGTTGCGAGGTACTTCCTGCTCGATGCATCCATCCAGCTCAACGTAGCCTTCACAGATCGCCTCCAGGTGTTCGATTCACGGTATATTTTTCCAAGCATTTTGTATACCGAAGTGGTTTTGTTTGTTATTTGCTTGCACTTTTCACTAGAATTGATTGAAATCGATCCGAATCATCCGTTTTTGGATGACGAAAAATGGATGACCAAATCGGTGACCTGTTCTGGACGAGCCGCGCTGCCGCTGGTTAATGCTCGGTCAAGTTGGATTCTCGGATAATTGAGTCAGCGGCCGCAGTGACCATCGGTTGCCAATTAGACGGACCCACGCCATGCTATTTCACTATTTTCACCGCTGGCGATATTTTCAGCTAGTTCATTTTGGCCTCGGCGTCGGCGCGCTTCTTTATGCGCTGTTGGTATTGATTCATGTAAGCTCTTCGTATGATTTGGGGCTTCGAACGGTACTTACGCCTGAGATCATTGGGGTGTCACCTGCGGAGAGTGAAAGGAACTTGCGCCCGGGGGATCGGATTGAGCAGGTTGGAGATTTGAAAATTGGGACCTGGAATGACCTTCTCCAGGCCCCGCGGAAACTGAAACGGAGAATTGACCGTGGCGGCCCCACGTCCGACGGGGTACGGGTTGATGATGCAACCGATCAGGTCTTTGTCCGTGTGAGATTGTTGCGCGACGGCGCTACCCAAGTTGAAACGGAGTTGGAGTTGCGCCCGTACCCCTTGATTGAGTTGGTTCCAGCCCTTCTTTGGCTCTTCTTGAAGGGGTCGCTGTTTGTCGTCGGCGCACTGGTTTACTGGAAACGCCCGCATGACGAATCGGCAGCGCGGTTCTATTTGTTGTGCGTCGTCACGCTCGTGGCCTATATCGGCGGGTATCACTGGACGCAAATTGTCACCGAACCGGCCTTACTCATCGTATTCATGGTCTGCGCCATGCTGTTGCCCGTTTCCAGTCTCCATTTTTATCTCGTGTTCCCCCGTAAACACGTTTGGCTTGAACGCTATCCCCGGCGAAGTGTGGCGGCGATTTATGGCCCACCCTTGCTGACCCTGGCTGCGCTGATCGCGTTTTTCATTGCGATTCGGCTGCGGTGGATTGCCTGGTTCGACGAAACCGTTCGGACCTACCTTCTGGGTTTGATTTACGCAAACTTCGGCATCGCCATGCTCTGGTACCTGGCAAGCATGGCTGCCTTGATTTACAATCTTTACACGCTTGAGCATGGCATGGAACTCAAGCAGGTCAAGTGCATCGCCATTGGCATATTCTTGTCGTTGTTCCCGATTGGACATTCCCTGTACGTCGTTCTGGCGGAGCCGGACCGTTTTGCCGAGGGCGCGGTGACCTGGCCGATGTTCGCCGCATCCGCGATCGTCACACTGGCCTTCGCGATCGGCATGACGCGCTACCGCCTGATGGAACTCGACAAGATCGTCACGTCAGGAGCAGGCTACATCCTGGTCAGCGTCCTGGCGGGCTTGATGTATTACGGCGTGGTGTTCATCGGCACGCTCTTTTACAGCCGGTTTATCACCAGCCCGACTCTGCCGGCGGCGCTGACTGTCAGCACGACGGCGCTGCTTTTCGTTCTCGTGCTCGACGCGGCACGCAGTCGAATTCAACGCGCTCTCGATCGCCGTTTCGTGCGGGACAAAACTCAGCTGGACCGGACTCTGGAGCAAATGAGCCAGGCGGTGTCGCAGTTGATCGACCCGCCCATGCTGGCGCAGCGTCTGTTGGTGGCGGTATCCGATACGCTAGGCATCGAGCGCGGCGCGATCTATTTGAAGGCGGAGCCGGAGGTTGGCTTTCGCCTGGCGGCCAGCCTTGGCGACGCGCCGACGGTGAGCGATCTTCCCCACGACGCTCCGCTCGTGGCGGCCATGCGCAATGGCGCGGGCCTGGAGGCGGATTCAAACGCCGGCGCGGCGGGCACGCCAGCGCAGCTTCAACTGAGGCGTCTCGGCGGCGAAATCGCTCAGCCCCTCCTGCACGATGGCGCCTTGAAGGCCATCCTTATCCTTGGCCCCAAGGACACGCCGATGCGGGCCGAGGATTGGAGCCTGTTGTCGGCGTTTGCGCAAATTACGATTGTCGCGCTGGAAAGCGCGGCCAATCACCGCGCTATTGACGAACTCAACCAGGATTTACAGGCCAAAGTCGACAAGATCGCGGAGCAGCAGCGGCGCATTCTCGCCTTGCAGACCCAGCTACACCGGCGGGCGAAAGCCGAGCCGCCCCCGCGAAAAACGATCTCGACTTCGCCCAGCGCAAGGGTCGATCACGCCTCGGCGAATGCGCTCCCCGTCAGCGGAATTGTCGGCTCAAGCCCGGTGGTCCAGCAATTGTTGACCCTAGTGCGCAAGGTGGCGGCCACCGATGCCGTCGTCCTGCTCCGCGGCGAAAGCGGCACGGGCAAGGAATTGCTCGCGCGCGCCGTCCATGACAACAGCCCGCGCGCGGCCAGGCCTTACGTAAAGGTTCACTGCGCGGCCCTATCGGCCAACCTTCTTGAAAGCGAGTTGTTTGGTCACGTCAAGGGGGCTTTTACTGGCGCTCATCGGGACAAGGTCGGACGTTTTGAGATGGCCGACGGCGGAACCCTTTTTCTTGACGAGATCGGTGATATCAGTCTGGAAGTGCAGACCAAACTCTTGCGGGTGTTGCAGGAAAAAACGATCGAACGTGTCGGTTCGAGCGAGCCGATGCGGGTGGACGTGCGCATCATCGCCGCCACGCACCAGAACCTCGAGACGCTCATTCGGCAGGGACGGTTTCGCGAGGATTTATTTTACCGACTCAACGTATTCCCGATCCGCGTTCCCCCTCTGCGCGAGCGCGGCGAGGACATTCCCGAACTGGCGATGTTTTTCATCCAGCAATCGTCGCAGCGCTGCAAGAAGTCGGCCACGCAGATTGACGACGACGCGCTCGCCCTGCTCAAGGGTTTCGCCTGGCCGGGGAACATTCGCCAGCTTGAGAACGTCATCGAGCGCGCGGTGGTGATTTCCGAGGCCCAGACCCTGTCACTTGGCGACATGCCCACGGAACTGTTTCAGCAGGACGACACCCCGAGCCTGGGTGTCGAGGCGGCCCCGACGGCCTCGCCCCCGCCGTCAGGCTTTCGCACCGAGCGCGACCGTTTTGAACGCGAGCAGGTCGTGCGCGCCCTGGAGACCGCCGCGGGCAACAAGGCGGAGGCGGCGCGCATCTTGGGCATCGCACGCACCACCCTGGTTAACCGCATGAAAAAACTCGGCATTGACGGCTGACGAAAAGCCATCGACACCAAAGCAGGCGAGGCTTCGGTCACGCTTCAGGCGCGGGCCGGGCGGCATTCAGGTAGTCTGCCAGCGCGTCCTGCCAGGGCCGTAATAGCGCAAACCCCGCCGCCTTCCATTTGCTGTTGTCCAGGACGCTATAAAAGGGGCGACGGGCCGCCGCCACATATTCCGCACTTGAAATCGGGATGAGCCGCGGCGACTTCCGTGCTAATTTGAAAACCCATTCCGCGAATTCGAGCCAGGAACAGGCGTTGGCATTCGTGACGTGGTAAAGCCCGTAGGCTTCCGAGCCGAGCATCTGGTGGATCGCGCCGGCCAGGTCGAACGCCGAGGTGGGCGTACAAATCTGGTCATTGACCACACGAACTACGCCGCCCCGGGCCGCCTGGCGCAACATGGCCTCCACGAAGTTGGTGCGCGTGCCGGATCGCCCGTAGAGGCCGCAGGTACGCAGGATGAAATGTCGGGGGCATAGTTCACGCACGAAATTCTCCCCGGCCAGCTTGGTCGTCCCGTAGACGCCGAGCGGCCCAGGCGCGTCGGTTTCACGATAGGGAATACATCGCTGCGAATCTTCACCGAAGACGTAGTTCGTGCTGATGTGAACAAGAACCGCGTTCAGATCCCGGCAAATCTTTGCCAGGTCGGAGACCCCCTGGGCGTTGACGGCAACCGCCGCGGCGGGTTCCGTTTCGGCGCGATCGACGTGGGTGTAGGCAGCGGCATTGACGACGGCCGTGGGCCGCAACGCGGAAAGCACGTCATGAATACCAGTGGGACGGGTCAGATCGGCATCGTGCCGACTCAGCGCAACGGCGTCTGGTAGCACGCTGCGCAGCGCATGCCCGAGTTGCCCGGACGCTCCGAGGATGGCGATTTTCATGCGGCTTTTACTATGCAGGCGACTCAAAAAAAGAAAGCCCAGGAACTGCCGCTCCTGGGCCTGCGAGAATCGGCGTAAGTTGCTGACTATTTGTTTGAGATTTTCAGCCCATCAATGGTCGTCTTCTTACCCGCCGCAGCCGTGACGGTCTTGCCGGTGTCGATGGCCTTGTCAAGCGATTCGTGCCACATGAAAACGCGAAGGGTTTCGCCGACCGGAACGTCGCCGATCTCGAACGAGCCATCCGCCTTGGTGACGGCAAAGTAGGGGTGCTTGAACGTGATGACCTTGGAATTCATCCAGCCGTGCAGAGCGCACATGACGGGAACTGGCCTGCGGTCGTAGGCGAACGTCCGGGGTTCCGTGGCCCCGACTTTTGGGGCAATGACTTTCTCCGAGTTGCCGTTGGTTTCGCCGCCGACGATCTTCACACTATGGCTGACGGCCGAGGTGTTTTTGAAAACGACCGGCTGCACGTCGGCGAAGACCGCGATGACATGCGGAATGTAAGCGCAGTAGGGTTGATCGTTTTCATCGGTTTTCATTTTCCACTTGGCGAGCAAATCGGCCTTGATGTCGTATTCTTTGCCTGCCTCGGGCACAAGAGAAATAACCACGTTCGCCACGCCGCCCTTCTTGTCGACGAGCCACGTTTGTTCCGCGACATTCCAGATGTTGGCTTTCTGGCCGGCCAAACAGGCGTCTGCGTCCTTGTTCTTTTTGATTTCGTCAACGATCAGCTTGATTGCCGGCGCTTCGCCGTCGAACTTAACGACGCCGGCAACCGTGCCGTCGGTGGCCGCGGTGATCTTGACGGTCTTGCCGTCCCCTTTGTTATTGGTTGTTTTCGGATCGGCGCCCGTGGTCTTCGTCGCCGGGGTTTTCTTGTCCGAGCACCCGGTCATGCCCAGGAATACGAGGGCCGGGATAAGTAAAAGGACACCGAGAATCGGAAATCGTCGCATGTTCCACCTTGCCTTCTTGTTAGCCGTGCCTCCAAACGCTCCACCGTGGCGCGTTCGCGCAATTACTCTTTAGGTTTAGGATGCGCTAGCGGTGACATTATTCCCGCAAGGCGCGATTGATGGGCAGTTCCACCAGCCGGGGGTAATTCATCAGGGCGTCGCGAATGGCCCGTATCTGCTCCGCCGCCACGCCGGCATGATGGGCTTGAAACTGGCTGCGGTTCTTGTCGAAATAAGGCGGCATCATGGCGGTGTAGTAAGAGAATCGCTGCGGCTTGTCGACCCAGCGTTCCACCCAGTCCGGGCGAAGGCGTTGGTGCACCAGGTGCAGGGGCGGGCCCTGCTTGACCTGCTCTCCCGCAGCCATGTTGCCAAGCTGGTGGCATTTGGTGCACAACTCGCGCGAGACCAGGAGGCGATAGGCGTCGCCGGCGTAGGCCTCCTCCGTTTCCCAGAGTTTTTGTTGCATGGCCGGCTCGAGCCTGGCCAGCGCCTTTTGCGTTTGGATTCTTTCCTCCGCCTTGGCGCTCAGTGCGTTTTTCAAAGTTTCCACTTCCTTGCCGAGCGCCTCCTTTTTCGCGGCATCTTGCTCTTTCTCAAACGCGGCTTCCTTGGTTTTTTGCTCGGTGGACTTCGCTTTGATGAAGTCGTCGATCTTTCGCAAGCTGAGCTTCAAGCCCGGCTCGTTGTCGGCGCGGACCTGCTCGAAAACTTTCTTGTATTCCGCAAGGCGAGCGACGTAAAGCTTACCTTTTTTATCGTTCTTGGGGTCCAGACGTGCGATGTAGTCCCTGGTCATACTGGTCCAATAGTCGCCGCTGAAATCTTGCTGGGCGGGGATCACGTCATGCGGGAAGGTAAGACCAATACCGGGGTTGGTTTGGCGCGTGACGGCCGCGAAGTAATGGACCAGAGCCTTGGCTTCGTCATCGCTCATGTTGAACTTGGGCATCTGCAACACGGTCATGCGCCGCACGGGAGTAGGATTCAGCAAGAACTTGTAAAGCCAATCGGACTGAGTGCGTTCACCTTGGCCGATGAGCGACGGCGGCAGAGCCGAGCGCGAATCCGCGTAATCACCCGAACCTTCCGGATAGCGCAGCTTGTTTTTCTTGAACAGCCACGGGGCCAACAGGTTGGTGAATTCGCCGCCATAAGGAGCCACGGAAGCGAAACGCCGGTTGAAAATGTCCTGGGTTTTGATGGCCGCGGGATCGGCGCCCAGGTCAGCGACAGGAATCGAAAACAGGACCCCGGCCGGCATGTTTACGACTTTTGCTTCGTTGTTGACGAAGCGCATCGCCTCGGCGAACACAATCTGCGCTGTCCCACGGTCCGGATCGAATTTTGGCAAGGCGCCAAAGGCGGTTAGCTTGTCCGACGGAAGCGGGTTCCTCCCGACCCAGTTGATGTGATTGGCGTGGACAATTTCGCCCTTGCTCGCGATTTCTTTCCATTCCCGGGCCTGAATCTTGCTTAACCGCTCCAGCGCGTCGGCGCTGGGAGCAAAGTCGTAGACTCCGGGCCGAATCAGGTGGCAGCCACTGCAGTTGTACTTGTCGAGAATCTGCCGCCCCTTCACTTCGGCGAGGCGATCGCCTTTGGGCTCGTTGATGCTTTTGGTGGGCACGGTTTCCGCGACCAAACCCAGGACGAAAGTCGCGACCGCTTCGCGGGCCTCGGCCTCGTCCTTGAACATACGGGCCTTGAAATCGCCTGGCTTTTCTCCGGTGTGCGGGCGCGGACGGGCGAGCGTGAACTTGGGCATGCGCGAGCGGTCATCCCAGGCGCGGATGCGGTTGTAGTCGTAGCTGCGCGGGTCGCGAATCTTTTGATTCAGGTAACCATCACGCGACGGCAGGTGGCCCGTCAATTGTTGGGCAAAAAACTTTTCATAAGGCTCCTGCTCGACGCCGCCGACGACCTTGGTTCCGTGCGGCAAATTCGTGGCCGGGTCGATCAGGGAATCGACGGAGAAGTAATGCTTGTCGTAAAAGTTCTTGATGTCCTCGAAGGCGAGCCGGTCAGGCGCTTTCTTGCCCCAGTCGTTCAGACCCACGCCGATTGACTTGGCGTTTTCAAAGCCGGGGATATCGTGGCAGGCGTAGCATCCGAGCCGGCTGACGGCCTTCTTGCCAAGGTAATACTTGAGGGCGCCTTCCTCGTTGACGTGATCGGCGAGCTTTTGCTCATCGGCGCCGAGATCACTGTTGACGAGGGCCTTTTCTTCCTTGCTGAGCGTGCCGGCGAGGAACTTGTCCACATCGGCTTGCGACAACAAGCGCACAAGGTAGACGCGGGCCAGGTTTTTCAAATCGTCCTTGGACGGGGCGTCAACCTTGTTCATGTCCCAGCGGGCGCTGAATTCCTCGTCCGCCTTCTTGTCGTCCCGCATGAGCCAGGCGGCGATGTCGGCGGCATCTTCGGGGCTCAAGTGGGTCACCGGCATCCGGCTGCGCGGGCTGTGGAACTGCGGGTTCATGATCCATTGAATCAGCCAGCTTCGTGCCTGAGAGGTCCGGCCCACCTTCTCGGCGATCTTCGTGAGGTTCGGACCAAACAGCGCCTCGCTGTGAACGGCCGGAGCTACCAGTTCCATTTTCTCGGATTGCTGAGCCGTGTGGGTTCCATCGTGGGTGTGACACGCCAGGCAGCCCTTTTCGGTGAAGAGCACGCGCCCTTTTTCGGGCACGCCCTTGTATTTCGGGGCCAAATCCTTGAGTGGCGCGACCTTTCGCAACGCGATACGTTCCTTGATGGCCTTCAATTTCGCCTGGTCGCTCGCATCCAGTCGGCCGCGATTGAGGAGATCGACCAGATCGTGCTCGTCCTTTTGTTTGGCGGCTGACTTTTTCGCGTCGTCGGCATGCACATTGGCGGCCAGGGCCAGGTAATCCTCGCTATTTTTCTGCAAGAAGTACGCAATGGAGGCGACTTCGGTATCGGGAAAACGTTCGGGCTTGATTTCATGTTTTGGCGCGGTTGCTTTGATCGCCTCGGGCGTGTTGTTGCTGACGCCGTAGTAGTGAGGCATCTTGGTGTCGGGTCGGAAGGACGAGGGGGACTTGATCCACTTTTCCATCCACGCCAGACTGACCTTTTCGCTGACGCGCGCCAGCGATGGGCCAACCTTGCGGAGCGTTCCGGGGCGATTGTCCGTGTCGTTCTTGGCTCGCTCTCGTTCGATCGGGTTCAGGTCCTCCAGCGGCGGGTTCGGCTCGAGCCGAAGGTCTGGCCCGACGCGGTTGGCGCCTTTCCAGCCGGAGATTTCATGGCAACCGAAGCAGCCATTTTCCTTGATGAGATTGAAGCCGCGCAGCAGCTTTGGCGCTTCCACGCGGTTGTCGGTGCTGATGAGGTCGGTGACTTCGTGATGGCATTTCAGGCACGACGATTCGATGAATCGCGAAGGCCGCATCGGGAAATCCCACATGTGGTTTTGTTCCCAGTGGCGATCCTTGGTCCAGGCGGCAAGCGTCAGGCTGTTGTTGGGGCTGTGCGAGGAATCACCAAAGCTGGTGCCGCTGCCCTGGCCGTAATGGCACGAGGTGCAGCCGAACTTCTC
Source organism: Planctomycetota bacterium (assembly GCA_016191165.1). Taxonomy (GTDB): domain Bacteria; phylum Planctomycetota; class Planctomycetia; order Gemmatales; family Gemmataceae; genus SIAQ01. Next base: position 71,352 of record JACPPF010000063.1, read on the forward strand.
CGCGGGATGCTTGCTGTTGGCGCCGACAAAGAGATCGAGCCGCGGGTGGGCGGCAAACTCCGTGATGCGCGCAGGCGTCAGCGAATCCTTGGAAAGCGTCACCAGCGAAATCCCGTGCGGATTGGGAATGGTCTCCGCATCCTTGGGATCGACCACCGCCACTCGGCGATCGTACAACGCCTTGGCCTTATCCAGCTGGTCCTTGTGTTTGGCCTCCGTGGTCAGCGCAAGCAAATTGGCCCGCGTGTATGCCGGCCGATCGATGCCCAGATGGCACGACATGCAGCGGTCGAACCGAGTGACCTGCTTGAAGTTGTAGTCGATCGGGATGTTGTCGATCGTGAACTGGTGGATCTTCACGGGACTGGCAAAGCCATCGATGATCCACTGGTTGCGCAGCCAGTCGCCGAATCCCCAGCGTTTGTTGAGCGCGAGCTTGACCTGGGCATCGAGCCTGTCGCTGACCTTCTTGAAAGCAGCCGCGGCCTTGGTGTAAGGCCCGTCGATGTCGTCGATCCTGGCCTGCTCGGCCTTCATTTTCATGAGGACGTCGTCGCGCTTCGCCTGCGCGGCGGCGAGCCGGGTGTTCAAATCATCCATTTGTCGATCGAAACGCGCAGCGGCGGCGGTATCACCGTGTTCCAGAGCGATATTGCGAAAACTGGTGATCGAGTCGATGTCGGCCTTCACGGCCTGAAAGGCAGCCTCGGTCGTCTCCTTGGCGGCCTTTAGCCCCGCGAATGCCGCTCGCGCCTTCGCCAGATCGTCCTTGCGCGTCTCGCGTTTTTCCTTCTCCGCCTTGACCGTCGCCTCGGCTTTGCCGAACTCCTCTTCCGACGGAATGGCCTGGAGCGCCATACGCTGGGCGATGGCGACTTCGACATTGCGGAAAATGCGCTGCTCGGTTTTGTATTCGCGCGCGTAATCCTGGTACATCATCCACACGACGCTCAACAACATCAAGATGTTTGAGACGCCGAACACGATGTCGAGCGTGCGCTGATTATTGAACGGTTTATCGGTTGCGGCCATGCGGTCACCGTATCACTAGAACCCCCGGCAATCGCTGCGCTCATGCCGGGGCTTGGCGATCAAATATTGAAGAAATACTCCGGAATAAACACGATGTACTTCAGGTTGCAGGTCCAGCGCAAAACCATCTTGATCGGCAGCGACGCCATGAACTGGATCAGGGTGATCAAAATCATGTAGCGAACGAAGCCCATCCGGATGAAAAACCCGCGGAAGATCGTCTTCGCCAGCAGCGGCGGCAAGATAAACAAGTACCCAAACACGAACAGCAAGCCCGGGAACTCGCGCACCAGCCAGTGCCCCTCGGCCGACATGCCGAAGAAATGCCAGAAGTATTCGGACAGGTTGACGTTATTTAGCGGCACGTTCTTGTGCGGGTCCCATGATTCGAAGGGACCGAAAAAGTTCCAGTTCGGGCCACGCAGGAAAGTCCCCAGCACGATCAAGACGCACCAGAGCACCACGAAACCGAAGAGGAACGTTGTGATGGCGAAGGTCCGCTCCTTGAAGGTGTAGTAGCCGTTGCCCTTTTGATTGAAGTCGATGTAGGGCAGCGCGATCAAACCTTTGATAATAAAGGTCGGCAAGACGACACCGGCCATCCAGGGATCGAAGTAAACGAGCATTTCCTGAAGCCCCAGGAAGTACCACGGCGCCTTCGAGGGATTCGGAATGCGCGCCGACGAGGCAGGTTGCTCAAGCGGCGCCTTCAGTACGATGGCCCAGACGATCAGGATCAGCGTGCAGATGACCATCGCGATCAGCTCGGTGTAGACCAGGTCGGGCCAGACGAGCACCTTTTCCTCCAGCGCCTTTTCGTGCGGCGGTTCGCCGCGCGCGATGCGTTCGTCATTGAGCACCATCTTGCGCAGCGCCAGCCAGGTGAAAAAACCGACCGAGAAGATCAGCATGACGATGGGCACGTTGTCGGGCTTGGTGATGATGTCCTTGAAGTTGTTGTTGGTCATCGCCAAACCGCCAAACCAGAGCGTGGCGTTCAGGATTGACCACGCTACCACGGGCTGGGTGGTGAAGCTGCGAAAATAAAGCAGGGCCGAGAAGCCAATCACCGCGAGGATGAAATAGCTGACCGGATTCATGACGTAGTCGATGGAATTTTGAAGCCAGGGGAAAATCGACCACCCGAAATGCGCGAGGTAAGCGACCGCGTGCAACCCAAAAACCGTGGCGACAGCGCCCCAGATCATTGCCTGGACCTTGTTCTTCGTCTCGTATTGCTGATAGAGGGCGAAACCCACGTTCATCAGCATGACGAGAAAATAAAACAGGCCCAGACCGGTCTGTAGGGACGGCGATAGTCCATGTGAATCGTGCATGATTCAATCCATACCGACAGGCCCCACCCTGAGCGCAGCGAAGCGTGGGGATCGAGGCCGCATTGATCCCCACCCCTTGCTGCGCTCTGGGTGGGGCATCCTGTCACAACGCTCCGCTGATGCCACCATCTTTGCGAACGCGCCAAAAATGAATGGCGATCAGCAAAGCCGCGGCAAGCGGCAGAGCCACGCAATGCAAGACGTAAAAGCGCAGCAAAGTAGTCTCGCCGACGAATCGGCCTCCTAACAACAAAAAGCGCGCATCGCTGCCCGAGTGGATTAACTCGACACCTCCAATCACCAGCAACTTGGAGCCGGGGCCCTCGTAGCCCATGATCGGAGTGGCACGGGCCATGTTGCTGCCGACGGTGATGGCCCAGATGGCCAGCTGATCCCATGGCAACAGGTAGCCCGTGAAACTCAGCAGTAACGTCAAGACGAGCAAGATGACGCCGACGCCCCAGTTGAATTCTCTGGGCGGTTTATAACTGCCGGTGAGAAAGACCCGATACATGTGCAGCCAGATCGTGATAACCATCGCGTGGGCGCCCCAGCGATGAAGTTCGCGCAGGATGCCAAGTGTCGTCACGTCGCGCAGCGAGAGGATGTCGTTGTAAGCGTGTTCAAGGGTGGGGCGATAATAAAACATCAGGAGAACGCCGGTGACGGTCTCGACGAGAAACAAAAAGAAAGTGATGCCGCCCATGCACCAGGTGTAGCTGAGTTCGATGCCGCTCTTGCGAACGGACACGGGGTGCAGATGCAGGAAGACGTTCGTCAGCATCACGACCACGCGATTACGACGATCGCGCGGCGCCGGATGGCGGAAGATGCTCTTCCAGACCTGGGTATTTCGAATATAGTCACCGATCGACATTAATTCATCCAGGGGTTAGGGGTTAGGGGTTAGGGATTAGTCGCCCCTCACCCCAGCCTTGCCTTAAGCGACCGGCATAAGCCATTGGTCAATTTCGCCACTTCGCCAGCCAATTCCAGCAGGAGTGCCGCTTTTTCGGACGGCAGAAAACCAAGCTGCTCGGCGATCATGATTTGAGTTTGGGCTTCATTCAGGGAACCATAAGCGATGGAAAGAAAATTGAGAAACTCTCGGGTGCTCTCCCGTCCGTGTCCTTCGGCGATATTCGACGGCACCGAAACAGCCGATTTCCGCAACTGAGAAGTTAATCCAAACCTTTCATCGCCCGGAAACGACCCGGTCGCTCGATAAATCTCGACGACGAAATTCATCGCTTTTTGCCAAACAACCAGGTCTCGAAAACTCTTGATTTCCATATGGAGCTCTGGTGGCCCGTCCTATTCCTAATCCCTAACCCCCAACCCCTACAGGAGAATATACGAATCGGGATCATCCCATTGCCCAAGTTCCTTCTGGAACTTGCGGGACTTATCGACCAGGATTTGGCCGTCCTCGGTTCTCCTGATCGCATAACGTTCCAGCGGTCGCGGTGCGGGCCCTTCAAAATTGACGCCGCTGATCTTGAAGCCGGACCCATGGCAGGGGCATTTGAATTTCTTTTCGCCTTCGAGCCAGTTGGGGGTGCAACCCAGATGCGTGCAAGTGGTGCTGAGGGCGTAAATGATGTCGCGCCCGCGCTCATCCTTGTGGCGTACGACCCAGGCGCCGATCTCCTTAAACTTGTCGTCCACCTTGTTTTCTTCGTAGGAGGAGGCATCGCCCGCCTTGAACGTGCTGGGCGGTTCGGAGAGAACGTTCGGGAACATGAAGCGGACCGTGCCCAGCGTCAGGCCCAGCATCGACAGGCTGAACGTGGTCCACGCGGTCGCGAACCACGAGCCGAAAAAGGTGCCGCCGACGCCCACGGCGGTGCTGGCCAGAAAATTGCGCCGACTCGGTTCCTGCGCCAGGACCGCCGCGGGCTTGGCAGGCGCGGGTGGTTTTGGCGGCGGCGTCGAGGTCACCGCGGTAGGGACCGGAGGATTCGCGGTCACACCCGTTTCCGGGACCGGCGCGGTCGGGGGTGGATTCACATCTTCGGGTTGATTGGGTTCTGCCATGACTCTTCAAACCCTGAAACCAAGATTGTGAAAGGTTTCACGAAATTCGTTTTACGACTGCCACTCGACTCGTCAACCGACTTTTCCTGGAAGGTTTGGCAAAGCAAAGAAAATGCCAAACCAAATCGCACCCAAACAAGGCGAATTCGTGAGGAATCAATGCCCCGGTTTCTCAGGATCGAAAAAACCGCATGGAGTTGGTCCCATTTCTGGCAACGGTCAGGACTTTTCGTCAAGCCTGCGCTGGCCGCGCCAGGCAGGCGCAAATCGTCGCCGGATTGACGGGGCGAATCAAACCCGATTCGGTGATAATGCCCGAGATTAGCTCGGCGGGCGTCACGTCAAACGCCGGGTTATAGACGCGCACGCCCTCGGGCGCGACCGCCTGGCCCAGGACCTCGGAAACCTCGCGGGGATCACGCTGCTCGATGGGAATTTCGGCGCCGCTGGCGAGAGCCAAATCAAAGGTGCTGGACGGCGCCGCCACGTAGAACGGGATGTTGTGGGCGCGAGCCAATAGGGCCACGCCGTAGGTGCCGATCTTGTTCGCGGTATCTCCGTTGGCGGCGATGCGGTCGGCGCCGACGATCACCAGCTGGACCTTGCCGTCACGCATGACCTGGGCAGCCATGCTGTCGCAAATGACGGTGACATCGATGCCCGCCTGTTGCAATTCCCACGCAGTCAGGCGCGCGCCTTGCAGGAGCGGACGCGTCTCGTCGGCGAATACGTGAATTATCTTGCCGTCCTCGGCGGCGGCGTAGATGACGGCGAGGGCCGTGCCCGTCCCGGCCGTCGCCAGGCTGCCGGCGTTACAATGCGTGAGAATCCCCTGCCCCGCCTTGATCAACCCAGCGCCGACCTGGCCGATCGCCTGGCACATACGCCGATCTTCCGCCTCGATCGCAAGCGCTTCCTGAAGTAACCGGCGTTTGACGTTTTCCAGATTCGCCCGGACCGCGAGGGCCGCTTTTTCCATGCGCTCGAGCGCCCAGAACAGGTTGACCGCGGTCGGCCGGCTGGTGCGCAGGAAATCAACGACCTCCTTCAAGCGGGCCGCAAACGTGGCCGCGTCGGCATGGGCCTGCACCCCGACGACCACCCCCATCGCCGCCGCCACGCCGATTGCCGGGGCGCCGCGCACACGCAGAGAACGTATCGCTTCCCAAATGTCCTCAACGCTGGTGCACTCGCGATACTCAAGCCGGGTTGGAAGCAAGGTCTGATCGATGAGCCGAACAAAGCCCGGCAAATCGCCGATCCATTCGATGGTGCGCGGGAGGGGCTTCATGGATATTTCAATCAATGCAAGCCCAGGGATGAGCGCAGCGAACCCCTGGGGCCGGCGGGTGCATGTCCCAGGGTTTCGCTGCGTTCACCCCTGGGTTTCGCCGCGGATGATGGTGAGGGCTTGCTCGTGCAGGATACCGTTGCTGGCGAGCACGTCGGGCTTTTCGATATCGAGCTTGCCGTCCCACGCCGTCAGCTTGCCGCCCGCTTCCTCGACGATGGGTACCAGCGCTCCGAGGTCCCAGGCGTGAACGCCGTGCTCGACCATGATCTCGCCGGAACCCTGCGCGACCATGACGAATCCATAGAAATCGCCGAAGCCGCGCTGGCGTTCCGTCCGCTTGACGAGGTCGAGGAATTGTTTGTCGTGGCCGGCCTTGGTGAACCAGGAGATACTGGAATAATAAATGTGAGCCTGTTGCAGCGATGCAACCGTGGATACGTGAATCTGCCGATTGTCGCGATAGGCGCCGTCGCCGCGCAGCGCCCGATAAACGAAATTCAAGGCCGGCAGGTACACGACTCCCGCGATCAACTCACCCTTGTATTCCAGGCCAATCATCGTCGCCCAGATGGGCACGCCGCGGACGAAGCTGCGTGTGCCGTCGATCGGGTCGACGATCCAGCGAAAGCCGGAGTCGCCGGGCGTGTCGCCGAACTCCTCGCCGAGGAAGCCATCGCCGGGGAACTTGCCCAGGAGAAAGTTGCGCAAAAGCTGTTCGGCGCCGCGGTCGGCCAGCGTGACGGGGCTTTGATCCGCCTTCCATTCGACGGCCACGCCCTGGTCGAAATACCCGAGCGCGAACTGCCCCGCTTGATGGGCGGCATCAAGCGCGGCTTCGTAACGGGTGCGCCGGTCGGCGTTCATTCGGTTCTCCCGGCAGCCGACGTTTAGCCATCGCATGGCGTGAGGCGAGCGCTAAACGCAAGCGGCAGTTACTCCTTTTTGGTCGGTTGCACGCGATACTCCACCGTGTTCCCCGTTACCTCGGGCGGCGTTTCATAAGGCAGCGACTTGAGGAATTGCAGGAGATCGTCAACCTGATCCTTCTGCAAATGACTTGTCTTGCCATGCTTGTCGCCCTTGTTCTGCGTGGTGAGCACTTCGCGCAGGGTCAACGCCGAGCCATCGTGAAGGAATGGGGCCGTGCGATAAACGCCTAGCAACGTGGGTGTGTCGTACTTGGTTCCCATGCGTTCGCTTTTGTCGTTGCGGCCCGTGCCGACGTCGTGCAGTTTGAACGGCGTCTTCAAGCTACTGTCGGTGTAATAGGGTCCGCTGTGGCAACTGGCGCAGCCGACCTCCTTGGCGAAGAACAGCGTCTTGCCACGTTCCGCCGCCGGCGTGAGTTTGCCTGGCGCGACGATGTGCGGCGAAAGGGGAAAATCGAGCGAATTGGAATAGATGGCCAGCGCGTCAAGGTCCTTCGAGCGGCCCGAGGTTTTTTCTTCGAGTTCGACCTTGTGGAAACCAATCTTCTGTTTAATCTTGGTCTTCAACAACCCGCCGAAGCTCTGCATCAGGCGGGAACGAAGCGTGTATTCAAAGTCCTGCACCTCGTCGCGGTCGGCTGACCAGTGAAGCGGATGGGTGTGGGCCATGCCCACGAAGGCCGTGGTCTTGCGAAGTCCCTCGGCCTGCTGCCAAACGCGCGCGTCATGCCCGCCATCGGGATGACACGACGAACAGGCGATCCAGCGCCGGCTCGACATGGGCGGATTGGCGGTGTTAAAAAGAATCTTGCCGCGCACCCATTCCGGCGTCTTGGTCGGCTCGCAGGTTTTGATCGCCTTCACAAACCCCATATTCGCGTTGTAGATACTCACGGAGAAATACATGGCGTGATAGATATAGACGTTCTTGCTGTCCGGGCTGACGCGTACGGCGCGAGGATTTTGGCCGATGCGTACCGCGTTGCCGACCCGTTCGATTTCCTTGTAATCGTCGTCAATGACGTCGCAATAGTTCATGTCGTTGGTGCCCGCGTAAATGACGTAGAAGCGTTTCCCGTTTGGCGAAATGGCCGCCTCCCAGGGGTTGGTGACGACGTAGATGCCGTTGAAAGTGTCCATGCCAAAGGAGGTGCGTCGGCGTTCCTTGCCCGGCTTGAGATCGCAGATACTGACCTGCGGAAAGATCGAGCCGGAGCCGTCGTTGACCTTGACCATCGAGCGAATGTGGGGCAAGTAGGCCTTGGGGCGGCTTGGATGCAAAAGTACCTGGCGGGCGAGGTTGTCGGTGGAGTGCCCTTTCCAGGAATCGACGGTCTTGCCGGAGGCCAGATCGATCGCATGGAGGATGCCGGTATAGAACTCACTGACGTAGACGCGTTTGCCGTCGGGCGCAATCGCAATGCCGCGCGGCATCGACCCGGCGGGAATTTCGCGCACGACGTTGCCGGCCTGGAGGTCGATCTCACTGACGACGCCGGGGTACTCGTGGCTGACCCAGGCGTGCATTCCCTTGGCGTCGGTTACGATGCCGTAGGGCTCGGCCGGGGTGGGAATGGATTTCTCGATCTTGCCGGTGGCCGTGTTGACGATGACGATTTTGCTTTCGTGGTACAGCGTCACCGCGACGCGCGGGCCATCGCCGATCCAGGTGACGCCTTCGGGTTTCTTGCCGACCTTGATCTCGCGCACAGCGACCTTCTTCACGAGGTCCACAAGCGTGATGGTGCCGTTGTCGTTGTTGCATACGACAAGCGACTTGCCGGCGGGCGCGATGTCCATCAGGCTGTTACTCGTGCCGGCGCTGCTGATGGACGAGGCGATCAGGAAGGTGAGGATTCCAATCCCTGTGTTGCGAAGCATGTGCAAGCCCCCCGGAGTGATGCGAGACCAGTTCATAAGGTTACATTATGGAAGGGCGGGGCCGGAAATGCAATTGGACCCAATAGAGTTTAGCCGCTCGCCTCTGGCGAGCGCGACGGCTGGCGACCGCACTCGCTAAACGCCTCGTTCACGATACCGCCACCGCTTCGTCAGTCACGACGTAGCCGGGCTGTCCGTCAACTTTTTTTTTGCCCTCGTGCCGCGCCACGCAGGCATGGATGAAACTTTGGAACAAGGGGTGCGCCTTCGTCGGCTTCGACTTGAATTCCGGATGGCATTGCACGGCGAGAAACCACGGGTGATCGCGCAATTCGACGATCTCGACCAGTTTGCCATTCGGGCTGATGCCGGTGACGACCAGGCCATGCGCTTCGAACTGCGAGCGATATTGCGGATTGAATTCATAGCGATGGCGATGTCGTTCCTCGGCTGTTGTGGCATCATAAGCCTGGTGCGCCAGGCTGCCCTCGGTCATCACACAGGGATAGGAGCCAAGCCGCATGGTGCCGCCCTTGTCGGTGACGCTGAATTGTTCGTCCAGCATGACCACCACGGGGTGCGGTGTGTTGCGGTCGAATTCCGTGCTGTTGGCGTCGGTGAGGTAGACCACGTTGCGTGCGAATTCGATGACGGCACATTGCAAGCCGAGGCAGATGCCGAAGAAGGGAACCAGCCGCTCTCTGGCGTAGCGGATGGCGTCGATCTTGCCGCTGGAACCGCGATAATCAAAACCGCCCGGGACGAGGACGCCGTCCAGCCCGCTCAGGACGCGCTCGGCGCCCTCGCGTTCGATTTCCTCGGCCTCAATTTTTCGGACGACCACCCGGGCGTCCTCCGCGATGCCCGCGTGGTCGAGCGATTCGTAGATCGACTTGTAAGCGTCATTGTGGCGGATGTATTTGCCGACGACGCCGACGGTCACTTCATGAGCCGGGTTCTTCATTTTCAAAAGCATCTCGCGCCAGGCGCTGATGTCGAGCGGATTGGCCTTGAGTTGCAGCTTGTCCACGATAATTTGATCCAGATCGTGATCGACCAGGCTGACCGGAACTTCGTAGATGCTGAACTCCTTGTCCCGTTCCTCGATCACCGCGCGCGATTCCACGTTGCAAAACAGGGCGATTTTCGCGATGTCGTCCTTGGAAATTTCCCGTTCGGTCCGGCAAATCAAAATGTCCGGCTGGATACCGATCTGGCGCAAGCGTTCGACGGAGTGCTGCGTCGGCTTGGTCTTCATTTCCCCGGCGGCCTTGAGATAGGGGATGAGCGTGAGATGGATGTAGAGCACGTTCGCCTTACCGATGTCGAGCGCGAACTGGCGGATCGCCTCCAGGAACGGAAGGCCTTCAATATCGCCGACGGTGCCGCCGATCTCGGTGATGACGACGTCCACGTCATTGGCGACGAGTTTCTTGATCGCGCCCTTGATCTCGTCGGTGACGTGCGGGATGACCTGCACGGTTTTGCCCAGGTATTCCCCCTTGCGCTCCTTTTGGATGACGGATTGATAGATCTTGCCGGTGGTGAAATTGCAATCGCGGCTCAACGGAGCGTTGGTGAACCGTTCGTAGTGGCCCAGGTCGAGATCGGTTTCGCCGCCGTCGTCGAGAACGTAGACTTCGCCATGCTGAAACGGGCTCATCGTGCCAGGATCGACGTTGATGTACGGATCGAATTTTTGCAGGCGAACGCGCAGGCCCCGCTGTTCGAGCAACATGCCGATCGACGCCGAGGTCAAGCCCTTGCCGAGGGAGCTAACGACGCCGCCGGTGACGAAGATATGTTTGGCCACGATGAAACCTCCATGAGATTGGAATGTCTTTCATCGTTCATGATATGGAGTTTGCAAGCCCAGGGGTGAGCGCAACAAACCCCCTTGGCTTGGGGCGTTTCATCCTTACGCGGCACGTTTTTGAAATAGTTCGACGAAACGCCGATAGTCTTCCGGCGTATCCACGCCGCGGTGGGCGTGTGGGACGACGCCGACCTGGATGCGATAGCCCAGCGCAAGAACCCGCAGCTGTTCGAGCCGCTCGATCTCCTCGAGCGGTTCTGGCGGCAGAGTCGCCAGCTTCAATAGAAAATCGCGGCGATAGGCATACAGCCCCAGATGTTGCAGGAAGCGCCCGCTCGAGAAATCCGGCTCGCCATCGCGCACGAACGGGATCGGGCTGCGGCTAAAATAAAGCGCCCTGCCCTGCCGATCGCAGATGACCTTCACGCAATTTGGATCGCGGTAAAGCTCCTGTGAGGCGATCGGCACCGCCAGCGTTGCCATCGGCGAATCGCAATCTCCCGCCAGGAGTTGGGCCAACCGATCGAGCGTGTCTGGCTCGATCATCGGCTCATCGCCTTGCAAGTTGACGATGAGGTCCGCGTCAAGCCGTTCGGCCACCTCGGCGACGCGATCGGTGCCACTCACGTGGTCGTCGCGTGTCATGACGACCTGGCCGCCAAAGCTCTCGACGGCCTGAAAGATGCGCCAATCGTCCGTGGCAACGATGACCTGGTCGACGCGGCTCTCGCAAGCACGCTCGTAGACGTGCTGGATGAGATATTTCCCCGTCTCACGCAGAAGCGGCTTCGCGGGCAGCCGGCTTGACGCATAGCGAGCGGGGATGATAATGGCGGTTTTCATGAGTTGGACCTCCGTGATGAAAGACGTCGGTATTACAACCGTTTTTGTGATTCAAAACAAGACCGGGACGTGCTAGGATTGATTCGATTGGGCATTGTGCTCGCCATATTAAAGAGAACTCCATGAAAAGCCCGTTCCCCGGCATGGACCCGTACCTGGAACAGCACTGGCTCGACGTGCATTCTCGCCTTATCATCTATGCCTGCGACCAACTACAGGGTACTTTGCCCAGCGACCTGGTGGCGCGCGTCGAGGAACGGGTCTACCTGGAGAGGGAAGGCGATCCAGACCGCAGCCTTTTCCCGGATGTGCCGGTTGTCGAGCGTCCCAAGGAGGACGATGCCGCCATCGCAGTGCAGGATGACGTCGACGTGGCCGAGCCGTTAATTGTCCAATTCGGGGACGAGCCGATCACGGAGACGTTCATCAAGATCCTCGATGCCCGCACCGGAAACCAGGTCGTCACGGTGATCGAATTCATCAGCCCTACGAACAAGATTCCGGGAACCGGCTACAAGATGTATCGCAAGAAGCAGACGGAACTCAAAGAAGCCAAGGTCACACTCGTCGAAATTGACCTCCTGCGGGGGGGCAAGCGCGTGTTAAGCGTTCCGCTGAGCCGAATCCGATTCAAGGATCGCACGCGCTACCAGGCGGTGGTCCGGCGCGGTTGGAAATGGCATGAAGCAGAAGTGTACGCACTGCCGCTGCACAAACGGCTTCCGGCGATCCCGATTCCCTTGAGGCCAACGGATTCCGATACGCGTTTGAACCTTCAGACGCTGATCGAGCAATGTTATCAGAACGGGCGTTATGATACGCTCGACTATCAAACGGAACCCGACCCACCCCTCGAAGGCTCGGACGCCGAATGGGCCGATGAGTTGCTGCGCGCCGCGGGGAAACGCCCATGACGCCACCGTTCCCCAAGCTCGACTACCTCATCATCGCCTGTCATCCCGATGACGCGGAGATTGGCAGCGGCGGCGCCATTCTTTCGCTCAAGGCCAACGGCGCCACGGTCGGCGTGCTCGACCTCACGGACGGTGAACCCACGCCGCATGGCTCCGTCGAAATTCGCAAAAAGGAATGTGACGCCGCAACCGCGATTCTCGGCCTCGACTGGCGCGCGAACCTCGGCCTGCCCAATCGTTCGCTGGTCGCCGATCTCGACGCCCGCCGACGGGTGGCCGAGGTCATTCGCCAAACCCGGCCGCGCGTGCTCATCACCCATTTCTGGGAGGACGCCCATCCCGACCACGTCGCCGCCAGTACCCTGGTCGATGCTGCGCGATTCTGGGCCAAGCTGTCCAAAACGGACATGCCAGGGGAACCGCACTATCCGGAAAAGGTACTCTATTTCCCCTCGATGCATCTGCGGTTGCATTTCAAACCGTCGTTCATCCTCGACGTCACGCCGTTTCACGAGCGGAAACTGGAGGCGCTGGCGTGTTATCACTCGCAATTCATCGCGGGCCGCCAGGTCTCCCCTCTCTCTCTGGCAGAGGGGCTGGGGGTGAGGATTCCTCCGACCATCTTTGATGACATCACCGCTCGCGCCCGTTACTTTGGCTGGCTGATCGGTGCGGCCTGTGGCGAACCTTTCGTCAGCCGGGAAGAGGTCGGCCTGGACGATTTGCGCCATCTGCGCTGATTGCCGACGCCCCGCGGTGCCGTTGCCGTTCCAACTCGCGTGTGCCCCTTCGCCAATCCCGGCGAAAGCTGGGTAAACCTCTCCGGCCGTTCCGAACCTGTCGAAACTTGGCAACGCAACTTTCCCATCCCGTCACGAAGTTGCCTCATCCACCGGTCGATAAGGATGAAAGCCTACAAGCCCAGGATACCAGCCCAAGGGTTCGCCTCGCTCCCCCTTGGGCGTCCGGAGGTGATTTGTGACAAACGAGCTCAACGTGCTTGCCCTTATCAAGGGTGAGGAACATTTCATCTTCGTATACGACGACGAAAGCCGACCGGTGGTGATCGACACCTTCCGCGACCAGGCAGCGGACCCCGCGGTGAGCCTCAACTGGTTCGACGCGATGGTGTTGACCACCAAGGCCCGCGAGCAAGCGACAATGCTGGCGACGCCGTTGGAACCCACACCGGTGAACCGGCGAATCGGTCCCGCCATTTAGCCGCGGAGCTTGCTCCGCGTGGGATTGAGGAAAACCGAGCAGCGCAGGTCAAGCCCCGCGGCTAAATGAAATACCAATAATGAACGAAGCCCTCGCCGAATTCTTGCGTTCGCTCGCATTGGAAAAAAACGCATCCGAGTTGACGGTGAAGGCCTACCGCGAGGACCTAACCCAGGCCATCGAGTTTCTCGGCACCCGACATGAGGGACAAAAACTTACCCCAGACTTGATCACGAGCCGAAACCTACGGGCGTTCACGGTTTGGCTCCACGAACAAGAATACGCCAAAAGCACAATCGCAAGGCGCGTCGCGGCGGTGCGAACCTGGTTCAAGTTCTTGTGCAGGCAGGGTCTTGCCACGGCAAACCCGGCTGAAGGCCTTCGAGCGCCACGCCAGGACAAGAAGTTGCCGCACTTCTTGTCGGAAAACGCGCTTGACCAACTATTGCAGGCGCCGTCGGGGGAAGAGCCGATGGGCCTGCGCGATCGCGCGATACTTGAAATGCTGTATTCCGCGGGACTGCGCGTCAGCGAATTGACAGGGCTCAACCTGGACGACTTCGACCTCGACGCCAGCGTCGCCACCATCCGCGGCAAAGGGAAAAAAGAACGATTGGCATTCTTCGGATCAACCTCACTCTTTGCGCTCAAGAACTGGCTGAAGGCTCGTCAGGGCCTGCTGGCCGAGAAAATGGGAGTACACGGCAAAAGAACGGACGCGGTATTCCTCAACAAGAACGCCACCCGGCTGACCAGCCGCAGTGTCGGCCGATTGCTGGAGAAATACCTGGCCCAGGTTGGATTGGACCCACGCACGAGTCCGCACACGCTACGGCACAGCTTCGCGACCCACCTGCTGGATCGCGGCGCCGACATTCGCAGCGTGCAGGAACTCCTGGGCCACAGCAGCCTGACCACGACCCAGATTTACACCCATGTGACGACCCAGCGGATCAAGGACAGTTACGACAAAGCGCACCCCAGAGCCAAATAGGTCAGGCGTTCCAGCCTGACCTCGCCGCCCGAAATGTCAGGCTGGAAAGCCTGACCTACGGAAAAGTGAGGAGCCTTCGATGCGTCACCTGCCGATTCGTTGCATGTTGATATTCGCCTGCGTTGCGCTGATGCCGTCCCTTCTGAACGCGCAAGAAGCGGGCGGGATCAAGTGGCGCACCGACTACAACGCTGCCCGCAAGGAATCCGAGGCCAAGAAGTTGCCTTTGTTTATCGATTTCGTGCGCCCCAACTGTCCGCCCTGCGCCAGGATGGAGCAATACACCTTCACGGACCCCCGCATCGCGGCTGCGCTCAAGGAAAAATTCATCCCGGTCCGCATCAACGGCATCGAGGACACGGCGCTGGCGTCCTACCTGAACATCAGCCTTTTTCCGACCATCGTGATGGCCTCGCCCGAAGGACGCATCGAAGGAAAACACATCGTGGGATTTCAAGAAGCCGATGTGTTGCACGAACACCTGCAACGTTTGCTCGCGTCGATCAAGCCGAATGATGCTGCGAAAACGGACTACGCCAACGCCCTCAAATGGGCTGACAGCGGCGATTCCGCCCGGGCGATAACCACCCTGCGCGGCATTCTTGATGACGAGAAATCCCGCTCCCTGCACAAGGATTCCCAGGCACTCCTGGAAAAAATCGCCAAGGGCGCAGACGACAAACTGGCCAGCGCGCGCGACCTGCACTCCAAGGGAAAATCACTCGAGGCCATCGAAGCCCTGACCGACATCCGCCGCCAGTTTCCGGGGCTCAAAGCCAGCAAGGATGCCGCCGACCTGATCGGCACCTTACTTCAGGGCAACGCACAACTCAAGCTTGAGAAACGCACCAAACGCGTTCGTGAACTCCTCGCCCAGGCGCAAGATTTTTACAAGACCAAAGACTACATCTGTTGCATGGATCGGTGCGAAGTCATCCTCGCCAACTACGGCGATCTGCCGGAGGGCGAAAGCGCGTTTCGTCTGGCCGGCGAGATCAAGAACAATCCCGTGTGGCTGCAGGCCGCCGCCGACGTGATGACCGATCGCCTGGGCGGGACGTATCTGGCCCTCGCCGACACCTATCTCAAACGCGGCGAGGTTCAACGCGCGAAACACTACCTCGAACGCGTATTGCAGGCCTTCCCCGGCTCGCGCATGGCCGAGTCGGCCCAGATCCGCCTGACCCAGCTTCAAGGCACCACGCCGGTGCGCAAGGACTTGCAAAGCGCGGGGCCTTGATGATCGTCGCGGCTCAACCCGTCGGGATCTCATCCCAGGTGCGGCCCTGCAACTCGCGGCCAGTCCGTTTCTTGTTGACGCCTCCCCATTGCTTGAAAAAGAATGGCACGCCCGCCTCAAGACATTGATCGCGGATCTCAAGGACCCATTCCTCACGCATCGGTCGCGCCCCCGGCCCCGATTCGCCGCCGACGATTGCCCAGTGTATGTTGCGCAGGTCCAGATTTGGAATCGGCCCCAGAAGCGGCTCGATCGAAAGGAAACGTACCCTTGCGCCGGTGTCGCGCAAAGCGTCGATGCGATGCACGTATTCCGCCGACTCGACGCTCACGCCCTGCCAAACATTCGCGGGCCAATCAATGCTCGGCGCCACTTCGGCCAGGCGTTCCGCCCGCTTGGTGAGAATCTGGAACCGATGCCACGACGCCCGCCGCATGGTTGTAAAAACCTGGTGAATGAATTCGACCGGAACATCCCGGTGAAACAAATCGCTCATCGAGTTGACGAAGATGCGCTGCGGTTTCTTCCACTTCAGCGGCAACTCCAGCGCGTGCTCGTGGATCGTGAGATCAAAGCCATTGCGATAGTTCGGCTGCCCCATGAGGCGAAGTCGCAGCGACATGCGCTCCGCATAGCAGTTGGCGCAGCCGGGTGAGACCTTGTCGCACCCAGTCAGCGGATTCCAGGTCGCTTCGGTCCATTCAATGGCTGATTTTTGGCCCATGCGGATGTTTTATACGCCACACGGCCCGATTTGATACTTTTGTTCGAGGACCTCTCACAGGGTGCGTGGCTTCTTTGATTGGATGCCTGGCAAAGGTGGGTTGTATTGCTACTCTGTCACGGCTTAGTTCGCCCCATTTCGTCAATTTCTGAAGAATTTTCAAGACTCCGCTAAAGTCATGTCCGGTTTTGGCCGCGAATTTCGATTCTTGTAGTAGTCGCTTTTCTGCGCACCCTTTTCGCGCCAACCTCAAACCCGTCCAGGATGTGAACATGCATGTGCCCCCATCGCTCGACAACAAAGGAAGGAAGGAATGGACAACTACGAGAGGGGCTGGGGGTGAGGGCGTGATACCGCGATGCGAACCATCCTGACGCCGCGTGAAAGACAGTCCCCGGACGCCAAAGGGCTTGAAACAAACAAAGCCTACATCGTTAGTCGATGCCGGGAGCGTGCGTTTTGTTCTTATTCAAGTCGGAGAGGCCATAAGGCGGTTCGGCGGCTGGCGCCTCACGACCGGCTCTATTCAGTCGGGTATTGATAAAAGAGGGCAAGCTCCGCCGGAGTTTGCTCCTCTTCGTTGATCGCCACCAAGTGCTGCATGACTTCGTCCGGCACCTCCCAGTCTGACGAAATTCCAATTCTTACTCGCTCGACAGAAGGCGGCCCAAATTCATTGGCGAAATCAGAGCTCTTGACGTACTGACAATAATTCCGGAATTTCCTTTCCAAGACATCGATCGTTTGCGGAGACGAATCGAGTTGGCGCGCAGTGACGATGAGCAGGTCAACACCGCCATTCTTGCGTTTAGTAATGATGTCGAGATTGTCCCAAGCGCCTACTGGTGATTCCCAGGTCTTTTTCTTGAACCAGCCAAACATTGATCAACTCCAGTTTTTTCGTGGCTATCCGCGGGGTTGAATCGCAGCGAACTGACAAGGACTAAGCCGCCAACATTAAGGATTTTATCCTGCGTGCTCCGCGTGCAAAGACTCACTTACGTGCTTCGGCTTCATGGCGGAGCACGCAGGATAAAATTTAGTTGTACTGAACCGCGGATGCCACAGCCAGCGGCTATGGAGCACGAATGCCCCGACGGGTCTAACCTAACCGGCGATCCTCACGTCTGTCAACGATTTTTCCGGCACACCCGCGGATTTTCCGGCGCACCCGCAGATTCGTGCGGGGCTCGGCGGCGGGCGGCAGGCCCGATTCAACGGTAAAACCCGACTCGGCGCGCACCCCGGACGCGGGGCGGCGTTGGGCTTTGAAAACGGCCGACGAACATGAGCTTCTTCGCGCGTAAAAGAATGTGGCAGGTGAAGCCAGCGTAAGCATCCGAAGGCAAAAAGAAAAACCTCGGCGTCCGTTTCAACGCCGAGGTCGCGATTTGCTCAAAAGGGAAGTGACCACCGCGGTGCGGGTTATACTGCACGCGCCCGAGATTGGCACAAGTATTACGAGCCGCGACCGTGCGGGAGCGGAAGCGAGGAAAAGCCCAACGCTCCCTCACGGTCGCGGCTCGTCAACAAGGATGTGTCTTTTCGTGGCACGTGCAGTATTGTTCAACAATGTAGTCTCGAGCCTGTCAACTTGGCAGGTTTACGGAGGATGTTCCGCGCGGAACATCCTGCCAATATGGCAGCTCTGGCGGCTTTGCACAAAAACCAGAATCTGGCAGCCCAGTCAAACGAACTCACGCCAAGGCGCAAGGCAAACAATGTAAGGGTGTAATGATCCGATTGCGATTCCGCTTCGCGCCTTTGCGTCTTGGCGGGAGTTCGTTTTGACTTGCTTTTGTGCAAAGCCATCCAGGGCCGAGCTTTTTGTTATTGCAGGAATCGCCCGCGTTGGTATAGTCCCGCCCTCTTGCAGATGATTCGTCATGGTCCGAAAAAAGGGGAAGGAACCCATGACCGCGAAATGGGGAAGTTGCATCGTCCTGATGTTTTTCCTGGCAATGCTTGCCGTCGGCTGTCGCACCACGCAGCCCGACGTGAAGCCGCCCAAGGAGCGCGAACGGCTCGTATCGCCGCCGCCCGGGACGCTGGAGCAACCTGGCTATCCAAAGGCTGCGTTTGACGCGCCGGCAAACCCGCTGGCGAATTTCAACGACATGAAAAACCTCGGCCCCGGCGGGCGCGGCGGCATGATGCCCTCCAGCGGCATGAGCGGGGTTGGCGGCGCGGGACGACCCTATTGATCACCCGGCTCCAGAAACCGCTGCAAGATCGCTCGCAGCGTGGCCGTCCCTTCGTCCTTCTCCGTGTTGCCGACCAGGCCACGCCAGTGTAACGACACAGGAAGCCCGGCATTTTCCGTGGCCCGGTTGAACTGTTCGCGCACGCGCTGGCCCCAAACCAAACCCCACGAATCTCGAAACCGCCGCCAAACCAGGTCGCCATCCGACCCTTTCGTTCTCGCCCGAAACGCCAAACCCAACCAGGGCGCCGCGATCAAAAGACCGTCGAAAAAAAACCGAACCGGCGGCGATAGCATCTCGGGCAGAAAGAGATTTACCATGCCAGCGCCACACGCCATGAGCACCGCGAAGGCGGCCGGTCCCATTCGCGTGGGCAGGTAGTTGACGATGCCGACGGCCAGCGTGCCCGCAAGGAAGACGATGCGAACCACATCCACCGGGTGCGTCCCCAGAAAAGCGGTTTCGAGCAGCGGCAGCACCATCACCGCGAAAAGGCCGAGGACGACCAAATTCCACGCCAGGGCATGAGGCCGACGCGCGCCGAGCACGGCCACCCCTGCGCATCCCGTCAGGCACAGGGCGACATACCGAAACGGGTTGAGCACGACGCCGTCAAGATCGCCCACCGCGAAGGCGACGCCCCAGGCGATCCACGCCGCCAGAGCCCAGATCAACGCATGGACCAGGCTGGTGCGCAGGTTCGCTCGCAGCGCGATCAGCAGGATCGGCGTCCCGGCGGCGAGCAAAGTCAAATGGACCATCGACATGGCAATTGGCAATTCGCTTTACCCCGTCGGGGGACGTCCGCGACGAACCTCCCTTGAAATCCAGGCCCGCATATCTTTCCCATTGTGACCGGAAGCCAGGCAAAATCTACGCACCGTGCCGGTCGCACTCACGCGGCGAAGCCGTTTTGATGCCGAATCGCTGGCACGCGGAGTGGTCGGCTGGACGATCTACTGACTGCGGCGCAAATCGCGCAACGCGAGCAAGTGCGGCACCTGCTTGCGCTGCGTGGTCAGGTCGGAACAACGCTACGGCGAACGGGGCCCCACTCATGAAACCATCTTACCTATTCTTGATCCTTGGGGTCGTCGCCGCCATGGCGACACCCGGGCAGGCGCAGTGGTTTTTTTCGAAGAAGGCGAAAGTCAAGGCGTCGCAGCGCGTGCCCGAGTTGATCCTGGTAATCAAGACCGAGCCGAACGATCGCAAACGAGCGCAGGCGGCGGAAGAGCTTCGCGAATTCGATACGAGGACATTCACCGAAATTGTGCCCGTGCTGGCCGACGTGTTGTTACATGACAAGAAGGCGAATGTGCGCGCCGAAGCGCTGACGAGCTTGGCGCGAATCCGCCCCGTGACCGCCCTCGCCGGCCAGACGCTGGAAAAGGCGAGCGGCAGCGACGAGTCATGGCGCATCCGCCTGCAAGCGCGGGCGGCGTTGACACGCTACTACCTGGCTGGGTATTCCGCGAAGAAGACCAGTCCGCCGCCGGCGGCGAAGAAGACAGCCACGACCACCAGCGAGCCGCCGCTCCCGGCGCCCCGTTTCGGAGCCCCGCGCGTGGAGGATTCTCCACCGCCAATTGTGGCGCCGGTGCCGAAGGAAGCGCCGGGTACGCGCGGGCCGTCTTTGTTTCCGTAATGCCTGACGCTCAGCCCGCCAGCGCAAGCCGGGGGTGAGGCGACGTCATGCCCCCTTCGCTTTACGCCAAAGGCCCGCAGGTTCGCTGGACCTGTGCGTTGGACTTTACTCCCGTCCGACCGCCGTGCTATATTTCGGCTGTCCCTGGTTGCCTACGGATCCCTGCGCAAATAGCGCAGCCAATCGGAGCGCGTAGGCGCGTCAAAGCCATTACCTGGTCCACCATCATCCGTTCAAGACGGATTTACCAAATACGGATCACGAAATCACGAAACACCTCTGAGTTCGAGTTTCGCAGATTTCACGAGGGGAGTCTAGGTAAATATTGGTATCGGCTTCCCAGCCGTTTTTTGGCATCTTGGGTCACTACTGTCCGGTTATATGTCGAATAGTGTCAACTGTTTATGACTGGGCGTTTTTTCCTTCTGTTCGCCGAGTGCGTTTAGCATGGTAAAA
>JACPPF010000142.1 GCA_016191165.1 Planctomycetota bacterium
CCGCTGTTACAATCGGCTGCTGCGTCCCGGCCTCGCCCAAGTGTTGCCGAACGAAGCCGCGCCCAACACGAATTTGCGCCGTCGGTTCGATCAGCTCGATGCAGCGATCGACCAATGGCTTAAAGAACAATCACCCGCTTTATTGATGGGGTGGGCTTCGGAATCAGGAGCGAAGTTCGTCAATATCCTCGGAATTTGGCTTGAAAAATCACATACGAACATGGACCCCATCAATAAAGCGGGTGATTGTTAAAGAACACAACATGGCCGCATGAACTTGACTCATGCGCTATGAGTTTTTTGGATTAAGTAACCTAGCGAGGTTTCACCTCAGACCAAAAGGCCCGCCACACAAGCCCGAAGCGTTAGCGAGGGAAATCTTCCGCATCCTCCCTCGCTAACGCTTCGGGCTTGTATCGAAACCTGACTCATGCGCTATGAGTTTTTTGGATTAAGGAACCCTAGCGCGCCTCACCCGGCCGCTCGCGCGGCTCGGCGTTGCCAATGAATCACACCAACCCCTGAATCACACGCCCACCATCGACGATCGGCACCGGTCGGCCCAGCGGCGTGTAATAAGTGCGCGTCGAGTCAATACCCAGCTGGCCGAGAATCGTGCGGAGCAAATCCTCAACGCTTACCGGATCGGCGGTCGGCGCCGCGGCCCGGCGATCCGTCGCGCCGATCACCTGCCCGGCGCGCACACCGCCGCCGGCGAGAATCACGGTCTGCGCCATCGACCAGTGGTCGCGCCCCGCTTGCCCGTTGATCACCGGCGTGCGGCCCATCTCCCCCATCAGCACCACCAGGGTATCCCGCAACATACCCCGCTGATCGAGGTCATTGATTAGCGCACTGTACGCGCGATCGGTGTGCGGCAACATGTCCTTGATGAGACTCGGGAAAATCGTTTGATGATGATCCCACCCGCTATGGTCGATGCCCACGAATCGGCAACCGGCTTCCACCAGGCGGCGCGCCAGGAGGCAGCTTTGGCCAAGGCTGGTGTAGCCATAGGTGCGGCGTACGGTTTCGGCCTCGGAGCGGATATCAAACGCCCGGCGTGCCTCTTGCGAGGAGATCAGATCGCGAGCGCGCTGGTAATAGGTGGACATCGCCCGCGCCCGCCCCTGGCTGGCGCGCGTGTGTTCGAGCCGTTCGACGTCGGCGAGCAATCGGCGACGACGATCTTGTCGGGCGGCGCTCATGCCTTCCAGCGGACGCAGGTCTTGCACCTCGAAGTCCGCCGCCACGGGGTTGGACTCGATGACGAATGGCGCGTGCTCGGAGCCATAAAACCCTGGACCCCCGCCGGCCATGATGTGCGGCATGTTGATGTAAGGCGGCAGCGTCGTCTTCGGCCCAAGCTCGCGCGAGACGATCGAGCCGATCGACGGGAAAAGGTGGTTGTTGGGCATCCGCGTGTTGCCATCGGGGAAATCTGCCCGGTAACCAGTCATCACGTAGTGATAACCGGTGGCGTGCCCGTTGTCGCTGTGGCTGTGGTTGCGGAGGATGGTGTACTTGTTCGCGATTTGCGAACAAAGCGGCAGCTGGTCGGAAATCATCGTGCCGGTGACGTTGGTGCGGATCGGCCGAAACGGGCCACGAACCTCGGCCGGGGCGTCGGGCTTAAGGTCCCACATGTCGATATGGCTCGGGCCGCCTTCCAGGAAGATGAAGATACACGATTGAGCGGGCGCTCGCCGCGCGGTCTGCGCCTTCGCCTGCATCTCCAAAAGCCAGGGCAAACTCAGGCCGCCGATGAGGCCCGTGGCGCCGATGCGAATCGCATCGCGACGGGTGACACCGTCGCACGTCTTGCGGGAGGGTTTGCCGAAGGGAAGGAACATCGGGTTTCCTTTCAATGGGTCCGCGAAGGAGAGGCGGACGTGGCGGGTTTCGTCGATGGCTTGCTTCATTCGCGCGGTGCATTCCGCACCAAAACAGCATACCAGCTTTGATCGGTCAAGCCAACCTCCAATTGAGTGAGAAAATGGATTTTTGGTTCTGAAATAGCCGAGCCAGCGTTGGATTCCGCGCTGGTTTCGGTCGCGGCAATTTCGCAGGATGGGATTCAGTCGAAAACCATTCTGTTGATATGCTTTGAGCGTTTTGAAATCCCGGATTGCAGGTTTGTTCCATGTGACCACTTTCATGGAGTCCATCATGGCCAACACCGTCGCGTCGCGGCAGCCGAAGAGCGATTCCACCGCCACGGACATTCCCTGGCTGGACGCCGAGAAGAATTATGCTCTGGGCATCGAAGCCGGCAAATTGGTGTGCCGAAATCCCGCGGGTAAAAAACTATCTTCGGTTCCCAAGGAGCTGAAGGAATCCGAATTGGCAGAGCAGCTTGCCGCGCTGTGCGAGTGGTTGGCCGACCATCGCACCGAGTGTCTGCGCCGCGTCGAGATGTGGATGTTGCGTTCTCTGCCAATTCCGTGCGATGTCGTGCGAGCCTTGTGGCCCGATCCGGATTGGAGCGACATGCTCCGCAATATGGTGGTGGCGCCGACGGACGATCAGGGCAAAGTAAGCACGGCACAAACCGGCCTGCTACGCGACGTGGACCCCAAGAAAGGCATCGGCGTCGTGGATCGCGACGGTGAAACGCAATGGATCGCTACGGCACAGATTCTGATTCCCCATCCCATCTTGATCGACGGGCTTGATGAACTGCGCGAGATCGCGGCGGACATGGGGTTTTCCCAGGCGCTCGAACAAATCTTCCGCCCGATCTTCGCCGCCGGCGCCGAGCAAAAAGAGATGTCGCGGATCACGGATTTCAGCAACGGTAAATTCGAGCAACTGAACTTCGCGAGTTCGCTCTGCCGTCGGCTCGGTTATCCCGTCCGCGGCGGGTATGCGTGCAGCAAGATCTGGGAGAACGCCAGGCCCATCGAAGCCCGCTACTGGATCGGCGACGAGTTTCCAGAGGGCGAAACCTACACCGGCGAGTTGATTTTCGTTGACAGCGACCAAAAACCGCAGAAAATCGCCGACGTGGGCCGCGTCACCTTCAGTGAGGGTGTGCGCATGGCCACCCAGATTTTCGCGAAACGCAAGGTTGACAAGGCGGAAGGAGGCGACGCATGAGGGCCATTTGGTCTCTTCGCAGGACCGGCGCCACTCTGCGACTCGGAGCAATCAATCGCACCCACGTTGAAGGTGTGCCAAAAAAGTGGTACGATATGGAAAAACACAAGCGGCCGGGCGAGATCGTTGCGTACGAGGGCAAGAAATTCACAAGCGAGTGGTACTATGATGACGCCGGCAACAGCCAGGCCTTGGAGTATGCCGAATCCCTGGAGGAAGCGGAGAGGAAAAAACTTGCTGCCCTGTTCATGGTGCTGGGTGATCTCGGCCAGTTGCG
Organism: Planctomycetota bacterium; assembly: GCA_016191165.1. Taxonomy (GTDB): domain Bacteria; phylum Planctomycetota; class Planctomycetia; order Gemmatales; family Gemmataceae; genus SIAQ01. The sequence continues at coordinate 3,377 of JACPPF010000142.1, forward strand.
GAACAAAGAGAAGTTTCGATACGAAGGAGACAAAATCTATGCTTTCAAGCCTAAACCGCACCGGTTCTTGGCGTTCTTTTTTGAAGGGGCGAAGGTGATCGTCACCAACGCCTTCCAAAAAAAGACGGACAAGCTGCCTTCAACGGAAAAGGAAAGGGCAATCCGGTGTTTGAAGGATTATCAACTGCGCGTAAAAGCGGGTAATTATTATGGCAAAGAATAAAAAATCGTCTTCAACGATCGATCGATGGATGCAGAAGCCGGGATTCAAGCAAGGCATGCACGATGAATTCCAGGAGTTGATCCTCTCCGAGCTGATCCTGGCAATCATGGCAGAGGATACCCTGTCGATCCGTGAATTGGCCAAGCGATTGGGATTATCAAAGACGGTCATTCAGAATTTGCGTTCAGGAGTGCAAAATGACATGAAGTTGAGTAATTTCGTGAAGCTTACCCACGCCTATGGATACGATCTGGTGCTGGAAAAGGCCGGCGAGCGGATCGTTTTGTAGGTATTCAACCTGGGCCAGGTTGTCCCGTCCGAAGCTGGGAATTCCCATACCATCTTGCGCGAATTAAAGGGTCGAAATGAGGGAGGGAGGCAACGCATGAACGCTGCCACGATTCAGCTCGACGCGGGTGGATTGCTGTCTGCCAAGACGAAAGTTGACGCGGAAGCTGCCGAACAAATCGTGGCGCGGACCTATCGCCACGCTGCGCTGGGGGACCGCCCGGTCATTCGGCTGGCGTCGGATCGCCTGGGTCAGGCGGAAGACCTGGCAATGGAGTTCCTGGGTTTCGAGGCGCCTACGGTGTCGGCGCCCATCGCCATTCAACAGCGTCGCAGCCTGAGCTTTGCCGCGTGGGCGTTGATCCATGATCCCAAGAATGCTCGCTACGCCCTGGATCTGGTCAAGCGCATGAAGGGCGCCGCCCGCCAGGCGAAGTCGAAGCCGGGCCATGCCTGGGATGCGTACACCGAAATGGCCAAGGAACTCGGCCGGTCCGCGCGGCATTTCCTGCCGCCGTTCTGGGAAGAGGTGGGACGAACCTTCAAGGACCTTGGCAATCAGACCTACGCTGGGCGGGCGCTCAACAAGTCGCTCGAAGCCGAACGTGTTCATGCCCTGGAGTCGGATCGCGCCCGCCGCCGTGACGTCGTTTTGGAATTCGTCCTGTCGGGTTGCCTGGCGGGCAACGCGCTGTCGGATTATGGCAACGATTTGCAGAACCAGTACGCGCCGGCGGAAGCCTTCTCGATCTTTCGCGACCTGTGTCTTCGCCGGACGCGCGGCGGCATGTCGCCCTGGGCCGGGATGCCGAAGGATTTTGCCAGGCTCGCGAAAGCCGCCGGACTCGACTCCGATCAAGAACTCGAACGATGGCTGGAGGAAGCCATCGAGTCCCCTGCCATGGGCCGGGCGCCCCTCCAGTTCTGGAAGACCTGCGGCAGCCATTGCAAAAGGATCGTGGCCCGCAATCCCGCGTTCGCCATCGCCCTGCTTCGGCACACGCGGCCCGAATCACGATATTATGGCGAAAGCAAACTTGGGCCCTGGTTCGAGTTGCTTGAGGAGTGGGGCGTTCTCGAATTCCTGTGGACGGACCAATATCAAGGCGCGCCGGCCCTGGGCGAGCCTATGGCCCATTGGTTTGGCCGCATCGTGCGCGACGACATCCCCGCGCCGAAACGAACTCTTGAGATGCTCGAGAAGCTGGCGCCGCGCCTGCGGAGCGAGGACACACCGTTGCCCCTTTCGGTGGGCCATCGTTATGGCGCCAATGCCATCGACATCGATGTCCTCGAAGCCTGTTTCGTTCAAGGAATCAAGGTGGACGATCCGCCGACCGGCTTCACGGTGACTTTTAATGGCTGGTTGACTGCGAACGTGGACCATCCGTGCCGCAACCAGGATCTGGTCGCCTCGCCCAGAGACGGGCGTTTCCAGGCCGCGATTTCTCACGGGTTGACCGAGGCGCTGACCTGTCGCGGCGGCGCGCTCCAGCGCGGCTATCGGCAAGCCAGCCTCGAGCAGCGGCCGTTCCCGCTCGCCGCGGGCGATCGGCCTGGCATCAAGGAATTATGGCGTCAGCACACCTCCGACGCGATCGGCCGGCTCGAGGGGACCGGGCTGGCCAGTTTCGAGGCGGCGCGTGCCGGGCTCGAAACCACCCTTTGGCCCGATACCCTTCGCCTGTTCCCCGAGCTTGCGGAACGCCTGAATCGCATCGATCCCGTCGCCATGCTCCGACGCACGCTCCAGGCCGGGGTCTTTGATGAGTATGGCTTGCCTGCTCTCGAACAAGCTGTCGATCAGGGCAACATCAAGATTCAATTCGGGCATTTCGGCGAAACGAATATCCATCTGACGTTTCCCAACATCGTCGTGGCCGACAAGGTCCATGCCCACGTAGTCGGTAGCGACGGCAAGATCAAGAAGCACGAAATGCGTTTGCCGAAAAAAAGCGAGATCACCTCGTTGGTCGCCGTCGGCACGGACTTGGCGGTGGCTTACCGCGACGACAAATACCAGGGGCATTTTTACTGGGTCAGCGATCCGGCTCAGCACTACGATTCCGCCTCCTACTACTACGGCGGCGCCTCGACCCGGATGGCCACGGTGCTGAAGGACGGCAGCGTCTTTCTGGGCCAACAGGCCGTGCGCCCAGGCGACAAACAGATGCCGAGCTCACAAAACTACTTGCACGACGGCGAACGATTCTGGCGGCTGACCAACGACTATGACCAGGAACTGGGCCAAAGTCGGGCCAAAATCCACGAGGTGGATCCCCAGACGGGAAAGCAGCTTCGGGAGAGCGTGCCGGCCTGGTTCGAGGAGACCGACGGCGGCACGATCGAACTTTTTGCCTCGGAGTTGATGCCGGCGCCGGCCGGGGCCGACGATTCACCGCTGGGCACGAAGGATGGCATGATCGGCTGGAAGACCGTCAAGCGCCGCGACGGCACCTATTATGGCGCGGGCATCGATGGCCGTCGCTGGGACGCCGCGTTGAACCTGGGAGGAGGCCCCGGGTTGCCCGTGGGCCTGCTTCGTCAACCGGGCACCGAGCGGTTTCTGCCGGTGGTTACCGCCGGCGGCCGCATGGGAACCTATTGCCTATGTGATCCAACGGGCACGACAATCGTTGCCAACCTGCACGACTTCACTCCCGATTTTGCCCATGGCCAGGTGACCGTTCTGCCCCTGTGTTTTTGGCATCTGTTGAAAGTGCGCGATGAAGCCTCGTCGCGGAAACTACGTGCGATCAGCGAGGGTGAATGTGCCGCGCTTCTCAAGGCGGCGGCCGAAGATCGAGCGCAGCAAAAAGGCAAACTGCGTGGCCCCAGTGTTCACGCCACGGAGAATCGCCTGGTGAATCTCCTCCCGGCCGTCAAGGCGTTGCTGCCCGGCGCGCCCGAGCGAATGGTAGTTGGCATCGCCCGCGTGATTGAACGAGCCGAGAGCGAAAGCGCCGCCTTCACGGCGCTGCGTGACAAGGCCAGTGCCGATTCGAAAAAGCAACCCGACAGTTCAAGCCTGATCGTCAACACCAGGAGCGATAACGCCGCCGCCCATTGGGGTATGACGGCGTTCCACATCTATGGCGATGAAGGAAACGCGTCCGTCAGCGGCCACCTCGCAGCCGCGGCCGAGTTTTTGAAAGGGCATGTCAAGCCCGGCGATTTGCCGCGGACCAACTACCTCTGGTTCTCCATGCTTGAGGATTTGCCCTTGCGTGCCTGGCAAACCTTCTGGCGCGCGACGGCCGCGAAGATGGCGCAGAAGGATGGCAGCGACGTTCCCTGGCTGGAATTCTTGAAACTCTGGCACGAACTGGGCATCGCCGAACTGCCCGGACAGTTCGACCTCATGGAAGGACTTCCCGAAGGTGTAAAAAGGAAACAGTGGGGCGGGTACGACTTTGCGACTAACGGCGGCACGTCGTTCACGATTCAAAATGGCGACGACCGATTCATTGTCATTGAGAATCAAGCCTATTCGGATTCACTACCGTATCATTTCCTGCGCTATTCGACCGCCAAGGAGCCTGGCACGCCGCCGGGTTATGACGTCAAGAATGTACGCAAGATCAAGGCGAAGTATGACCCAGCGCAGATCGCCGCATTCATCGCGGCCGTTGAATCGTGCACGGCATTGCCAATACCTTCAAAAGATGAACTGGCGGAAGTTGCCCGGACCCTCTCAACGTCCCCGGCGGAAATCGGCCTGATCTGGATGGGCGGTCTGAATCTGGACAGCTACCAGGCCAACTTCCTGCCCGCCGGGTTGCGCACCGCTTTCGGCTGGAAGACCACGGAGGCCAGCGCCGCCCGGCAGGCGTTGCGCAATCTCAATCCCGCGCTGCTCGGCCATCTCTACGACGCGGTCGTTGCCGTGGGGTGCGCCGCTCCCTTCGCGGCCGATCGCGGGCCAGTTTTGCGCGCCATGGAAAAGACCTGGCACGCGAAGATGCCCAGGCGTTTGCAGCTTGATGCCGCCTTGCAGAAGCGATTATCCGCACTCGGCAGTTCATCACGCTGGCATCACGTCAACCATGAGGAAATCCTCGCGGTCGCCGCCGATCCCGTCGGGCACCCGATGCTTCAGCCTCGTCAGGTCGAGATTCAGGTCGAAAAGAACCAGTACGGCGCCGGCCTGCGCCTGGGCGTCCAGGGCAAGCATCAGAAGGCCGACGAGGACGAAGCAGTCGGCCTGGGCGATTTCGCGCGCTCCATCGTACACCTTGTCGCACTCGTGTACGCGGAGACCCCGGCCGGGAATGCCGCCCGCGCCGCGATGCCCGCTCTTGTCAAACAGATGACCCGATTGCTCGATCATTCGAGCACGCTGCTCGACCTGCGCTCGGTCCACCTTTACGACTTCGGCAAAAAGAAGCCGCCGACGCCGACCGAGTGGCTCAACCAACACCTCGGCAAAACCAAGGCCAACGCGAAAGACGCAACGGCACGCTTCGACGATGGCCTGATCGCCGCGGCGGCGCTGGATGCCCAGCATCAGGCGCTGATCGCGTTTCGGCCGGCCAAACTCAAGAGCGATGGCGAACTGGTTCGCCTGCAAGCCATTCTGGGTATCGACGTCGCGGACGAGGACAAGGTTCGGACAGGGTGCTTGCCCATCATCGTGGTCATCAAGAGCTCCGGATTCCAGAAACTGGCCACCGCGATCCACGCCAAGGAGGCGCCGGCGGGGCAGTGGGCGCAAAATCCCCAGCACACGGCGCCGGAGGTCGTGAAAGGCATTCGCAAGAAACTCAAGCTCGGCGAGGAAGCAGCCATGCTTTACGCCCAACTGCTGGCGGTGCCCGATCCTACCACGGCGAATGTGTGTTCGTGGAACGGGTGGACAGCGGCCCAATTCAAGAAGGCGTCGGCCGAGCTGGTCGCTCGCAAGCTGGTCCTCGAAGCGACGCGGGCTCGTGCTGGCCGATCGATCTTCCTGCCGGGTGAATGGTCCGACTTGAAAGCGCCGTGGCTGCCAATCGAAACCTGGAAACTCGCTCACCTGGTCGAACTCAACATGAACCCGCGCGAACCCTGTCCCGCCGGCGGTCCGCTGGTGCTCAGGCCCTTCGACGAACTTTTCGCCGCGGCCTGGAGGCGAGTGGTGCAGGGCGACGAGCCTCGCTATGAAGACGTGAAACGGAAGAAAAAGGCAAGGTAGGCATGGCATGTAGACTTGTTCACAATTTCCCCGCTTGGTACGATGCGAGAAAGGAGACCGCCATGATCGAGCTTAGCAGGGATCAATTGCAAGTCATCGCGCGCGAGGCGGACAAACCGACGGTTGTCATCGATCCCAGCACAGGACAGAAATTTCGTCTGATCAAGGAGGATATCTACGATTTGATGAAGGGGTTGGCAAAACCTTTGAACCAGAATTGGGACAATCCAGAGGACGACGATCTCATTCGGAAGGACCTATGACGCGCGGCGACGTGGTCGAAGTCGAATGGCCTTACTCCGACATGACCGGGAGCAAAATGCGCCCGGCCTTGGTTGTGCAAGGCGATCTCCTCAATCATTTGATTGACGACACGATTCTCGTTCAGATCGCGGGAACGCGTCACGGCATCCCCGGCACCGAGGTGTTACTTGACCCCGCTGCCGAGTTCGGCTCGGGGCTCAGCAAGATCTGTGTGGCATCTTGCATGAATATCACTACCTTTGAACAGGCTCTACTGCGGAGGATCGGGTATTTGTCAGATGCCGCAATGCAGCAGATTGAGGAGTGCCTAAAGTTAGTGATGGATTTTCGGTGAATCAATAGTCGTATCGACGAATCCTGCGCCGATCGCCAACCTGTCCGGGCGTCGCTAAACGCAAACGCTTTTATACCATGGCAAAGAAAAAACCCGACGCAGACGCCACCGACAACCGGCCTCCCGCGCGGCTCAGTTCGCCCGGGTCGGTCCAGCAGCCGTCGGCGGAGGAGCGGTACGCTGATCAACTCACCTTTCTCCGCGCCGTGGATGCCGCACCGCGCCCGCCAGGATGGTTGCTGTCGCCCGAGCGCGTGGTCGATTTTCTGTGCGGCACGCGCGGCGAGGCCATCCGGGCCCCGGCCTCGGCCGAATTGCCCGCGGACGCGCCGAAGTCCATGGTCCTCGAACCAAAATTCGTTGGCTCCCGGGCTCTCGTCGAACGCTGCGTGGTAACGCTCGCCGGCGAACGCGGCTTGCTACTCGTCGGCCAGCCAGGCACGGCCAAGAGCATGTTGGGCGAATTGCTCGCCGCGGCCATCAGCGGCTCCAGTGCCCTTGCCGTTCAAGGGACTGCCGGAGCAAGCGAGGACCACATACGCTATGGCTGGAATTACGCGATGCTGCTCGAGCGCGGACCCAGACCGGAGGCGCTGGTGCCTTCGCCGGTTCTCACCGCCATGCGTACCGGCAGATTGGTCCGCATCGAGGAGATCACTCGCTGCTTGCCGGAGGTGCAGGACGCCTTGATCAGCGTGCTCAGCGAACGCCGCATGATGATACCAGAACTTGACGGCAAAGACGGCAGTGTCTTCGCGGCGCCGGGGTTCAACGTCATTGCCACCGCCAACCTGCGCGACCGCGGCGTGTCGGAAATGTCCGCGGCCCTGAAACGGCGCCTGAATTTCGAGACCGTCCCGCCGATTGCCGACGCCCGGCAAGAGATCAACCTGGTCCAAACCCGCGCCCGCGCCGTGCTCAAGGAATCGGGAACGACCGCGGACGTCGATGCACGCTTGCTCGACATCCTCGTGACGACATTCCGGGATCTGCGCGAGGGACGCACGGAGGAAGGCTGGACCGTCGAACGGCCGGCATCGGTCATGAGCACCGCCGAGGCCGTCACCGTCGCCGCAGCCATCACCCGTCAAGGCGCGTTCTTCGCCGCGCACAAGGATCCGGTGTCGCTGCTGCCAGGCTATCTGCTGGGCGTGGTCCTCAAAGATAATCAGGAGGACCGTGAGCGCTTGCTTGCTTACTGGGACGGGCCAATCCGGCGCCGCGGCGAAGGTGACGCCTTGTGGAAACGCATGTACGACCTTCGCAAGGTGCTGGAAGAAATCGATGGAAATTAGGACGGGAAATGGGCCCGGCCCAGGGATGGATTGGAGGGGATTGACAAAAATGCCGCAAGCGCTGATGGGACGTGGACCAGACGCATGCCGAGGCTGTTCTTGATGGAGCACCCCTACTTGGGCTTTGGCATTGCGATGTTGAACGCCCTGGCAATGTCGGCGACAAATGGCTTGTGCGCTGCCGGTACACGTCGGTGCCAATCGGCGAGATACTCCGGAAAGGTTAGTTCCCGGTTCGCGTCCCACTGGTTCAACCAATCGAGTGCCTTCCAATTTTTCGGGCTCGCCTCAAGTAACGGCAATAACACATGGACGGCGACCACGCTGAAGGATGGGCGATCGAATTTGCGCAGTAATCCCTCGTTCTTCTGATACCATGCCGCGAACTTGCCGGCCTCGACCTTGGGAACGACGCGGGTGTATTGATTGGCATAATCCATGAGCGCCCCGGAATAGCTTTTCCAGTTGGCATAGGGAGGCCGTTCGCGCCACGACTTCGCCATGCGCCGAATTGCGAAGATGGCGGCGGTTTCGCACATCGACTCTTCGAACCAGATGTTTGGATTCTTTGCGGGCCGGTAGTTACACAGAATGTGCCCGAACTCGTGCCCGAACTGATACGAGAATTGCGCCCAGGTCGTGCCCGTCACGTTTAGCTTGACTCGGCGCTCTCCCTTTGTGCTTTTGCCGTAGATTACGATGGGTACGGACTTGGAGCGGCCGATGGTAATGGGATCGAAATCACGATTCGGCACGAATTTCCTTAATTCGTTGGCCACCGAAAGGCAAACCGCTCGGATGTTGCTAGGCGGCGCGCCGCCCCAGTCATCATTCAGCACCTTGATTTCGAGCGCGCGCGGTTTTTCCTGGGCGCCCGCGATTAGTTGGAAAACCAGCAGCGCCGCAAGGGTGAGGCTCGCACGGATCAACCAAAAAGGCGTCATGGCATAGGCCTCAAAAAAGATTCGTGACCGAGTTGACGGGTTATTTTTTTGGTTTCGTCCAAGTTTCCGACCACGCGAGGCAGCAACTGGACGCTGGCCTGCCGAATCGATCTTGCAGGATTACCTTCGCGTCGGTGGCGGCTTCGCCATTTACCACAAACTGTGCCTCGCGCGCTGGTAAGAATGTCGTGTAAACTCCCAGCGGACGATTCAGTGCTCCCGGCGGCATCGTGAGCACGAAAGGCGCCATCAGATTCCACCAGGACAGGATGATTGAGTCCCGTGCCGACACAATTCGTTCCTCGACTGTGCTCAATGAATGACCGGTTCGCTCGAATTTCGCATCGGTGATGGGAAGCAATTCATCCGCGAATGGCTTGTGCAGCATCACCTCAATCGTACTCTGAAGAAAGCGTGCGACAGCCGCGTTGTCGGCGTAGATGCGCGGCGACTTGCCGACGAGAGGACTCTCGATGAACACCACGTGGCCTTGCCCTGCCGCCGACCAGAGCACGCGCCAATGACTGATGCGGTGCACGAAAGTCTGGCCGCTGTCATTGGAGAGTCGGAGAAAGGAGTTCTCCCCGGTCATCACGGGGTCGTTGGGATCAACCAATTGTGGCTCCGGCATTAGTAGGCTCCCGTTGACAAAAGGTGGCGGGCAGGAGAATATCCTATCCTACAACACTCCGCGTTGCCGACTTACCATTTTAGTTCTACAGCGCTACGTTGGTCAGCCGGATGCCGAAGGGCGAAAATTGTGACGGAGTTCCGTTAATGGGCAGTTTCATGTGAAGTCTCATGTGCAATCGGTCCACCTTCCGTGTCACGTTGCCGCATATGAACGGCTGCAACGAGCAAAAGAGTGATCGTGTCGCAATCTTGAACGTAACTCGTGTATCCACCATTGGTCATTGCGGCGATTCCAACGACGGCAACCCGGCACTAAGTGAAAAGTCGTATGCTTATCGCAAGTGCTTGCCAAATAGCTGGTTGCGGAGACGTTTTTGAGGACTTCTCACGGAACGGGGGTGGTATCCCTCCCGATAAGATTAGTAAGCCAGAGCGGTTTGGTAAAGATTGATCGCCCCGGATTGTCACCGCAATTTGAATCAAACCGAACCTAGCGCTGTCGTGTTGGTGTAGCTACACCCGCTCCACAGGTCGATAGGCGTCGGCGTTTCGCCTTTTTGCAAAATGGGCATTTCGTGCGTTGAAGTGCTCAAGCGCCGCGTCGCCTTTGGGGTGCGTGGGCCAACCACCGAAATGATACGTGCGGCCTGCAACCTTTTTGGCCCTTTGTCCGCTCACGTGCGGGACCAGCGGGCAATGTTTGCCAGGTTTGCTCGGCTTGTCCTGCGGGGATACTTTGGTAGAATTGATGAAGGCGTCTCCTCCTGGCTAAGGGCATTGTAGATGCCGCGAAACCCGTCCGCCGAAATCGGGCGGATTTTTCTCTCCAATCCAGCCTAACGGCCGTGCGGTGTTATCAAGGGTGTAGCCATGAAATACGAAACGTAACTTGACGCAACCCCCCTGAAAAAAATGAGTTAATGGGGTATAGTGTAACGGTAGCACAACTGACTCTGGAAAACTGAAAAAGGCACGTCAAAAACGCGAAAACCTTGGATTTTAACAGGCGAAACGCATATCCATTTCTTGCATTAGCCGCGCACAAAAAGCCTTGAGAAAACGCAATTATCTTTGTTTGCAGGCGTAGCCTACGCCCGGTAGTTTCACGTATCGAAATTCTTCCTATCTCTCAATCTCGAAGAAATCGCCCTCCTTTTTGCCGAGATGACGCGGCTGGACGGCGGACGAATACTATCGGCGTGGCCCATGCCGACGGCGGCGCAAGAGTAGATGCAAAAGTAACCGATGCTCTACGAAAAAATGGTTCAATGCTCTAACGCGAATGGCGTGGTAAAACGCTAGGAAAACGCGGTTGTCGCGCGGGTGTCAGTCGGCTCGATATGAAGGAAAACGGCGTCCGCTCCCGCCGGGGAACATGACTAACCCGACGTGGCAACGACGCAACACACGCCGATGCCAGGAACGTTCGCCGCTTCCCTTGAATCAAGGGGCGGCAAGGCCGGGGGAACGACGAACCCCAAGCCCTGCCGGGCGGCCTGCCAGGAAGGTAGCAAGCCACGCACGCCGAAAACCAAAACGGCGTCCCCCTGCTCCCCCCGTTATCGTTGGCGGTGGGGCATCGATTCAAGATCGAGCACATCATCGACCTGGACAAAATTGGCAACCAACGTCCGGGCCGATGGTTCGGCATGGCCCCAACGTTCGGCAAGCTCGAACGCAATACGGGCGTCTGATTCGTGCCGCTTGCGGTTGTGGATCGGGTCATAGCTCTTGCGGGCCTCTTCGATGTCGAGAACCTCGTCAACGTCATTGGCGGTCAAGCCGCCGGCCTGGGTGACGAGAGGACGCGCACCATTGAGGCGACGCACGGCAACCAGGTTTTCGGCGTAGTCGCGCATCTCGATAAGGCGCGACGCATGGGAACATTTTTTGCAAAGGGCGTAGGGGCGACTACAACAGGCCTTGTTGGTTACTACTGGCATGATGCTTTCCTTTCTGTTAGGCGAAACTACTCATAAGAAAAAACTACACTCTGTTGGAAGTCCCGCACACGGTCGCGGATGACCACGCGGAAAGGGCGATGCCCGCGAGTAGGCATGTAACGCGCTGCCTCTCGCTGGGCCTGGGCAAGGGTGTCGAACCGGACCGCGTCGGCTCGTCCGGTTGCCTTGTCCGTGACGAGAAGCTCGAATCTATTCCGCATCGTCGTCATCCTCCATCGTGTCATCGTCCAGCGTGATCGCGTTGACCGTGGCGACAAGCTCGGCCTGTTGGCGTTGGGCTTCGCGTTCCGATTGTTGCTGGGCTTCGACGTTGCGACGATGGGCAATCATCCTGGGCGTCGCCTCGATTTCCGATTCAATCCGACGCAACTCGCCCTGAAAGTAACGTGCGAACGCTTGAAGATGACGCAGCGCGGCCACGCCATCGGTAGGCAAGTTGGGCGTGTTCAAGGTTGTGCTGTTGACCGCGCGGCCGCCGGTCAATGCGTGCTTGACGCGCTCGAAGTCATGGCGAACGCGCCGCAGTTTTTCAGTCCAGTATTTGCGGGAGAGGGTAAGCCGCTCGAAGTCATCGCCGGGCGGCTCAAGGAACACGAAGCCATCGCGAGAACATTGCGCGCCATCGGCGAAATAGCGGCGGTTGTCAATTAGCACGGGGTCGCCGTGGGCGGCGTAAAAGGCCTCGACGGTTGCTGTCTGCTGCTGCATGATGCTTCCTTCCTGAAAAAAAAGGTCAGTAGGGTAAACGTTTCGCGCCGCCTAACTCGGCAATCGCGCGGGCGGTTTCGTATTGTGATTCGTTCCATTTACTCGCCGCTTGCCTCTCGGCGTTGATTTCGTCCGCCATACGTTGCACGCGGACAAGATGACGTTGCAAGGGTGTTTGCTCGGCATCGTCATCGTCCACAACACCCGCCGCAACCGGTCGCTTTCCTGCCAGTTCATGCGCGACGAGTAGCGCCAGCGCGAACGCGGAAAACGTATCGCCGTGGCCGTCGCCATCGCGCGGACTTGTGAGACGCACGCCATACGATCTTTCCTCTACTCGCAACTTGAGCAAGTCGCGCCGCAACGGCTCGCATGGAAAGAATTGCAAGCGCCTATCCTGGAAGCTCTCGATTATCAGCGTCGCCTGTTCGCGCAGGTTCGCGCCCGTCGGCGGAACCTCTCGCATCCACGGCAACGAACCGAACCGCCTTTGCTGATTGCGCCGACGGCGGCCGCTATCCGCTTCCAATCGCTGCGCCAAAAGTTCGGCCTGCCACGGGTCGAACGCGACGCACTCAACGCCAAAACGCTCGTCAAGGGAGAGGATATAGCGCTCCACGTCCGATAGGTCAATTTTCTTACCTAACGTGGGACGCCATAGCTTTTGCTTTGCCAGGCGAATGCGTCCGGCGGTTCCGCCAACGGGAACGGCAAGCGTAACCACGGCGGAACAATCGCGCGTCAATCCAAGGTCAACGCCACTGCAAAAGAGATACCCGGGCGGTTTGCTTGTCATGGGCGCGGAACACTCGTCAAACGCGGCGTTGATGTCACTTTCGGTCAAGGCGTCGCCCCCGCCGCTACTCCACTGGTTTTCCCACAATCGCGCGTAGGCAACGGCGGGCAACATGCGCCGTTGCTCGGCAAGGCGGGCGGGCGAAAGCCAGGAAGCTACCGGGCCGTCCAGGCGAGAGAAATGCCAGGCCGGGTCAAGCCGCGCGGCCTCGCGCACGCGCCATTGCCAAGAGGCGGCAAAGCCCGCGTTTGAGATGACGACAAGGAAACAACTGGAACGCTTGGCGGCGGAACTAATGAGCGAATGCCACAAGGAACCGTCGCCTTGCCAGTGGGTCAACTCGTCGGCGATTATCAGATCGGGAAGGATGCCATAGCTTGACGCGGTATCGCTCGTCTCGATTGACAACGAACCGCCCGCGCCCGGGTGTCCCGTGGCGGACACTACAACGCGCGAAGCTTCTACGGTCAACAGGGCAGCAAGCCAGGGATTGAGGCGGATAAGGTTTTGCATGGCGTCGCGAAGTAGCCGGGCTTGATCCTTGTCGGCGGCATAGGCATACGCTTTCAAGGGCCGAACCGCGAACGCCAGCGCCCATAGGCAGGTAACGGCAAGGTCGGTCGTCTTGCTGTGCCCGCGCGGGCGCTCCAGGTACGCGCGTTGCTTCGCGTTGCCGTCCGGCTTCCTGCCATTGCACGCCATTAACGCGCTGTCAAGGCTCGCGAAGTCGGCGCGTTGCCAATCGTCCATGCAATCGCCGAAACGCCGGGCAACGCCATCGACGTCAACCGTCAAGGCGGCACGGAACGCGCCCGGATCGGCGGCATACTTGGCAAAGGTAGTGGCGTTAATGGTCATGGCGGAAAACCCTCCGGCTCGCTCGGTTCGTGGCGGGCTTGCTCCAACAGGCAAGCCGCTTGCCGAACGGCGGCAACGGCATCGCGCAGGCGCAGGGCGCTTTCCGCCAGGGGCAGGCCATTGGCGTTATCGGGTAGCGTGGCAAGCTCGGCTCGGCATCGCTCTACGGCTACGTCAACGTGGCGGCATAGTTTTTCGCATGTTCGTTTCATCTTGAAACCTCTGAAACTACTGAAACCTCGGAAACTATCGGCCATTCAGAAAGCCTAGGAAGTCGCTACGGGCGTCGCGGGCGGTTCAATGGGCAAAGCGTCGCCTGCCAGGGGCGGCGCGTCCGGGGCGTCATCCTGGACGGCGGGCGGCGTGGCGTCGATCATTACCCAGGGCGCGGGCGGCGGTGCGTCCAGGCCCAGCTGCCTAACGGCGGCGTCGCGGGCTTGCTTCGCCTTCACCAATTCGCGCGAGCAAGCCAGGATGTCGGCGGGCGTCATCACGTCCAGGCGAAAACGCAATAGCCAACGGCATACGCTCGCGTGGATCGTGGCGGCGCAGGCCGTGTCAATCACGTGCGCGCCCATCACGCTAATCTCACCTATCGCGGCCAGCGTCGCGCTTTCCAGGTCGCGGCGGTAGGCGCGGGCCTCCCGCCGGGCAGAAAGCAACTCACGCGGTAGCTCGCCAATGGTAAGGCGGCGGCGGTCAATGCGCGTGCCGTTCTTGGATGCGTTCACGTTGCCGATGGGCGCGCCCATAGGTGTTACTCCCTTACCTATCACCACTCAAAAAGCCTGCAAACCTTTATGAAATCAGTTTGCCTAGACTCATTTCGCCAATGTTTCACTACAATTTCCGGCATTCCACTACGCCCGCCCCTGGCGTAGTCGCGCGGTTTGAACGGGCGGCGGTATCCCCGGCTCGGAAGTCGGCAGGCGTGGCAAGCCGCTGGTGACGGTGGTGACGGTCGCCTACTCCGTATCCACCTACAACTTTGAAAACCTGTCAGATGGTAACGACTACAAATGAAACCACCGTCACCACCGTCACCACCAGCGCGCTAACGCCGGGGGACTACGCCACGAATTCACCGTCACCAGCGTCACCACCAGCGAGCCGGATAACTGACTTTGTGGAAGCCGAGTAGCAAAGTTCCATCGCCGCCTTGCCATCGGGGTCGGCGTTATTGCCTTTCCAGATGTATTGCCTTCCGCCGCGCCTGGTGTGTCCGCACGTAGTCGTCCATTCTCTGAAACCTGCGTAGTGAAATTTCGGGCTTTTTTTTCAAAACTGGCGCAGCTGGGCACGGGGCGTTTTCCTAAGCTGCTGGCATGGACGCTTTCGAGCAACTCAAACAGGACGTTCGCGACGG
>JACPPF010000083.1 GCA_016191165.1 Planctomycetota bacterium
CAACCAGCCGTCCTACGGCGACCCGACGGTCACCTCGACGGCCGTCACGCTCACCTGGAGCAACAACGGCACCGGCGCCACCGGCTGGCGGATGCTCAAGAACACCCCCCAGGGCTGGGTCGAAATCGGCAGCCCCATGGCCGCCGACGTCTTCTCCATCGAGGACACGGGCCTCACGCCCGGCGCCTACTACGCCTACTGGCTGATCAAGGACACCGCCGCCGGCGCGGTCTACGCCGCCACCTACATCACCATCATCCCGCCCGCGCAGGCGCCCGCGAAGCCCGCCTTCGCCTCGGCCTGGGGCGGTTCCGGGCAGGCCACGCTCACCTGGCAGGATAACTCCAGCAACGAGGACGGCTTCCGCGTCCTGCGCTATGTCGGCGGCAGCTGGGTGGACGTCAGCGGCGCCCTCGCCCCCGGCACCACCACCTTCACCGACACCGGCCTCGCGCCCGGCCAGTACGCCTACTGGATCACCGCCTACAACGCCTCCGGCACCTCGTATGGCCCGGCGCTGATCTCGGCGTCGGTGTATTAGGGACGCGCAAATTGGCCTGGTTGAGAATTCAACAAGCCAATGATTCGCCTACGCGGAAGGCTTCGCTCACGCGCCCCGGTAACGGGGTTCGCGTTTTTCGACGAACGAGTTGACGCCCTCCATGTGGTCCTCGGTCTCCCAGAGGACATCGCCGAGGGCCTGCTGGTACTCGCCCAGCGTCTTCCAGTCCATCTGGAAGCCCTTGTGCATGGCGCGCTTCACGGCTCGTTGGGCCAACGGCGGGCCGCTCGCGAGCTTTCGCGCCATAGCCCGCGCTTCGTCCATGAGCTGGTCGGCGGGGACCACCTTCGAGACGAGCCCGATGCGCAGCGCCTCGGCCGCATCGACGAGGTCGCCGGTCAGCGTGAGCTCGAACGCTTTCGAGAGCCCCACGAGCTGGCGCAGGATGAACGTCCCGCCAACCGTCCCGAGGACGCCGCGGCGGACGAAGTACCAGCCGAACTTCGCGTTTTCCGAGGCGAAACGGATGTCGCAGTAGAGCGCGATGTCCATCCCGTAGCCGACGGCCGGGCCGTTCACCGCGGCGATCGTGGGTTTTTCGAGGGCGAACAGGTCGTCGATCGACGCCTCGCCCGACTTGATGCGCTCGACCTGGCGCTGAATCCGCCGGGTCGAGGCGTTCTCCGCAAGGAAGATCGCCTGAAAATCGTCGCCGGCGCAGAAGCCACGGCCGGCGCCGGTGATGAGCAGGCAACGCACGGCATCGTCCTCGCGTGCGCGGACGATCGCGTCGCGAATCTCCTTGCCAGTCTGCGGACGGAGCGCGTTCATCCGCTCGGGCCGGTTGATGGTCAGGGTGGCGACGCCAAATTCGTCAACGTTGTACAGGATGTCGGATTCGTCCACGGGTCTGTCCCTCCATGCGAAAGCGTCGCGCCGAATAGTAGCCCACGGGGAGGGAGCACGGTTTACCGGGGCTTGGCCGTCGCGGTGGCGGTCGGGCGCGGCGGTGGCGTGTCGCTGACGGCCAGCAGCTCGATTTCGAAGATCAGGTCCGAGTTCGCCGGGATGCCGGTGCGTTCCTGGGCCCCGTACCCGAGCGCCGCGGGCACGTAGACGATGCGCTTACCACCGACCTTCATCGTCGAAAGCCCTTCGCTAAAGCCGGCGATGACCTGGCCCATGTTGAAGCTGACAGGCCCACCGGTGCGGCTGGAGGCATCGAACTCCTGGCCGGTGGTGGCGAACGTGCCGCGGTAGTTCACGGTGACGTACTGCGTCTTCGTCGGCGTGGCGCCGGTGCCGACCACCTGGTCCACGTACTTGAGGCCGCTGGGCGTCACCGTGGGGTCGGTGAGCACGATCGGCGTGGCGCGGGGATCGACCGTCGGTGTGGGCGTGACGTCGTTCGGGCCGGGCGTGACGGGCACATCAGCCCGATCCGGGACTTTGCAGGCGAAGGCGGGGAGCGCGGCGAAAAGTGAGAGGCTGAGCACGGCGAGCAGTCGTTTCACGAGAGCGAAGGGTAGCGGCTGGGCACCCTACATCACATCCGCGCGAGCCTGCCCGCCGCCTCCGCGAGCGTCTCCTGCGACTTCGAGAACGTGAACCTTACGAACCGTGAACCTTCGATGCCGCGATAGAAGCTCGAGCCAGGGACAGCCGCCACGCCGACGTTCTCGATGAGATGGCGGGCGAAGGCGTTGTCGTCGCCATCGAAGCCGAGGTCAGCGAAGCCGGCCATGATGTAGTAGGCGCCCTCTGGCTGGTGGCAATCGAAGCCCGATTCCTTGAGCGCGCCGAGCAATTGGCGGCGTTTGGCGTCATACATGCCGCGCAGTTCGGGGTAGTAGCTATCGGCCTGCTCCATCGCAACGGCGGCGGCCTCCTGCAGCGGCGCCGGCGCGCCGACCGTGAGGAAATCGTGCACCTTACGGATGGCGTTGCTGAGGTCCGGCGGGGCAAGGATGTAGCCGAGCCGCCAGCCGGTGACGCTGAACGTCTTCGACAGCCCGCTGATGGTGACGGTGCGGCCGTACATGCCGGGCAGCGTGGCCATGGGCACGTGCTCGTGGTGGTCATAGAGGATGTGCTCGTAAATCTCGTCCGTGATGCAGAGGCAGTCGAACTCGTTGCAGAGCGCCCCGATTTCGGCCAGCTCGGCGCGCGTAAACACTTTGCCGCTGGGGTTGTTCGGCGTGTTCACGATGATCGCTTTCGTGCGGGACGAGAACGCGGCGCGCAGCTCGGCGGGGTCGAACGTGAAGTTCGGCGCGCGCAGGGTGACAAACACGAGCTTCGCGCCGCTCATCGCCGCATCGGGGACGTAGTTTTCGTAGAAGGGCTCGAAGACGATGACCTCGTCGTCCTCTTCAACGACCGCGAGCATGGCGGCCATCATCGCCTCGGTGGCGCCGCAGGTGACCGTGATCTCGCGGTCGGGGTCGAGGTCGAGGCCATAGAAGCGGCGGGTCTTCTCGGCAATGGCGCGGCGTAAGCGGGACGAGCCCCAGGTGATGGCGTACTGGTTGATATCGGCGTTGATGGCGTCGATGGCCGCCTGCTTGATGAAGTCCGGGGCGGGGAAATCCGGGTAGCCCTGGGCGAGGTTGATGGCGCCGTGGATCATCGCCAGCCGCGTCATTTCGCGGATCACCGACTCATTGAAAACGGCGGTGCGCGGCGCGATGTGGCTGCGGGGGGTGGGGGGCACGGGGTCGATTGTATCGAGGGGCGGGGCGGGGCGCGAACGGGGAAGCTGGGAGTGCTCCGAACTAGTCAGGGCAACAGCCGCAGCGCCGTACAGACCTCGCTAAGCACCCGATCCAAATCCAACGTTGGATGGACCGCGCGAGGGCTGTACGCGGTTCCATTCGCGTTCGGGCCGTAGCAGTACAGTCCGCAGCCGTCGAACCACACGCGAGCAGTTTGGGCGAGATCTTGAGTGCGCCGTAGGTCGTTGTCGTCAACAACGCGACACACGAAGAAGAGATAGCACCGTGGTGGCGTCGACCTGAGCCAGTTGGTCAAATCGTTTGTCGCACCACCACCCCGAGCTTCCACGCGGGCAATCTCCCCCTTTATGTCGATATTCTTGAAGGCGGCTTCCTTGATTCGTTTTTCGAGATCCGCCGAGCCCGGACGGCCGGCAGGATTCCGTTGCAGCGTATTTCGCGCATGTTTTGGCGTCCCCGTGGCTTTGGTTTCCACGGTGAGCGCGACCTGGCCTGCAAGCGGGTAGGCGATATCAAGTTTGTGATTCCGAAAGCTCAGGCCTGCGACGTTCGGCCGCGTATCGACTTCCTTGCCAGAGCATCTCCGAAGCAGGGCGGAAAGGAAGTCATTGAAGAAGTCGCCCTTACCGTTTTGGCGGTCGCCCTGATCCGCGATTCCACTTACCACGTGAGCGTCGAAGTCCCACATCGCCTTGAGAAAGAGCGGTTCAGCCCTGGCGAAGGACCCCGTGTTCTCCGCCGCAAGCAGTGCCAGCGCCTCTGTGAGTGGAAGCCTTGCGCCGGTCCCGCTCATTCCGCAGGCCGTTTGGAGCGAGAGCGCCTGCGCGCCCGGAGCGATGCGCGGGCGGCACGAAGCGCCGAAAGGTCGCCTTCGTTCAGGCCGAGGGTTCCCAGAACCAGTGGATCGACGATATTCAATACACCATCCAAGTCTCCGACGCGCAGTCGAGAATCGATCTCCGCCAGGTGCACCTGGATTCCGAGATCGATGCTTGGGATCAACATTCGCTCGGCCTCCGTCGGCTCCAGCTTCAAAATCCCGCCTCCGTATGACCTTCCGACGATTTCAGCCGAAAGCAAGGTGAGCGAATTGTAGAACCCGACCGCGAGTGCAGCCGCGGAATGGCCGTCGCGCATGGCAACGTTGTGAATGGTGTTTGTGGAGAGAGCCTTGGCGTCATTGCACACCATCCGAGGAAACGCATCGCTCATGTATGTGAGAAACGCGTCGGGCACACCTTTTCTCGGAAGGGGCACGGACCACCAGGGCGTGCGTATCCGGCACTTATAGCGCGACGGCAGTCCGAGCTTGGCTCCTTCGTCCAGAAGTTCCGCGACCGTTGCTATCTCGTCTTTGGAGTGGCTCGCAGTCACAAGCAATTCGGTTCGTTTACCGAGAGCCGAGAGCCGATGAATGTCGCCATCGGTCAGGCGGGCGCCCGCGAGATCCGAAGCCTTGCTGACCGTGGTCCTGAACAGGCTCGGCAGGAGTTTGCGTTGCCGGATTTCGGCACGTGTCCTGAGAAAGAAGCTGTTCGCGCCAGTTACTGCGCCAATGTCTACCTCAGCAATATCGGCCAAGCGTTTAACGCGCGGATCCAGCGCCAATCGTTCGAAGATTCGCTGGCAGTCATCGGGAATAGCCCTAAGTAAGGCCATGTCGGATGAAAACTGGCCCCTGCCGATCCCGTCGATGGCGCAAATGTCGAGGCCGTCGATATCGCGACAGTTAATGAGACCTATACCGCTCGCCGGGCCTTCGCCATAACCATCGGCAAACAAGAGGACTACCTCTTCGAGCGCGCCAGGAAATATCCTGTCTTCAAATACCACAACGGTCACGGATTGAAAGGACGTTACGAGGTATTCAATTACTGGCCGAGCATACTGCGCATGCAAGAGCTCTGCAGGTAGCACCTGCCCGAGGCGTGCACCGATCTCCAAGAACCGGCATCCGTGGAGGATGAACGGAGCCCACAACGATGCCAGCCGGCTGAGTTTGAATCCCATTCCGGCAGCTATCGCGTGGGCGGCGGACTCGTCCGCGTCCCAATTCTGATACCGGACGTAAGGCGGATTCCCGATATTCACGCTGAACTTCGGGAGATCCATCGGATCCAGGCTGAAAAAATCCGAACCAATGATGGTGGTTTCTTTCAAGGACGGCGTGGCCCGCGCCAACAAGACCGCCGCAGGATCGCTGTCGATTCCATAAATCAAGCCACTGAGCTCGGATTGCGCAGCCCCAAGGGCTTCCAGCCGCTGCCGAGCGAGTTCAAGAAAGACGAAGCCGCCGAAGCTGGGATCCATAACGCGGTCGCGCGGGGAGCGGATGCACCACTCCGCCAACTTGGCCGCAATGGGCCGCGGGGTGTAGAAGGCACCCAGTTGCTTCTTCCTGTCGTGCGGCCTGTTGGAACCAATCAACGCGCTCGACTTTAGAACATTCGTGCGGTGCTGTCACTACCTGAAGCCGCACCCGCGCCGCCGCTGGGTGTAACCTCCCCACACCACCGCTGGAGGCTGCCCATGCGTATTCGCTTCACTGCCGAGCAGGACGCGTTCCGCCAGGAGGTGCGGGCGTTTATCCATGAGCTGATCCCGCCTGCGAGCATCGATGATGACGAGGGGCCG
>JACPPF010000140.1 GCA_016191165.1 Planctomycetota bacterium
TAACGAGATCGCCAATGCCGCGGCCAGAACAGCCGTTCGCATCCTTTGAGCAAACACTGCCGGGGCCGATGATGATGACAGCCCTCTGGCCGCTCGCCGATGTGCCAAAGAAAATGACTCTGGTTCACGGGAGAGGTCATTGCTTCCGATGTTCAAGTCTCGGAGCGAAGCGTCAACTTCGCTCCGAGGCGTTCTATCCCCGCTCTCCTTCGGTATTACTTTACAAGATGTGCCGAATCGCGCGGTCCACCGCTCGCGCGGTGGCCCGGCCCAACGCGCGTTTTTGGGCCGTTATCAGAGCGTTGCTGACACGGCTCGGACCTCCACGGTGTCGTCCCTCTTCTTCGTCGTGATCTTGAACTTGCTGGGTGGATCTCCTGCGGCGGCAACGGCGGCGATGGCGAGGATGGAGCAAGACGTGGACGAGATTCGTAGTCATGAAAAGCCCCTGGGGCCAACGAATTTTTTTGCGTCGGCGATTTTTGGAAATGGCTTCGAGGAAAAATCTTCAGCCAATTCCTGGCGAACGAAGCGACGTGGCTTTTTTAATATGAAACACGAGGAAGGGCACGGAGCCAAGCCTGGGTAGGGGTGTCAGCCAGACTTTTTTCGATTGAGATCTTTGCCGATGGACAATGTAACACGACCTCGGCCAGGCTTTTTCGACAAAATCTCCCGCCTCGGCTACGAGTCAGTACACAATTGAACCAAATCGTAGTACAGTAGGTTAGCGAAAGACCGAACCGTGAACAACACGCCGAAGGAGGAGCGAACATGCGCCTTTCTTACGAACAAGTCCTATCCGATGAGAAGGACATGACGGATTTCATCTGCGAGCGCCTCACTGCGGCTCCCACTAAGCTCATCCTTTCCGCTGGCGAGGAGGGCGAGACCTGGGCCGAACTATGGCCTGACTGGGATGACGCCACGGGCTGGAACCTTTCGATGGAAACGAGCGACGAGGAGGTGGATCTTGAAGACGTGTACGATCACTTGCGCCGCAAGGAGATGACCCTTCGAGAATGGTGGCGGGAATTTGAGTTTGAGGCGAATCGATCCAAAGTGTTCAGACTGGAGCAGGAGATCGCAGTCATTCAACAGGGTCGGTGCGACCTGCCGCCAGGCATCCTTGCTGCTCACGACATCGTTGAATACTACCAAGGTAAGATCAGCTTGCGACTGGCATACCAGATCATGGAGAAGTGCAAGCCCGTTCGGGCCGAGGGAAAGCGATTGATTTCTGCCGAGAGCTTTGACGAATACCTCCGTGCGATACCGGATGAAACGCCACAAGATCCACCCCAGTCATCCGAGCCTGACGAATCGGCTACGAGCCGGAAGCGACCGGGATCACGGGCTGATGACGGCTTTGAGTTTTTTCGCTTCCCGCACTGACTCGAAATTCTGAAAGCACGTTGCGGAGGTGGACAGCTTCCTCCGGGTTCAGACGGTTGTGATGCTCCTTGACCAGTGCAATGAGCTTTTCCACCAGATCCGAGGCGAGGGGTGTGCTATTGGCCCGTGCTTTCTGCTCGGCGCTGAATGTGCAAAGTAGTTTTCGCATCTTCTCACGGTCGGCATCGAGATGCCCGTAATGCTGCTCGATGATCGCTACCGAGTTTCCCATCAACTCGGCCAGCACCTTGATCGACCCGCCGCTCTTTAGCCAGTTGGTGGCAAACGTATGCCGGTACGAGTACGGGATCATTTTGCTGGTCAGCTTGAGCCTGTCCCTCAGCCTCTTCAGCATCAAGTAGACGGAACTGTCCGTCCAACGGCCCCCGTCACGATTTCGGAAAAGGTAGCCGGTCGGATTGCTTTTGCAGAGTCGTTCCACCAGAGCGACCATATCGGATGACAGGTAGATCACCCGGTCTCGCCCAGTTTTCTGAGCCGTCTTGTGGATGTAGCCCACCGTCGCATCCCAACGATAAACGATGGCTCCCATCGCACGGTCATAGTGCATTGCCTCGCAGTGGTACGCTTCCCCTGGCCGACAGCCGGTCTCTTGAAGGAAGTTCAGAACATCAGCAAAATACGGCTTGGCGATAGCAACCATGTCGTCGTGTTCGCCTGTCTTCAGCACATACTCCCGACCTCTGCTTCCCTTGCGGCGAATGCCGAGGGCTTTTCTCGCTTTTCGGTCGATCAAGTTGTACGAGACGAGGCCCTGCTGCTCGGCCCAACTGAATGCGCACTGGAGCTTGTCGAGGGCAATTCGCTTCATCGAGTCGCCCCATTTTCGGAGGCGATTGCCTTTTGATCGCCCACGTTCCAGGCCCATCCGGTCGAGCCACTTTTGAACGTGGTAACGCTTCAACTCCTCGTAGCGTAAGTTTCCGAAGTCCTCATTGGCGCTCTCAAGACAGCCTGTGACCATCTCCAGGGTGCGTGTTCGGCCCTGGTTCTTCAGGTGCTTGGCGTACAACTCAAGGATCGTGCAAACTAGATTGGTGTTGTCGGCCTTGTCGGCTTTCGCCAGGTGCATGATCTCAGCGAATTTCTTCACGGCGGCTTGGTAGGTGGGACCAGCGGGCTCGTCCTTGGGGCCATGAGCGAGGAGTCGCTGCTGATTCTTGTACTGGGTGAAGTAACCCTGGCGGCTCTCAAAGTAGTTGATCTTCGGGGTTGCAGGCATGGTCGCACGCTTGTCGATTTAGGGTACAGAATAACACGACAAAGTGCTATCGTAGCGTGCGTCGTAGCGTGCGTCAAGACGGTTATCCGACCCGATACTTCGCCACGATCTCCTCGTTCAGATCGATCCCAAGGCCAGGTTCTTCGGGCACGGAAATGTCGCCGTCGATCACCGGAAATGATTGTTTTGTAAGGTACTTGCGAAGATCGCCCTGTTCGACGCAATACTCGAAGTAGTGAGTGTTCGGCAGGGCGGCGACGAAGTGCAAGCTGGCGGCGATGTTGATTCCTGTCTTGTACGAATGGTTTACCGCCAGGCGATGTCGATCGGCGGCGTCCCAGCCCATGCGTTTGCTGCGCGCCAGGCCGCCCACACGCGTCACATCGACCTGTACAACGTCGATGCCGGCGTCCATCATCGCGACCATCTCCTTCACGTCGCAAATCTCCTCGCCAGCCGCAATGCGCATGGGCGGCGTGCTCTCGCACAGCCGGCGATAACCGTCGAGGTTGTCCGGATGCAACGGCTCCTCCAGCCAGGCGAGGTTGAACTCGCCGAATTGCCTGGCACGCCGAATCGATGTCGCCGTGTCCCAGCACAAGCCCGCGTCAACCATCAACTCGACAGCCGGCCCGACTCCCTTGCGCGCGGCGCGGACATGGGCGATGTCGCTCTCTTCGCTCAGGCCCATCGGGCCCCAGCCGAACTTGACTGCCTTGTACCCCTGGCCTGCCAGGCCGCACGCGATTTGTTCGGTCTCGTCGGGTGTGTTGCCGAAGAGGATGGAAGCGTAGGCGCGGAATGTCTTGCGAAATCCGCCGCCCAGGAGTTGATAGACGGGCCGCTTGACCGCTTTGCCGACGATGTCCCACAGGGCAATCTCGATACCTGAAATCGCCTGAATGACAGCGCCTTGCCTGCCAAAGAAGATGCTCCCCTCGTACATGCGATGGATGAGCCGATCGATTTCAAACGGATCCTGCCCAAGCACGCATTCGGCGAGCCCACGCGAAATTTTGTGCGAGACGGGCGCGTCGATGATGGCCTTGGCAACCGATGGCGACGAGTCCACCTCGCCCACACCAACGAAGCCGGCATCGGTATGCACCCGGACGACCAGCGTGTCCTGGCTGCCGTCGCAACGCTCATTGACAACGGGCAGGCGCAGGTGGATGGCTTCGACCTGGGTAATTTTCATCGGCAGTCTTCCTTTCTTGAATAGCAACGCTCACCGCGTCCGATGCCTGCCACTTCCATGAAGACGTTCCGCGGTCGATCAAGGCGCAAAAAAAAACGCGGATGTATTTATTCATGAAGCGTGGGCCCGGCCCCTAGCCCGGATTATTTACCAACATTCACCGCGCAGAACGCAACGAACGCAGAGATAAGAGGTTGGGAGAATCTAACCCATCGAGAAAAACACGCATGGTGCTTTTGGAATTCCCTGCGAAATAACTTCCCAGTTTCCTCGTTCCCAGGCTCCGCCTGGGAACGCACTACCCGCGAGGCTCTGCCTCGCGTCCAGCTGGCGGAGGCGATTCCCGGTTCGAGAGGCAGAGCCTGCGACATCCTGCGTTCCCAGGCAGAGCCTGGGAACGAGGTCGAGAATTTTTTTCGCTGGCTGTCCTTATCTTATGCTGCCGATCTCCTTATTCTTGCCTTTCTCAGCGTACTCCGCGTTCTCCGCGGAGAATAATCCGGGCTTGTGCAATTCAACAAGAAACGCCTTCAGCTTGCGGGGTGGCGAGAATTGCACCTGGCGTTGACCGATGCAATTCCAGCAACCACGCACGCCGAAGGCGTCGAGGTTAGCCGTTAAGCACTTGCTACTGCAAAATCCCCGTCACCACGTCCCCCTGCACCAGTTCGCGCGGCTGATTCAAGTGGTTGTAGGCGATGGTGTGCGGGTTGATGCCGAGGCTGTGGTAGATCGTCGCCAGGAGATTGCGCGGGTGGACGGCGTTGTCCAGCGGTGCCGAGGCGGTGGCGTCCGAACGGCCGTGAACATGCCCGCGGCGGACGCCGGCGCCGGCGGCGATACCGGTGTAGCAGTAGGGCCAGTGGTCGCGGCCGTCGGCGCTGTTGCTGTTACCGGACGTGCTCACGCCGCGCAACGGGCTGCGGCCAAATTCACCCACGGCGAGGACGAGCGTTTCGGAAAGCAGCCCGCGTTCGTCCATGTCGCTGATGAGTGCGGACAGACCGGCGTCCAGCATCGGCGCACACTGGCGGCGCATGCGATCGGGCAGGCCGACGTGAACGTCCCAGCTGTGATTGTCGGAGTTGGCGACCTTCGGCCAGTTGATCTGAACGATTCGCGTGCCCGATTCGATCAGCCGGCGTGCGAGCAGGCAGCACTGGCCGAACGTGTTCATGCCATAGCGCTCGCGCATCGCCACCGGCTCACGGGCCAGCGCGAAGGCGTCGCGCGCCCGGCCCGACAGGACGAGATTCAACGCCTGGGTGTAATATTGCGGCAAGTCATAACGGGCGACCGCGCGTTCGAGGTCGGGCATGCCGGCTGAAAGCTGCTCGCGCAACCGCCCGCGACGTTCCAGCCGCGCCGCGGGAACTTCAGGCCGCAGCTGAAGGTCGGTCACCGAAATGCGGTTCATCTTGTTCATGTCCATATCGTCGCCGGCCGGGAACAGGTAGTACGGATCGTACGCCCGACCCAGGAAGCCCGCGGTGCCTCCCTTGTTGACGACATTGCTCTCTTGCAGCGGTCGTGGCATCATGACGAACGGCAGCGTCGGCTGGGTCGGCGGTTTCAGTCGCGTCACCTGGCTGCCGAAGTGCGGATAGTCGCGCGGCGTCGGCGGTTCCAGCTGGCCCGACGGGCTGACCGCATCGGCCTGGTAGCCAGTCATCATCTGGTAGATCGCAGCCGTATGGTTGAACAAACCGATGGGAGTGTAGCTCATCGTGCGGATCATCGTCGTCTTGTCGTTGATCTGCGCGATGCGCGGCAACAACTCGGTGACGCGCGTGCCGGGAAGCCGCGTGTTGATCGGCGTGAAAATGCTGCGCACACGTTCCGGCGCATCGGGCTTGGGGTCCCACAGGTCGAGATGGCTCGGCCCGCCTTGCAGGTAGATGAGGATGACGCTGCGAGCGCGGTTCCAACCGGGGCCGCCTGTGCCGTTGTCGGGCGGAGTGGCGTTCGCTTTCAAGGCGAAGATGTCGGCAAGCGAGAGGCCCAGCATCGCCGAGCCGCCGATGCGGAGCAATTCACGTCGCGTCATGCCGTCACAGGTCGCCTGATCTTGAGAACCGGGGATCACCAGCATTTCAATTCCTCCGAAGAGTTAGGTAGGCATCGGTTTGGTATTAGCGTAACAGACAAACCAGGTCATGGGAAGGAAAATCGGCGGGATTCTGGAATCGTTTGTTCACCCTTGTTATATCCTCGGCCGATGGGGCGCGTCAATGAAGAAATTCCACGTTTGTGAACCAAACCGGCAGCCGAAGTGAATCACGAATTGCCCAGGGCGACCGCGTCGTCCGTCCGACTGGCACGGTAGTACGAATAACCCGGAATCAAGAAACAAAGGCTCGCCACCACGCCAAAGTAAATCATCGCAAAATCCGGAAACACCATCATGGGAGCGCTACAGGCGAAGAGGGCTGCGGAGGCCAGGTAGAGTTTGCCCGAGAGGAGCCCGCCCTTGAGATAAAAAACGATGCCGCCGATGATGGCGAGGCAATAGCTCAGTGACAATACCGGTAGGTTCATGTGCCATTCGACGAAGAAAACCAGCAGGGTGCCGAGGCCGCCGGCGATCCAGATGTGTTCGACAATGCGCTCGACCGCGCCAACCGCGCCCATGCGCGTCCGGCGCAGCTTCATGTACACACTCCAGGGGATGACGATTGCCGTCCAGGTCAACGCGATCGTGATGCGCCCGAAGCCGTAGGACGTCAGCAGGTATGTGACCAGACAAAGCACCAGGCTTTGGGCGCCGTGCAACATCCATAACGAACCCCAGTTCTTGAGAACCCAGGCGTGCTCGGTCGCCCGAAAGAGGCGATGCACGAGCAAGGAGAAGTCGCCCGCCTCGACCGAGGTCGGCTCGCCGCGAACGTAATGTTCCAGGTCCTCCGCCAGTTCCGCAGCGGACTGGTAACGATCACGAGGATTTTTCCGCAGACATTTCAAGCAGATCGCCTCCAGTTCGGAATCCACGTTTGGGTTGATCCGGCGCGGCCGGGCCGGCTCGTGGGTCAGCAGATGGTCAATGGTCTCGCGCAGATTTGCGCCGGCGAACGGCGTGATGCCCGTGAGCATTTCATAACAAACCACGCCGAGGCTGAAAACATCGGTGGCAGGGGTCAACGCTTGCGTTTCGTGGTCGGCTTGCTCCGGGGCCATGTACTTGGGCGTGCCGGCCAGCCCGCCGCTCAATACCGCCGCGCCGCCGCCGAATTCTCGGGCCAGGCCGAAATCGGTTATGAACGGTTGGCCCTTTTCATTGATCAGGATATTGGACGGTTTCAAATCCAGGTGCAGGATGCCGGCGTCATGGGCATGTGCCATCGTTCGCGCCAAGGATCCTAGAACCTTTGCCGCGTCGCTGGCGTCCAGGCGTCGTTTTTTCATAAACTGTTCCAGCGTGCCCCCCTCGATCAGCTGCATGGTGAAATAGTAGACTCCCTCGTGGTCATCGACTTCATGGACAACGACGATCTGCGCATGTTTGACCTTGGCGGCCGCGAACACCTCCTCGCGAAAGCGTTCCATCTTGCTATGCGACGGCGCGTCCTCACCGATTAGCATTTTCAACGCCACGTGCCGATGCAATTTCTGATCCCAGGCTTTGAAAACAATTCCCATGCCGCCGCGACCCAGTTCTTCGAGCAACACATACTTACCGAATCGTCGGCCTGGCGGCCCACTGGTAATTGCCACGTCCGACTGAGAGGCCGGCCGTTCAGCAAAATCGGCGGTCTGCATTTGGGCGAGAAGCTGCTCCAGTGGCCCCTGAACACCAAGCGCCGCGTCATGTAGGGTTTCAAGCGCCGGTAGGAGATGATTGCAGTTTGGTTCCGTACACGAGTCCAGCTTTCGTGTCGTTTCGATCGTGTTGCGAACCTCTTTGGAGAGGCGAAGCAAATGCGCAAGCGGATCCGTAAGCACATCCTTAAAGTGCGTGGCAGCGGTATCCCGCGAAACGGGGGCGGACTGAAAATCTGAGCTCATGACGATCGCCATCTGGGGTTGGCAGAAAAGTTCCGAAACCGAGAATCACGACCAAGAAAAGAACGGTTTGATTCTCCGGCGTCCAAAACCAGCGTACCAATACGCGCAGAAAATCAGGTCGCTCCCTCCCAAGCCGGTTCTTGGGTTATGCTATCCATGTCGTTTGCAATAGGTACCGTTTGGCCGGAGAAAAAAAGGATTTTTCCATCCGCTTTTGATGCCAGGGCGCGAATTTTGCGACTATATCGTGAAATTGAAACGAGAAATGGCGTTACGACTCCGGTCGAGAAGGAAGATTGGCCCCGGGGTGCGTGATGGCCCTAACCGTCGCGCATCCATGCCAGGCAGTCCTCGCGTGACATCCCTTTGGTCGTCATCCACGACGTGTCTGGCAACGGCATCGCCAGGGCTTCCCGCACCGTTTTCCAGCCGCGTGGCAGCGGCTTTGCGCTGCGCGACCCCTTGGCCGTGATCCAGGCGAATTCCTTTCGTTTCTCACACTCGGCGGCTACCTGCAAGGCGAGGCGCACGTCCTGAGCGACATAGGTCAGCACTTTCTCGTATTCGCCCGCCGCCCACAACGTTGGCGCTTCGCCGCCCGACATGCCGCCTGCCTTTCCGGGCAAGCCAACCCCTTCAGCGGCTTTTTGCAGCTTGACGCCGAAGCCCATCATGCAGACGAGGTGGAACATCATATCGACGTGATCGTGCGCGATGGTCTTGCATTCATCGAGCGAAGCCGATTCTTCCGCGAGCACATCGAAATCAAAGCTGGCGCCGTTCCAGGTCAGAATGGTGTAACCCTTCGAGGTCATGGTGGAAAGGTAACTCACCAGTTGCGCCGCGTCGGGTCTTGTCATGCGCGCAGCGGGTTTACCGGCCTGGGTGGTCGAGTGCCAGAGTTTCGGTTCGGCATCGCTGGCGCAGGTGGCGGCGCAAATGATGCCGAGCGGGCGATGGGTGCGCCATTGCGCGAAGTCGCCGGGGACTTCCTTCGCGGTTTCGATGTCGAAGGCGAGGTATTTGCGAGGGATGGATTCGCCTGGCATGGCCATGTGTTTCCTACTTGGCCGCGGTTGTGTCGATGTCAGTCGTAATCTTGCTGACGCCAGTGTTATCGAAATGCGTGATTTCGTTGTCTTTATCTACGTACACGGCAACTTTGGTTCGAAAGATCAAGGCCTCGGGATGTTCAATGAGCAAGCGTGTACCGCTGACCAATTCGACCATGAACGGCTGGAACGGCTTACGCCGAGTAAAAGCCCGGAGGGACCGTTCAAATGCTTCCGCTTCCATGGTTGCCTCGTCAATCGCGGAGTTGCTTTGATCTCACAATCATTGTATCACCATAACCGCGTCTGAATGCGGATTCCCAGTTTTTTGTGCGCCGATGCTTCGGCGGCACGGTAAAACGATTTTGATCCCAGGAAACCACAACCACACCGGAGACCGTCCATGCCAAGCCGCGCCGCCACCGAGTATCGTTACGAAAAACTGACCTGGCCCGAGATCAACGATGCCGTCGATCTGGGTAAAGTCTGCATCCTGCCATGCGGCGCTGTCGAGCAACACGGGCCGCATTTGCCGCTGGATGTCGATCTCGTCTGTCCCGGCGGCATTGCCAAGGGCGCGGGGCAAGCGATGGCTGACAAGATTCTCGTCCTGCCAATTGTCGCCTATGGGTATACCGGGCATGTGATGGATTTCCCCGGCACCATCAATAATGACTTCGAGCACTTCATGCACCACGTTTTGGATATCACCAAGTCGCTCGCCTATCACGGGTTCAAAAAGATCATCCTCCTCAACGGCCACGGCTCAAATTGGCCGAACCTCGACCTGGTCGCGCGCCGCACGAATTTGGAGACCGATGCCGAATGTGTGCCGATTTGCTGGTGGCAACTCCTGAGCGTGGACAAGGCGTTCATGCCGAGCTGGCGCGAGAGCAAATTCCCCGGCGGTTGCGCCCATGCGTGCGAACTCGAAACGTCGCTGTACCTCTACCTCGACGGCGACAACGTGCGCAAAGACCTGATCAAGAGCGGCGACATCAGCTTCAACAACGACAACAGCCCTTTCAACTGGGTAGACCTGTTCGGCGCCGGCCCGGCAACGTGCGTGTCGTGGACGAGCAGCTATAGCGACACCGGCGTCCTGGGTGAAGCGGAACTCGCGACTGCCGAAAAGGGCAAGCGAGCGTATGAAGAAGCGGTGAAGCAACTGTGCCGCTACGTGGCGTATTTTCAACCCCGTGCCAAAGACGTGCGCAAAGATCATCATCGCAAACCGCCGACGATGCCAATCCCGTGGGGCCAGCGGCCGGTGCAATAATCCTCCAGCCCGCCGTTACGCACACGTAACCTACGGGCTCACAAGCGACAACAATCCTCACACAAACTTCATTAGCGTTTTCGACACCGGTTGATAACATCCACCCTTTTACGATGACCTCGTACATCGAAAGGGGTGCCCCGTGAGGACCGCCGGGTTTTTGGTATGCGCATTGTTTCTGCTCTTCGTCGCCCTGGGTTGTCAGCGCGAATCGCCGCCAGTCGCCAAGGCAAGTCCGAACGACGATCGCGACAAGCCGCCTGGGCAATCGATCAAGAAATTGGCCAGCGACGAAAACGTGAAGACGAAGGATGCCCGTAAAGACAAGGTGAAAGATCGCGTGGCCAGGGCGGACGACGCCAGGGTCAAGAAAGGCGAAGCGGCTGCGGATGAAAAAAAGAACCCCGCCAGCAAACCCGCGAGCGACCCTCTTGCCAAGGCGATGCCCCTGCACGCGCCGCCCCTTGGCGTGGGAACGCCGCAAAGCCCGATATGGCCGGACCTGAGTGAGTTCGCCGAACGCATGCGTGGCATCGCCACGAACGAGCGGGCGATCAAGTTCGGTCTGTCGCCCTTGTATCGCGCGACGTTCAGCACGCGCAACTTCAGGCAAGATGTACCGCTCAAGTGGGCATCCGGTCGAAACGCGGTGGTATTCGCTGGCCGATACGACCCCATCAAACAGCTCAACACGTGGGATTTCTTTTTTTGGTTTCAGAACAAGGGCAACCGGTTTGTCAACGGCAAGTTCTTCGCGGAAGCGCGCGACGTCTGCTTCATCACAGTCCCCTTGCCAATGGACGCCGACGTCGCCAGCGCGTGGAATAGCGCTCTTCAGGCGGGAAACCTGGAGGTGACGGTCTGGTTTCGTCTGGAGCGTGTGGCTCGTAAGCGCTGGGCCGTTTTGCCGGATGAATTAATGCCGGGGCGGTTATATCACGACCTGGCGTTCGACGCCAAGCTGTTGGGTTTTGAGAGCAACGTGGGCAAGGTGAAGTGAGTGGAGTTTCGCAAAGGGCACGGATCTTCGCCACGAATTCAATTGGCCCCGCCATGTTGAGTCAGCGCATTTTCGTTCGTTCCATCAGATCGCTGATGAGGCCGTTCAACTCTTCGTCCGTGAACGGATGAACGAATTCACACCCATGAATCCAGAGCTTGTTGTCGGCCGGCTTGATCCAGCGCACGCGCGCGAGTTGGGGGACGACGTCCTCGCACAGATCGCTGGACAACGCGACCTGGAGGACGATTCCCGGCTCGAAACGGCGATTGCATTGCAGGCACAATCCCGTTGTGGACAGGTCGATCACGGCCGAGTCCCAGACCTGGGCGGCGGAACCGAGCGCTGGCCGGCAGTTCCCGGGGACGTCGGTTTCAAAGCGCAGCGCCTTGCGGCGTTCTTGGCCGGTTTTCTTGCTCACCTTCGTCGGGCCTTGTTGTGTCGGGCCGCCGGGCAGCCGCAAGTCCGCGGGGAAACTTTTCCAGCCCGTCAGGTAGGCAACAAACTCGCTCACCGATTTGGGCCGGCGCGCCGGGTCAGCCTGGAGTGCCATGCGAATCGCCAGATCGACCGCTGGCCGAATTCCCGGTAACTTGCTGATCGAGGCGTCGTACTGGTTTGTCATTTTTCGATGAAGCAGTGTGGTTATCGTCCCCGTGCCAAAGGGACATTCGCCAGTCAGAGCCGTGTGAAGGGTTGCGGCGAGGGAATAAACGTCACAGCGCTCGTCCGCGGTGCTGGCGTCTTCAAATTGTTCGGGCGCCGCGAAATGTAGCGAGCCCAACGCCATCTTGGTCTTTGTCAGCCGGCTCAGGGAACCGAGGTCTTTGATTAAGCCCAAATCGGCGAGCTTGATCTGCCCGTTGGCCCCCACGAGGATGTTAGCCGGTTTGACATCGCGATGGATGATCTGACGCTTGTGCAAATAAATCAACGCATCCGCGATCGGGAGAATCGCCGAGAGCGCTTCGTGTTCGCGCAGGTGTTTTTTTTGGGTGATGGCCTCAGTCAAGCTGCAACCTTCGATGTACTCCATGACGAGAAAGGGAAGCTGTCCGTGGGTACCGTAGTCGAAGAACTTCACCAGATTCCGATGAGATAAAACCTTGGCGGTGGCGTATTCCAGCTCAAAGCGCCTGACGAGCTGGGGATCGCCAACAACCGCGCGGGATGCCAGTTTGATAGCGACGATCTCATCCGTCACGGGATTTCGCGCCTTGAAGACCGTACTCATGCCGCCCTGGCCGATTTTCGACAGCACCTCGAATCTGCCGATTTGGGGAACACCTTGTTTTGGGATGAGCGAGGTCATCGATCCGTTTTCACTTTCTTGAATCCGTGTCCAACACGTCGGCGCCGCTTCGGAATGGCCTGTTGCTGAAAGGATACCTCACGAAGTCCTCCGCCGCACCTGGGGGTTCCCCTGAAATCTCGCTTGGCACTTCACCTGACGCGCGCCTGGATGGTTAACGGATTGAAATGCAAGGAGTTATGACATTGGGACCGGCAAACGCCCAGCCGGGAAACGACGACGACTTTAGCCAAAGGACGTATTATTTCGCTCCATCCACGGCGCGACGCCAAAAGGAATGTTATGCTTTCCTTGTGCAAACCAAGCCCGTTTGGCTGGCCGAATAAACACCATGATAAAGCCCAACATGATTTCTGAATCGTCCCAAAAAGCCCTGAAAGGCTCACCGCGGTTGCTGGGGCAAGACCACGCCAGGCACGCCGATCAGGTGTTTCTTGGCGGCTGGCACGGCCTGGTGCTTGGCGTTGCGTGCCTGGCGCTGGTCGCAATCATTGCTCTTCTCGATTTGGCGACCGGACCCGAATTGTCGTTCGCGATATTTTACCTCGTGCCAATTGCATTGGCTGCCTGGTGGGGCGGATTTGCGCAAGGAATCCTTTTCTCGGTGGCATGTGCCGTGGGCTGGCATTTCGTCGAGGCTGCCGACGGTTCCACATTCACGCCCGCGATTCAATTGTGGAACGGCACGGCGCGCTTCGGCATCTTCATCATCACGTCCAGCCTGCTGTCGCGTTTGAGGCTAAGCCTCTACCTGGAAAAAAAATTGGCTCGTTCCGATCCACTCACCGGTGCGGTGAATGGCCGAACCTTTTACGAAAAGTTCAGCCTGACGATTGAACATGCCTTGCGGGCCAATCAACCGCTTACGCTGGCGTACATCGATCTGGACCAGTTCAAATGGATCAACGACAACCTGGGCCATCCGGTGGGAGATCGGCTGTTGTGTGATCTGGTGCGAGTCGTTCAAGAGAATACGCGGGCGATCGATTTGCTGGCGCGCCTGGGCGGGGACGAATTCGCCTTGCTCCTCACGGATTGCGGGGAAGCCGATGCCCGCGCGACGCTGGAGCGGATTCGCGAGCGCTTCGTGCAAGAGACGCGCAAGAAAAAATGGCCCGTGACGCTCAGCATCGGCGCAGCCACCTTTTCGACGCCGGCGCGGGACATCGACAGCCTGGTACGCAAAGTGGACGAACTGATGTACCGGGCGAAAAAAGCGGGCAAGAACCGGGTGGTTCACCAAAACATGGGCGAGAGCGTGGAGGTCAAGGCCCCGTCCAAGTTGATCGAACGCCGGGCGACGGCACGCGTGTTGTGCGATCGCATGGCCCGAATTCGCTCGCGCGACGATCAACCCTGTCACGATGAGTTTGCCCGGGTCCGCGACATTTCCGCCAGCGGCCTGTGCCTGTTCCTTGAGAGTCCGATGGCCGAGAACACACTCCTCGCAATCGAACCGTTGCACGAATGCGGGGCGGTGACGCTGGTCGTGCGCGTGATGTGGTCGGTGGAGGAAAACGGCGGCTGGCTCCACGAATGCGTGCTGCCAAACCGCCTCACGTCGGAGGAACTACGGTTTTGGGTCAACGAGACGACGGCGGAGTCGTGCCACGATTGCTTTTGACCAGGCTATTTGATTTTACCTATCTGCACATAGCGGGCGCCTGCGGACGTGGCGCCGTCGACGATTCGTGCCTCCACCTGGATTGGTCCGGCAATCAAGTCCATGCCGCGAAACAACACCGCCTTCTGGTTCGGCATCGCCTTGCTTGAAAACATCTTCTGGCCGATCAGCAAGCGCACGCTCGCCTGGTTACCCGCGGGCTTGAGCAGCGTCACTTCAACGTCGTAACGCCCGGCCTGGTCAACCTGAATAAGCCAATGGCCGATGCTCTTGGGCGTCCATCCGGCTTGCGGACCGCGCCAGTCCTGGCGAGTCAGCACCGTCGGGTTCTCCTCTTCCGAGCCGACGACAATCCGCGGCGGCGCAAATCCGCGCGTGCTGGCCACGTCCTTGAACCAGGTTTCGTATTCTTTTTTCAACTTCGCGACGACGTCGGGTTTTTGTACTGCCAGATCGTTCCTTTCGTGCGGATCATTCTCGATATCGAACAAGAGCACCTTGTTGCGATCGAATTTCGAGTTCTCCCCGACGCCGACGGGTTGGACCAGGCGATAGCGCTGCGACCGCGCCGCGAAGGCGCGATACATCTGGGGCACATCGCCGCGATGCCATTGAAAAAAAAGCGTGCGCTCGGGCCAGGCAACTTGTTGGCCTTTCCACAACGGCAGCAGGCTTTTGCCATCGATCTTGCGATCCTTCGGCAACGTGCCGCCGCAAACCTCCACGATCGTCGGCGTGATGTCGATATGGGCGGCGACCCGGTCAATATCGCGATCTCCCTTGAACCCCGCCGGCCAACTCACGAAAAACGGCACGCGCGTGCCGCCTTCAAAAACGGTCCCCTTGCGGCCACGCAGGCCGAAAACGAACCGGGGTTGCTGCGGACCGTTATCGCTCAAAAAGATGATGATGGTATCGTCGGCAATGCCGAGCTTGTCGAGCACCGCGAACAGTCGGCCGACGTTGTCGTCGATGTTGGTGATCATGCCATAGATTTTGGCGGTCTCGTCGAGGTTAACTTTGCCCTGAATTGGGAAGCCCACCTTCGGGAAATCGCCAGCCTTGATCTGGTCCTTGTACATGCGATAGTACTTGTCGGGCACCTGGAGCGGCGTGTGCGGGCAGTTGAATGGCAGGTAACAAAGGAACGGCCCATCGCGGCTCTTCTTGATGAAGTCAATGGCCGCGTCGGTGAGGATGTCGCTGATGTATCCGTCCTTCTTGACGGCTTTGCCGTTGTGAAGGAGGATGGGGTTGAAATAGCTTTCGCCGCCAGGAGGATCGGAGGGCTGCCCGATGCCGCCTCCTTTGAGGACAAGCGATTCGGTGAAACCCTGATCGATTGCGCGAAGCGGGTAGTTGTCGCCCAGATGCCATTTGCCGAAGATACCGGTGCGATAGCCGAGGGCGCGCAGGATTTCCGCAAGGGTGATTTCATCGGGATGCATCATCGCCCGCCCGATGAAGGTATCGACGACGCCGGTGCGGTAGTTGTAGCGCCCGGTCATCAGGCTGGCGCGCGTCGGGGCACAGACGGGCGAGACGTGGAAGTTTCTCATGCGGATGCCTTTTTTGGCGAACCTGTCGATATGCGGCGTCTTGATGACCGGGTTGCCGTGACAACTGAGATCGCCAAAGCCCTGGTCATCGGTCATGATGACGATGACGTTCGGCCGCTTCGCTTTCTTTGGCGTTTGGCCGTGAACGAACGGCACGCATGAGACGGCAATCGAGACGGCGAACAAGAATCGAATGAACATGGTGGCTTTTTCCGTCGGATTAGGGCACAATACTCGTTGTGAATTCGGCCTTGCGATCATCGCACAACGGTTTGAGGTTTTCATCAACATTTCCCGCCTTTTTTGAGAGGTGCTGCATGTGGACGAGTTCAGTCTTGATGGTGGCCTTTCTGCTGCCGGCCACGGGTGATTTCGCCTCCGGCCCGCAAGTCGGCGACAAGCTCCCCGATTTCAAAAGCCATGCGTTTTCCGGAGACGACGCGGGCAAGGAGTTCAAAATCCTCGGCAAGACCAAGGGCGGGCCCACGCTGCTAATCTTCATGCACGCGACTGCGGAAAAATTCAGCATCACGCGCCCTGGGAATCAATTCTTGAGGCCGGTGGATGCGTATGCGGCCACGCAGAAGAAGCTTGCCGCCAATATTGTCTGGGTCACGGGCGACAAAGAAAAGGTCGAAGGCTGGCTGAAGTTGACCGACGCGCTGAAGCTACAAACGCCGGTCAGCATTTGTCTGGAAGGCGGCAAAGACGGCCCGGCCACCTATGGCCTCAACGACAAGGTTCAGATCACGGTCCTGGTTTGCAAAGACAACAAGGTCATCAACAACTTCGCCCTGACCGACCCCAACGCCAACGATTCACGCAAGGTAATCGTGGCCGTCGCCAAGGTCCTTGGCAAGGCGCCGCCCAAGGAAGAAAAACAGCCGGCCAAGAAACGGCCGATCAAGAAAGGCAAGGAACGCTCCCCGGAGTTGCAAAAACTGATGCGCAGCATTATTCAAAAGGACAATAGCGCGGACGACGTAAAGGGCATTGCCGAAAAAATGGCGAAGTGGGCAGGCGATGACGCGAAAAAGCTGGCCGAGCTGCGCGACTTCGCGGCCCTTGTCGTGCGCCTGGGTTATGGCAACGAGCACGCGCAAGCGGCTTTGAAGAAGCTGGCGAAATAAACTCGTGCATTGATCCGCCCCGCCGAAGGCGTGCGTGTCCGAGGCTGCTCCTCGGTCGGCAAGAAGCCAGTACGATTTGGAAACACCATGAAACGAAGCGCATGTCCCAATTTCATGTTCAACCCCACCGTCCACCGCCGCGAGTTCCTGCGCGCCGGGGCGCTTAGCCTGTTCGGCCTTGGCTTGCCACAGATGTTGCAAGCCCGTTCCCCTCACCCCCAACCCCTCTCCCGCGAGGGGAGAGGGGAACCAAGGCGAGCCAAGTCGTGCATCCTTTTGTTCATGTGGGGCGGTCCGGCGCAGCAAGACACTTGGGACATGAAACCCGATGTGCCGGAAGTCTATCGCGGTGAATTTCGCCCGATCGCGACCAGCGTTCCTGGCCTGCAAATCTGCGAGCATTTGCCACGCCTCGGCCAGCGCGCCCATCAACTCGCGCTGATTCGCTCGATGACGCACAACAACGTCGATCACACCAGGGCCACGCATTTTCTGCTGACCGGCAAACCGCCGCCGGCTGGCGAACTCGGCGACGATTGGCCCAGCTACGGCGCCATCCTCTCAAAGCTCGGCCGGGGCAGGGGACCGCTGCCGCCGTTCGTGTCGATGATGCCCGTGGTGCCCAACGGCTCGCCGCGTTTCGTGGAGCAAAGCCACGGCCAGGGCGCCGGCTGGCTGGGTCCGATGTACAACCCGATGCGCATCGACGCCGACGCTTCGCTGCCGAGTTATCGTGTTGGGGAATTCGCCCTGTCCGCCGACATGACCGCCCTGCGTGCTGGCGGGCGCCAGCGGCTCGTGCGCAGCCTCGATCGACAAGTTCGCACGATCGAACAGCACGCCCAGGTTCAGGCGATGAGCTCGCATT
Organism: Planctomycetota bacterium; assembly: GCA_016191165.1. Taxonomy (GTDB): domain Bacteria; phylum Planctomycetota; class Planctomycetia; order Gemmatales; family Gemmataceae; genus SIAQ01. Next base: position 17,663 of record JACPPF010000140.1, read on the forward strand.
ACGATCGCGCCTTCTCGATCCTCGCCCGGCCCCAGGTGACGCGCGCTTTCGACTTGACCCAGGAGCCTCGCCATGTTCGCGAACGCTACGGTATGAACATCCACGGCCAATCGGTGCTGCAGGCGCGGCGCCTCGTCGAGGCGGGCGTGCCGATCGTCACCGTCTTTTGGCCCAACGACGGCATCACTAACGTCAGCGTCTACTGGGACACGCACAACCGCAACTTCATCGACCTACGCGAACGGCTCTGTCCCGTCACCGATCTCGCGTTCTCGGCATTGCTCGACGATCTCGACCAACGCGGGATGTTGGACGAGACGCTCGTTGTGTGGACGGGCGAAATGGGCAGAACGCCAAGAGTCGGCCAATCGGTGGTCGGCGGGGCAGGGGCCGGACGTGATGGCCGCGACCACTGGGGCAAGGTGTTCACCAGCGTACTGGCCGGCGGCGGCATCCGCGGCGGCGTGGTGCATGGCTCCAGCGACCGCTACGCCGCCGAACCCGCGTCGAATCCGACGCCGCCCGCTGATTTAGCGGCGACGATTTATCACTGCCTCGGCGTCGATCCGCGCATGGAGGTGCGCGACCGCCTGAGCCGGCCGGTGACGCTGTGCGAGGGGCAGGTGATTGAGGCGTTGCTGCGTTAGCGTGATAGGATGGCATGGGCATGCTGGAGTCAATCCATGAAAACGAAAAAAACACTCGGTCGCTACGTCGTCGTGGATCCGAAAATCTGCCACGGCGAGCCGACCATACGTGGCACGCGTATTCTTGTGCGCGATGTGCTGGAACAGGTCGCCGAGGGGATGCCGTGGGAAGAAATAGAGGAACAATGGCGCGGGGCCGTTAGCCAGAAGGCGATCGCCGAAGCGGTTCGACTGGCCCGGCAGGCCCTTCTGGAACATCTGCCGAACGAGTTGGTTCCTGCACAAACATGATCCTCTGCGAGAAATTCCCATGTCCTGGCTTCGGCGATTCTTTTTCGGGGACCGGTCCCCTCTGCACACCTTGCTCGTGCAACATTTCCACCCACACCGACTGAGCAGCCTTGCCGTCCACGAACGTAGTTTTCCTTTGCGCGTAAAAGCGGATCTGCAGCGTGCCCTCGACAGTGTCATGAACAACGCTGCCGTGAGTCATTTCTCCGGCGTTCAACTGCTGCAATTCACGCCGGGGCTTGGCGGGTTTGCGTCGATCTTGACGGACCAATCGACAAACTGCGCTGCCCTGATTACCGCGCCGCAATATGAGGAGGTTGATGTTGGCGAATCAGAGCCGGTGCGGCAACTCAAGGATGGCATTTGGCTAATGAATGAGGAGTGCCGTTTTGCAGTGATGCTCGTGCCGCCCGACATGTACTGCTATAACCAATCACCCACGATGCGCATCCAAGTTGCGGTGCCGAGGGAAATGCAGGCCAACGGTATTGTGCAGAGTTTTTTCGACCGCCTGGAATCCGCCGTCCGAGCCGGGCGGTCATACCGGGGAAAGGTCTTATCTTTGGAGCAGGCGACCGATTACACGGGCCGTTACACGGGCATCAAGGTTCACAAGTTGCATTCCGTGGCAAGGGAAAACGTCATCTTACCGCGTGCCACGCTCGAATTGCTTGACCGCAACGTAATTCGGTTCGTGACGCAGCGGCCGCAACTTGCCAAACTGGGCATGTCCACCAAGAAAGGGATTTTGTTCTATGGGCTGCCGGGGACCGGCAAGACGTACACGATTCACTATCTGGCATCGGCCCTCCCAGAGATAACCACGCTCTTGATAACAGAGGAACAAATCAACTTGCTTTCGGATTATATGGCCCTGGCTCGGCTCCTCCAGCCCAGCATGGTGGTGATCGAGGATGCCGATCTTATCGCACGGGACCGCACGGCGACGGCAGGGCCGGGACAAGAAATGTTTCTCAACAAGCTGCTCAATGAAATGGACGGCCTTCGCCCTGACGCGGATATTCTGTTTATTCTGACGACCAATCGGCCAGAAACCCTGGAAGCCGCGTTGACGTCGCGGCCTGGCCGAATCGATCAGGCCATCGAATTCCCCTTGCCAGATGAGGCTGGTCGAGAAAAGTTGATTCGCCTCTATGCAAAAGAAGCGCCGATCACCGACAACATCGTACAGGCGACCATAAAGCTTACCGAAAATGTGAGCGCAGCGTTCATCAAGGAACTGATGCGCCGGGCCACGCAATTCTACTTAGAACGTGGTGGGACCGAAACCATCCTGCTGCATGATGTCGATGCAGCGATGGAGGAGATGATGTTCGAGGGTGGTTCTTTGAATCGAAAACTGCTTGGAGGTCATCAGGAAAGCGAGGAATAGATTACAATAGGATTGTTTCCAGGCGCCCGATCATGAAAACCATCGAAACCACAAAAACCGCGGAGAGGAGGCCCCTCATGGCCACCGGTACGACCAACAAGAGCTGGGTGCAGAAAACGCCGAACGTCTGCGGTGGCGACGCTTGCATTCGCAACACGCGCATCACGGTGTGGGGGCTTGTGCTGAGCCGCCGTCTCGGAACCGCTGATGAACGCATTCTTGAGAACATCGTCGGCTTGACGCCCGAAGACCTGAAAGTGGCATGGGATTACTATCGCCAGCATCCTGCCGAAATCGATGAAGCAATCCGCGAAAATGAAGAACCGTAGTCTCCATGGCACGCCTTTACGCCGATGAAGATTTCCCGTTTCCTGCGGTGCTGATCTTGCGCGGGCTGGGTCATGACGTGCTTACGGTACATGACGCAGGAAGGTGTGGCGCGGATGATCCCGAAGTGCTGGCCGACGCGACCGCCGATGGTCGAGCCGTTCTGACCCACAATCATGGTGATTTCCGGCGCTTACATCGAGTGACACATCCGCACGGAGGAATCGTTTCGTGTACTCACGACGACAATGATCCCGCAGGGCTGGCGCAGCGCATTCACGATGCCGTGTCCGTTGAATCGAGCCTGACGAACCTTTTCATCCGCGTCATTCGCCCAAATGTGGCGACCAACCCGTGAGGTGACACCCCCATGAACCCCATCACCGTCACCTTCTGGGGCGCCGCCCACACCGTCACCGGCTCGATGCACTTGGTCGAGGCCGGGCGGCAGCGCATCCTGCTGGACTGCGGGCTCTTTCAGGGCAGGCGCGCAGAATCCTGGAAACGCAACAGGGAGTTTCCGTTCGCGCCCAGCGACATCGACGCCGTCGTTTTGAGCCACGCCCACATCGACCATTGCGGCAACCTGCCCAATCTGGTGCGACGTGGTTTCAAGGGGCCGATCTATTGCACCCCAGCAACGCGCGACCTCATCGCCGTCATGCTCAACGATTCCGCAAAGATTCAGGAAGAAGACGCCGGGCATCTCAATCGGCATCGCCGCGAAGATGAACCGAGGATTGAACCGCTTTACGATTATGGCGATGTGCGCCGCACGATGAAGCTGGCGCGGGCGGTGCCGTACGATACGCCCCACGACATTGGTAACGGCATCACGGCGCATTTCGTTGACGCGGGGCATCTCCTGGGCTCGGCGATGGTGCATCTGACGCTGAACGGCGACCGCAGCATCACGTTCACCGGCGACCTGGGTCGGGCGGGGATGCCGATCCTGCGCGACCCGGCACCGATCCCGCCCGCGGATCTGCTCATAAGTGAATGCACCTATGGCGGGCGCAACCACCCCGGCATTGAAATGCTGGCCTCCGACCTGGGCGAGGTGATTCAGCGCACAATCGCCCGCGGCGGCAAGGTGCTGATTCCGGCGTTCAGCCTGGGCCGCACGCAGACCGTCGTTTTCTTTCTGCACCAGCTCATCGCGGCAGGAGTCATTCCGCGCATGCCAATCTACGTGGATAGCCCGCTCTCGGCGGCCGCGACCGAGGTTTTTCGCCTGCATCCGGAATGCTTCGACGAGGAGACCTCGCTGCTCCTTTACAGGGATCGCGGCCTGTTCGGCGAGGAGCTCGTGCGCTACACGCGCAGCGTCGAGGAAAGCAAGGCGATCAACCAACGCCCCGAACCTTGCGTCATCATCGCCTCGAGCGGCATGTGCGAATCGGGCCGGATTCTGCATCACCTTCGCAACAACATCGGCAATCCACGCAACACGGTGCTCATCATCGGCTTTCAGGCGCCCGAGACGCTCGGCCGACGGCTGGTCGAAAAGAAGCCGGAAGTCCGCATCCTGGGCGGGACGTACGAACTCAGGTCCGAGGTGGCGATCATGAACGGCTTTTCGGGCCACGCCGGCCGCGACGACCTGCTGGCGATGCTGACGCCGCTGGCCGATCCGAAGCGCAAGGTGCGCCTGGTGCATGGCGAACGCGATCAGGCCGACGCGTTGATGCAGACGCTCAAAGAGCGCGGCTTCATGGATGTCGCGTACCCAGAGCGTGGCGAAAGCGTGACGTTGTAGATTAGCCGGACGCGCAAGCGACGGACAAGGCTTCCGTCGCTTGCGCGTCCAGCTAACGTGCCGCCTTATGGTTGCCACACCGCGTACAGGGTCATCGCTTGATAATCGCGTACGAAGCCGACTGCGTCGAGCAAGTGCTTGCCGAGGGTGCCGGTCACGGGTTCGCCGTCCCAGGTTTCCACGGAGAGTTTATGGCGGATATCGCGGCCTGGTATCAATTTCAGAAGTTCAGGCAGGCACGCCGTCGCCTGGGCGAGGTCGGAGGGGTTGGCCGGCGGAATGGTTGTCAAACGCTTGCCGTGCTGCTCGATCAGTAGAACGGGCCTACCAGCTTTGACGATGAGCCAGTTGCCCTGGCGGCGTTGAAAAGCACGTGCGTCCTCGGTCCCCTGAGGAATCTCGAGGGCGGCGCCGCTGCCGTAGAGGTTGGCGGGATCGAGACTGTGGACCAGCAAGGCGGGGGCCCGCGCCGTGCTGGGCATTGCGAGTTGGTGCAGTAAATCGGCGGCATCAGGCAGGGCGAACTGGGCGCCGGACAATCCTTCGACAAAATAGCCGCGCCGGACAGCGCCGGCTAATTCCATGCTGCTCAGAATTTCATACAGCACGCGCCATGAGGTGGTGCATCCGTTCAATAGGGCAAGTTCGCGCGACACGACGCCGTAGCGATCGAGAAGCAGCCGAGCCTGAAAACAAGCAGCCGACTCTGCGTCGGGCTGTCCCCACGGAACCAGCGCCCAGCGGCCATCAGGCCAGGTCGTTTCACGGCGTCGTCGGCCATCCCGGAGAAACGCTCGCAGTTCCGCTTGCGAGCGCATGGGCGGCGGTTCTTCGCCCGGAGGCTCACCGCGGCGGAACACGTCGAATTGATCCGTCGTCACCAGACCCAGCCTGAGCAGCGACCACAACGCGGCGCGCACCCCGGGCATCGGCAATCGGGATTGCGCCGCGATTTCCTGACCGAAAAGGGCGCCGCGACCGCGCAGGACTTCCATCACCGCCGAAGCGGCCGCCGACAAAACGACCTCGCCTGGATTCGGCGGCGACAACTGGCTAACCATCTCGCGCTCGACAAATGCAAGCCTTGCGTCGTCGCCCTCGTACTGACTCCACCAGGTCCACTGCCCCGATACGATCAAATCGTTCAAATGGCGCGGCGCATAGGCCTGACAACGCAGCGGCAAAATCGCCTGTTCCCACATTGCTCCTGGCAAAAGGCATGCTTGCAAGCGACCCAGAACTTCACGCAATCCTTCCGCATTCGCGGCCCTTGTATCCGGGTGCAAATGTTGCCAGCGAACAACGAAGTCGGCAAACTGCGGCGCCGGGCATGTCATCACTTCGCGACGCAGGATCGACAGCGTGCCTCGCTGGATTTGTTCGAAACTCTCCGGCATCGACCATTGCAAGGGCGTTTCCTCTTTGGCCACTACGCGAACGAGCCGGCCCTGGCGCGTCCATTCTTCGAGTTGCCTTTGCGCCCAGGTCGGATCAAACGGATAACGATGCAAGATGTCGTCGAGACCAATCAGCGCGTGCGTTTCGAGGAAGCGTTGCAAAATTCGCGCTGCGGAGCCCTGGATCGCTTCCGCGTCGCCTACCCGGGCGGCAAAGGCCGAATGGTAAAGTTCCCTATCCTCGGCCATGATCCAGCGCTCTGGCTCCATGCAGGATGGCAGGGTGATTTTCACGGCGAGGCCTTCACCCTCCAGTTCACGCAAGAACCCACGCGCTGGTCCTTCCATTTCGGTAGCCGTCACGTCGCCCAGGCGGCGCAACCATTCGGCGGCCTCAGCCTTGCTGCGCGGGGGAAGCCCAACGCCGCGCAAGCGCCGATCGACTTGCTGGATCGCGCGCGGATCGAGCGGCAGCGGCTGGCCTTGATGGCCGAGAATTTGGTCCAGCAACTCCTGATCGAGCGCCGCTGATTCGTGCTTGCCTGCCGCCTCGACGCCGTCGTACTGATACATGAACACCGCCGTGAAGGCGAAGAGCAAGCCGGCGGCAAATGGCGATGGCATGTCAAGCCGGCGCGTCTGCACGTCGATGGCGCCCCGGGCGATCCCGGTCAGCAGTTCCTCAAGGCGAGGCAAATCGAGGTGATCGTGCAGGCATTCACGGAACGTTTCCACCACGATCGGGAAATCGGCATGACGGCGCGCCGCCTGTAAAAGGTCGCGCCCGCGCAGACGCTGAAGCCAAAGCGGGGCACGCTTCCCCGCGGCGCCGCGCGGCATCATCAACGCACGCGCCGCGTTCTGGCGAAAGCGCAGCGCGAACAACGCGCTATCCCCCAGTTCCTCCAGGATCAGCTCACGCAAATTCTCCAGCGTGATGCCATCGAAAAGATCGAGAACTGGCTCATCGCTCTCCGTCAGGCGGATGAGCACGCCATCATCGTGATGCAAACACTGCGGGCGATAACCGAGGCGTTGGCGCAAACGCGCCTCCAGCGCCAAACGCAAACTGAGGTTGATGGCCCGGCCCAGCGGACAGAGCAAAATCAACTGCCAATCGCCCAGTGGATCCCGCGACGCTTCGATCAGAAGGGTTTGATCCGTGGGCAGGCATTGGGTGCGCTGCATCTGGCGCCTCACGAAATCACGCACATTGCGCGCGGCAGCGCCATCGAGGAAATGTTCGTGCTCAAGCCAATCGAGGCAGGCCGGGTCATCCAGGCGCTGGCTCAACTCGCGCAAAAACTTTCCCTGGGCGACACCCAGGTCGTAGGTGCGCCCGGTGTTTTCGCCGCGCCAGAACGGCACCATCGCGGGCGTTCCCTCGGCAGGGTGAACGAGCACCCGATCGGTGTCGATGCGGTCGATCCGCCAGGCGCTAGTGCCCAGAAGAAACGTGTCGCCGACACGCCGTTCGTAAACAAATTCCTCATCGACCTCGCCGATGCGCAGGCCCTTGGACGTGTAAACCGCGAATTGGCCGGTATCGGGAATCGTGCCGCCGTGAACCAGCGCGAGTCGCTGGCTGCCAGGCAACGCTTGTAGTTTTTGATGCACGCGGTCCCAGTGGATGCGCGGCTGCAACGCGGTGAGTTGTTGCGCCGGCGAAAACCCTACCTCGGCAGGAGGTTCGTCCGCCCGCGCGTTGAAACGGTATCGACCCGAGACCATTTCCAGCACCGCATCGAACGCGGCGGGGGCCAGATCGTGATAGGGATACGATCTACGGATTAACTCATACAGGTCATTTACCGACCAGTCGTCCATGGCCGTCATGGCGACGATTTGCTGGGCGAGGACATCGAGGCAATTCATTGGCACGCGCAACGCCTCAACCCGGCCGGCAACCATTTCCGCCGCCAGCACTGCTTGATTCAAAAGGTCAGGTAACGTCTTCGCAATGAGCCGGCCCTTGCTCGACTGCCCGACCAGATGCCCCGCGCGCCCGACCCGTTGTAGTCCGCGCGCGACGTTGCCGGGCGATTCGACCTGGCAGACGAGATCGACCGCCCCCATGTCGATGCCGAGCTCCAGCGATGCGGTGGCGACGACGGCGCGTAGTCGGCCCTCCTTGAGTGCCTGCTCGGTCTGTTGGCGTACTTCAAGGGCCACGCTGCCATGATGGGCACGAACCAGGATTTCTCCCCTCTCCCCTTGTGGGAGAGGGGCTGGGGGTGAGGGGGAAGTCGCGGCGCGCGGCTCGCCACGAGCCTCGTCCCCCCAACCGTGGGCCAACACCTCGTTGAGTTCCGCGGTGATGCGTTCCACGCTACGCCGATTGTTCGCGAAGATGATCGTCGAACGATGGCTGCGAATCTCGTCGACGAGGCGGCGAAAGATGGCTGGCCAGATCGACTTTTCGGGCAACGGCCCAAAATGCTCGACGGGGCTTACGACTTGCAGGTCAAGATTCTTGCGCAAACCAGCATCGACGATGGTTACCGGGCGTTCGCGCCACACTCCGTCTGCGGCATGGGTGAAACCGCCGAGGTAGCGGGCGACCTCGTCCAACGGACGTTGGGTCGCAGAAAGGCCGATGCGGACAATTTCCCGCTTGTTGATCGCTTGCAGGCGTTCCAGAAGGAGCGCCAAAAAGACGCCGCGCTTGTTGGGACAAAGCGCATGGATCTCATCGACGATGCAATGCGTGACCTGGCGCAGCACGTCGCGAGCCTTTGAAGTCAACAGCAGATGCAACGATTCCGGAGTCGTAATCAACACGTGCGGCGGCTTGCGCACGAGACGCTGACGCTCGACGGCGGGCGTGTCGCCCGTGCGGACGGCAACCTCGATTTTTGGCAACACGAGGCCTGAACCCTGCGCCGTGGCGACGACGCCGGCGAGGGGGATTTGCAGGTTTCGATAGATGTCGTTGTTCAGCGCCTTGAGCGGGGAGATGTACAGGACCTGCACGCCGCGCGTGATTGGCGTCTGCCGCCACAAACCATCCAGACAGGCGAGAAAGGCAGCCAGCGTCTTGCCCGACCCCGTCGGCGCCAGGAGCAGCGCGCTTTGACCGGCGGCGATCACCGGCCAGCCCTGCGCCTGCACCGGCGTGGGCTGGCCGAGACTGGCGCGGAACCATTCGCGCACCGGAGGCAGGAACATTTCCAGGCTGGCGTCCATCATGATGCAAGGGTCAGCTTTCCTGTTGCTGTTGCTGCATCTGTTTCGCGGCCGCCCCTGGCGTTGACACCAGGCCCGGAACCAAACTCGCCAGAGCGTAGGCCATGAAGCACAAGACAACGCCATCCAGCGGCAAACGCGGGCCATGCAGCGGCTCCGCATGGCTTACGATATAGGGAAGCGGGATGAAGATCGCCGCGATGATGCAAAGGCGGCCATAGCGCCGCCAGGCATGACTGTAGCGCCAGCCAAGCAAACCCAGGGCGATCATCGCCAGCAACGCACCCTGGAGAATCGTCGGCGCATGTTCGCGGACCCAGTCGGGGGATTCCGCGATCGTGTCGGAGGGTTGGACCATGCTGGCGACTTGCCTGCTTTTAAGCCAGTTGTCACCAAGGAAAAAAGCCAGCGCGGCCTCGATGCGGCGTGCGAGTGTTTCCGCGGGATGTTCTTTCACTTCTTGCCAGACGTCATTTGCCAGGGCGTTGTACCGAAGCGTCTGATTGGGTTCGTCGCGCAACTCCTTCCAGCGTTCGTCGGAAAGGGTGGGTTTTAACGTTCCATCGTCGAGTGTCGAAACGATTCCGCGCGGATTGTTCCCCATCCATAGGTGCAGGTAGGTCGAGGTCGCCACGGGAACCGGGCGCTCGAACGCCTGCCAGTTCCGTAGCGCCCATGGCGCCAGGCCATTGACAAAGCCGAGCAGGGCGAGAAAGGCCGCGAACCAGCCAAGCGGATGCCGCCGGCATTCCCAGATAAACCAGAGCAACGCGACCACCGCGAAAGGCAAGAGGGCGGCGCGAGTTAGCGCGACGGCGGCCAGGGCGAAGCCGAAAGCCAGTCCCGTGAGTGGTCCACCGCTTTGCGCCCCGCGGGCGCCCAGCGCCAGGGCGAGCCCAAGCATAAAGCTGGCGAGGACTCCGTCATTCATTTCACCCGTATTGAAAATCCAAAATGGATGAAACGCCGCCAGCAAGCCCGCCAAGGTTGCGACGAGGGTGTTGTGGAAGGATCGCCGGGCGAAGAAGAAATAACAAACCGCGGTCAGGCTTCCCAGCACCACCTGAAGCCAGCGCCAACTCCAATCGGGCGTTTCGCTACGCGAAGAAATCAGGCCGACCAGCAAAGGATACAGCGGCGCCGAATGTGCGGTCGTCTCTTCCTCCTTGGCCAGCGGCGCCTGACACATGAAGGAATAGTCCTTGGCAAAGTTGACGAGCAAGGCGTTTTCATAGGACAAAGGCCGGTCCTGGACATGAATCTCCGGGTCGAGATACCCGTTCGAGCAACAGGCCACGACATACCAGGCCCTGGTCCCGGCCGAGACGGACATCACCGTCAGGAGCGCCAAAAAAGTCCAGACGGTGAAACTCGGCAATTGCTTCATGGTGGCCGTCCTCGGTCGGGATGGAGGTTCCGTTTGCCATGATAATCGGAATTCGCGTCGAGCGAAACCCGACTCCGTGCTCTTTTTCGAGCGGCGTCCTTGTGCGACCCCCTTGCGAAATGATCCATCGGGACATAAATTAGTTGATTGATCGGATGTTCCCGCACAGGAAGGAGACGAAAATCATGGGCAAGAAGCGGACCCAAAATTATCGCGAGCTGCGTGCAGATTTTGATGAGGAAGAAGAAGGTCGCGAAGACGAAGAAGAAGGCGACGACGACGACGACGATGACGACGATGACGAGGAAGAGGAAGATGCCTCAGCCGAAGGGGAGCCCGCCGAGGAAGGCGAGGACGGGGAAGACGAAGAAGGTCTTCCCAAGAAAAAGAAAAAAAAGGTAAAACCCAAGGCCAAGCCGAAGCCGAAGCGGACGCGTGCCGTCAAGGTGACGCGCATGCGCGTCGTGTGGGGCGTTTTCAACAACTCCCACCAGATGGTAGCCTCGTATGATTATCCGAAGAAAAGCGATGCCGAGGCGCACGCCGCCAAGCTGATTGCCGACAAAAAGTCCACCCACTTTGTTCAGCCGGTCAAGGAGCCGATCGAGGAAAAGAAAGAAGACAAGAAGGAAAAGTAGAGTCCAGACCAGCGCCGGGGTGGTTCTCTCCGATCCCGGCCTGGGTTCCGTATTTTGTTCCTCCCGCGGAGAGTCCGTCATGGCACAAGAAATAACCGCGCGCGAATTGGCGAAGGCGATTGAGAACGGCCAACCCGTCCGGCTCATTGATGTTCGCCAAACCTGGGAAAGCCAGACCGCCAGTATTCCCGACAGTGTGCTGATTCCGCTCAATGAGTTGCCTGGCCGCGCCGGGGAGATTCCGCGTGACCCGGGCACGCTCCTTGTCATTTATTGCCATCATGGCGTGCGCAGCCAATCCGCAGCCGAATATGTGTTGCGCCTGGGCCATTCTAACGTCCGTTCGCTGGCCGGGGGCATCGATTCCTGGTCGTGTGAGGTCGATCCGGAGGTGCCTCGCTATTGATTCGCCGGTAGCGTCGCCAATCCCACAATCAAAGTTTGCGCAATCGCCAGGGTTTTCCCCACTTCCAACCGCCCGCGGTGATTCCCCAGGCAACGTTTAAGGAACCCCTTTCGGAAGAGTGCTGGTCGGTTCATCCGACACCCCGTTTCATCTTATTTTCGCCAAGCCAGGCGGGACTAGCAACGAGCGAATGCCGATCATTGGCGTGTGCCAGACCGATGGCAAACTGACAACGATCAAGGTTGATCCGGTTCTAACAACAGGTACGGTTGTATGAGCGGCTATACGATCCGATTGGTGGACGACGCCAAGGAAGGCTGTTGCTCCAAATGCGGCCAACAAACGCTGGGGAAACGAGGCCTGACCTTGTTTGCCGACGATATGGGTAAACCCGTATGCCGCCCATGCGGGAAGAAGCTGGCGCCCACGATGATCGCGTTGCTTGATCTGGCGTTGACGGCGGAGCGGGTTGGCAAAGGTTGCCGGCATCTCTTGACGCCGCCCATGGAATCACTTCTCGACCTGGCCCATGCCGCCGAAAACTACTCGAATACCGCACCCACCTTGCGCGCGGGTTGACAGGATGAGTCTGATGTGTAAATCCGACGAGCTGGAATCGTAAGCGACGGTCAGGTAGTGTCTCAGTTTGATGGTAGACCTCACGCTCCGCGTGAGGAATTCCTCACGCGGAGCGTGAGGTCTACCATGCGCCGAAGCAAAGTGAGACACCACCGACGGTCAGGCTGCCACCGTCACATACGCTTCCAGCTCGTCCTTTGACCAACCCCCAGCGCAAGCTGGGGGTCGTGTGAGGCCGCTCACGCCCCTTCGCTTGCGCGTGGGGTTGGTATCGCTGCGCTTGCCGAACGGTAACCCGTCTACAGTCGCTGGCTATAGCGTTTGGAGCGCCGGCCGAAGATCGGCTTCATTTCCTTTTCCTCTTCGGGGTTCTTGACGCGTTTCTCGTACGTCTGTAGCCCTTCGATGCGATCCTCGGGGATTAGCTTGTTGATGAAATCCTCGATGCGTGTCAGTTCCTTGCCTTCTTCAGGCAACACGAACGAAATGGCGACGCCGTCCTTGCCCATGCGCCCCGTGCGGCCAATGCGGTGGACGTAATTCTCGGGGTCAAGCGGCAAATCGAAGTTGATGATGTGCGAGATGCCCATCACGTCAATGCCGCGGCCCACGACATCGGTCGCGACCAGGTAGCAAATCTTGCCTTCCTTGAATGCCTTCATGATCCGTTCGCGTTTGGACTGCTCAAGGTCGCCGTGCATGGTGGCGACGCGTTTGCGTTCGCCGCACAGCTGCTCGTAGATTCGGTGAGCGCCGATTTTGCGTTCGCAGAAGATAATGCACTGCCGCGGCTGCTCGCGTTCGATCAGTTTGAGGAGCAACTCGAATTTGTTGTGCCGGTCCACGGTGAAATAGGACTGGCGAATCTTGTCAATCGTCACCTTCTTGGGCGACATTTGCAGATGGATGATGGGCTTGCGCATGTAGCGCTTGGCAAGCGACAGGATGTCCGGCGGCATCGTCGCGGACAGGAGGAGCGTTTGCCGATCCATCGGGCAGTTCTTCAGGATGCGGCGAATGTCTTCACGAAAACCGAGGTCGAACATGCGGTCGGCCTCGTCGAGGACGAGATACCTGACCTTGTGGAGCATGAGCGTGCCGCGACCGAGGTGGTCGAGAATGCGACCGGGGGTGCCGACCACAAGATCGACGCCGCGGCGCAGGCCGCGCACCTGGGCGTCCATGGGTCGGCCGCCGTAGATGGGCAGGACGTGAAGTTCCTTGTCGGGGGAAAGTTTTTTGGCCTCGTCGCAGACCTGAATGGCGAGTTCGCGGGTCGGAACGAGAACGAGGGCGGTGGGTTCCTGATGATTGGAATCCTGCCAGCGCTCGAAATAGGGGATGAGGTAGGCAGCAGTCTTGCCGGTCCCGGTCTGGGCCTGGCCCATGACATCGGCGCCCGTGAGGACGCGCGGGATAAATGCCTTCTGAATACTGGTGGGTCGCTTGTAGCCGACAGCTTCGACGGCGGCCAGAACGGACGGAGAGAGGGAAAGTGCGTGGAAACCCGTGGCGGGTTCCACCAAAGTAGCGGTGGTCAAAAGAACCTCCAAATGTTTTGCCCGGCCCCTAGGTTGAGGCGAGCTCTTACAACAAGCGATCGTGCCGGGTTGGCGACCGGAGCGTGCGACCTAGTAAACGACATAGGGTGATGGCCGCAGAGTCCTGTCCATGCAACCAATGGTGGAAAGCAGGGACCGCTTGTTTTCAAAGAAAAAGCGTTTACTGGATAGGTATTGTAACGGATAGGAAAATTGAAGTCCAGGCCGTTTTGGCTGGTTCGCCCATTTTACTTTGCCCCGATGCCGCACTTTTTCCTCGACGGACCGCCTGTCGATGTGATAAAATCCCGATATCCCACCCGAAGGCATTGGCCTTTTTCCCTCCACGAAGTGATCTGCCATGATCCACGAAAAAACGATTTGCACGCTACTGAGCCTTTTTCTTCTCCCCACCCTGGCCTGTGCGGGCGGAAAAGACGGCAAGGGGTTCGAGTACTTCGAAAACAGGATCCGCCCGGTGCTGAGCAAGCACTGCTATGAATGTCATTCCGCACAGGCCAAAAAGCTCAAGGCCGGCTTGCTTCTCGACAGCAAGGCCGGGATGCTCCAAGGCGGCGACAGCGGCCCGGTGCTTGTTCCCGGCAAGCCCAGGGAAAGTTTGCTCATCAAGGCGCTCATGCACGATGGGCCGACGAAGATGCCGTCGCAGTCGGTCAAGTTGCCGAAAGAGATCATTGCCGACTTCGTCAAATGGATCGAACTTGGCGCGCCTGACCCGCGCGTCGGCAAGTTGGTCTCGAAGAAGCGAACGATTGACATTGAAAAGGGCCGGGAATTCTGGTCGTTTCGGCCTTTGAAAGCCGTCCCGCCGCCCGGCGTCAAGAACCCGAGCTGGGTGAGGACGCCGGTCGATCGATTTGTCCTGGCGAAGCTCGAAGCGAAGGGGTTGACGCCCAATCCACCGATCAGCGCCGAGCGTTTGTTGCGTCGGGCGTATTTTGATTTGCATGGCCTGCCGCCGTCGCCGGGGGAGTTGGGTTCGTTCATGAAGGACACCGCGATCGTCAAGCCGCAAGCGGCGTTTGAAAAGGTCGTCGATCAGTTGTTGGCCTCCCCGCGCTTCGGCGAACGCTGGGCCCGCCATTGGCTCGACACGGTCCGTTTTGCCGAGAGCGGCGGATACGAATTCGATGGCAATCGGCCCAATGCCTACCATTATCGCGATTTCGTTATCAAGGCGATGAACGACGACATGCCGTTCGATCAGTTTCTGCGCTGGCAGATCGCGGGCGACCAGCTGGCGCCAGGGGACCTGCACGCAATATCGGCCACCGGTTTTTTGGTTGCGGGATCTTATCCAGGCCAAACCACGGCCAAGACGCTGGCGCTGATTCGCTACGATCACCTTGACGACATGATTTCGACGCTCGGCACCTCGATGCTCGGCCTGTCGCTTGGGTGTGCCCGCTGCCACGAGCACAAATACGACCCGATTCCCCAGGAGGACTACTATCGCCTGGTCGCCACCCTTGGCCGAACCGATTCAGCCAACCTGAAGGTGAACACGGATGCCGCTGGTTTCAAGAAAGCCAAGGACGCCTTCGATCGCGCCCACGCACCGCTTTTGAAAAACCGGGATCAATTCGAGCAAGCGGAATTGCCGAAACGAGTGCAAGCATTCTGGAATTCGCACAAAGATAAACCTGGCAGCCCGTGGCTTGTTGTTTCCCCCGTCGCGGCCAATTCGGGAAAGACGCCGGTTGCCATCGACAAGGACGATTCGATCCAGGTTGCCAAGGCCGCAACGTACACGATTGTCGCACACACCTTGCAACGCAAGATCCAGGGTTTGCGTCTCGAAGCGGTGGACGTCTTCGCCAGGGATGGCCGGTTCGTGCTGAA
The DNA here is from genome assembly GCA_016191165.1 of Planctomycetota bacterium. GTDB lineage: Bacteria > Planctomycetota > Planctomycetia > Gemmatales > Gemmataceae > SIAQ01. Next base: position 33,077 of record JACPPF010000140.1, read on the forward strand.
TGAAATCACGGTGACCGCCACGCCTTTGAGGAACCCGAAGAAAGCGAAGCTCAAACCAGTTGTGGTGAAGATGAAAGCCGGGCAGGCGGGGCCTCAGGATCCGAAATTCCCTCTCTCCGGCGCGGTCGATGGCAATCCGAAAACCGGCTGGGCCTCACAAAAGAATCAGACGGCCAGTTTCGACTTCGTCGGCGACATCGGCTTCGACGGCGGAACGGTCTTGACGATCAACCTCAAGTTCGCAAACGAGGCGCTGGCGATTACGCGAGCCCGTCTCGCCATCACGACCACGGCATCAGCGCCACCCGGCGCCCCGTCCCAGGGCCAGGCGGCTACCGAGCTGACGACCGCCCTGCAACCGACCGCGGGCGCCTGGAAAATTCAGCAGCGCGATACGGTTCTCCCCTGGCTGCGCAAGTTGGACGCCGGCGTTGATACGATCTACCGCGCCGTGGAGGAACACGCCAAGGTCGAGCCAAAACCCAAGCTCATCGACGTCTTCGCCGCCCAGTCCAACCGGGGTGGGCCGGTTCATTTCCTGATCCGTGGGGAACCTGAGAAGAAACGGGAGCTCGCCAAGGCCGGTTTTGCCCAGGTGCTGATGACCGACCCGAAAAAGGAGGGCCGTTGGCTTGGAGGCGAAAAGCCAACGATCGAGCCGCGCGTCGCCCTCGCGCGATGGCTGACCGACGCCGAGCATGGCGCGGGACATCTCGTCGCCCGCGTCATCGTCAATCGCCTTTGGCAACATCACATGGGCAAGGGCATCGTCGGGACGCCCAACGACTTCGGCCTTCAGGGCGACGCGCCGACGCATCCTGAATTGCTCGATTACCTGGCAAGCGAACTCATCAAGAACGGCTGGCGGTTAAAACCTATTCACAAACTCATCATGACCAGCACTGTCTACATGCAATCCAATGCGGTAAGCGAGGCCAACCTCAAAGCCGATCCCGCGAACCGCCTCTGGTGGCGCCATCCGACCCGCCGCCTCGAAGCCGAGGCGATTCGCGACAGCCTGTTGGCCGTTGCCGGCACGCTCGATTTGACGATGTATGGTCGCGGCACGCTCGACGGCAACAGCCCGCGCCGCAGCGTTTACCTCACCGTGAAACGCAGCCAGATGATTCCCTTCCTGCAAATGTTTGACGTGCCCGAATCACTGCAATCGATCGGTGAGCGCAGCGTCACGACGGTGGCAACGCAATCGCTGGCGTTCATGAACTCCCCGCTCGTGCGCGGCGCCGCCCAGAAGCTTGCGTCCCGCCTGAAGAAGCCCGCAGGTGAGCGCAGCGAACCTGCGGGATCGGAGATCGATCGCGCCTACCTCATCGCCCTGGCCCGCCGCCCGACCGACGCCGAACGCCTGCGCATGGCCTCGTTCATCGAGCGCCAATCGCAAAGCTACGGCGGCACTCCGCAGGCACGCGAGCGGGCGCTTGTGGATTTTTGCCAGGTGTTGTTGTGCTTGAATGAGTTTATTTATGTGGATTGATTGACGATGACATATTATCGCGGCGGTCCCACCTTGGCTCCGCGTCGCATTGATGTTATCATCAATCGTAAGACCGGGCTGGTGATGCCGGGCCGCGGTGTTTCGATCGCGGATCGGTCAGACGGGCTCGATCGATTCGGTGGCGCGTTTGAAGTCGGAACAATTCCGAACACGCTCGAAATCGTGGGGGCCGGACGTAACCCGCATCATTTCGAGATTGCGCCGAAGCAGGAGATGACGTTCGAGCAATACGAAGCTGAACTGGCTAAGATTAGCTTGACCAAGGTGTGAGCATGAACACGACAGGTAAATACGAAGTCGTCTTCCCCGAATGGTACGACGAACGCGGTGAATGGGAAGCGAAGGAGAAGGGTTGGCTGCAAGGCGTTGAGGTTCGCTTTTTCAACGGTAGCATTCATCCCGTGTTCTTTTATGATCCCGTGAGACTCGCGCAAGACTTGGAAACGGATGTCAAACACGGGCGTCCGTTTGTCGCACAGCCGGGAATGGTCGTGCTTTCCGAAATAACCAGGGACGCGATTCTCGACGTCGTCGACAAACTCGTGCACGAAGCGTACTTTTCAGCTACAGCCGCGATCACCAAGCGGTAGCGGCGGTAGACTCGAAATGTTTGGCACAACGACACTCGCCGAAGTCAAAAAGAAGCTGATCAATCGGTTCGGCTCTTTGCCGGATTTTTCCGCTGAGGCAAGGACGGCTCGTCAGCGACACAGGCCGGCACCGATCCAGGACCTGAGTGAACTCGAAAAATCACTCTTCGCAGCACTCGAAGAGTTGGAACGGAAAATCAAGAGGGCAAACATCGACCAAGTTGATCACGTTGACGAACCGATGATTTACTATCGAGAGCGCCCGCATGGCGGAAAAGAACACTCCTGACCGGAATTCGACGCACTTGGCGGGTGAGTATTTCGTCGCGGCGGAGCTTTACCGTCGTGGCTATTCGGTCGCAATGACGCTTGGCAATGCCAAAGCGATCGATCTGTTCGCTGAAAGCGGCGAGCGAACAGTGAATATTCAAGTGAAAGCCATTCGGGACAAGAAAAGTGTCGGCTGGCCGCTGATGAGGGGCAAGGTGAAGGACGGTATCGTTTATGTGTTCGTATGCTTGAATGCACCGGGCGTTCCACCCAATTACTACGTTTGCACCGCAGAGGAAGTTCGAACCAAGGTTAAACAGTATGCGACTCGCGGCATTGTCGATATCACAAGCTTGAAGAGCGAAGACTACATCGAGCGGTGGGATAAGATTGAGGCCGCGTTGGCGCTTCCGAGCGAAACCGCATCAAAAAGTTAAGGCAGGATAACCACATGGTCAACGAATCCCCGATCCCCCTCCCCACCCGCCGCCGCTTCCTGCAAAACGCAGGCATGGGCCTCGGCTCGCTTGCCCTGGCATCGCTGTTGCACGAGCAAACCGGCGGACAGGAGCGTCGGCAAGCGCCGCACTTTGCCCCCAAGGTGCGGTCGGTCATCTGGCTCTTCATGACCGGCGGGCCGTCGCAGGTCGATACGTTCGACTACAAGCCCGAGTTGCAGCGCCGTAATGGCCAGGCCCTCGCCGGCGCCGATCCGCGTACCGGATTCTTCCAGACCAGCGGCCGTTGCCTGGCGTCGCCATTCGCCTGGAGCCAGCACGGTCAGTCCGGCTCGTGGGTGTCCGAACTGTTGCCGCACACCGCCCGGCACGTGGACGACATGGCATTCATCCATTCGTGCTATTCCAACCAGAACAATCACGCGCCGGCGGCGATCGAGCTCATGACCGGCCTCAATCGGCCTGGCTATCCAAGCATGGGCTCCTGGCTTACCTACGGCCTGGGCACGATGAACGAGAACCTGCCCGCCTTCGTCGTCATGCACGAGACGAAACCGCGCGGCGACGACAATATCTGGACGCCGGGCTTTTTGCCCAAGAGCTATCAACCTTTGCTGCTTGACGCGCGCCGCCGCGAGGAGGTCGCCAATCTGACCCGCGCTCTTGGCATGACGGAAACCCAGCAGCGCACGCAACTGGATTTGCTACGCGAGATGAATCAATCGCATCAGCAGCAACGCCCGCAGGAGGCGGACCTGGCCGCGCGCATTCAATCCTTTGAACTGGCCTACCGCATGCAATCGGCCGCGCCGGAGGCGCTTGACCTGCGCCAGGAAACCCGCCTCGTGCAGGATCTTTACGGGTTGAACCAGCGCGACACCGCCACGTTCGGCCGGCAGTGCCTGCTCGCCCGGCGTCTGGTCGAGCGTAACGTGCGCTTCGTGCAAATCTTTTTCAGCGCGAGCCGAATCTCCGGGGGCGCGGTCAACGACGTGCCGTGGGATGGGCACAACGACATCAACGTCAACCACCGCGATTGCGCTCGCACCATGGATCAACCGGTCGGAGCGCTGCTATCCGATCTCAAGGCGCGCGGCTTGCTCGATTCGACGCTCGTCGTCTGGGGCGGCGAGTTCGGCCGCACGTCGGACTCACAGGGTTCGGTGGGCCGCGATCACAATCCGCACGCCCACACCATCTGGATGGCCGGCGGCGGCATCCGCGGCGGGGTTCACTACGGCGCCACCGACGACTTCGGCTACAAAGCAGTCCACAATCGCGCCAGCGTTCACGACATCCAGGCAACCGTGCTGCACCTGATGGGCCTGGACCACACGCGCCTGACCTATCGCTTCAATGGCCGCGACTTCCGCTTGACGGATGTGGCGGGGAATGTGATTCGGCCCGTGCTATTGTGAGCATGCCAGCCCGCGGCGCAAGCAAGGGGAAGGCGCGACTTAGCGCGTGTCCAAAATTAACTTCAGCATTCGTTCGCAGCAAACAAAACTAACCACAGAGACACAAAGGCACAGAGAGAAAGCTGGGAAAATACAATTCTCCAATCAATGGTTTGACCGCAAGATTTGCAAGGAAAAACTCATCGGATACCTTTGTATTTCCTCTGTGGTTTTGTGTCTCTGCGGTTAATTCTTCGGGGATGGCGACTTCGCCCAGATCAGCTGAAGTTAATTTTGGACATTGACTTATCGGAGCCGATAGGTGGCTCGCTTCTTTTTTGAAACGATCCCGTTTCTCATGCCCCCCTCGAATATCCACACATCGATCTGCGGGTTGGGCGGCAGGAACACCGGCGCGTACACGTTGAGCGTGCCTTGCGCCTTCATCTGGCTCCCCTTGGCCTGAAAGAACTGAACCGGGTTGCCTCCCTTCACGCTGAAGAAGCCTCCGTAAACGGTATTGGCGTTGGGCTTGGCCCCGTTGACGAACTTGTAGTGAAGTTCGATGGCCACGCCGCCCTTCTTGGCTTGCAAGCGCGTGAAGGTCGCGGCCGTGATCTGAATCGGGGTCTTGGCGTCCGGGGGGTCGTTCCTGCCGGCTGCGCCCACCTGGGCGGTGATGGTGTTGCTGCACTGCACACCTTTGATTTCGGTTGCCTTGTTCTTGGTGACCCAGAAACGAAATTCTGGCCCATTTCCGACAAACGCGGGCAGAAGGTCAGCGGTCACCTGTCCCGACTTCTTCCAGCCCTTGCCCGGTCCCTGCTTCACGAAAGAACTGACGGCCGATTTGGAATTCGTCTGCTGGATTAGGAACGCGTAGTTGTGATCCGGGACTGGATCGGTGTTAAACTCATAATCCAGATAAACCTTGAAGAACCTCTGATCGCTCTCAATGCGCGCGGCCGTGATCCTGATTTCGGTGTTTCCGGACGGCGGATCGCTGCTGGCAACGCCGGCGGTGACCAGTTTGACCGTGGAAATCTTCTTGATCGCGTCGAGGGGATTGACGCCTTCCGCCATCCAGAGGCGATAGCGCGGGGCGGTGCCGATGCCGTTGCGAAAGATTTTGCGCGTGACCTCCCCGCGCATTTGCATCTGGTCGCCGCGAGACTGCAGCACGATGACGCCCGGTTGCCCCTTGTCCTTGATGTCGGAGCGCTGGATCATCAGGGTGTACCATTTCTGCGGATCGGGTTTGCGGGTGAATTCATATTCGAGTTGCACGTTGACATTGAAATCATCGATCCTGTCAACGCGCAGGCGCGTAAGCACGACGTCCTTGGTGGGGGCGGCCGCGCTGCCTTGAATGCCGACGCCGGCGATTTGCCCGAGACGGGCGGCGGGGTTGCTGAATTCGCGCACGATAATCGTACATGTGTCGCTGGCGTCGGCGGGCATTCGCACCTGGGTCGCGCTGACCTTGGTCCCCTTTCGCACATCGCTGCCGAACACGGGGGAACCAAAGCTAACGGGCGTCTGCGCCACGCCATTGACGCTGAAGATGGCGGCGCACTGGTAAATCTTGTTTCCCTGCAACGGCGAATCGGTTTTCAGGTCGACGTCGATATTGCAGGTGTCGGGGGTCGGCGTGCGCCTCACCTGGACGCCCGAAATCGCAACGCTCAGGTTCGCGGGGGGCGCTCCCGAATCGATGCGCAAATTCTGCACGCGCACAAGGTTGCCCCTCCCTGGCTGCACGTCGCTGATGAACAGGTCGCATAGGTCTCCGGGCCGGAAAGCACAGATGACGGAACAACGGACCGTTTCCGTCTGTTTGATGGCCGCCCCGCTGAAGCTGGCGAGCGAAACGCGCCGACGTTCCTTCGTGGCCTCATCGACAATGTCCGCTTCGATCCAGACCGTCCCCGCGCCGGGGGGCTGGCCAACGACGACGTACTCCAGGGTAAACTCGATCAGGTTGGGATTACTCTCGTTTCTCCGGGCTGTTTTTTTTGGAAGCTGCATCACCAGCTGCGCCGGCGCGGTAGGCAACGATACGCCGTTCAGGCGGCCGATCTCCTTGCCTGCGCCGACCTGGTTGATATCCTTGGCCAGGCGCACCACGATGTCGCAGGTCCTGTCAGCGGCGGGCGCAGCCGGGCCCTGAACGCCATCGACGCTCCACTGGCCCTTCGGGGCGTTCCGCAACTCATTCGTGGAGAAAACCTTGGCCAGGCGAGGATTCTTTTGGTCGCTGGGAAACACACAGAAACAGCCGAGTTTTTCCCCCTGGGGAAGATTGGCGGCGTCATAATCGACAGTCAACCGCAGACGATCGCCGCTGCGCTCAAATCGCCCGCTGGCGAGCATGACCTGAGGCGCCTTCGGATCGCCGGCCACGGGAGGTGGGTCCGGGTTGGCCGGCGTTGCCGTATCGCGAAGGAACAGGAACCAAACGCCGCCAGCGCAGACGATCATCCCCAGGAGCAAGACGGCCGCGCCACCGCCCAGGACCAGCCACAGCATGCCGCTGCCGGACTTTTTCTTCGCGGGCTTTTTTTCGTCGTCACGATCATCGTCGTCATCGGCATCGGCGTGACGGGGCTTTTTCGCGGCCGGCTTCTTGGGGTTTCCTTTGGCCGACACCGCCGTGGTTTTCTTGGCGCGTGGCCCCTCCTCTTCGTCGTCGGCAGGGACGGCAACCACCGCCCGGCAATCCGGACATCGCACCTTCTTGCCGGCTTGACTGTCGTTGACTTTCAGCTTCTTGTCACATTCCGGGCAGATTACGTGCATGGCATCACCGGGATTACGAATAATTCAGGGTAGGTGTTTTTGCGTGGTAAAGTGGGGTCACCCCAATTGTAGGACTCTCAGGCAAATACGCCAGCGGTCGAAGTTGGCGCGATTGCCTAAAACGAACTGCGGGGAATCCTTGGCCCCGCCGCCCTTCGTGGTTCGTTCAACTTGAATATCAGTCAATGGCGGCAGGAATCTCATTCGGTTCGCGTGGCATCGGCCCAAACTTCGTGAAGGCGTAGGTCAGGTTTTTGAGCCTGACGTCAGGCTTGAAAGCCTGACCTACTTCTTTTTCTCGGGAAACGCCGTGAATCACCTCAGCAACATCGTGTCGCGCTTTCAATTTGGCCATACCCACTGGTCAATCGTGTTCCAGGCAGGCCAGGGGGAGGGGAGCATCGCCGAGCAGGCGCGCGGCGAACTTTTGGTTCGCTATCACGATGCGGTCTATCGGTACCTTTGCGCCAAGCTCGGCGATTCCGATGCGGCCTGCGAACTCTTCAGCCGCTTTGCCGAGCGTGTGGTCGAAATCCATCCTTTCTTGCAGCGGGCCAATCCGGAGAAGGGGCGTTTTCGCGACTACCTCAAGTCCGTCTTGAGCCGCATGGTCATCGATTACCACCGTGAAAACCAGCGCGAGCAAAAGAAAAGGCGCGAAATCACGCCGGGCTCCGATCATGAACCGATGCAGGCGGAAACCGATCCGGGGAATGACGTTGAATTCCAGAAGGTCTGGGTCGAGGAATTGATGAACCATGCCTGGAAAGGACTGGAGCAGGTCGAGAAGACCAAAGGCCAGCCCTATCATTCGCTGCTGCTTTACAAGGCCCAGAACCCGCAGGTCCGCTCTGAGGCGATGGCCCAGCATTTCACGACTGTCCTCGGCAAACCGATGAGCGCCGCCAACATTCGCCAATTGCTCCACCGCGGGCAGGAACTCCTGAGCGATCTGCTCGTGGAGGAGGTGGCCCGATCTCTGCGCGACGGAGAAAACGCGACGGTCAGTGCCGAACGCGTCGAGGAAGAATTGATCAACCTGCAACTCTTCGACAAGTTTCGCCGGGATGCGCTCGATCGATATCGCGAGCGCACGGGATGAGCGTCGCGCTCCCCTTCGGGTCGCGGCTAAACATTTCCCGTTCGTCGTTGTCACAACCGCCTCCGCTTGCGTTAAGGGTGTGAAGCTTTTGAAACCCTTAACCCCAATCGGAGTAACTCACCATGTTCGCGTTCATCAACCTGCGTCGCTTTGTCCTCTCCCTGTGCCTGGTCGCGGCTTTCACATTTGCGATGCCCCACGCCCACGGTAACCCCAATGACACGCCAACCGTTCACCTGGTCGCGATCGGCGATACCGATGTCGGCGGCGACTTTGGCCGAAAGCTTGGCGAGGATGCCCGCAACATCAAAACCACCTTCGAAAAGGCCTTCGCCCGCGCCAACCGGTCCAGCCAGCTCAAGACGCATCTGCTCTTGGGCCAGAGCGTGACGCCGGCGAATATTCTCAAGGTGATCGGCCAGCTCAAGGTGGGCCGCAATGACACGATCGTCGTCCTGTATTCAGGCCACGGAGCGACCGACCCGCGCCTCGGCCACGTGCTGACGCTGGACCACGGCCGACTGTATCGCAAGGACCTCCTGAACGCCCTGAAAGCGAAGAACCCGCGGCTCATGGTGGTGCTGACCGATTGTTGCTCGTCGGGCGTTCCAGCCCGAGCCGTGGTGAACACCTACACGCCGCGTCCGCTGGCCTCCGGCCAGGTCATGCAGTGGAGCACGGTGCAAAGCCTGTTCCTTCGCCATCAAGGCCTGGTGGACATCACCGCGGCCGAACCGGGTTACTGCGGCAAGATCGACCTGCAAAAGTCGGGCAGCCTGTTCACGAATGCTCTGACCAAGATTCTGACGGCCCCCAACGCCAGCCTGGTGAGCAACCTCGACAAGGACGGCGACGGCCAAATGCAGTGGGACGAAATCCTCCCGCAACTGCGAGCTCAGGCCGCCCAGTACGACCGCAACCAGATGCGAACCCGGGACGTGCGGCCGCAGCAAGCCTATGCGACCTCGCTGGGCCGCTGGATACCGATGACTTCGCCGACCGCTCGCTAATCGATGACTGAAAACGCCAGCCCGTCCCGGTGTAACGCCGGGGCGGGCTTTTTTTGTGCGCCGAGACATCTGAACAGAAGGCCCTTGACAGACCGCGCGGATGGTTACATAATGTAAACATCGCCCTGTGATCGGAATATGATCATGCGTGTCATCACGCGAAAACGGCTACGAGAATTCGCCGAACGATATCCGGACGCCGCTGAGCCCTTGGGGAAGTGGGAGTCGGTGGTTCGTGAGGCCGGTTGGACGAGCCTCCAGGATGTGCGACGCGTGTTTCCCCATGCCGACGCAGCGATTGTGGCGAGTGAAAACACCGTGACCGTCTTCAATATCGGCGGCAACAAGTATCGTCTGATTACCGCCATCCACTACAACACCCAACGCATTTTCGTCCTTCGATTACTCACACACGCCGCATACAGCAAGGATTTGTGGAAGGACACCCTATGAAAGCCACGACGACAAAACCGCGTGCGACGACGAAACGTAACGCCAACCGCGGTCCCGGCCGGGCCTATCTGGCGCTGATCGACGCTCTGCCGCTTCGGCCGTTGCGTTCGGATCGCGACTATGACGCCGCGGCGGCGATTCTCGACTCCCTGGCGGTGCGGCCTGAAGGCGACCTGGACCGCGGCGAGCAGGACTATTTCGACACGTTGACCTTGCTGGTCGAAGCGTATGATCGGGAACACTTTGCCGACGTGACGCCGCGCGATCCCGTTGAGATGCTCAAGTACCTGATGCAAGAAAGCGGCATGACGCAGGCGGACCTGGGGCGACTGCTCGGCAATCGCGCCCTGGCGTCGTTGATCCTTAACGGACATCGGCAACTCAGCAAGAGCCACATCGTCAAGTTGGCGAAACACTTCAAGGTTTCGACGGCACTCTTCCTTGGCGCCACGAAATCGAGCGGAGGTTAACGACTTGGGTGCCTGGGAATCCGACACCCGCGAAATGGTGACACTTCGGCGTTGACTTCCCGATTTCCGTTTTCGCCTGATCCTCAGACTCGCAATCGTGCTCGCTTGGCGGTTTCGCGCCAGGAAGAAACCGGGAAGCCAGAATGCCGACGCCAGCGATCCGTCCGCGAGACCGCCAAGCGGGCGCGTCGGCGGATCTTGAGAGCGCATTGAAACGACGAGCCTGGCGGCCCCCGGTTCTCGTGAATTCAAAAAAAATCCTTCAAGCCTGTCACACCAACCCTCCTCGCCGTTAGAGGTGTGAAACCAAAACAGGTCGCGGCGGTTGCCGAGGCCGATTCAACACCTTCAAGCCACAGGAGAAGACCATGTTCCGCAAAATGATGATCGCTGCTTTGCTTGCATTCAGCCCCGTCCTCGCTTTCAGCCAGGACCCGATGACCGAACGGCCCAATAGCCCGGCGCCGCTGGTGAAGCCGATGCCCGCTCCTCAGAAAAACGCCAGCCGGCAGGTTTCGCCGATGATCCAACAGAAGGCCGTCACCGTGCCAGGCTCGATGTGGGGCGGCAGCGAACAGATCAACAACACCGGCCGGCTCGCCTTTGGGCTTGGCAAAGATGGCCGTGCCGTCATGCTTGACGCCAACAGCATTGTCAAGGGAACCTGGGCTCGCCACGGTGACGACATTGTCATCCGCTTCGACAACTGCGTCTACCGCGGCAAAATCCAGGGCAACGTGTTCTCCGGGCGAGGCACCTTCACCACCGGGACGCAAGCGGGCGTTTCCTGGACCTTCCGCGTGCAGCATGACGACCCGTATCGCGGACGCGAATTCCGCGGCCGCGAAAACCTCAACGGCTTCGGCCCCGTGAGCTTCCGTTTCGGCAACAACGGCGCGGTCCAGATGATCGATGCCCGCGCGACAGTCAACGGAACCTATTCGATGGATATGAACGTGGTCACGATGCGATTTGGCAACTGCGTCTACGTCGGCACGCTTCGCAACAACGGCATAACCGGCGTTGCCCGTTACACGACAGGAGCCCCGGGAAACCTGTGGACCTTCACGGTCAATCTGGCCCGCTAGCGAGACCCCCCCTGCCGCTTCGCGTGCCGTGAGCGGCTTTCAAGTCGCGGCCTTGACCGCGGTTTCGGGATCCGCTTCCTTCTGATTGCTGCCGAGGACCGCTTCGAGGTCTTCGTGCAGCAATTCTTCTTTTTGCAGCAGTTCTTCCACCAGGCGTTCCAGTTCAGCGCGATGTTCGTCGATGATGGTGAAAGCCTTGTCGTCCGCCTCAAGGAGGAGATTGCGAACCTCCTCGTCGATCAGACGGGCGGTTTCTTCGCTGAAGTCGCGAGGCTCCTGGATTTCCTTGCCGAGAAAAACGTGCTCCTCGCCCACCCGGAAAGACATGGGCCCGAGCTTGTCGCTCATGCCCCAGTGGGTGACCATGTACCGGGCCAGGCGAGTCGCCTGCTTGAGGTCTTCCTCAACACCGGCGAAGGTCTGAGCGAACATGAGCCGTTCCGCGGCACGCCCGCCCATGGCGACGGCGAGCCGGGCCTTGAAAAAATCCAAGCCATGATGGACCCGGTCCTCGTTCATCGCAAACATGGTGACGCCGCCCGCCCGGCCGCGCGGCACGATGGTGACCTTCTGCGGTGGATCGGCATGGGGCATATACCAACCGACCAGGGCGTGTCCGGATTCGTGATAGGCAGTGCGGCGCTTGTCGTCTTCGGTAAGCACCTCCTCACGCTTGGGGCCCATCAGGACGCGATCGGCGGCATTCTCAAAATCCTTCCGCTCGATGCGCGATTTGCTCTCACGTGACGCGACCAGCGCTGCCTCATTCGCCAGATTGCGCAGATCGGCGCCGGTCATGCCGATCATCTTGCGGGCGATTTCCTCCAAATTCACGTCATCCCCCAGAGGCTTGTTGCGGGTGTGGACCTTCAGAATCTCCATGCGGCCTTGCCAGGTCGGGCGATCAACGGTGACATGGCGGTCAAAGCGCCCGGGCCGCAGGAGGGCGGAGTCGAGCACGTCCGGCCGATTGGTGGCGGCGATGACGATCACGGATTCGTTCGGCTGAAAGCCATCCATCTCGCTCAAAATCTGGTTTAGGGTCTGTTCGCGTTCGTCCGACCCGCCGCCCACCCCGGCCCCGCGCATTCGACCCACGGCGTCGATCTCGTCGATAAACACCAGGCAGGGGGCGCTCTCCTTGGCGGTTTTGAACATGTCGCGCACCCGGCTGGCGCCGACGCCGACAAACATTTGAATGAATTCGGAGCCGCTGATGGAAAAGAATGGCACCCCCGCTTCGCCGGCGACGGCGCGCGCCAGCAGCGTCTTGCCCGTGCCCGGCGGGCCGATCAGCAGGACGCCCTTGGGAATCTGGGCGCCCAGTTTCTGGAATTTTTCCGGGGTCTTCAAGAATTCGACGATTTCCTGCAATTCAGATTTGGCATTGGTCATGTCAGCGACATCGTCGAATGTCGTCCGCATCTTGGTCTTGTCGTAGCGCTTGGCCGGGCTACGGATATAGCTGGACAAAAAGCTGCCACCCAGCGGATCACGAAAACGCGGAAGAATCAGGAAAAAGATAATCGCGCCAATAATGAGGAGTGTAAATAGAAACGTCAGGACCGGTACGAGCAACGCGCTCATCTGGCGCTCGGTTTTGCGTGGGATTTGATTGGCGTCAAGCAATTCACTGAGCTTGCCGCTCTCGATGTCCCCCTTCCACAGCAACACCTCGGATTTGTGCGCGCGGATTTGTTTCTTGGTGGCCTCGTCCAGCGTTTCCTCGACTTTGGGATCGAATTCGGCCACAAGCGTGGCGGCGCCTTCGCTGAACGTGACCTTGGCGACCTTCTTGGCCTTGACCAGTTTCACGAAATCGGAGTAATCCATCACACCGTGGGACGGCATGCCGAAGGTGATGTACATGACAACGCCGAGCAACAGCAACATCACGATCCAGAGCCAGCCGCCCGGCATCGCTTCCTGTCGTCGGCGGTTGCGACTTGGATTGGGTTGCTCGCGTGGCGGGGGCATGAAATCTCCTCACATCCTGGCCATGTTCCGTTTTGGGGCGAAGGATCCCCGCCGCCAGGGCATTCAGATAAAATACGAATTCCCGCAAACGCCGACTATATTTCCGTTGAGGCATCCCGAGCGATGGCTTTCGCGTTTTTTTCGCGCTGGTTCAAGCGATCCCCGCGTCAACTATCCGACGTCCGCCTTGTCGTTTACACGCGTGCGGCCTGTCCGCTTTGCGATGATGCAATCGAGATCCTCCGCAAATATCAGCAGGAATATGGCTTCACGATCGAAACGATCGATGTCGATGCGTCAGAGGAATTGAAACGGGATCATGGCAACTGCGTTCCGGTCGTCGCCATCGACGGCACGGTGCGATTTCGCGGGCACGTGAACGAGGTGTTGCTCAAACGAATAATCCAGCACCTGGGATAACCGCTTGCGGTGTAGCGTCCGCCAGGCGCCGCGCGGGGGCTAAACAGGATTTCAATCCGACTGCGGCACGCCACCGAGGCTGCGCCAGATATACCAGGTCCCGATCGAGCGATAGGGTTTCCAGGATTCCGTCAGTTCGTGCAACGTGTCCTTCTTGGGCAGTTCCGCGAGGGCGTAGTGTTTTTGCACGCCGGCGCGCAGGCCATAATCACCCACGGGCAGCACATCGAGTCGGCCCAGCGAGAAGATCAGGAACATCTCCGCTGTCCAAGGCCCGATGCCGCGAACTTGCGTCAAGCTCGCAACCACCTCGGCATCTTCGAGTTTGGCGAGCTTTTTCAGCGGCACGGCGCCGCTGGCGCATTTTTCGGCCAGGTCGCGAATAGACAGCTGCTTGCCGCGCGATAGCCCGGCGGCGCGCAGGTCGTCGTCGGAGGCCGCCAGCAAGCGTTTGGGTTGAAAGCGACCGACTCGCTCCATCAAACGATTGGAGATGGCGATGGCCGCCTTGGTGGAGATTTGCTGGGAAACGATGGAGCGGACCAGAATCTCGAAGTGATCGGGATTGTGCCGCAGGGTGCAGGGACCGACCTCGCGAATCAACGGGCGGAGTACCGCGTCCCGGCGGGAAAGGTGTTTCTTCGCTTTGAGGAGGATTTGCTCGTCCATGTTTCTGGCCCCGGTCTGAAAAAGAACGAAACCCGCGAAGCATTGATCTTCGCGGGTTTGTAAACTGCGGGAAAACGGGACCGCTCAGTTCTTCTTTTTCTTGCGTTTTTTCTCGGGCTCGGCGCTGCTTTCTGAGGGCGCCTCCTTCGTCAACAACACGCGGCGAATCGTCGGGCGGGCGATAATGCCGGCTTGTTCGTCGTCGTCCTTCGCATCCTTGTCCTTGGCGTCCTTTTTCTTTTTTGGGGGCACAGGGGTCAGGGTCAACTTGGCGCCGGTTCCCTTTGTCGCTTCCTCAATCTTGGCGATGTAACCGGGCTTTTTCGCGTCGTCGCCGCGCAGGGCCTTCTTTTCCTTTTCGGAATACTTGCGGACATTGCCCGCGTCGTCATATTCAAACGGCAGGAAGAGCTTGCGAATCTCGACCTTGTCCTCCATTTCCAATTCGTATTCCTTGGTCGTGGTGACAACGATGAATGGTTCGTTGCCGGGCTTGGATGCCGTGCTCTTGGCGCCTTGTTGAACGGCCTGGGCGTATTGCTGCATCATCCGATTGTATTGTTGTTGGTATTGCTGCTGGAAGCGGGCCAGGTCCTGGTAATAGCGCTGCATGGCCTGAAAGCGTTGTTGGGGCGTTCGGGCGGTCATGGCCAGCTGCTGCTGGCGCATCACGTTCTGGTAGGTTCGCCACATCTGGGCTTCCTGGTTTGCCCTGGCGTTGTAGCCCTTTTGCTTGGGATTGGTTACCTTGGGCGGTTTGTATTTCGGGTTCGGTTCCATGCGTGGAAAATCAACTCGCATCGTCACCGTATTACCGGTCACCGCGACGATGGTACCGTTCATTTCCTTCCATTTTTCGATCTTCTTGTAATCGTCAGGCGTCGCGATGATATCAATGTCAGCCTGCTTTGCCTTTCCCTTCTTCTTTTTCTGCGCGTCGGCATCGGGAGCGGAAAGCGCCAAAACGGTGACAACCACGCCGGCAAACCCGAAAACACGTCCAACATGCCCCATCGCTTGACTCCTGTATTGCAACACGATTCCCGCCAAAACCCCTGTCCATTAAGACCCTATTCTTGGCGAAAAGTTCCGCCAATACAACAACAAACCGGCGGCCGGGAGTTAAATTTTCGTAACTTGCCAGCCACACGACCACATGCGTGGGGGGGAAGGTGGGCGTTGCCCTGATTTTTTCCTTGCATTCACGGGCAAAAATCGGTCTTGTATAATGAGTGAATTCGCTGGGATGGGTTTTTCACAAGGCACGCCGTCATGCACCATCGAGCACTGAGTATCTTTTTGGCCATTCAATGGTTGGCGGGCACCGCTGGGCTGGTGCGGGCCCAGCCGGGCGATCAGGGTTTGGAGCAAAAAGCCCGCGCCATCTTGACGATGCATTGCTTCAAATGCCATAGCCACAAGGCCGGCAAGGCCAAGGGCGACCTGATGCTCGATACGCGGCTCGCCATGCTCAAGGGCGGTTTCGCGGGACCGTCGTTGGCGCCAGGGCATCCCGAAAAGAGCCTGATAATCAAATCAATCACGCACGGCGATCCCGAGTTGAAGATGCCACGCGGCGCGCCGAAACTTGCGGCCGACGACATAGCGCTGCTGAGTCGCTGGGTGAAGGCCGGGGCGCCTTGGACCGATTCGCCCGCGACGACCGGTTTACGCATGCCCGGCAAGATCACCGACGCAGATCGGCGGTATTGGGCATTCCAGCCGATCAGGCCTGGTGCGTTGCCGGATGGGGACGAAGCCAACCCGATCGACCGCTTCGTGCGTGCGCGTTTGCGGCAAGAGGGAATCACGCCCGCGCCGGGCGCCGATCCGCGCACGTTGATTCGGCGCATCTCGTTCGACCTCATCGGACTGCCGCCCACGGCGGAGGAGGCGGAAGACTTTGCCCGCGAATGGGGCGCGAAACCGCAAGCGGCTCTGGCGCGGCTCGTGGATCGGCTGCTGGCGTCCCCGCACTATGGGGAACGCTGGGCCCGCCACTGGCTGGATGTCGTGCGCTTCGCCGAGTCGGATGGTTACCGCCTGGATTCCTTTCGGCCTCATGCCTGGCGCTATCGCGATTACGTCATCAAATCGCTCAACGACGACAAGCCCTACGACCGCTTCGTGCGCGAGCAGATCGCCGGCGATGAACTCTATCCCGACGATTTGGACGCCATGCCCGCCCTCGGTTTCCTGACGCATGGCATCTACGAATTCAACCAGCGCAACGTGCGCGGTCAATGGTCGGAAATGATCTACGAGGTCGCCGACGTAACCGGTGAAGCGATTCTTGGCCTGAGTGTCGGCTGCGCGCGCTGCCACGATCACAAATTCGATCCGATCTTGCAGAAGGATTACTTCGCGCTGAAGGCATTTTTCGATGGCCTGATGCCGAGCGAGGACTTGCCGCTGGCAAGCGGCCGCCAGCAAGCCGATTACGTGAAGAAGCTTGAATTCTGGAACGCCAGGACGGCGGCGATTCGCAAGGAGATTGCCGCCATCGAGGGCCCGGTGCGGGCGAAGGATGCGGCCTATGCCATTTCAAAATTTCCCAAGGACATCCAGTCAATCCTGCACAAGCCCATGGCCGAGCGCACCCCCCATGAGCGACAACTGGCGGCCCTTGCGCATCGGCAGATCGTATTCGAGTACGCGAAGATCGATACCCGCATCAAGGGCGCCAACAAGGATCGTCTGCTGGCGTTGCGTCGGCAGCTTGCCGCCTTTGACAAGATTCGACCGCCTGAAATGCCGTTTTGGCAAGGGGCGCGCGAGGTTGGGACGTTGCCGCCCGCCACGGAAATCCCACGCAAAGCCACGCCCGTTGCGCCGGCCTTCCTTACCGTGCTGGGCCAACTGAAGCCGGAGATCACGCCAACCAGGACGACCTCCGGCCGCCGCTCCGTGCTTGCCAAATGGCTGACGCGCCCCGACCATCCGCTGACGAGTCGCGTGATAGTCAATCGCGTCTGGCAGCAGCATTTCGGCCGCGGACTCGTCGCCACGGCGAGCGACTTCGGCAACCTTGGCGAGAAGCCGACCCATCCGGAATTGCTGGACTGGCTGGCCGACCGCTTCATCAAGGACGGCTGGCGCCTCAAGAATCTCCACCGCCTGATCGTGACGTCGAAAACGTATCAGCAATCGTCCTTATCACCGCCGGACTCCGTGGGTCTGCGCAAGGATCCCGACAATCGTCTCCTCTGGAAAATGGCGCCGCGCCGTCTCGACGCGGAACAAATTCGCGATGCCATGCTCATGGCCACCGGGCAACTCGATCGCAAGGTGGGCGGTCCGAGCGTCGAGTTCAAGGAGCCGCGCCGCAGCGTCTATCTCAAATGGCTGCGCAATACCAAGGAGCCGTTGCTTGATATCTTCGATTTGCCCGATGGCTTCACCAGTTCCGCGCGGCGCAATGTTAGCACGACGTCCACGCAGGCCCTGTTCATGCTCAACTCACCGTTCATGATGGGGCAGGGGAGGGCTCTCGCGGACCGGGTCAACCAGGACGAGAGTGCCGACGACGATGCGAAGGTGGACCGCGCGTTCCGCCTGGCATTCGCCCGCCCGGCGACGAGCAAGGAAATCCAGCTGGGCAGAACCTTCCTGGCTGAACAGGTCAAACGCGTCGCTCCAGAAAAAAACAAGACGCCGACGTTTGAGACCGGCACGATTCCGTTCCACGCGGGGAGGGCCGCCGTCATCACGCCGGGCGGGCCGCTGGTCCGCTTTCAGTTGCCCGTGAAATCCGGACTGCCCAGCGACATTTTTACCCTGGAGGCATTCGTCTACTTGCGCAGTGTCTTCGCCGATGGTCAGGTTCGTACGATTGCGTCCCACTGGAATGGCGACGCCAAGAGTCCCGGCTGGCAGTTCGGCGTCACAGGCAAGAAGTCGTCGTACAAGCCGCAGACGCTCGTTTTGCTGCTGTGGGGAAAAAACGCGGCCAACAAATTCGCCTATGAAGCCATCTTCTCCGGCCTGCACTTGCAACTGAACCGGCCGTATTACGTCGCCCTCGCGGTGAACCTGAGGGACGCGAGCGACAAGGGCGTCACCTTCTACCTCAAGGATTTGGCCAACGACGAGGAGCCGCTCGGCGTCTATTCCACCACGCACAAGATATTAACAACCGCCGGGAGCCAAGGGCCATTCAGCATTGGCGGGACCGCGGGCAAACTGGAACGACCGTGGGACGGGCTGATCGATGACGTGCGCCTGTCACGCAACGTGTTATCGCAAAAGCAGCTGCTGTTTGCCTCCGACGCGGTGACCAAGGACGCGGTCGGCTATTGGCGTTTCGAGCCGGGCGCGAGTTTCTTGCGGGATTCATCGCCGAGCGGTCTGGCCCTTCAGGTCGTCCGTTCCGCCAAGGCGCCGCCCGTGGTCGTGCGGGTGGAACCGCGCCGGGCGGCCTGGATCGACCTGTGCCAGGTGTTGCTGAATGCGAATGAGTTCTTGTATGTTGATTGACGACGACACCTGATCAATTCGCCTTCAGCGAATGAAACACCAGCCCGCTCAGCAGTTTCGGATAAAAGTAGGTCGATTTCGGCGGCATCTTTTCCAGGTTGCCGGCGATTTGCTCGACATGCTGCATGGTCGCTGGCGGCACGAGCACGGCCAAATCGCACGTCCGCGCGGCGACGGCCTCATTCACCTCGTTAAGAAGATGTACGTACTGGCATTTCGGCTCTTTTTGCCCGGCATCGGGCAGCAGCTTTTCCAGCACGACCCGCTGGAGCACCGACACCGCCAGGCCCTGCCAGGACGGGCTGTGTTCCTGGGCGAGCTCGGCCATCATCTCAGGTGAACGAAAACGCCCCGTCATCCACATGCCATCGGCGACGGTGCCGAAACCCAGCAGGCCCTGCGTGCCATCGGCTTCGATCCACTCCCAGGCCTGCCGTGCGGCCTCCGGGCCGTGGCCGATCGACTCCAGTTCAAAATGTTTGCCAAGAGCCTCGCGTAGTTGACCCGCCGTCATCGCGCCCAGGTTGGAGACAAGGCGGTGGGTGGGCAGAATCACCAGCCCCGGATCGTGCATCGAGACGAGCATCATCAATACGAAGTTCGGCGGCGCTTCGGTGCCGGCCACTTCCCCGGCGGCCTGTTTTTCATCCAGATAGCGCAGGGCCGTCTCGTAGCGATGATGCCCATCGGCGATGAACACCGGCTTTGGGCTCATCAATCGCGCGACGGTATGGATGACGCCCTGATCGGTGATTGGCCACAACCGGCTGACCACGCCGAGGTGATCGGTCGCCTGGATCGGCAACGCCCTCACGATGGCGGTGTCGATCGACTGTTGCACCTCGCCCGCCTCGTCGGGGAACAGGCCGAATATCTGGCTCAGGTTCATGTTGGTGGCGTGAAAAAGTCTGAGGCGATCCGCCTTGGGCCCGGACATCGTTTCCTCGTGCGGATAAATTCGTCCCGAGCCGAACTTCTCGAGACGAACTCGCGCCATGAAACCTTTTCGAGTATATTTTTTCCCCTCGACCTCGAATTCCTGTTGATAGACATAAAGGCAGCGTGCTGAATCCTGGACAAGAACGCCATCGTTGATCCAGTCGCGCAAGGTTTGCGCGGCCCGGCTGTAGCGGTTGTTGTTCGCGCTGTCGGCCGGCGTTTCCTGGTTAAGAATCAGCCGCACGGTGTTGAAGGGGCTGCGATCGTAAAACGCCTGCTGCAAGGCGGGATCGATCACGTCATAGGGCGGCGCGATCACGTCGCTGAGATTGCCCACGCGCGCGAGATCAAAACGGTAACCGCGAAATGCCTGCACCTCGGCCATGAGTCCTTCCCCTGGTTCTTGTCCCGAGCCTGAAGCGTTAGCGAAGAAAAGGCACTTCGCTCACGCTTCAGGCTCGGGGGTGGAGTCCAGTTGTTGTTGTAGCGGAGCGTCACGTCCAAGGCTGCCTTTTCATTGGCTCATTGGCGGGGTAATCTGATGGGATGAATACGTCCGCGCGCCAAAGATTGAATGACAACCTCGCCGGCGTGGAAGAACGCATCGCGAACGCCTGCGCGCGTTCGGGGCGATCGCGCTCGGATGTGACCTTGATTGCCGTGACGAAAACAGTCTCGACAGAGCTCGCCCTGCTGCTACCCGACCTGGGCGTTTTCCACTTAGGTGAAAATCGTCCGCAAGAATTATGGCGAAAAACCGGTGAGTCGGGAGAGTCAGCGACCGGAGTACGCTGGCACCTGATCGGCCACCTGCAACGCAACAAAATCGAGCGAACCTTGCCGTTGGTGACGTGGATTCACTCCGTCGATAGCCTGCGGCTTCTGCAAGCGATTGAGGCCGAGGCGGCAAAGCAAAAGCGCACGGTTCCCGTCTTGCTGGAAATCAACGCGAGCGGCGAGGCGAGCAAGCAAGGATTTCCTGGCGTCGAACTGGATCAGCTGGCCACGGTCACACCAGGTTTGAAACATGTCCAGGTGCGCGGATTGATGACAATGGCCGCGCTACAGAATCCCGAAAAATGCCGCCCCACATTCCGGGTTTTGCGCGAAATGCGCGACACCTTGCTAAGCAAGTTGTCGGACGCGCATCGCTGCGAGCATCTGTCCATGGGCATGAGCAACGACTTCGAGATTGCCATCGAGGAAGGCGCCACGTTCATTCGCCTGGGCGCCGTGCTTTTCGAGGGCGTGCCATGATCGCAATTGCTGACCATGCCGAGGGCTGTGTCCTCTCGGTCCGCGCTCAACCGGGCGCCCGGCGCAACGCCATCGTCGGTGAACAGGCGGGCGCCCTTAAAGTTGCCGTGACAGCGCCCCCGGACAAGGGCCGCGCCAACGACGCCCTGGTCGAAGTCCTGGCCGACGCACTGTCCGTGAAACGATCACAAATCGAACTCGTCAGCGGCCAGACCAATCGACAAAAGAGGTTCCTGATTCGGGGTATGACTTCACTACTGTCCGGTTAGCGTTTCTGGTTTTTGACGCAACTTATACTGTAGCAATGATCTAGGTTCGGTCATGACTGTTTTCGATTTCAATTTGGTCGTAGCTTGGAGCCATTCTTTCCGCCTCAACCTCTGGCGAGGGA
>JACPPF010000141.1 GCA_016191165.1 Planctomycetota bacterium
GTTCGACAATCGCCCACTGTTCGTCCGTGACATCCGTTGGGTAGACCTTGTTCATCAGCTGCCCGTCCTTGAGCTAGAGAGTTCGTGGAAGAATTCGCCCTAGAATGGTTTATGACATCTGCTACTTCCCGGATAGACTCTCAGTATCGCACGCCTGCGTTCAGGAACAGGCTGATCTCCTGAACATCGCTGGTGCGCTGGAGAATGTCACTGAAGGTGTAGGCCCATTCGGCGCGAATGCCGGTGTGCAGGACCCAGTGGCCCCAGGGGATTTCGACGTCGCTGCGTACCCCCGTGTAAAACGAGCCGATCACATCGGTGAGATGACGTGCCTCATTCAGGGTCAAACGCTGCGAGCCGTAGCGGCCGCCCACATCCAGACCGAAGCGCCAGCGGGGGTCGGAGGCATTGGCCGGCTGCCCGGGATACCAGTCGCGCCCGAGGCCCACGCCGACGAGGGTCCGATTGGAATCGCCGAGGGTAGCACCTGGAAGGCCGTTCTTGCCAAACTCGATTTTCGTGCCTCTTTGAAAAACCACGACGGGGAACTCCGTGCCCTGCTCTCTGGCGCCTTGACGGGTATTGACAATGTGGACATCAACAACCCAGGCGCGAGAATGAGGTTCATTGAAGAACAGCACGCGGGCGCCTGTTTTGAACGACCAGCCGTTTTGCAGCTCTCGCCCCAACGTTTGACCCCCGAAAGGGAAGGATGGGCCTGCCCCGAAATACAACTCGGTGTAGAGCGGGGTGTAGCGGCCCGCGCCGCCCTCGCAGCAGTCGCGCTTGTAAACAATCCAGTCCGACAGGCCGCTCAGCCTCGGCACGCGGGTTTCCACCACCGGCGCAAGCGCCCCCTGCGGCGCCACCGGCGACGGGGCCGGATAAATCGGCTCATGCGAGGGATCCTGACCATGAATCGGCGCGTATGTCAAGCAGGCCGCCAACAGCACGAAACGCCAGTGTTGCTTGGTTTTCATGAAAAACTCGCCCGCGCATTTCGAGAATGACCCGCGACCGGGTTGACTTGAAACGGGTGTCTGTTCCTTCATCGGCTCAAGATGGGCAGACCTTGACAGAATTGCCGAACATGCCGGTCGCGGGGATCATGCGGACAGGATGGGTAAGACAGGCGTACATGGTCCCGGAGCCGAAGCGCCCGCGGCCGGGATTGTTTGAGTCGTCGCTCGTGCTCGTAGGTTTCCAATTGGCCTGGTTGAAGTGAAGGTCCCAGCGAGCGGCCGGGCTCGTCCCGGCGGTGATCCCGATCCGCCCTGGTTTACCGTCGGGACAAGCCCGTCGGCTCGCGGATTGTATGTTATCCTAAAACCGATCGATTTGAACCAGGCCCTCCAATCGGCCGTTCAGATTTTGAATACCTGCTCGCTCAGTAGTTTGGCGCGCAGGACGCGTTTTTGCATTCCGTCGCGGTGTTGCTGAAGTTGTGCCATGACCTCGTCAAACTTGCGGATTTGATCGGTAAGGTTGTACTTGGGATCCTTGGGGGTCAACATACAGATGGACAACTCCCGGATGGCTTCTTCGACCTGTTTTTGCAGAAACTCCAGGAGTACCTGGCTCTTGTTGTCCGTTTCAACCACGATCTCATGAATTTCCCGAAGCAGTTTGCCATGGAAATTGGGATCCACGACCCGATCGGGATCGATCTGGCTTTCCAGCGTGGTGGTGGTGGATGGCGCCTCGTTGGTCGGGTTTTCGCCGCCGCCGGCCTCCTGCGCTTTTTGCCCCGCCAGGGCGACGGCCAGCGCGTTGCGGCCTTTTTGCCAGTCGGGCCGAATCTCCAGGGCCGACCGATAGTGGACGATCGCCAGGGCGTGCTGGCCTTTTTCCAGAAAAATGTTGCCCAGGTTGTAGTGGGCGTCATACATTCGATCATTGAATCGGACGGCTTCACGATAGGCGTTGATGGCCATTTCGGTCTTGGAAAGCTGGCGGTAAACCAGGCCCAGGTTGTAGTAGCCGGCCGCATTCTTGGGGTCGAGTTGAATGGCTCGGAGTAACGTTGCCACGGCATCATCGAGGTGGCCGAGACGATTTTGCACGGCGCCAAGGTTGACGTACGCTCCCGCGCGCAGGGGATCGATGCGAATCACTTCCTTGAAATGATAAACCGCGCTATGGAGATCGCCGAGCAGAAAACAGGCCGTTGCGATGCCGTAATGAATCTCGGGGCTGTCACTGCGGTAGCCCAGGGCCTGCTGGTAAATGTTGCGCGCATCCTGGAACTGGCCGCGCGAGATCGCCTCCTGCGCCTGCTGGCGTAGCTGGTCGAGCTGGTCGGTGGCCATCGGTTCGACCTCCGGGCAACATTTGGCGGGGCCCCCACGTGACGATAGGCAAATTATATCCCATGCCAGCGTCAAGATTCAACGATAATTTGGAAAGGCGCATTCCAGCACCCAGATTATTTGCGGACGGTGGGGCTTTTGAATGAAATGACGGGTGCGGCTACCGAGACAGCCGACTTTGAATGATCCGTTCCAGCGTGCTCAGCTCCGCCGCGTCCGGTCGGCCCACGTGCTGATAGATGATGTCGCCTTGCTCGTTCAACAGGACGACCGTCGGCAAACCCTGGAGGTTGAACACCCGAAACGCGTCAAACGGGCCAGACCGACCCATCAACTGGCGATACGAAAGCTGCATCGACGCGCACATCTTGTTCACCGCGGCCGGGTCCTTGCGATCGTCGCCGTACTTTTCGATCGCGATCCCGATCACTTCCAGACCGCGCGCTCCATATTGCTTGTGCATCCGATTGAACGTGGGCATGGAGTCGCGGCAATAAACGCAATGCGTGCCCCAGAAGTCAATCAGCACCAGTTTGCCCGCGCCTTGCTTCTGGTATTCCCAGACCTGCCCCTGGCTGTCCCTGAGCGCCAGACTTACCAGGTGATTGCCGATCAGCACACACGACGGCACACGCGTCGGGCCGGTGTCGAGCTTGGAATCGCCCGGCAATCGCGGCAGCGGCGGCCGCGGCGCCTTGCCCGGAATGTTCAACATCGGCAGCCGATCCCGCAGCGGATTTTCAACGACGCCAGGAACGAACTTCGGCTCCGCGACCGTGGCCGACGGGGTCGTGGACGGCGAAGGTACATTCAACGTCGCCGGCAGATTCGGCTCGACCGGTTTTCCGATGGCAACGCCGATCGAATTCTGGCCAGGGGCCTTGGGCGCCTGGGCGTTCATCGGCACGTTGTTGCTGATGGACTGCGCCGGCGAACCAGGGATAGGCGGCGTGTCGCTGTTGGCCAGGTCTTCGCGAATTGCAATCAGGACGTAATTACTGGGGGCGTTGGTCAGCACGGTCCCGGCCAGTAACTTGTCCCCCTGCTTGGCGCGCGCGATCAGCTTGTACGCGGCGCCGGCCTTGACCCCCTGGATAATGAAATACCCGTAGGCGTCGGCGGCCACATCGATCGGGGCGCTCTTGTCGTTTTCCTCCAGGCTCACCCAGCGGACATAGGCGTTGGCCATCCCCCGCTGGTTGGAATCGATTACTTTTCCCGCCAGAATCGAATTGCCTCGGGTCGACGCAGCCGACTTGCCGGTCGGGACGTTCATCGTCGCGGTGGGCAAGGTCGGCGGCGTGGGAACCAGCGGATCGCTAAACGCAGGAAAACGCGGCGGCGACGCGCCGCCCGGACCGGCCGGCGGATTCGTGTTCTTCTTGAACAGCGAGCAACCCGTCCCGGCGGTTCCCAGCAAGGCCAACAGGATCATGCAGGAAATAACCCGCATGGAGTTAAACCTCAAAAATTGGGTGACATGGCCTAACGTAATCTCCGCGCAGCCGCGCGCGCACGGGACGCCTTCATTTCCAGATCGGCCCGCACATCCGGTTTCTTGAGAAAATCCGCGACTTACGTCGCTGGCGCTGCGGGCTTGCCGGCGAACGCCGAGTTCGCATTCCCTATATCAACCATGTCCCTTGTCGCCGGGGAGGTCAACAAAATCCATGTGCGATTCGGATGAATGGATCAAAATCCTTGGTGCGCGCACGCATAACCTGCAAGCCTTATCAGTCTTCTTGCCGCGCAATCGGCTGACCGTCATCACCGGTCCCAGCGGTTCGGGCAAAAGCTCGCTGGCGTTCGACACGCTGTACGCGGAAGGCCGGCGCCGCTACCTCGAAACGCTTCGCGGCGATCAGCGCGCCCTTTTTCATCAGCTTCAACCTCCCGACGTGGACGCCATCGAGGGGCTGCCGCCGGTGGTTTGCGTCTCGCAACGGACCGCCCAGGCGCGCCCGCGCAGCACGCTGGCGACGGTGACCGAGATTCACGATCACCTGCGCTTACTCTGGGCTCGCTTTGGCAACCCACACTGTCCGGATTGCAAGTTGCCGATCCGCAAACATACGCTGACGGAAATCGTTCGCGCCACCCTCGCGCAGGAAGGACGTAAGATTTTCGTCCTGGCCCCCCTGGTGCAAGATCAGCCCGGCGAACACCGCGAACATTTTCAGTACATTCGCCAGACCGGGTTCCTGCGGGCGCGTGTCGATGGCGTGCTCATGGAAATTCGTGACACGCCGCGGATCGAACCGCGAAAGCCGCACACGATCGAGTTGATCGTCGATCGCCTGATCGTCAAGACGACCATCGAGGAAAGGCTGCGCGAATCGCTGGCGGCGGCCTCCCAGCACGGGCACGGGCGCATCGTCATCTCCGACATCGAGACCGGCGACTGGAACGACGACGTGTACAGCACGACGTTCGCCTGCATGCGCTGCCAGGCCACCGTCCCCGACCTGGAACCACGCGGATTCAGCTTCAACAATCCGCACGGCGCCTGCCCGCGCTGCACCGGCCTGGGGCTGATTGCCGAAACCGGCGCGACGCCGAACGACCTCGAGACAGAAGACGATGAGGTTGAGGCTACCGGCCCTGGGGTCGTCTGCCCTGAGTGCGGTGGCGCACGCCTCAATCGCGCGGCTCGGGCGGTGCGATTCGTGGACAGGGGGTTGCATGAAGTGACCGCACTGAGCGTCGATGCCGCCGCCGATTTCTTCGGCAGGCTGACTGACGTGCATGCCCACAAGGCGCAATCGCTGCTGGTCAGCGAGATGCTGCGTCGCCTTCAATTCTTGCAACAGGTCGGCCTCGGCTACCTCACGCTCGACCGCCCGGCCCAGACCCTCTCCGGCGGCGAAGCCCAGCGCGCCCGGCTCGCCACGCATCTCGGCGGCGGGCTGCTTGGCGTCTGCTACATTCTCGATGAGCCCACCCTCGGCCTGCACCCGCGCGATACTCAGCGCCTGATCGACGCCCTGCGCGGACTCCAGGCGCGTGGCAACACCGTCGTGGTCGTCGAACACGACGAGAGCGTCATGCGCCAGGCTGACTGGCTTATCGACATCGGCCCCGGCGCGGGCAAACACGGCGGACGCCTGATGGCGAGCGGCCCGCCAGGTCCGAGTCCGAGCGCCAGCGAAGGGCGCGACGGGCGCCAATCGCAGGAGGCCCTTCGCTGGCGCTCAGGCCCGGACGCGCGGTGCATCGCCCTCCACGCTGCCCGCCATCACAACCTCAAAAACATCGATGTCGCCTTTCCCCTTGGCTGCTTCACTTGCTTGACGGGCGTCTCCGGTTCGGGCAAGAGTTCGCTGGCGCGCGATATTCTCATCCGCGCCGCCCGCCGGCATCTTGGCCTGGTGGCGCCTGCGCCTGGCGCGCATGATCGTATCGACGGGCTCGAACAGATCGACAAGGTGCTGGAGGTCGATCAAAGGCCGCTGGGTAAATCTTCGCGTTCCAATCCTGCGAGCCATGTCGGCCTGTTCGATCCGATCCGCACGCTTTTTGCCGCGACGCGGTTGGCCAAGATCCGCGGGTACAAGGCCAATCGATTCAGCTTCAACGTCAAGGGGGGCCGCTGCGAGGTATGTCAAGGCCACGGCACGCAGCGTGTGGATGAGGCGTTTCTCCCCGACCTGCGCATCCCCTGTCCGGGTTGTCAAGGCAAACGTTTCAACGCACCGACGCTCGAGGTGCGGTACCGGGGGCTGTCGATTGCCGACGTGCTCGACATGCCAATCGAGGACGCCCGCGCGTTCTTCGTCAATGTGCCGATGCTTCAAGGCGGCTTGCAAGCCCTCGACGAGGTCGGCCTCGGCTACCTCGCGCTGGGCCAACCCGGGAACACGCTCTCCGGCGGCGAGGCGCAGCGCGTCAAGCTGGCGGCGGAACTCGCGAAGGCCGCCACGGGCAAGACGCTCTACCTCTTCGACGAACCGACCGCGGGGCTGCATGGCACCGACATCGCTCGTTTGCTGCGCGTCTTCCGCCGGTTGACCGACGCGGGCAACACCGTCCTCGTCATCGAACACCACCTCGGCGTCATCGCGGCGTGCGACTGGGTGATCGACCTCGGCCCCGACGCGGGTGACGCCGGCGGCGAGGTCGTCGTCGCCGGCCCGCCTTCCGCGCTCGCGGCATGTGACCGGAGTATCACGGGGCGATACCTGGCGCGGCCGCTTGACGTTTAGCGCCCGCGTGGCGCCTCGCGAACGCTTAAACGCAAGCAGGGTAGACGCCTTGCCGCGCAGGGTTTTTGGCTCATGATGTAATTGGACAGCGCCACTTTTCAATTTGGGGGAGGAAAGAACCCTCGGGTCAACAAGCGTTTGACATGGAGCACCGAAGGTGCGCAAACCATATAGCCCAGGGCAAGCGAAGCGCCGCCCTGGGTCGCGGCGCCGGGAAGACGAAAAGCCCTGAAAGGGCGCCACAACACGGGACGGCGCTTGTGGCGCCCTTTCAGGGCTTGATCGGTGGTGCGCCGAATCACCCAGGGCGGCGCTGCGCTTGCCCTGGGCTTTATTATTTGCGCACCTTCGGTGCTCAACGAAACACGCTCTACATTCCCAGGATTCATGACGTTCCCACTTTGAAAAGTGGCGCTGTTCAGGTAATCAACCCCAAGAATTTGGAGTAGCATCATGCGAATCACGATCCAGTTCTCGATCAGCGCCATGCTTGTCCTCGGTCTTGCCGCGTCTACCCCGGCAGCCGGACGTTACCTGGAGGCAGCGTATCCCGCGTCGAGCGAATCAGGCGGCTTGAAGATGGGCGTGACCTATACCCTGTGGATCCCCGACGGCATCAAGAAGATTCGCGGCATCATCGTGCATCAACATGGCTGCGGCGTCGGCGCGTGCAAGGGTGGCGCGACGGCGGCGTATGATCTGCACTGGCAGGCGCTCGCCAAGAAATGGGAGTGCGCCTTGCTCGGCCCATCGTATCACCAGGAGGAAAAGCAGGATTGCCGACTGTGGTGCGATCCGCGCAACGGTTCGCGCGCGACGTTCCTCAAGGCGCTGCGCGATTTCGCGAAGCAGGCCAAGCACCCGGAAATCGCCACGGTCCCGTGGTGTTTGTGGGGCCATTCCGGCGGCGGGTTCTGGGCCAGCCTCATGCAAACGTCCGACCCCGAAAGGATCGTCGCCATCTGGTTCCGCTCCGGCACCGCGTTCGCGACCTGGGAAAAGGGCGGTATCGCCAGGCCGACGATACCGGCCGCTGCCTATTCGATCCCGATCATGCTCAACCCCGGCGGCAAGGAGAAAGGCGACAAGCGTTTCAACGGCGCCTGGACCGGAAGCCTGGCCATGTTCACCGCCTACCGGGCCAAGGGCGCCCCGGCGGGCTTCGCGCCGGACCCGCGCACATCGCATGAATGCGGCGATTCACGCTATCTCGCCATCCCGTTTTTCGACGCGTGCCTGGAAATGCGATTACCAGACCTGAACGCGAAGGACCAAACCCCGAAGCCGGTCAACGCCAAGGACGCCTGGCTCGCGCTGCCGCTATCGAAGGAAGCGAAGCCCCAGGGGGCGTATGCGGGCAAACCGCAAGAAGCAGTCTGGCTGCCCAACGCGAAAGTAGCGAAGGCCTGGAGCGAGTACGTGAACACCGGCGCCGTATCGGACACGACGCCCCCGCCCGCGCCATTGTGGGTGAAAGCCACGCGAAAGGCCGACCGGTCGGTCGAGATCACTTGGGATGCCGAGGCTGATTTCGAGAGCGGCCTGCGGACCTTCATCATCCAGCGCGATGGGAAAGACCTGATTCAGGTGCCGAAAAAACCGGCGGGCCGTTTTGGCCGACCGCTGTTTCAGGCGATGTCGTACCACGACACGCCCGAGCGGCCGCTGCCGGTCATGCGATTCATCGATCAGGCCGCCGGATCGCGGCACGAATATCGCGTGATCGCCGTGAATGGCGTGGGGTTGAAGTCCGTTCCGGCCAAAGCGTTCAGCCTAGAATGATCACGGACGCCTGCGGAAATAGCTTGCGTCGCGCGCGGCCAACACTGGTTGTTACCCAGAGAAGACTGCGATCTATCTCGGTGGAATCGCTTTTTTTCCTTTTGACTTGATAAAAGCAGCAACTTCAGACGCGGAGACCTGACGCCAACCCTTGCATCCATATTTCTTGGTGCATTCGGCAATCTCGTCAAGGGCAAACGCTACGTGGGCTGGATTGTGGTTGCCGCAATACCACGCTGTACTGGCGGATTTGCCCGTCCACCACCCAGTGACCTCCTTGTGGTCAATTGATCCTTCAAGCATCTTATCGACCAACACACCTTTAAGAGTCACGCGAATCGCCTTTCCATTGGCCATGAATGCGATAAACGGAAGCTCGATCTGTTTATCACGTCGCGAGCCAACTAAAAGCGATTTTGGGTAATGAAGGTTAACCACAAAGATCTTGTCGTGAATTTGATCCACGGCCAAGATGGTCTTCTGATCAGGAAGCAACTTGGGATTCTTCGATTTGACAAACACCTGGAAAAGTCCGGAGATTTTTTCCTGGCCCTGGGCAGTCTCACTGACCTTTGGAAAAAGACCCAGCAAAACGACCATTGCAAATCTGGCGACTCGGTTGGGCAAATTGGGCCTCCTTCAATTCAATTTGGTCATTTATTTCCGTTTATCCAATCAGGCATCCTCTTGTTTCGCCGACACGGGTGTCGGCCTTTTTTTGGGAGGGGGTCCGAAAACCTTTTCGGCATGGCGTTTCACGAAATTGAGAGCCTGCTCCGAAAAGAAACCTCCGACCAACGAGAACCAAATCAGGGTATGCCAACTTGGAGTAGTCTCTTGGGAAACGAGGAGTTTGGGGACAAACATGCTAACCGCGTAAAAAAGCGCGCCAATGATCAGCCCAATCACGGGCTGCAGAAACACTTCAGCCATTGACAAATCAGCGGCATTGCGCCACATCATGACCACCAGTCCGAACGCGCCGCCGAGAAGGCCAAAGATCATGGGAACAAGCAACGATGCATAATTTCTGGGCAGCCAACTGAACGCCAAACCGCCCCAATCCTCTTCATTCCACCGTTGGATCCGCTTGAACTCTTCAATATCTCCTTTCGTGGCAAAGTTGATGGTGATTGGCACGTCGCTCCCTGCTGGTTGATACTGGTAGTCGTAACTTCGCCCATCTTCAGACGTGCTCGCCTTATAAACACTAGCGGCATTCCAGCCTACGAGTCCCAAATACATAGCCACAATCAGCCAGATCGTGCTAGCAATGATTTTCATCTGGGTGCCCTCCGCCAGAAATAACGGCGATCGGTTGCTCACGTTTCGATGCAATCCGGCCCAATTTCCCATCACGCAAACGAAAGGAACTGAACAACAAGCAGGATTCATGGCCTTCCATCGGCGAAGTTGAACCTTTGCCAATTATTGATTCTATCCGAATGTAAGTCTTGAATTCAATATGGGTTGTGCCAAAGCTGGATTTTTGGCCTTGACAAACCATAAGCTGCTTTCCTGCCA
The DNA here is from genome assembly GCA_016191165.1 of Planctomycetota bacterium. GTDB lineage: Bacteria > Planctomycetota > Planctomycetia > Gemmatales > Gemmataceae > SIAQ01. The sequence goes on from JACPPF010000141.1 coordinate 9,818, forward strand.
CGACTTGCAAAAACCAAGTACATGAAAGAAAAAAAGCAACGCGGATTTGTCCACGCTGGAATTGTGGACACGTGTTCGATCAAAACGTCTGGGACAAGCCGCTCCATGTTCTCTCGCGCACGCATCACCCTCCCCGCCCCCGTCGGTCCACTCGACTGCCAAATGTGGTGAACATCCACGCATGTTCCGCGCGGAACATCCTGTCAATCTGGCAGGCTCGCGGCACCTGCGAAACATCTTCGCTCCACCGCGCCGTGATTGCAACGTCGGTTGCACGAACCTCGCAGGGAAGTCCCGTCTCGCCACATCGCGCACCGAGGCTACAATGATCCCACGCTCATTCCCAGGCGCATCCTTTGAACGGCGACTCCCATGTTTCCAACCACCTTGAAGACCTTCGTCCATCCCCACTCGGCGTACAAACTCGAATACCCGGCGATCTGGGACGCGGTGGTCGAAAAGGACGGCGCGTCCTGCGGCTTCGGGCCGCACGAGCGGGACGATGTTGGGCTATGGATTTCCATCATGCCAATGAGCCTCGATTCCACGCGAATCCAGGACGATTTGCCAAAGCTGATGGAGCAGTCCCTCGAAAAAACCGAGGCCACCAACCTGCGCAAGGACGACACGCTGCGGCACTACGGCCTGATCGCCGACATGACGAAGGAGGGCGAGGGCGGCCATTACTGGATCGTTACCGGCGGCGACCTCATCCTGTTCGCGAGCACGCAGGTTCCCCCCGCGGAGCGCGATGTCTGGAATCCGCCCTTCGCCAAGCTCATGGCCAGCCTGCACATCACCCGCGACGCCGAGCTCATCGCGCGGCAAGTCGCCAACGAGGTTCTCCAGCGTCTGAAAGAGAAACATCCCGATCAGGAATTTCACTTCGACGACAACAACATCAAGGGCAAAAACCAGGTCGTCTACCTGAGCAATCTGATGCGCGAAATCCGCGCCTCGCCGGGACGCCGGGACAAAATCATCAAGCGCTTCGTCGAAACCCTGAGCCAGCCCAACGCCGCGGAGTTCGGCCAGGAAACCTGGGAGGACGCCCGCGGCCGCATCGTCCCCGTCCTGAAGCCGCGGGACTACGTTGACAAGGACGGCCCGACCCGGCATTTCGTGACCACCGAGTGGCTCTCCGACGTGCTCATCTGTTATGCAATCCGCAGCAAAAACATGTTTCGCTTCGTGACCGGCTGGGACGTGAATCGCTGGGAGCAGACCAACGAAATCTTGCACGAATACGCGCTCGCCAACCTGGTCGCGTTGTCGTGGCCGCGCGAATTGATGGGCTCGAGTTCCGCCGGTTCGGGCCGCGTGATCGTGGTATGCACGGACGACAACCTGGCGTCGAGCCGAATCCTGCACCCGGACCTGCACAAGATGTTTTCGGGCCCGCTGGGCAGTCCGTTCATGGCCGGCATCCCGTGCCGTGATACCCTGGTGCTGTACTCCAACCGCCGCGAGATGAAACAGCGCATCGCCCGGCGCTTGAAGAAGGACTACAACGCCTCGGCGTATCAGATCACGCCGGAGCCGTTCCTGGTCACGCGCGACGGCATCGCGCCGGGGGCGGGGAAATAAGCTAAATTGCTTAGCCGCTCGCCTTTGGCGAGCGCTGACATTCGCGCTCGCCAAAGGCGAGCGGCTAAACTGAGGATTTACCCATGCGAAAATCGGTCGTCATCGTCGCGCTGATTCTTGGCATGCCCGCGCTGCTTTGGGGGCAACAAGCGCCGCGCACCTACGTCAATCGCCTCACGCCGATCAAGAACGCGCCGCCGCTCTTGAACGACCACCCGGATTACATCGAGCCGATCAAGACCGGCCCGCGCTTCGAGGCCCCGCTCCTGATCGACGACAAGAACGCCGATCTCGACGTGCGCGCCTGGCGATTCTCCTACAACGCGCGCGGCATCATCGAGGCGCCGAATCGCCTTGAATCGAAAGCGACCGCGATCCTCGTCGTGCATCCCTGGGGCGTCGATGATGGCCAGGGCTGGAAGAGCCCCGAACCGGCCGGGGCGGCGTTTCATTGCACGCCGTTCAAGAATCGCCTCACGGTCAAGCACATGAAGGACGTGGTCAATCCTTTCCTCAAGAAACACCGCGGGCGCGTCGGCCTAGTCGGCTACAGCCTCCCCGGCACCGCTGACGCGATCCGCGGCAAACTGTACCGCTCCGTCAAGCATCAACCGAACGCCGACGAACGCCAACAGGGCACGAAGGAGCTCGCGGCCAGGCTGAGTAGTTTTTCTTATAAGGGTCAGCCGATCCCGGAGAAGATCGTCATCTCGTCCGACAAGCCGGCCGTCGATTACTTCCGCCAGTTTCCAGGTCTGGACGCGAGCGCGAAGTTCAACAACGACGGTTTCTGGAACTTGCCGATCCCGGTTGCGAAGCCGATCGAGGTCGCCGAGCGCGATCTCGTTTTCTATGACGCCGACGGCTACACCGTCCTGCGCGATTTTCTCAAGAAGCAAGGCATCCGCCACGTTCTTTTGGCCGGCTATTCGACCGACATGTGCGTGTGCAGTACCACCGCCGGCTACAAGAATCTGCGCAAGGACTTCAACGTCTTTTTGGTGGGCGACGCGACGCTGGCGACCTTCCCCGGCCACGACACGCCCCGTTTCGCCACGAGCGCGGCCGTGTCGTTCGCCTCGCTGGACCTGTTCATCACGCAGGTATCGTGGGTGCGCTTACGTTGAACCGCTTGCGGTTTAGCGTTCGCGTGGTGCCATGCGAACGCTAAACGGCAAGCGGGGTTTCAGATCGCGCGCAAGTTTTCCTCCCCACGTCGTTTCGTTTCGGGGCCTTGCAAATCCACGGTCGGCAACGATCGCAAATCCCCTTGCGCGCACCTCTTCATCCATCACAGGAGAACGTAATGAACCAGCGAAAGTACGCCTGGCTGACGGCGTCCGTCGTCGCGAGTTTGGCGGGAGTGTTCCTTGGCTACCACTATTTCACCAGCGTCGGTCAGGCCGACACAACCACGGTCGCCGGCAAGCCGAAACCCGCCGAACTGCTGCCCATTCGCCAGGTTGTCCTCTTCAACAGCGGTGTCGGGTACTTTCAACGCGAAGGCGAAGTCAACGGCAGCGCACGCGTCGATTTGACCTTTCCCACCGGCGACATCAACGACCTTCTGAAAAGCCTCGTCCTGCAAGACGCCAAGGGCCGCGTCGGCACCGTCAACTACGACTCTAGCGATCCGCTGGACAAAATCTTGCGCGGCTTCGCGCTGGATCTGACCACGAATCCCACCTTCGGCCAGATTCTCAATCAGGCCCGCGGCGAAAAAATCCACCTCGCTCGTGCTGGCAAGAAAGATGGGCCAGCGACCAAAATTAGCGGCACCATTGTTGGCATGGAATCGCGCTTCCGTGGCGCGGGGCTCGTTCCGGGAGGTGAGGTTGAGTTCCTCAATCTCAACACCGCGGCCGGCTTGCAGGCCATCCCACTGGAACAAATCGTCTCGGCGCGCTTTCAGAATGCCTCGCTTGAAAACGAATTTCAGCGCGCCTTGCAGGTGCTGGCGCGGTCCCATGACACGCAAAAGAAGACGGTCAGCGTCGGCTTCGCGGGCGAAGGCAAGCGCGCCGTTCGCGTCGGCTATGTCGTCGAACGCCCCATCTGGAAAACTACCTATCGGCTTCGTCTGGAACCGAACGGCAAAGTTTTCCTGCAAGGCTGGGCCCTCGTCGAAAACACCAGCGACGACGACTGGAACGACGTCCGCATGGTGCTCGTCTCCGGCAAGCCGATTTCGTTTCGGATGAATCTGTACGACCCAATCTATGTACCACGCCCCTTCGTTGAACCCGCTCTATTCGCGTCGTTGCGCCCGCCGGTCTACAGCGGCGCCATGTCGCAGGAGGACATGAAGAGAATGGTCGACGCCAACGCCCAACCGTTTCAAGGCGGCATGGGCGGTCAAATGATGGGCATGGGCGGCATGGGCGGCTTCATGATGGGCGGCGGTTACATGCAAGGCGGGCTTGGCGGGCAGATGCAGGGCGCCCAAATGCAAGGCGGGCTTGGCGGGCAAATGCAAGGCGGATTCGGCATGAACCAGTTCCAGCTCCAGAGCCTCTACGCCCTGGCCCGCGACGCCCAGGAAAAGTCGGCACGCGAACAGAGCAAGCTCACCTACGACCAGCTCCAACTCCGCCGGGCCCAGCAGCTTGCCAAACAGGAGGAAGCCCGGAAAAAGGGCAGCGCCATCGCCGGGTTCAACTTCAAGGAGGGCATCCAGTCTGTCGCCAGCTCCGACGCGCTTGGCGACTACTATCAGTATTCCATCGATCAGAAAATAACCCTACAGCGGCAAAAGTCCGCCATGCTGCCGATCCTGGACAAAACCATCGACGGCGCCAAGATCAGCATTTTCAATCCACGCGTCCACGCCAAACATCCGTTGCTGGGTTTGCGCTTGAAAAACACCTCCGGCCAACCGCTCACGCAGGGACCGATCACCGTCTACGACGGCGGCGTTTTCGGCGGCGACACGCGCATCCTCGATGTCCAACCCAATGAATCCCGACTGCTGAGCTACGCGCTGGACCAGGGCACGGAGGTCGTTTCGACCACCCAGGAGGCGCCCGCTCCCGACCTTTTCCTCAAGATCGGCTCGGAGCAGCTCAGCGCGAAATACTCCATGCGCCAGACCAAGACCTACACGATTCGCAATCGCTCAAGCCGCGATCGGCAACTCCTCGTGGAACATGCCATCCGCCCGGAATGGAAACTGCTCGAACCCAAGAAGCCCGCGGAGCAATCCCGCGACCATTACCGCTTCCAGGTCGCGATTCCCGCCGGAAAGACCGTCACGCTCGCCGTGGTGGAAGAGACGCCGCGCGCTGACAGGCTGAACATGCCGCCGTCGTACGCGCTCGCCAACGGCATCACCGTCAAGGTTGAGACGAGCCTGGATTTTCACAAGCTCACGGCGCTCAAAATCGTCAAGGGTGTGGCGTTGCCGTCGTACAAGTCTCGGGAGACGCGCACCTTTTTTGTCCAGAATCTTTCCGACCTGGATCGCACGTTCACCGTCGATCACATCGTCCGCCCCGATTGGATGCGGCTCGATGACAAGGGTGACCCGCATCGAGGCCCGGACCTGTTCCGTTTCAAGTTAAATGCCGCCAAGGGACAAACCGCGATGCACTCCATCCGCGAGGAACGCACGCAACAACCGAGGGGGACGCCGGTCAAATCGCTTTCGCAAAGCCAAACACGCGAATACGATTCAAGTCCCGTGGTCAGCGCCGACGTGAAAGCCGCGTTCACGAAGGCGCGCGTCCATGAGGCCAAGATCGCAGAGACCCATCGGCAGATTGGCGAGATGGAGGGGCGGCTATCGATCGTGACGGCCGACCATTCGCGCGTGCGCGAAAACCTGAAGATCATTCCCATGAGCTCGGAGCATTACAAGAAATTCCTGGAGAAGTTCGTGGCCCAGGACAAGCAAATCGAAACGCTCCACGCAAATCTCCGCCAGCTCAACGAGACGCTGGAAACGCAAAGGCGAGAGTACGAACAGTTCCTGGCCAAGTTGGACGCGGAGTGATCGCGCATCAACGACGGAATCACGGAAGCCCGAAAATCGAGAACACGAAAAAGAAGCGAAGAAACGGGCGGTTGTTTCGTGTTTTCGATTCTCGATTTTTTCGTGATTCGTTCGGGCGGCGCAGCTTTTCCCTTGCGAAATCCTGGCCGGCGCTTTATGCTCACACGATGCTTTCCTTCCTTGGGTCCAGCCAGCGCTGTTGCGACGGATTCACGCGCCGCGAGATGTTGCACGTCGGCGGCCTGGCCGCGCTGGGTTTGACGTTGCCGGCGATCCTTGGCAAGGCGGCGTGTGCGTCGGGGTCGCCAGCGCCAGGGAGGGGACGCGCGCGGGCGTGCATTTTGATCTATCTCTTCGGCGGTCCCAGTCAGCTTGATACCTTCGACATGAAGCCGGACGCGCCGGCGCATTTTCGTGGCGAGTTTCGGCCCATCGCCACTAGCGTGCCCGGCATTCAGATTTGCGAGCATCTGCCGCGGCTTGCCGCGCAGGCGGACAAATATTGCTTGATCCGCAGCATGACCCACGAGCATCCGCGCCATGGCTGGGGATTGTACTACATGCTGACGGGTCAGCGGCACAATCGGCCCGACCTCGACGCGCCACCGACGCCCGACGATCATCCCGGCATCGGCGCGCTGGTGACGCGACTGAAGGCCCGGCGCCGCGATGCGCCGACCGCAGTCACGTTGCCACGCTGGAATCGGTTTCTCGATCTGCCCAACGACTACGCGGGCGAAAAGGCCGGCTTCCTTGGCAGCGCCTTCGATCCCTGGCTCGTGAAATCGCTTGGCACCGGGCAAACGTTCGAGCCGGAAGGATTGTCGTTACCGCTCGATGTGCCGGTCGGACGCTTGAGCGAACGCCGTGGCTTACTTGACGCGGTGAATCGCCGCGTGGCATCGTGGGGTGAACGGGGCGAGGCGCACGATGCCATGCATGCGCAGGCGTATCGCCTCATCAGTTCGCCCGCGGTTCGGCGCGCCTTCGATCTGGGCCGAGAACCAGGCACGTTGCGGGATCGCTATGGCCGACATCCATTCGGCCAGGGCTTGCTGCAAGCGCGCCGCCTCATCGAGGCCGGCACGACGCTTGTGCAAGTCAACTGGCACAACGATGGCAGCGACGTGAAGTCGCCGTTTTGGGACACCCACAAGGACAACTTCAACACCCTCAAGCACCAGCTGCTGCCGCCCGCGGATATCGGCATCTCGGCGCTGCTGGAAGATCTGCACGCGCGTGGGCTTCTGGAATCAACGCTCGTGCTGGTGATGGGCGAGTTTGGCCGCACGCCGCGCATCGGGCAAGTGGTGATGAATGGCGCGACCGATAGCCGCGGGCGCGATCATTGGCCCCACGCCTACACCGTGCTCGCTGCCGGCGCTGGCCTGCGGGGCGGGATGGTCCATGGCGCCAGCGACGAGCACGCGGCCCATGTGCGCGCCGACGGCGTGACGCCGCCCGATCTGCATGCGACCGTCCTGCACCTTCTGGGCATCGACCCCGGCGCCACGATCAGCGACCGTCAGGGCCGACCGCATTCGGCAAGCGCGGGACGGGTGGTTTTGGGGTTGCTGTAGTTTTCCCCCGTCGCTTGCGCTCCGGGCTGGTGGGCCATGAATCAATCTCGCGTCTTCCGTGCGGCCGTGCTGAGTGCGATCAAGCACGATTACGTCGCGCGCGGCATGGCGACGCATCCCCGGTTTGAGCTTGTCGTCGTGGCGGATGATCCCCACATCCCCACGTGGGCCCACGAGCGCAATCAGCAATTCGCCGATGCCAATCGCATTCCCTATGTTCGCGATGTCGAAGGCGCGCTGAACGAATTCAACGTTGATGTCGCCATCGTCAGCTCCGAGGCGGCCCGGCATTGCGACCTGAGCATCCGTGCCGCGCAGGTTGGCAAGCATGTCGTGCAGGACAAGCCCGTTGCCACGAGCCGTTGCGAAGCCGAGCGTTTGGTGGAGGGAATCGAAAAAGCCGGCGTGCGTTTTCTGATGTGGAACCGCAACTTTCTGCCGGCGGTGCGCCACGCCAGGGAACAGATTTACGCTGGCGCCATTGGGCGCGTTCGGGCCCTCCACGTCGATTTCTATTTCGCCAAGGACGCCGGTCCGCCGAAGGGCTCGCGCCAACCTGGCTATCCGCCGCTTGATTGGCAGGCGCATCAAATTGCCGCGCACCAGGACGGCTCCGACGGCGGCCTGGGCGCAGAGCCGATGGGCGAACTGGCAATCGAGGGCATCTACCCGCTCGCCTACATTCAGATGCTGACCGGTGCAGCGGTGCGGCGCGTCTTCGCTCGTTCGACCGCCCACTTTCACCAGCTGTATGCCGACAATGGCATTGAGGATTTGGCCAGCGTCACCCTCGAACTGGAAGCCGGCATCGTCGGCTCACTCGCCCTGGGCCGCATCGGGTCGGCCAGCCACCCTTCCGGCGGCGAGATCAAGCTGCACATCGTTGGCGACGCAGGCGCCCTCGTGTTGCGCGAGGCATGTCCAGACGTTGGCATCTATTATCGCAATCAGCCAGCCAGGGACGCGCGACAGCGGCGCGTGGCCGTGGACAACGATTTCCGCCTTGCCGACAATTTCGCCGACGCCATCGACAGCGGCGGGCCCACGATCCTGGACGCCCGCGCGAGCCTCGCCATCTTCGCAACGTGCGAGGCGGCGCTCGAGTCGTGCCGGACGGGGCAGCCAGTTACCGTTTAGCCGCGACCCGAAGGGGAGCGCGGTCAAGCAAGTTTTTTTTGCAAGGGGTTTTAACATGACTGGCCGCGACATCATCAGGAATCTGCACGAAGGCCGCCGAGTCTATAGCTCGGCGATGGTCTCGACGTCTCCCCTCTGGCCCAACCTGGTCAAGGCGGCCGGGGTGGATTTCGTGTTTGTCGATACCGAGCACACGCCGATCGATCGGCACTCGCTGGCGTGGATTTGCCAAACCTACCAGGCGCTGGGCGTGCCGCCGGTGGTGCGGATTCCGTGCAACGATCCGTTCGAGGCGTGCAAGGCCCTTGACGCTGGCGCCGGCGGCATCATCGGGCCTTACGTCGAGACGGCGGAGCAGGTGCGCGGACTCGTCGGCGCCGTCAAATGGCGGCCTCTCAAGGGCAAGCGACTGGATGATGCCCTGCGCGATCCGAATATGCTTGAACCCGAGCTGCGCGACTATCTCGAAAAACGCAACGGCGACAAGATCCTGATCGTCAACATCGAAAGCGTGCCGGCCATTCAAAATCTGCACGACATCTGCTCGGTCCCGGGTCTCGACGCGGTTTTGATTGGTCCGCACGATCTGTCGTGTAGCCTTGGCATTCCAGAGCAATACGACCATTCGCGCTTCGACGAGGCGACGCGCACCATCTTCCGCATCGCCCGCGAACACCACGTCGGCGCAGGCATCCACTACTGGCTCGGCCTGGAACAGGAAATCACCTGGTCGAAAGCCGGCGGCAATCTGGTGATGCACTCCAGCGATGTCGCGACTTTTAGCCGCACGCTTAAAGGCGAAATCGAGACGCTGCGCAAGGCGCTGGGCGAGGCGGGACCTTAAACGCTTATCTTTCTAATTGCTAGTCCTTACTGGCATGAACCACCCGCGGCGCCACGGCGTCATCGGGCGTTCCCTTTGACTCCGAAAGCACCGCCATGCCGCGTTCGGACCACGAATCGCCCCATGAATTCCAGATGCGCACGCCAAAGACGCCGGGCGAGGTTTCCACCAGGTCCAGCGCCGTCACCTCGTGTCCCCACCAGTTGTAACCCACCGCGACCGGAAAGCCGAGCAACAGGCAGGTCGCCAGCTGGTCGAAATTCCCGGGCCTGAGATCGTACCATTCGGTGACGCGGTGCTTGGCGGCATTTTTTCGCATCTCCGGAGTGTCGAAACGCGGGTCGATGGCATTCGCAGGCCAAAACTCGGTCGAGGCGACGCCATGTTCGACAATGTAGCGGAGCGCATCGGTCCCGAATCCGCCCTCGTTGCGATAATGCGTGAATGGCGCCGCGACCGACGCCGGCGAAAGGTCCACAAATGGCTGCCCGTTCACCGCCCGGATCACGCGCACGCAATTCACCGGGCCGTTCGCCCAGCAATAGTTCGTCCCATCCTGGTCAAGGGATTTCATCCCGGCGGCGCGTTCGGCGACGTGCTGCGGCCCAGCCTGCCGCCCGCGCTCTTCACTGTTCGCGTGGGCGTGTCGGGGCAATTCTGGGGCAATGTCGGCCCCCTCTCCGCTGGGAGCACGCAGGGGTTCGCCACCAGCAACCTGTTCCTCGCCGGCGCTCACATCATGGTGGGCCTGCATCGCTGAATTCGTAGCACGCAGCCAGATTTGACACAATTGCAAAACGAACCGTAGGGTGCGTCAAGCGCAGCGCGGACGCACCACGGCGTCCAGGTCACTTCGCGTTCAGGCAGATGCGAAAGCCACAGTATTCGTTGCGGCTTTTTGGATCGGTGAAGTTGCGATTGGCAGATCGGCAGAAAATGGGATGACTGCCCCACGACCCGCCGCGCTGGATACGATTTTTCCCCGTCTTTGGGCCGCGTGGATCAACCGTGTCTTTTCGAGCATACCCGCCATGCCAGTCCTGGCACCATTGCCAGACGTTGCCATGCATGTCGAATAAACCCCAGGCATTGGCGGGGAAACTGCCGACCGGTAGCGTTTTTTCGCGATACACGCCGGGCTTGCCTCCCGCATAGGTGAATTCACCGTGGTAGTTGGCCTGAGCGGGCGATACGGTTGGGCCAAAGTGGAACGCGGTGGTCGTGCCCGCGCGGCAAGCGTATTCCCATTCCGCCTCGGTGGGGAGTCGATAGGTACGCTTGTCAATGGCGCTCAGTTTTGTGCAGAACGCCAGGCAATCGTCCCAGGAGACCTGTTCGACGGGCAGGTTCTTGGCGCCGCGAAAATGACTGGGGTTGCCGCCCATGACCGCTTGCCATTGCTCCTGCGTGACGGTGTGGATGCCCAGGTAGAAGCCCTGGGTCAGCGTGATCTCGCGCAGAATTTCGTCATCGCCCCGACCTTTTTCCGCTCCCGGGCTGCCCATCCGGAATGTGCCCGGCGGAATCCAGACGAACTTGATGTTGGTCCTGCTGGTGAAATGCTTCAGGGATTGGTTTGGTTGCGCCAAAGCCGGTGATGCGACCACGAGCGTGGCGACAATGAGGCAAGCGTGAATTCTCATGGCGCAATTCCGCTGCTTGTAGGTCAGGCTTTCCAGCCTGACGGAGCTTGTAGGTCAGGCTTTCCAGCCTGACGGAGTCCGCGTCACCATCACGGGCGCATGCGTTTTTTCAAGAATCCCTGATGGCGCATCCAGTCGGCACAGGACTTCGTCCAGGTGGAGCACGGCTGATCGCTGGGCCGAACGCCAAAGTCATGGGCGGCGTTGGCGTAAAGGTGCAGCTCCGCCGAAATGCCGGCGCGGCGCAGGGCCAGGTACATGAACACGCTATGTTCCGGCGTGCTGATGATGTCGGCCCCGCCATGCGCCAGGAAAACCGGCGGCGTTCCGGCGGGGACGCGCAGGCCCGGCGCGAGTTCGTCCTTGTCCTTGGCCTTCAGGTAGCCAGAATAGGCGGCGATGACGAAATCGGGTCGGCAACTGACCTTGTCAATGGCATCGATCGCCGAATAGGTTCGCTTCTCGAAGCTGGTCGCCGTCGCGATCACCAGATGGCCTCCCGCGGAAAAGCCGACCATGCCGATGCGCTTCGGGTCGATGCTCCATTCCTTGGCCCGGCTGCGCACCAGACTGATGGCGCGCTGGGCATCTTGAAGCGGGCGCCGGGCCGGGATGCCTTTCGGCTCATCGGGGCGGCGCGGCACTCGATACTTGAGAATGATGCCCGTCACGCCGATCGAATTCAGCCAGGCGGCAACCTCCTCGCCTTCCAGTTCCCAGAACAGGTTCCAGTAGCCGCCGCCCGGGCAAATCACCACCGCGGCCCCGGTGTCCTTCGCCTTCGCGGGGCGATAGATCGTGATCGTGGGTCTGCTGACGTTGGTCAGCATCCGCGTCGGCTCGGTGACTTCGACTTCCTTCCTGGTGAACTTCGGCGACATGCGGGTCATTTCGGGGCCGAGTTTGCCCGTCTCATCCGGGACCTTGCCGGGGAATAGTTGAATCACGATCGGCTTTTCGTTCGCCAGCGCCGGTGCGGCGACGCAAAACCAAACAAGAAGCGGAGCTCGCCACATGGTAATGTCCGTTTGGGTTTAGCCGCGACCCGAAGGGGAGCGCGGAAAAAATCGCACCGTCGCTGGAGGTTTTTTAGGCGCGCTACCCATCGGGTCGCGGCAAAACGCTTCAGGCCCAGCGCATGGCCTTGAGCGTTTCCACCAGTTCGGGGCGCATGATCCATTCGTAGTCACCATCGACATCGCCGTCTTCGCGGCCGTAGGCCAGCGCAAGCCACCAGCAGTGTTTGTGTTTGAGGTTGGTCGGCACGAACTTCAGTTCGTCCGCGATCCAGTGGGCGTAATTCCGGTACATCGTGTTCGCGGACCCGGCCGTGGGCAATTTGAGAAGCTCCGCGAGGCGGTTGGTCGAGATGGAGTGCTCCTCAGCTCGGCAATGCGTTTGCAGCATTGCCAGTTGTAGATCGGTCATGCGCTGACGAACCGCCAGAATCGCCGCGCGATACTGTTCGGGCGTCGCAATGGGAGTGGGATTGCAGAAATCGTTCAAGGGAGCCTGCCTGTGTCAGAGGACCGCTGGAGGGAGGAGGGGAACCACACCTATATTCTACTGATTAATGGCCAGCAGTGTCGAAATAGTTCGCGGCACAGGCCAGGTGTTCCAGGTGTAACGATGAATGTCAAACCCTCAGTACCGGAAGAGGGCACGGCTCGAATGGTTGAACGCCGTTCGCGGCGGGCAAGGAGGGCGGACACCCTCGCTCTTCCAAACGGCGAAGACGAGGTGCAGGTGTTTACGCATGGCCTGGCCGGACGGCGATGGCCTTGCGATTGAGGCAGGCCAGGAATATCACTGATGTTGTCGGCGGCCGACGCAGCGGCGCGAAACTTGGCGGTGGGTTAACGCGCGCAGCGTTCGAGCACTCAGCCGGCGTCGATACCGAAGGATACCGCCAATGAGAATTCGGCGGCCAAAATGAACATGCAGCCACGACCGGGCCGGCATTCTTGTTTCGCGCGACATCCCGCCGTTGTAGTGGCCCCGGCGGCTGAGCTTTGGAGTTCGGCCGCGGAAGAACTTTCCTTTTGCTACCACCGCGCATCGGAGGTCACATGAAGCGAGTCACGGGCATCGGCGGTATTTTCTTCAAGGCCAAGGACGCCCCATCCCTGCAGGCCTGGTACAAAAGGCACCTGGGAATCGATGTCCAGGCCTGGGGCGGAGCTGCCTTCCCCTGGACCGACGCCGAGGGCAAGCCGGTTGCGGGCACAACGGCCTGGCTCATCGCTTCCCAAGAAAGTAAGCAGTTTGCTCCGAGTTCCGCTCCCTTCATGATCAACTACCGAGTGGAAGACCTCCACGCCCTGGTCAAGGTCTTGAGGGAAGAAGGCTGCAATGTGCTCGAGAAGATTGACGAATCCGAGTATGGGAAGTTTGCCTGGGTCATGGATTCCGAGGGAAACAAGGTCGAACTATGGGAGCCGCCTCAAGGCCAATGAGCAAGGAGAAATCGATGGTACGAATCGTCGTGGGCGTTATTGCCGGGTTTTTTGCCTGGATGATCGTGTGGGTCGGAAGCGAGAAGGTTTTTTCGGCCATTTGGCCGGAGGAGTTCGGCGTTCATCAACGCGCGTTCGAAGAGGCCGTCAAGAATGGCGGTGATCTCACCGTGGACACGACCCTTCTTCTCGAACATATTGTCGTCGGGGTCATCGTCTCGGTGATGTCCGGATTTCTGGCCGCGCTGATCGCCGGTGAGAATAAACGCGCGCCGCTGTTCCTCGGCTTACTGCTATTGGCCATGGGTTTGCTGGTGGTGGTTATGTCGTGGCCGTATGTTCCCATTTGGTACCACGTGACCTTTACCGCGCTTCTAATGCCAATGACGATGATCGGCGGGAAGCTGAAACCCACCGCCTAGCGACGCCGGCGAAATAACTTCCCGATTTGTCTTTCACGAGCCGCGGCCGTCAGAGAGCGGGAAGCCTTTAGCGCCAACCGCTCCCTGACGGTCGCGGCGCGTGAAAGACAAATCGGGAAGTCATTTCGTCGGCATCCCATAGACAAAATGTGTCGGGACCGAACGGCGCTGTCGTTTGAGATCAAAGGACGTACGCCCTCAACCGGCTCCTTGCGGGGCTCGGCTCACCAGGTTTTTCTAAGGCCATGATATGCGAATCGGAAACAGAAAGATGGGTTACTTCGACCGCCGTTTTCCCGGCGCCGAGTGAGCCGGGGAGTTGATGATCTGATTAGGGTGCAGCTGATTTCCCAACGTGGTTGTCAAGCTGCTTCCTTCAAGGTTAATGGTTGATTCGTCAACACTTTTACGCCGTGGCCGCGGTCCAGGCGACGGAGCGTTTTGCCTTGGAACCAGGCCACGTACTTTTGCCAA
>JACPPF010000119.1 GCA_016191165.1 Planctomycetota bacterium
CCGTCGCGAACGTCCTGTTTGAGTTGCTCGAAAGCGTCCATGCCAGCAGCTTAGGAAAACGCCCCGTGCCCAGCTGCGCCAGTTTTGAAAAAAAAGCCCGAAATTTCACTACGCAGGTTTCAGAGAATGGACGACTACGGGCCAGATTCCGTATTTCGCACTTTCGTCGGGCACCACCTCCGGAACCACGAAGTACATTCCGGTCTCCCACGAGATGATGGCATCGAACCAGAAGGCCGCCTTGACTTCGCTGGCCTGGTTCCGTGCCGTCCATCCGGAGATTCCGTTGTTCACGGGCCGGCTCTTTTTCCTTGGCGGCAGCACCGACCTGCAAAGGCTTGGCCCGGATTCAGCAATCCTCGCCGGCGATCTCAGCGGCATCGTGGCTCGGGAGGCGCCCGCGACCATGGGACCGTTCACCTATCCGCCGCTCGATGTCGCTTTGCTTAAGGACTGGGAAGAAAAGCTGACCGTGCTCGCGGAACAAAGCGTCAAACTGCCGATCACCATGATCAGCGGCGTGCCGTCCTGGCTCCTCGTGCTATTCGACCGCTTGAAGCAGATCACCGGAAAGAAACAGATTGCCGAAATCTGGCCCGAGCTACGTTTGGTGATTCACGGCGGCACCAGTTTCGAGCCTTACCGGTCGATGTTCCGTCAGGTCATCGGCAGCGACGACGCTCATTTTCTGGAAACGTACCCCGCTTCCGAGGGATTCATCGCGGCCGAAGATCACCGATACAAGATGTTGCGATTGATTCCGGACCACAATGTGTTCTTCGAGTTCGTGCCTGTCGATGAGTTGAGCAAGAACCGACCGACGCGGCACACCGTCGCCGAGGTGGTCCCCGGCATACAGTATGCTGTGGTGCTGACGACGTGCGCCGGCCTCTGGAGCTATGTGATCGGCGACACGGTCTGCTTTGAGAGCACCAGGCTCCCCTCGCCCCTTGGGGGAGAGGGGTTGGGGGTGAGGGGTCTGTTGCGTTTCACGGGACGCACCAAGTACTACCTGTCCGCGTTCGGCGAGCATCTGATCAGCGAGGAAATCGAACGAGCGATGACGAACGCTGCCGACGCGACCGGGGCAGCGCTGGCCGATTTTCATGTCGGCCCGGTGTTCCCTACGTCAGGCAGCGGACCGGGACGCCATCGCTACCTCGTTGAGTTCGTGCAGCCGCCACACGATCTCGAATCTTTTGCGCGAACCCTGGACGAGACCCTTTGCCGGGTCAATGAGGACTACCAGGCCCATCGTGCCGGCGACCTGACCATGCGGGCTCCTGAGGTGACGCTGGTTCGGCGCGGCGGTTTCGCAGCCTGGATGAAATCCAAGGGCAAGCTCGGCGGCCAGCACAAGTTGCCACGCATGGACAACACCGGGAAACTGACGGAAGAAATCTCGCGCTGGCTTGTAACCGAAGGTCACGTAGAGCATCAAAACGAGTTAGTGGTTAGTGGTTAGTACAACTCACCACTCACCACTCACCACTCACCAGATTGATTGGGGAGAACCGCGTGACCTGCAAAGAAGTCGCCGATTTCCTGATGGACTATTCGAACGGCGAGCTGTCGCAAACCGAGCGGGCGATCTTCGAGGAGCATCTGGGCATTTGTCCCGAATGCGTTGCCTACGTGCAGTCCTACGAAATCACCATCAAGGCCAGCAAGACAGCCTGCGATCAAGTTCATGACGAAGTGCCAGAAGATTTGATTCGCGCAATTCTCGCGGCCAAACAGAAGTCGGATCCATCATGAATACTGAAAAACAACGCCTGGAAGAAGATCGTCTTGTCAACCGCGCTCCAAAATCGAGCCACTTTGGCGCTCACGAACGGGCCACCATCTCCACAACATTTTTTCGCCACAAATTCCCTTCACGTGTAGCTGAGGGAATTTGTGGCGAAAAAATGTTCGCAAGCGCGCAATGCGTACCTCAGTGAGCGCCGGTGGGGCACCGTTCGCGAGGACTACAGCGAGCACGGCACCGCCTGGGATTATTCGCCACACGACCACGCACGCAGCCGGGCCTATCGTTGGGGCGAAGACGGCATCGCCGGAATCAGTGACGACGAACAACGTCTGTGCCTGTCGCTTGCCTTGTGGAACGGCCGCGATCCGATTCTGAAAGAACGCCTGTTCGGCCTGACCAACAGTGAAGCCAATCACGGCGAGGATGTGCCGGAACTCTACTATTACGTCGATGCCACCCCGACGCATTCTTATCTCAAGATGCTATACAAGTACCCGCAGCGAGAGTTTCCCTACCAACGGCTCGCCCTAGAAAACCGTCAGCGCGGCAAGGACCAGCCCGAGTTCGAACTGCTTGATACCGGGCTGTTCGACGATGACTGCTACTTCGATGTATTCGTGGAATACGCCAAGGCCTCGGTGGACGATCTTTTGATGCTGGTGACGATCCACAACCGCGGCCCGGAAGAAGCGGAGATCCATGTACTGCCGCAACTCTGGTTCCGCACCGCCTGGTCGTTCAAGGGGGGAGCCAAGCCGAGGCCTGACGTTGACGGATGAGGGGCCATCGCGGCCGTGCATCCGGAACTTGGCAACTACCTCCTCCAAGCCGACGAAGCACCAAAGGTCCTTTTCTGCGACAACGAGACGAATACGCAGCGTCTTTTTGGGGTCAACGGGGCCAAGGGGCATTACAAGGATGCATTCCACGATTATGTCGTTCACGGCCACCCTGCGAACGAATGCGCTCGTCGAACGTCTGGAAACCAGTCCTTCGGGCCGCGAAGTGACGAAGGTGATCGTTAACAGCAACGGCAAGCGGGAAGAAATCACCGCGGACGTCTTCGTACTCTCGTGCGGGGCCATCAACTCGGCCGCCTTGCTCCTACGCTCCCGAAACGACCATCACCCGCGTGGCCTGGCCAACAGTTCGGACGTCGTGGACCGACACTACATGGGCCACGTAAATTCCGTGCAGATGGCTCTCACCGAGTGTCCCAACTCGACGATCTTTCAAAAGACGCTGTCGATCAACGACGGAGCCGATTCGTGTACAGAATCAGGGGTTTCCGGTACAAGAATCGGGTACAAAATACAAAAACGGCCCGAAGTGAATCAGGCCGTTTTTCGTAAAGTGCATTTCTACAATGGCTTGGCGTGGATTTGGCAGACTTGAAAAATGACCCCGACGGGATTCGAACCCGTGTCGCGGCCGTGAAAGGGCCGTGTCCTAGGCCACTAGACGACGGGGCCGTGCTGGCAAAGCAGTCCGGTCATGCCGCAGAATTCGCGGCACTCATACACAATGCTAGAGAGCCAGCTTGCCGGCGTCAAGCCGACCTTCGACCTTGCAGGTTCAATCCGCTGGTTCCACCCACAGTTTCACCACGTCCCCGAGGTTGGTCTTGCCAACGTGTCAACGTGTTCGTTCGCCGGCGAGGGCAAGCGGAAAAACACAACACAAAGGTAGACCGCCAGGACCGCCGCGAAGAAACACCAGACCGAGACGAATGCATAATGGTAGACGACGGCGGCAAGCAAGGCTGATGCCCCGAGCACGAGCCCCGGGATGCGACCCCATTGCTCCGATCCCAGCAGCGGCGGCAGGGCGACGGACGAGAAATAAAGCATGCGCAGGTAGGGCTTATCAATGTAATCGTAGACCGCCAGACCGGGGTAAAGGTAAGCGATGGAGCTTTGCTCGATCTGCGTTTCCAATAGACCGTTCGGGTCCATCAGGAGTGGATAAAAAAGGACCCAGAACCACGCCGTTGTTGCCACGCTCAGGGCGGCGAAGAACGCCTTGCGCGCCGGTCGCGGCTCCATCAACGTCGTCAACACCGGGAACCAGAACGGCCAGAACGCCAGCGCGAAAAAGAGAAAGACAAGCGAGGCGGCCTGCTTCAAACCATCGTCATGCTGATTTAACCCTAACCAGACGAACCCTTCGCTGATCTGTTGGATCCCGAAGAAAAGCGGCACCGAGGCCAGGCCGAGGTAGGTCGGCTTTTTTCGCGCGGCACTTCCCAAACAATAGATTCCCGCCGGGACCAACACGCCCCCGGCGGCAAAACTCGCTTCGACGGAAAAACACACTTTCCCGCTCCTCGCCTGGATTCTATTCCGTTACCGACGCGCCTGGCTCGACCAGATACTCAAATTCCTTGCGAAACTCCGGCACCGTTTTCTTGACGACCCGGGCAAGGTTCGCCAGCATTTCCGGGTTGTCGAAATCCCGCCGTTGCAGGCGTATCATGTACCGCCGCGCCACCTCAAAGCTCTCGCCGTGGATGTTGACGTGCCGGGTGCGCATCTTCTTCGTCACCGGATCGATCATCGCTTCGAATGGTTGCGGGATCATGCGCCCCTGCTCGAACGTGATAACGGCGCCATACTTCGTCGCTTCCTCCGAAAGCAGGAACTTCACGGCGCCATAGCCCAGGTCGCGCGTGTATTCGGCGTCGAAGGGAATCGGGTCGGCACAGCGAAGCTCGTAGCCGAGGTCCTTGTCGATCAACTTCGCGGTCAAGCCATAGGGCTCGATCTTCTCGCCGAGGAGTTCATGCAGGCGAAACGCCGGCGCCTTGCTCTTGGGGTCAGGCAGGGTCAGTCGCTCCATGACCAGTTCGCGAATCAACTTGCCGAACTCGATCTCACCCATGCGCAGATTGTCGAAATCGTCGGTTTCATAAGTCCCGTATTTGCCATTGGTTTTGTCAAGGATGACGCGCAGCTCCTCCCTGACCGATTCGATGAGCCCCTCGGCGAGAACGATGACGCCGTAGTTTTTCTTATTCTCGATCCGCTTGATGATGGTGCCGACAATGGTGTCGCACAGGCGGCGGAAAGCAATGGTGTTGGGTTTATGCTTTTCGTTAAAGCCGAATTCCTCGGGAATGATGGTGAGGGTGGCGGCGGAGGCCTTGCCGATGCCCAGCGCCAGGTGGCCGGCGGCGCGACCCATGCACACGACGATGTACCAGCGCCCCGTCGTGCGCGCGTCCTCGGCCAGGTTGCGCACGCTACTGACGCCGTAGTGCCGCGCGGTTTCAAAGCCAAACGTCGGCGTCGAGCCGGGCAAGGGCAAGTCGTTGTCGATCGTCTTGGGCACGTGAGCAATGCGCAGGCTGCCCCCGGCGGCGGTGACGGCCCGATAGATTTGACTCGCGGTGTACGCAGTGTCGTCGCCCCCGATGCTCACCAGCGCGCTGAATTTCATCTTCCTGAAACATTCCAGAACCTGGTCCATGTCCTCTTTTTTCTTGGTGGGGTTGGTGCGCGACGTCCCGAGCATGGAGCCGCCGCGAATATACATCTGGGCGACCTGGTGTTTTTGCAGGGTTCGCACCTTGCCGAGATCGCCCTTGACAAGCCAGTGATAGCCGTCCTGAATCCCGAAGACCTCGATGTCCTTGTTGTCCGCTTCGATGGTGACGGCACTGATCACGCCGTTGATGCCCGGCGCCGGCCCGCCGCCGACCACAATGGCCAGACGCGGAATGGTAGGGTTAGGAGTC
Source organism: Planctomycetota bacterium (assembly GCA_016191165.1). GTDB lineage: Bacteria > Planctomycetota > Planctomycetia > Gemmatales > Gemmataceae > SIAQ01. The sequence continues at coordinate 5,490 of JACPPF010000119.1, forward strand.
ATGAAGCAACCTCGGATTTGAACTCGCTGCGCGGCGGGCCAAGAATTCTGCCGGCCCAAACGCTGGAAGCCGACAAACCCGCCAGGGACTAGGATTGCAAAGTAGGCCGGATTTGGCAACAGGCGCGAACTATTTTCGTGACCGTTCACCTCCCCTCTCTTTTGTGAGAGAAATCCAGGGGTGAGGGGCATGCTCCACGCAGGCGCCCGGCTCGAATCCGGCGACGAGTCCAAAACGCCATCGAAAAGATTCCACCAACCCACGCAATTTCCACTCGACATCGCCCGATCGAGACGCCATCATAACCAGGCCCGTTCCGGTCGTCGCATTGGGAGGATTGTGCTGTGTGGAAATGGTCCCTTGTTTTTGGCGTGTCATTGTTTCTCGGGGTCGCGCGGATGCCAGCGGGCGATGGCGATGAAAAGTATCCGCTGGATGCGCAACTCAAAGTGCTGGCCGCCGATGTCAAGAACAAAAAATATCGCGAACTCGTCCTTGAGAAAATGCTGATCACCGATCTGGCAGCGGAATGGCAGCGGGTGGCGACGGCGGATAATGCGGAGAGCTTCCTTGCCAAACATGGCGGCAAGCAAAAAGTACAGGCCGACCCGGCTCTCAAGAAAGCTTACGAGCTGCGGCTCAAGATTCGGACCGATTACCTGGAACTCATGCGCCAGGGTTATCGCAAGTACAAGCAAGTACCTCCGTTTGACAGGGGCGCGAAGGCGGAACCCGCCGGCACCGTGATCCGCAAGACGACCGAGCCGGCCGCGGCTCTCGCAATCGTGCTGCCCTCGCCTGGCGCCGAGCGGCAATGGCCGCGCTTTCGCGGACCCAGCGGACAGGGCGATACCAATCAGACCAGCCTTCCAACGGTGTGGGACAAGGACGGGCGCAATATCGTTTGGCGAACGAGAGTCCCGGGCGCGGGCAACTCGTCCCCCATCGTCTGGGGCGATCACATCTTCCTTACCAGTGCGGATCCGAAGGGGACCAAACGCTTCGTGCATTGTTTCAATCGGCAAACCGGCAAGCTGCGCTGGACACGCCAGGCGCCGGTCCGACCGGCTGAGACCGGCGTTTGGCCCAAGAATGGCTTCGCCACTTCCACCCCCGTTACCGACGGGCAGCGCGTCATCGCCTTCCTCGGCTCCTGCGGCCTGGTTTGTTTCGATTTCAATGGCAAGCTCCAATGGCATCACGAGCTCACCATCAAGACAACTCACGGCGCCGGGTCCAGTCCCCTGCTCTACCAAGATCTAGTCATCCTCGCCCAGGACCAGAATCGGACCGAGTCGATTTTCCTCGCTCTCGACAAGGCCACGGGCAAAAAGGTCTGGGAAGGCAAACGCGCACGCGGCATGACCTGGACTACGCCGATCGTCGTGCGCGTCGGTGAACGCGATGAGCTCGTCCTCGCCGGCGCCGAGACGGTGCGCGGTTACGACCCATCCACCGGCAAGGAACTCTGGTCGCTCAAAGGTCCGACGCAAGAAGTGGTGCCAGCCATCGTTGTGGGGAAAGACCTGTTGTACTCAGCTTCGGGGCGTAACGGGCCAACGCTGGCGTTTCGGCCGGGCGGTTCGCGAGATGTAACAGCGACGCACCTGGCCTGGCGAGCAGTGCGCGGCGGCCCGCACGTGCCAACACCCGCGTACGCCAAGGGTCGTTTGTTTACTTGCAACGATACCGGCGTCTTCAGTTGCCTCGACGCCGTCACGGGCAAGCTCATTTTTCTGGAGCGCATCAGCGACCGTTTCGCCGCCTCCCCCATCGTCGCGGGCGATTTGCTTTATTTCCCGTCCGAGACCGGCATCACTTACGTCGTTCGCGCCGGCGATACCCTTGACATCGTCGCCCGCAACGATCTCGGTGCGCCCATCCTCGCGTCGCCGGCCGTGGTCGAGGGGCGAATTTACATGCGAACCGATGCCGAACTGGTGTGCCTCGGCAACCGTTGAGCTTGCTCGCAAAGCGGCAGCGATTACCACACCCGCGCACCAGACCCTATGGATCGTCACCGTGACCGTAATTGACATCAAGAGCGATGAATGCCACACAGAAGTGGAGTTTGACACATTCGCAGGGTCATTTTTGGTGGTGTTTCATATTGACCGTAGACGCAGCGTGAGACATCACCTCATTTCTGGTAAAATGACAAATCTTCCCGCGCCAAATATGGTCGGCTTCGGAAACCAATTCGCTGGCCTTGGTTCGCGTCGCTTCAGCCGCAAAAACACCTAACCCCGTAGCCCCGCGGCTTGCATCAGGCGATCCGTGGACGTGTAGGCCTCGCGCACCCACTCGGCGATTTTGGCCGGCTCGGGCGAATACTCAAGTTCGATCGAGACCGTGCCGTTGATTCCGAGTGCCTTGATCTCGCGCAGGTAGGGTTCAAAATTCATGACGCCGCGGCCCGGCGGTAGATCGCCGTGGACCTTGCCGTCGCAATCGCTGATGTGGACGTGGATCGCCTTGCCCTTGAGCCGCCGCAACTCTTCCGGTTTGACGTGGGCCAGTTCCAGGTGCGATACGTCGATGTTGGCGCGTACGGCGGGGTGGTCCACCTCATCGATGAAACGCACCATGCTGTCCACGCTATTCAAAAGCGACAGTTTGAACGGCTCCAGCTCCAGGGCAATCTGCACACCAAGGTCGGCGGCATATTTGCCCAACTCGCGCAGGTTTTTGACGGCGACCTCCCATTGCTCGCGCGGCGGGATTACCTGCTGTTCCCAGATGTATTCGCCCAGGACCAGAAGCAAGTTTTGCGCCTCGAATTCGTAGACGAGGTCGAGAAACGCCTTGGAGCGCGTCATATGAAAGCGCTGGACGCTCGGGTTGAAATCGACAAGCCCAATGGCGACACAGGCGACGCTGACGATTGGGAGCCCCGCCTTATCGCATTCGCGCTTGATGAGCTTGCGTTCCTTCACGTCGATGTCTAGCGGATCGGTGAAAATATCGATCGTGTCGAAGCCGATCTCCTTGGTCATGCGGATGCCGTAGGAGGTGTCACGGCCAGATTGGGCCCAGGCGGAATTGATGAGGCCAAGTTTCATGGGGAAAATCCTCCGGCAAGTTCGTATTGTACCCAGGTTGGAGTCTGTTTTATGATCTGCCTGGGTGGGCGTGGAGTTGATGGCCATTCCGATCCCCGGGAGTCGCTTCGCTCATCCCGGGGCTTGAACGGAACGACATGCAGGAATTCATTGAAAGCTGGGGCTACCTCGGCGTGTTCATCGGCATTCTGGCAACCGGATTGGGCTTTCCCATGCCCGAGGAGTTGCCAATTGTTCTGGGCGGCGCGCTGGCGACGCACAAGGAAAAAATCCAGTGGTGGCTGATGCTGCCGGTGTGTATTGTGGGCGTGATTATTGGCGATAGTTTTCTTTATTTTATCGGTCGTTTCTGGGGCGCCAGGCTGGTCGAGTTGCCGTTAATCCGCAAACGGCTGCTGACGCCCGAACGTTTGGCGAGCATCTCGGAGAATTTCAAAACTTATGGCGTGAAGATCCTGCTGTTTGCGCGTTTGACGCCTGGGATCCGGGCGCCGATTTTCCTGACGGCCGGGATCACGAAGTTGCCGATCACTTATTTCCTCGTTGCGGACGGCATCTACGCGATTCCGGGTGTAACAATCTTGTTTTTCCTGGGCTACTGGTTCACCGACAGCATTATCGATCTGATCCAGTCCTCGGAATTGGCCATGGTGAAACCGATCATCGTCCTGGTCGTGCTGGTTGGGGTCGGCGTTTATTTGGCGTATCGTGTTTATCGCAAGCCGGTGGTGACGGGCAATCCGAACGAGATGCCGCCGATTGTTGGGCCAGTAACCGAAAGGCTCGATCAGGTCGCGGAGAGCATGGCCGACAAGGTGCTGCATCGCTCGCATCCGGACATGAAAGCCGACGTCCCGCCGGCGCCAGCCCCGCCGGGGGAGAATAACGGCGAGCTGCAACCCAGGGCCGAGGAAAAAAAGCAAGAGCACGCCGATGGCCGCCAATGACCTCGTGGTTGCGATGACCGGCGCCAGCGGGACGCCCTACGGCGTTCGCTTGCTGGAGGTGCTGATCCGCGCGGGCCGGGTAGTACACCTGGTCATCAGCCCCGCCGGCGCGCAGGTGATTCAGCAAGAGCTGGATCGCACGATCGATCTGGAACATTTTCTACTTTCGGACTTGCTGGGGCACAGCCCCCTCACCCCCGACCCCTCTCCCGCGAAGGGGCGTGGGGAGGTTCTGTATCACGACCACCGCGACTTCATGGCCGGCATCGCTTCGGGTTCGTTCTTGACGGCGGGCATGGTGATCTGCCCTTGCAGTTCCGGAACGGTGGCGGCAATCGCGCATGGGTTGTCGCAAAACCTGATTCACCGCGCCGCCGATGTCCATCTCAAGGAAAGGCGCAAGCTGATCCTGGTGCCGCGCGAGACGCCGGTGAGCGTCGTGCAGCTTCGCAATCTGACGACCTGCGCCGAAGTCGGCGCCGTGGTGTTGCCCGCGTCGCCTGGTTTCTACACGAAGCCGAAGAGTCTGGACGATGCGATCGACTTTATCGTGGGCCGCATCTGCGACCAGCTCGGCGTGGAACACGAGTTGCTCAGGCGCTGGGGTGAAAAATAAACACGCGCAACCAGCCCGGAGCGCAAGCGACGGGAAGCGCAACCCATGGCTTACGCTCTGGACTGGTTCAAAGGCCCCTGGAGCGAATCATCAGCTCGGCTTGACGCCACCCCGCCCGAGAAACTACCATGTCATCCGTTAATCGTGCGATAGAATGACGGTACGGACCATGGCGATTCATCCCAAACTTCGTTTAGCGCCCGCGTCGCACTTCCTGTTATAGCAGGCGCGGCGCGGGCGCTAAACGAAGACCGCGGCATCAAGGAGTTTTCGTGTACAAGCACACTTTCAATCGTCACAAGACGCGCATCGTGCAGGTCGGCAACGTCGCCATCGGCGGCGATAATCCCGTCGTTGTCCAGTCGATGACCACGCCCGATACCAGCAACATCGCGGCGGTTCTTGCCGAAATCCACCGGCTCGAAGAAGCCGGCTGCGAGCTGGTGCGCGTCACCGTGCCCAAGCCCGAAGACGCGGCCGTCTTGAGCGAAATCAAAAAACGCATCAAGATTCCGCTCATCGTCGATATTCACTTCGATCACAAGATGGCCCTGGCCGCGCTCGACCATCCGATCGACAAGCTGCGCATCAACCCCGGCAACCTCGGCGGCATGGACCGCTTTCGCACCGTCCTGAAGAAGGCCAAGGACAAGGGCGTGCCCATGCGCATCGGCGTCAACGCGGGCAGTCTCGAACGCGAATTCGCCATGAAGTACGGCTACCCTTGCCCGCCGGCGATGGTTGATAGCGCGCTGCGTTACATCGAGATCGCTGAATCAGTCGGCTACCGCGACATGATCGTGTCGCTCAAATCGAGCGATGTGCTCACCGCCGTCGAAGCGTATCGCATGTATGCCAAGCAAGCCAACTATCCGACGCACATCGGCATCACGGAAGCGGGCAAGGCGCCCTACGCCGTTACCAAATCCGCTTGCGGCCTGGCGCCGTTGCTATTGGACGGCATCGGCGACACCATCCGGATTTCGCTGCTGGGCGATCCGGTCCCCGAAATCGCGGCGGCGTTCGACATCCTCCAGGCAACGCAGCGGCGCGTGCGCAAGCCGGAGCTCATCGCCTGCCCGACCTGTGGCCGGCTCGAAATCGATCTCGAAAAGATCATTGCCGAGCTCGAAGATCGCCTGAAGGGCCGGACGACCGCGATCAAGATCAGCGTCCTGGGCTGCGTCGTCAACGGCCCGGGTGAGGCGCGCGAGGCCGACCTGGGCATCGCGGCAGGGGGCGGCAAAGGCATGATCTTCAAACGCGGCGAGAAACTCTACACCATCCCCGAAAGCGAAATGGTCGACGCCCTGATGAAGGAGATTGACCTCTGGGAAGAGGAGGAACGCGCCGCCGGGCGGTTGAAAACGGGAGCGCCAACGCTCAAGGTCGACTCACGCGAAGACGATCACCACGACGAAGGCGTCCAAGAGATCACCAACGGGCGGGTGGGTTTGCCGTTGTTGAAATGAGGTGGGCTACTCCCGCCCCGTTTTTTCGGCAAAACGCGTCACTTTTGCGATTTGGCAGCCTTTTTCGCCCTGAGCAATTCGATCTCAATTTCCAGGGCGTACTCGCGCCATTCGGGTTCGGCTTGTTGTTGCTGGATCGGCCGCATTGCCACCTTAGCGTGAAGTGCCTGGGCTATTCGCACCCATGGCGCCAAGAATTCGATTTTTTCTTTCGGGCTACGGTGAAGCTCCAGCCCCACCCGGATGAGACGGCGTGAAAAAGGGATAAAATAGGCGGTGTCAGCGCCCGAACGATACAATTTGGCAGTATAGGCCAAAAGGGTGTTGTATCGGGTGATCTGTAGTTTTCTGATATCATCATCCCCAGGAGCCGGGTTTAAGGGTTTGGAAAGGATCGCAGGAAACTTTGGTTTCTGCATTGGTTCCGATTGCGTTTTTGCAATACCGGTACTGAGGTGGAGACAAACCGCACCGACAAGGACTACCGTTGTCAGCCAGTGTTTCTTGGCCATGGGGATGCCTCACCTTTTTTTTCAATTGAAATCCGCCGGGATTCACGCGTTGTCAAGACGTGATTTGTAAGCGAATGTGTGCTCTTTTTCGCCTACGCTTTAGACGCGGAAGCGTCAAATTCGACCGACGGCAGTATTCGTTGCAACCTTCGATGGCTAAAAAAATCAAACGCAAAAAAGTTTCTAAGTTAGAGGTGGCCCGAGCCATTCAATCGAGCATTGGTCGAGGATAATTGATCCATTTGTTAGAGGGTGTGCGGTGAGTTCCAGCGAATTTGCCTGCGATGTATCGATGTCGAAAGAGCCCAAACCCATCATCTTGTTGCAATTCGTTTTGTTGGATGTGCCCGGACGATCAACCCACTCCACCAACGCGTCGCACCACGAATCCGTTCCACCCGCGCTTCGAATTGTTATGTATGCGAGGAAATGCCATTCGATGGTGATGGTGCCGTTGACGTACACCTGTGGATTCGGTGGCCACGGTTGGGCCGGATTCGCTAGGCTGTCTGCGATGGGATTTGCCAAGGTCGCGGGATTGCCATTGTTGAAATACAATCGGAAACGTCCACTCCCGTCCGAAGTGCTCTCATTTTCATACCTGCCCCAGGGATGAATTCGGATGATGTCCCCGGCGGCCAGGGTAAGTGCAGCAAATTGCAGGCTTCCCTTGTAGTCGGTGTCCCCTGTTCCCGAGCTCAACAACCTTTTTTCGGCGCCAGTGCTCGCCGTTACCGAACTTAAACGGACATATCTCATTGGAATGTCGGCCATCGCGCTGCTCCTTCAAAAGGAAGAGTTGGATTTCTCCACGACCGTTTTTCGATTGGTATTTGAGTAGGTGCGTTAAAATAAATAGAATTGTTATAATACACCTGCCCACCGTTTTGTCAATCATTATTTAGGGCAGATTTGGGAGCAATGGCTTTCGGGCCAATGACGCGTAGCAAAGAAAAAGCGTCGGGCCAGAAAACAGATGCGAAAGGTGGACCATGAAATCGCCATTTCCGGGGATGGACCCGTTTATCGAAGCGTGCGGGCTGTGGGGCGACCTTCACACCCACCTGATCGAAAAAATCTACGAACGCCTCGCGGACGCCGTGCCCGCGCATTACCTGGTGCGCACGGGAGAACGAAACTACGTGGCTCTCGAAGAGCAAGGCGGAGACAAAAGGGGATCGTTCATTCCCGACGTGAATGTCACATCCCACCGTGTCGAAACCGCCACCGATGAAAACGTCGCCGTCGCGGAGCCCACAACGCAAGAACCGTACTCGATCCGTGCGTTCATCGACGAGGAGTTGCGCGAACCCTTCGTCGAGATCCTGGATGCGGACAACGGCAATCGTTTGGTGACGTGCATCGAGGTTCTGTCGCCTTCCAACAAGAAATCAAGCTCAGCCGGTTGGGACCTTTATCAACGAAAGAGGCAGGGCTTATTGTTGACGGGATCAGCCAATCTAATTGAGATCGATTTACTGCGAAACGGGCGACGGATGCCCATGGCTGATCCGTGGCGTCCCAGTCCCTATCGCCTCGTGGTGGCCCGCAAAGGCAGCGCGCCGCATTGCAAGGCCTGGTCGGCTTGTTCGTTGAAGCCTTTGCCCTCGATCCCCGTACCGCTCCTCAGGCCGGATCCTGATGTCCCGCTTGATTTACAACCAATGATCGACGCGATTTATTCACGGTCGAAATATGATCGCAGCATCGATTATGAGCGGCCGATCTCGCCGCCTCTCAGTCCTGAAGAAACGTTGTGGCTCGACCAACGCCTGTCGTCGCGTCCGGCGCCGGCATGACGCCGCGTGCCTGTTCAAATGCATCTCCCATTGCATTCGCCGTTCATTTCCTCAAGAATAAACTTACCTGTCAAGCGCCCGTCGATTAAACTGACATTCGGCAAGTCGGCCTTTTGAAAGTCGTGCATCAGGGAACCCCATCATGCCGATCCGGGTGAAATGCGAGAATTGCAAGAAAACGCTCAGCGTGAAGGAACACCTGGCCGGCAAGAAGATCAAATGCCCGGTCTGCCAGCATGTCGTCACGATTCCCATGGCCTCGCCCACGAAGGAAGCTCCGGCATCAAAAGCGCCGGCCGCCGGCGCGCCGCCGAAAAAGCCCGTGCCAACCGCGAAACCCGCGCCGACCGGGCCCGTCGTCAAGGCGAAACCGACCGAGGAAAAGCCCGCGAGCAATGGCGAGCAGATTCCCCCGCAACCGAAAAGCAACGGAACGCCAGAAATTCCGGCACAGCCCGACGTGGCGCCGCCTGAAAACGCCGAGGAGGAGGCCCTGTCCGTCTGGGCCGACGAACCGCCCCCGCCGGAGGAGACCGAGGCGCCCAAGCACATCGAGTTCAAATGCCAGTGGTGCGACGAGCAGGTGAAACTTCCGATCGAACTGGCCGGCAAGCAGGCGCAATGCCCGAATGAGGAATGCCGGCGCATCGTCAAGGTTCCGCTGCCCAAGGCCCCGGAGAAAAAAGACTGGAAGAAGATGGACAAGAAGGGCCCCGTCCTGGCCAAGATCAATCAGCCCGAACAGCTCGAAAACGCCTGGGGCACCGAGGAAGCGACCAAGGCCAAGCAAGCATCGCTGGTTCAGGCCGGCGTCATCGAACTGCCCACGAAAACCCGACGACGCGACATATTCGACTGGATCGGCCTGGGCTTCCGCGCGTTCCTTCTCCTCGGCGGCGTCGCCATCGTCGGCGCCGGCGGATATTTTCTTTTCTCCGCCAAACAGCAACAAAACGAAATCAAGGAGGCCGAGCAACTCGTCAAGGGCGCCAACGTCAAGATCAAGAGCCCGCCGCTCCTGGTTGCCGAGGCCCATCGCACGATCGGGTTGCTCTACCTGAATTCCGCGGCCAAGAACCCGGCCTTCCACGCCACCAACTATTTCAACGGCGCCTCGGGGGCGAAGTTCACGGCATCAAAACAGAACCCGGCCATCAACGAACAGTTGTTCCTGATCGACGTGGCACTTTCGCAAGTCGAACTGGGCGGCACCGAGGCGGAATCGCTCGGCGGCGCCAGGATCGAGTGGTCCAAACTCCCCGATATCCTTGAAGCCACGTTGAGCAAGATCGAAACGCCCGAGGCTCAGGTCCTCGCATTGCGCGAAATCGGATCGCGCCTGTTTGCCAAGCGGCAACCGGAACTTGCGATCGGTCTGACCAGCAAGTTCGGCGTCGCAGCTGGAAAGGGCGCCAGGCCGCAGGCCTATCGCCAGCAGATTGCCATGATCCTCGCGCGTGGCGAAGCGGAATCGATCAAGCGCCTTCAGAAAACTGAACCAGCAACGGACTTAAAAAGCGTCAACCGTCGCGTGGGCTATGCCGAAGGCCACGCGCGCATGGGCGAGATCGCGGAAGCGTCCAAATTCATCGATGCGCCAGGCCAGGCGAAGGATCGCCTCGACGCAAGTCTCGGCGTCGCCGCGGTTTTGCTGCTCGACGAAAAGAACAAGGACCACGCGAGCCAGTTCATCCAGAAGGCTATGACCATCGCCAGCGACCCCGGCACGAACCCGACCGACTGGCAGCTGCTGCACCTGGTCAAGCTGGTTGCACGGACCGAATTGGTGGACAAGGCCAAGGACGTTGCCAGGCGGCTTAAACATCCCGCCTTCCAGCTTCGCGCGGAGTACGAGATTTTTCTGGCCGTCTGTGCCAGGGCCACGGGCCCCGTGCAAGCCGATGCACTCGTGGATATCGAGAACGCCGACAAGGCGCCTGCCGGCAAGGCAGCCCCGAACGCCGGCACCACGCTCGGTTTGGCCTGGACCGCGCTGGCCAAGCACAACGCCCGTCATGGCTACAGTCGCAGCGATAATCGGAAAATGTTCAATGATCGCATCGCAACCGTTCACCTGCCCCTCGATGCCGACACGTTGCGCGCCATGGTGGACATCGGCACGCTCCAGGGCGGCATGAAGTAGAAACGCGAACCCGCAAGAGGAGGAAATGTGTCCCCGCTGCCACGCATGAACTGGGATCGCCCGCATTTGCTCGGGCTCGAAGAACTGTCGCGCGAGGAAATCGTCGCCATCCTTGACCTGGCCGAGCACTTCACTCAGGACAGTCGCGAACGAAAGAAGAAGCGAGCCAATCTGGCCGGCAAGGTCGTCGTCAACCTATTCTTCGAACCGTCCACGCGCACGCGCATGAGCTTTAGCCTGGCCGCCCGCCGGCTTGGCGCGGATGTGCTCGACTTCTCGCCGTCCGGGTCCAGCACTTCAAAAGGCGAGACGTTCATCGATACGGCCAAGAACATCGAGGCGATGGGAATCGACCTGGTCATCGTCCGCCATTCCGCGACCGGCGCGCCGCACCTCCTCGCTCACCATCTGAACGCCGGCGTCGTCAATGCCGGCGACGGCGCGCACGAGCATCCCACGCAAGGGTTGCTCGACATCTTCACGATTCGCCAGCTGCGCAAGCGGGTCGAAGGGCTCACCGTCGGCCTCGTCGGCGACATCATGCACAGCCGCGTTGCTCGCAGCAACATCCACGGTCTGATCAAACTCGGCGCCCGGGTCATCGTCTGCGGCCCGCCGACGCTGATGCCCGATGGCATCGAAGAGCTCGGCGTCGAGGTTTCTCACAAGCTCGACGATGTGCTGCCTCGCTGCGATGTCATCAACATGCTGCGCATCCAGTTCGAGCGTCAGCGCAGCGGCCTGTTTCCATCCATTGCCGAATACGCCCGCCTCTTTGGCATGGACAGCGCCCGACTGCAAAAAGCCAAGCCTGACTTGCTCTTGTTAGCTCCCGGTCCCATCAACCGCGGCGTCGAGATCACGCCGGAAGTCGCCGATGGAAAGCACTCCGCCATCCTCCAACAGGTGACTAACGGCCTGGCCGTCCGCATGGCGGTGCTGTATTTACTTTGCGGGCAGCCGGGGGGATGATAACCTAACCATTGGTTTACTCGTTGCCCGCGCTGGAGATGCGAATATGCCTACCCTCGTCGAAATGCCCGTGAAAGTGATCGTTCCGGATTTCCCACCCGATGAATTGCTAATTTCAGAGGATGGTGTTCCCTTGGAAAGCGATTGGCATGGCGTTGAAATTGAATTGCTCCGCGATCTGGTGCATCAGCATTTTTCCGGCCGCGATGATTTCTTCGCAGGCGGTAACATGTTCATTTACTTCAATGAGGAACAGGCCCGCAACAAGGACTATCGCGGACCAGATTTCTTCTTCGTGTGGGGCGCGACGCCGAATCCGCTGCGCAAATACTGGGCGATCTGGAAAGAGGGCGGGCGTTACCCGAATCTGATTGTCGAGTTGTCGTCGCCATCGACAATCAAGGAAGATCTGACCACCAAGAAGGACATTTACGAGACGACCTTTCGCACCCCCGATTATTTCTGCTTCGATCCCGACGCGGAAAAGCTGCAAGGCTGGCATCTGGGCAACGGCAACTATGAGCCGCTTGCACCCAACGAACGTGGCTGGCTCTGGTCGAATCAACTGCAATTGTGGCTCGGAACCTGGAATGGCACGTATCTGAGTCGCGACACCATTTGGTTGAGGTTTTACACGAAAGACGGAGTCATGGTTCCAACGAGTCAAGAAGCGGCACAACAGCAAGCCGACGAACAGCGCCAGCGTGCCGACGCCGCGGAAGCGGAACTGATCCAGTTGAAAGCCCAAATTGAGCGGAGAAAGAACTAACTCATGCCCCACCTCCGCATCATCAATGGCCGCATTCTCGACCCGTCGCAGCAACTCGACGTGGTTGACGAGCTCTGGATTCGCGATGAGCGCGTTCTTGGCATCGGACCACACCGCGAATCGCAAGCGGATCGCACCATCGATGCCGCGGGCATGATCGTCTGTCCGGGCCTGATCGACATGCACGTTCACCTGCGCGAGCCCGGGGGCGAGGACGATGAGACGATCGCGACCGGCTCCCGGGCCGCCGTTCTGGGAGGCATCACGTCGGTCGCATGCATGCCCGATACCGACCCGCCCCTCGATCATCACGCCGCTGCCGAGTTCATTCATTTGCAAGCGCGCCGCGCCGGCAACGCGCACGTCTTTCCCATCGGCTGCGTCACCAAGGGCCGCAAGGGCGCCGAACTTGCCGAGATCGGCGGCCTCGTGGACGGCGGCGCGGTCGCCTTCAGCGATGACGACGTCCCAATTGCTAGCGCCGAGATCATGCGCCGCGCGCTCGAATACTGCCGCATGTTCGACAAGCCTGTCCTCAGTCATGCCGAGGACCTCGACCTGACCAAGCTCGGCATCATGCACGAGGGGCGCGAGAGTATGCGCCTGGGCATGCGCGGCATGCCCGCCGCGGCGGAAGAGGTGATCATTTATCGCGACATCGAACTTGCTCGGCTCACGCGCGGGCGGGTCCATTTCTTGCATGTCTCCTCGGCCGGTTCGGTCGAACTGATCCGCCGGGCCAAGGATCGGGGCGTGCGCGTCACCGCGGAAACGTGCCCGCCTTATTTCACGCTCACCGATCGCGAACTCCGCCGCTTCGACAGCAACTACAAACTGAACCCGCCACTGCGCACCGACGAGGACTTGCAAGCCATCATCCATGGCCTGAAAGACGGCACGATCGACACCCTCGCCAGCAACCACTCGCCCCAGGCGCCTGAGAAGAAGCTCCGCGAATTGAATCAAGCCCCGTTCGGAATCGTCGGGCTGGAAACGCTGCTGCCGCTCTCGATCAAGGCCCTGATCGAACCGGGACACCTGACCTGGCCGCAACTCATCGAGAAATTGACGATCCGCCCCGCGGCGATCCTCGGCATCAAACGCGGCACCCTCAAGCCCGATGTCTACGCCGATGTGACCATCATCGACCCGAACGCGGAATGGACCATCGACGTGTCGAAGTTCGCATCGAAGAGCCGCAACTCCCCGTTCGATGGCGTCAACGTTCGCGGCCGGGCTCACACGGTCATCGTGCGCGGCGTGGTGAAATTCGAGGAGTCACGCTAACGCTTTGTCAAACGTCCTTTGAGGGATCAACGCATCGAAGGCGCCATCATGCGAGAGGAAACGAGCAACTATGGTATCTTCACTTTGGGGGGCGGGATCCGAAAAGCCGCATCTTCCTGGCCTTTGGTGAACAAGGCATGCGTCTCAGTCAAAAAAGAGAGACGCCACCCTGCAAAGCCCGGCGCAGGTTGGCCCTTGTCGTCCGTGATGTAATCGCCCTGGCGCGCAATTGTGTTGTGGAATGTGTTTCCCTTCCCGCGGTACCTGAAAAACAGTCGCAAGAAGCGATCTGGATTCGGCGTCCACTCCGCTTTCACCATTCCCAAATCCTGCTGTACCTGAATAAAAAGTCGTTTTGATCTTTGCGAACCGATAAGTTTGTAGTTGTCAAAAAATCGAAACGAATGGTCGTAAATGGTCGAGTAGTCTCTGATTCGATAATAGGGCACGTGGGGGGTGTTCAGGAAAATGGTTTTGTTCACGCCGCTGACGTTGGCTTCGACGCGAGCATGGCAAATCGTGTTGTGGGAGTTCGAGGTATTCAAATACCAGCCAGCCATAAGCAGGCTCCGTGATCGGATTGGAATCTCAGGATGCGGGAAGCCATCGCCGCTCGCGTCGATGACGTGCCCTGAAATGATCAGGTTGCCATGCCCGCTAGCGGAAACGGCGCCGCGCGCAAAAATGATACTCCCGTAGCTGCTGCTGAGTGTGACATTGCCATCGGCAATGATGATCGAATCGGTGACACGCCCTAATTTAGCGTCGCCGGAGAAAAATCGCAGTATTTTTTTTAAGTCGCGCTCACGGGAGTCAGGGGCCCCGGCGAAGCTGACGTCCGCGAACTTGACAGGCAAAGCCAGGCGCAGCTTGGTGCGCTTCGTTTCAGTAATGGCGGCAACTTCCGTGATAAGGTCGGTGAATTGCTTCTCAAAGCCGGGCTCCTTCCAACCGGGACGTTTCCATTCGTCGTTCGTCAAGACCTCCCGCACCATTCTTAACATGACGCCATAGCGATAGGTGTGCGTGTCGGGCTTGCCCTGTCCATGCGCGCGCGAATCGGCGAAAACGAGCATGGAAATTGCGAAAACAACGGTGGTTCGTGCGATGTTACACATTTTGAATGGTGTCCCCCTGAGGTACGCTGAAATCGGTCAGGTGGTCGAGAACATCAATGTAAAACAGGTCGGCGCCATTGCCGCCAGAGAGTTGATCGGACAATCCATCGCCGGCAAAGGTATCGCTGCCGGCCAAAGTGTCATCGCCGTCGCCACCGACGAGTTCGTCAGTGCCGGCATTGCCTTCAATCCAATCGTCCCCGTCATCGCCGAAAAGGGTGTCGTTGCCGTCGTTGCCAAAAACGTAGTCATTGTTGGCACCGCCGCGAACGATATCTAACCCAGCGCCGCCATAGAGTGTGTCCTCGCCATTCCCACCGGTTAGCAAGTCGTTGCCGTTTCCTCCGTTGACCATATCGTTGCCAGCTTGGCCGAATAGATCCCTGTAGTCGCCATCTTCTCCGTAGATGTAATCGTTCCCGGGTCCGCCGTCTATCGTGAATTCTGCGCCGGTTCCGCCGTAGAGGATGTCATCTCCAGCTTGGCCATAAATTCGATCCTCCCCGCTTCCGCCCAGAATGGTGTCAGCGTCGTTGGCCGAATCGGTATACCCTCCCGATAGGATGTCGTCCCCGTCCTCACCATAGATTTCGTCTGGGCCCGCGCCGGCTTGAACGCTGTCATTGCCGCCGCCCCCGTAGATCGTGTCCGTGCCGATGTTGCTGATCATGGTATCGTTGCCATTACCTCCGTACAGGAGGTCATTCCCCATGGAGCAATCCGTTCAGCCGTCGCCGCCGAGGATCTGGTCGTTGTATGCGCTACCGTAAAGCGTATCGTTTCCTTCCATTCCATTGATGTTCACCGCCACGGGAGACAAACGCGCGTCAACATAATCGCTCTCATTCAGGACGTCGATCCGGAGCATCGAGTTGGCATCGAACGGCCCGGTTGCCGTGTGATTGTCCAGGGACAACGTCCATCCGTCAGGTACGGCGGTGATTTCCTCCACCGTCTCCGTGATGATTAGTTCACCCTGATTCATCAATGACGGACCGACCCAAACGGAATTGGCGACTCCCGTCCCGGCTGTGTAAACGATCGTGTTGCCGCTCAACGTGATCGTATAGAGGGCTGATTGCGATCCTCAAGAAGTTCGACCTTCAAGGATTTGGAAGGTTGCATGGCGATTTCTTGGTTTTCAACCTGGCTAAATTTTGCAAAAAAAAAAAACGGCGTCAAGATGCACAAAATGCCACGTCGTCGATTGCTTGATTAGTTTTTGAGATGAGGCGTTGGCCCATCGCCAACGCGTCCAACACCAAAAGGTTAGGTTGACCAAAACCGCGGCTGTGCATCTTGGCCTTTCCCTTTGACGGGATCAACGCATCGAAGATCTCATACGCTGCGAGAAAAACCGCTAGGATACAAGCAGATTCTCGGCGCGCCGGTCCCAAATGAAAGAAGGCGTATGCTCCAGCACGGTTTCGTTCGCGTCGCCGCCGCTCTGCCGCGACTTCGCGTCGCGGATTGCTCCTACAACGTCGAACGTATTCTCGAGTTGATGGATCAAGCCGAGCGGCGGGCCGTCGATGTACTCGTATTTCCCGAGCTCGCGCTTACCGGCTACACCTGCGGCGACCTGTTTCACCAGCCGGCGCTGCAAGGCGCGGCGCTGGACGCGCTCGCCTATTTGTTGGAGCGCAGCCGGGCTTGGTATTCGAGGCTGGTGATCGTTGGCTTGCCGTGGCTGGTGGGCGATCAGCTTTACAACGTCGCCGCGGTATGCCAGAGGGGTGAATTGCTTGGCGTGGTCCCGAAATCGTATTTACCGACCTATAAGGAGTTTTACGAATCCCGCTGGTTCACGTCGGGCCGAAATCTTGTCACGGACCAGATCATTTGGCCCGGCCAGCGCCGCGTTCCTTTTGGGACCGACTTGCTCTTCGCCGACGAGCGCCGTGCTGGTGTCGTCGTTGGCGTGGAAATCTGCGAGGACCTGTGGACCCCGATTCCGCCGAGTTGTCTTCAAGCGATCGCGGGAGCGAAGATTCTCGTCAACCTCTCAGCGAGCAATGAGGTCATCGGCAAGGCCAGCTATCGCCGGCAGCTCGTCGCCAGCCAGTCGGGTCGCTGTATCGCGGGCTATGTCTATGCATCGTGCGGCGTCAGCGAATCGACGACGGACGTTGTTTTTGGCGGGCACGGCCTGATTGCGGAGAACGGCAATCCGCTCGCGGAGTCGCCTCGCTTTCAGCGCGACGACGCGCTCGTCGTTAGCGAGATCGATGTCGAGCGCCTGCAAAACGACCGCCAGAAAACCAATACCTTCAACGATTCGCTGGCGTGGATGCAAGGCCAAACTTTTCGGCGCATTCCCATGCTGCTGAAGTCGTCCACCGGGCGTTTGGAGCGGTCGGTTGACGCCCACCCGTTCGTGCCGCGCGGCGAGGAGCAACTGGCCGAACGTTGTCAGGACATCTTTCATGCCCAGGTGGCAGGGCTGGCGAAACGTCTGGAGCACCTCGGCAAACCCGCCGTCGCCATCGGCGTCTCCGGCGGCCTTGATTCGACGCTGGCACTGCTTGTCACCTGCAAGACCCTGGACCTGCTGGCCGTGCCGCGCGCGAAAATCCTGGCGTTGACCATGCCCGGATTCGGCACCACCGGGCGCACGCTTGGCAACGCCCAGGCGTTGATGCAACACGTGGGCGTGTCCGCTCGCGAAATCGATATCCGTTCGCTTTGTTTGGAAGAAATGCGGGCCCTCGGTCATCGGCCGTTTGGCATCAATCCCCAGAATCAGACCGTCGAATCGCTGTCGGCCAAGCTGATGGAACTGCCCATCGAGCAACGCGTGGACATCACGTTTGAGAACATCCAGGCTCGAATGCGGACGTCGCTGCTCCTGAACACCGGCTTCGTGATCGGCACCGGCGATCTGTCAGAACTCGCCCTGGGCTGGTGCACCTACAATGCCGACCATATCAGCATGTATAACCCGAATATCAGCATCCCGAAAACCCTGGTGAAATTCCTGGTCCGCTGGGCCGCCCTCAACGAATTCGAGGCAACCGCACAGAAGACGCTGCTCGACATTGTCGCAACCGAGATTTCCCCCGAACTACTGCCGACTGCCAAGGATGGAACCATCGCCCAATCGACGGAGAGCGTGATCGGGCCCTATGAATTGCACGATTTCTTTCTTTTCCATTTCCTCCGCTATGGCGCTCCACCGGAGAAGATTCTTTTCCTGGCTCAGCAGGCGACATTTGAAAAAGTGTATCCAGCGGCCGAGATTCGCCGATGGCTGAAGGTATTCGTTCGTCGATTTTTCGTTAATCAGTTCAAGCGTTCCTGCCTACCGGACGGTCCCAAGGTCGGCACGATCAGCCTGTCCCCGCGCGGCGACTGGCGCATGCCGAGCGACGCGCAGGCATCCGTGTGGCTGAGTTGGGCAAATGGGACGTGAAGGCCGGTCTGATTACTTGCCCACCTCGGCCACGTAGATCGCGTTGACGCCATCGCGGTTGGAGATCCAGGCGAGGCGGCGTGCGTCAGGCGACCAGGTCGGCCATTGATCGTTGCTCTTGTGCCGGGTGAAATTGCGCTGATCGGCGCCGTCCGGGTTCATCAGATAAATCTCGTAGTTGTTGTCGCGTTTGGAAACGAAGGCGATTTTCTTGCCGTCGGGGGACCAGACGGGCCAGGTGTCGATGCGCGGATGGGTGGTGAGTCGTTTTTGGCCTGAGCCATCGGCGTTCATGACCCAGATGTCAAAGTTGCCCGCCCGGGCGCTGGCGAACGCGATTTGTTTGCCGTCGGGCGACCAGCTGGGCGAATTATCGATCGCCAGGTCGGTGGTAAGCGCCTTGAGGCAGGAGCCGTCGGCGTTCATGATCCAGATATCCTGGTTTTTGTTGCGCGTGCTGGTCCAGACGATCTTTTTTCCGTCAGGAGAAAAACGGGGCGATTCCTCGAAGGCATTCTTGTGAGGCAGCAGGTTTTTTTGTCCCGAGCCGTCCGCGTCCATGATGTCGAGTTGGAGCTTGCCGTCGGTGCCGCGCAGGATGTCATAAACGAAGAGGATACGTTTTGAATCGGGCGTCCAATGGCCATCGAGCTGCGGAACGGACGCCTTGGGTAAAAGTTGCGTGAGGTTCGAGCCGTCCGTGTTGACGGTCCACAGGCCCATCTTGCCGCCGAAGTTACCCCGGGTGAAGAGGAACTTCCTGCCGTCGGGCGACCATTGCAAGTGCTGGATGAAGCCAGAGATTTTGGCGACGCGCATGGGCCTTGCCGCAGTGGGCTGTCCCGTGGCCACCGGGACGTTCAAGGCGGCTGCGACGATGATCCAGGCCAAGCGATTCAACATGGACGTTTCCTCACCCGAAGTAGGCGCGGTCGCGCGCCTCGTAATCCTTGTAGCGCAAAAGATCGTACAACTCCGCGCGGGTCATCATGTGGGGGAGGCGCTCGCGCTGATGGCCCAGGCTTTTCAGGTCCGCCAGCGTATCGTGGGCTGACTTCAGCGCGGCGCGGAAGGCGGTCAGCGGGAAGAGAACCATGCAATAGCCGAGCGCGCCGAACGCCTCGACGGTAAGATTCGGGCTGCGACCGAATTCGGTGTTGTTCGCCAGGAGCGGCGCCTCGACGGCCTTGGCGAAGGCGGCGAATTCGTCTGGACTTTCCAGGGCTTCGGGAAAAATCGCGTCAGCGCCGGCGGCAAGGTACAACCTGGCACGCCGCACCGCTTCGTCAATGCCATGCACGCCGCGCGCGTCCGTGCGGGCGATGACGACGAAATCCGCATCGCGCTTGGCGGCGACTGCCGCGCGAATCTTGGCAGCCATCGCCTCGGCACTGATCAGGGTTTTTCCGGAAAGATGCCCGCACCGTTTGGGCAACTGTTGATCTTCCAGGTGAAGGCCTGCGACGCCAGCCTCCTCGAACAACTGCACCGTTCGTTCCACGTTGAGCGCTTCGCCGAAACCCGTGTCCGCGTCGCACAACAGGGGCAGCGCGGTGGCGCGGGCAATCGTCCGTGCCTCGTTGACGAACTCGTTCAGGCTGAGCAAGCCCACGTCCGGTACGCCGTATGCCGCGGTAAGGGCCCCGCCAGAAAGATAGACGGCGTCATGCCCCAGGCGCTCGGCCATTTTCGCGACCAGAGCGTTGAAGACGCCCGGAATGGCGATCGGCTGGCGTTGCCAGGCATTGCGAAGACGACGGCCGGGAGAAGGGTGGTGTGTCATGAAATTTCACTTTGGAAGTGGCGGCGCGCAACACGCCTTGACAAAGTCGGGGCGTCCCTGGACAAAGAACAAATCTTCGTTCAGAGGTCGTTCTATGCCAAAACATCCTTGCCGTCCGCGCCTGGGACGTTTGCTTGCCCTCGTGCTGGCGGGTCTGTGCCTCCTGATCTTGGTCGGCGTGGCGTTTTATTACTATCGCCAGCGCGATCGGGAGGAGGCCGATCCGCTGCGCGTCGAGGAGTTGGCGACGATCAAATTCAGCGATCCGAATGCCACAACTCGAGACTGGCCGCAGTGGCGCGGGCCCAATCGCGACGGCGTGTCCACCGAAATCAACCTCCTCACCGCCTGGCCCAAAGACGGCCCGAAAAAGCTTTGGGAGGCCAAAACCGGCGAGGGGTTCGCCAGTGTCGCCATCGCCAAGGGACGCGCCTTCACCATTTTTCAGGACGGCGGCAACGAATCGGTCGTTGCCTGGGACGCCAATTCGGGCCGCGAAGTCTGGCGGTTTTCCTACCCATGCGCTTACACGAACTCCTACGGGAACGGCCCGCGGTCGACACCGAGCGTGGATGGCAAATTCCTCTATTCCGTCGGCGCCACGGGCAAGATGTATTGCCTGGAGTCTGAAACCGACAATCCAGCCGGCAAGCTGGTCTGGTCGAAGGACCTGCTCAAGGAATTCGCCGCTGCCAATCTGCGCTGGGGCGTTTCCTTCTCGCCGCTGGTCGTTGACGACCGGGTCTTGGTCATGCCCGGCGGACCCAACGGCAACGCCCTGGCGGCGCTCGACAAACGCACGGGCGAGGTCCTCTGGAAAAAGCATGACGATCAAGCCAGCTACAGTTCGCCCGTCGCCGCCACCTTTCATGGCAAACCGCAAATCCTCTTCCTCACCGGCGCTCGGCTGGTAAGCGTGGCGCCCGACACCGGCGAGGAATTCTGGCATTTCCCCTGGCCGATTCAGCTACAGTGCAACATCGCCACGCCGATCGTGATGGACGACTATGTCTTCATCTCAACCGGCTACGGCAAGGGCTGCGCGATGCTCAAGATCGACCAGGGGGGCGCCGGCGGACAACCGAGCCTGGTCTACAAAAATCGAAGGATGCGCAACCACTTTTCATCCTGTGTGCGCTACAAGGACCACGTATACGGCTTCGACGATTCAAACCTCGCCTGTCTGAACTTGCGCACCGGCGAACGGACCTGGGAAGAACGCGGCTTCGACAAGGGATCGGTCTTGCTGGTGGGCGATCAACTGATCGTTTACGGCGCGAATGGCATTCTGGCGCTGGCGGAAGCGAATCCGCAAAAGTATGTCGAAAAGTCGCGCTTCCAGTTTTCAACGCAGCATCAACGTTGCTGGTCTGTACCCGTGTTGTCGCACGGCTTGCTCTACGTGCGCGATCAGGAGAAGCTGGTGTGTTTTGACGTGCGCGCGGGGTCACACTGATTCGAAAGGGATATGCTCAACCGATGAAAAAGGCCAGCATATCAGATGCTGGCCTTTCATGGTTTTGCCAGGACATTCAAGCGCTGGCCGGCGGGTTGGCGTCGCCGCTGGGGGTTTGCGCCTGGGCCGGCGCCTCCGGTGCGGGGTGCTCAGTCGGCGGCGTTTCCGGTGGCGCTGGCTGCGTCTCCACCTTGGGCGCCGGAGCCGGAGCGGTGTAGGCGGGTTTGGAGCGAGATCGGACCTCGCCGGCTTTGAGAAGTTCGAGATAAGCGGTCGCGCCCGCATCGCCGAGACGGACCTGGTGTCGTTTCATAATGCGCGTGTAACCACCGGGGCGGTCGAGATACCGCGGCGCGATGTCGGAGAACAGTTTTTGCACAACCGTGCGCGGGTCCGCCGGGCCGTCGTCGTCCTCGTGCGGCTTGACAATGGCGTCCGCCATCGGGCCGAGACGCGCGACCACGAGACGGCGCGCATGCAGCGTATTTCGCCGCGCCAGCGTGATCAGGCGTTCCACGAAGGGACGAACGCCCTTGGCCTTGGGCAAAGTCGTGATGATCCGCTCATGCTGAATCAAAGACTTGGTCAGGTTGCGGTAGAGCGCAAGCCGATGGGTGGCGTTGCGATTCAGCTTTTTTCCGGCTCTTCGATGTCGCATGATGAGTCAGGGGTTAGGGGTTAGGGGTTAGGGGTTAGGGAAAGTCTGATCCCTACCCCCTGATTCCTATCGCCGCACGGGCATTTTCATTCCCAGGGTCAGGCCACGCTCGGTGAGTTTCTGTTTGACCTCGCGCAGCGTCGTCTCGCCGAAGTTGCGCACTTCGAGAAGTTCCTCATCGGAGCGAATGACCAGGTCGCGCACGGTGGCGATGCCTTCGGACTCCAGGCAATTCGTGGCGCGGACGGAGAGCTCCAATTCGGCCAGGCTCATGTTGAGCTTACGTTCCAGTTCGTGATCGACCGTGTCGCCCGCGCTGGCGGATTCGGCGCGTTCATCAAGCGACATTTCCGGTCCTGGCTCGGCATACTGGATGAACGGATTCAGATGCTTGCGCAGAATCTTGGCGCCCTCAACGAGAGACATATGCGGACTGAGAGTGCCGTTGGTCCAGATTTCCATGACGAGCTTGTCATAGTTGGTTTTTTGGCCAACGCGGGTTTCCTCGATCTCGTATTTCACGCGCACGACCGGCGAGAAACTGGAATCGACGGGGATGACGCCGATCTCGCGTTCGCGCCCGGCGTTTTCCTCGGCGGTCCGATAGCCACGGCCATTTTCGACGGTCATTTCGACGACAAAAGGCACGTCATCGGTCATGGTGGCGAGGACGTGCTCGGGGTTGATGATCTGAACGGTTTCATCGGCAATCACGTCGGACCCGCGCACCACGCCGTGCTGCCGCTTTTCGATGCGGATGGTCTTGACCTGATCGGTCAGGTTTTTCACGACCAGGCTTTTGATATTGAGGATGATGTCGGTGACATCCTCGGAGATGCCGGGGATGGTGGTGATCTCGTGTTGCACTCCTTGAATCTTCACGCGCGTGATGGCACTGCCTTCAAGGCTGGACAGCAACACGCGGCGGAGGCTATTGCCGATGGTCACGCCAAAGCCGCGCTCAAAGGGTTCGGCGAAGAATTTTCCGTAGGTGTCGGTCAGCGTTTCCCGTTCGCAAGTCAATCGGTTGGGCAGTTCCAAACCGCGCCACTTGATACGCATGAGGTGATCTCCAATGGCCGAGGGGAGTGCCCGGCGCCGTCCTGGGAAGCCGGGGCCGAATACGGCAACAAGCCAGGGGTGAGTGCAACCAACCCCTGGGAAAGACAGAACTCGAACCCAGGGTTTCGTTGCACTGATCCCTGGTTGTGTGTGCGTTTACCGCGAGCAGAATTCGATGATGAGCTGCTCGTTGAGTTCACGATCCTTGTTCAAACGCGGATCAACATCGCCGCGGCCGGGGACGCTTTTGAGCATCCCTTCGGGCGGTTCGGAACCCGTGATCTCCAGAAAATCGGGGATCGGTTCCATGTGAGCGGTCTGATTGAGCTTCACCTGGGCGATGCTCTTGGGGCGATTCTTTACCGCGATGGTGTCGCCCTTCTTGACAATCAGGCTCGGAATGTCGCAGTTTTTTCCGTTGAGGGTAATGTGCCCATGCGCGACCAGCTGGCGGGCGGCAGCCCGGGACGGGGCGAAGCCAAGGCGATGGACGACATTATCCAACCGGCGTTCCAGTAAACTGAGCAGGGCCTCGCCAGTGTTCTCGGTCGAGCGCGCGGCCAGGGAAAAATAGCGGCGGAATTGACGTTCAAGGATTCCGTAAAACCGCTTCAGTTTTTGCTTCTCGCGCAAACGATCGCCGTATTCCGTTTGTTTGCCGCGGCGCGTATGCATGCCAGGGGGCTGGTTGCGGCGTTCGATGGCGCATTTGGGGCTTTCGCATCGACTGCCCTTGAGATAGAGCTTGATGCCTTCGCGGCGACAAAGCCTGCAAACCGGATCAATGTGACGAGCCATAGGATTGTAGCAGTAGTTAGGGGTCAGTGATCAGTGGTTAGTGAACTAAGGCCAACCGCGCCAGGCAGAAGCGGACAGCGCCTAAACCCGGCGTTTCTTCGGAGGGCGGCAGCCGTTATGGGGCAGGGGCGTGACATCCTCGATCACCTTGATCGAAAGGCCGGCGGCCTGAAGGGCGGTGATGGCCGATTCACGACCCGACCCGGGTCCTTTCACGCGCACCTCGACTTCCTTGACGCCAAATTTGGTCGCCCGGTCCGCCACCACTTCCGCGGCGCGCTGGGCCGCGAACGGCGTGCTTTTTCGACTGCCTTTGAACCCGACGGTCCCGGCCGAGGCGCTGCACAACGCATCCCCGTTGGTATCGGTGATGGTGACAATCGTGTTGTTGAACGTCGATTTGATGTGGGCCACACCGCGGGCGACGTTGCGTCGGGCTTTTTTCTTTTTACTTTTGGCCACGTCGAGACATCCTCAAGGAAAACGACACTGCCCGACCGCGCGTGTGGTCGGGCTGGTGGTTGGCGACCCATGTTGGGTCGTATCTGTTTTACTTTAGCCCTGGGCGGGCTAACGGCAAGGCTGCGCCATCCGTTAGCGTAAAAACGGGCGGGCTACTTGGCCTCCTTGACCCCCTTCTTGCCCGCGACCGTTTTGCGCGGACCCTTTCGAGTACGGGCATTGGTGCGAGTCCGCTGCCCGCGGACCGGTAAATTGCGCCGATGGCGAAACCCGCGATAACAGGCGATTTCTTTCAGGCGCTGGATGTTCTGCTGCTCCTGGCGGCGCAGCTGCCCCTCCACGACGTATTCGCGGTCAAGGATGGTCGCGATCCGGGCGACCTCTTCTTCGGTCAGCTCCTTCGCCTTCCGCTGCGGGTTCACCTTCGCCTTGTCACAAACCTCAAGCGAAGTCGTGGGCCCGATGCCCCGAATATAACGAAGCGAAATATGGGTCGGCTTCTCGTTGGGAAGGTCAACACCCAGAATACGCGGCATGAACGAAACTCCTTCAAAAACCCATACGGACGCGCGGTTGAGTATTATCCCTGGCGCTGTTTGTGGCGCGGGTTGGTGCAAATGACGAAGACGCGCCCCTGGCGCTTCACCAGCTTGCAATTCTCACAGATTCGTTTGACGCTTGATCGCACTTTCATGGGAAACCTCGGACCGTTCGATGGTTATGGACGGCAGGTCAACGGATTTCTCATTGTAGAGGGAGGCGGATCGTCGGCAAGAGGGGCAGCGGAAAGAACCTCATGCACCCGGAAACGCGAATGCGCGAAACTGCAACCGCCGCGAGCAGCGACCGCTGCTGGGTTTCTGGCTCCTGGCCTGCTTTATGCCTCCGTTCGTGATAACCCGAAGCGCACTGATCAATGAACGTCGGCAACGATACGGAAGCGGTCAGCGATTGCGAATGCGCTCGAGCGCCCAGGCGGCGGCATCGCGCACCGCGGGATCGACGTCCGCAAGCGCTTGCCGAAGCGCCGGCACGGCGTGCTCGTTCCCGTGGTTGCCCAGAGCAATGGCTGCGTTGCGGGCCAATCCGACACGTCCGGCTCGCCAAAGGGGCGTGTCCCGGAAGCGACTGCGAAAATCCTCGTCACTCAAATTCAGAATCTCAACGAGATCGATCTGAGTTCCGGCCTGCGTCGGCATGAAGGAGGGCTCACGTCCCACCGGCGCCTTACGATTCCACGGGCAGACCTCCTGGCAAATGTCGCAACCGAATACCCAGTCGTCCATCGGCGCGCGAAGTTCCTCCAAAATGACGCCGCGCAGCTCGATGGTCAGATAGCTGATGCAACGCCGGGCGTCGAGTTGAAAAGGCCCGACAAAAGCATCGGTCGGGCAGGCGTCCAGGCAGCGTGTGCAGGTGCCGCAGTGGGAACTGGAAAACGGATCATCCGCTTGCAACTCCAGATCGAGCAACAGCGCGCCGAGAAAGAAATAGCTGCCCAGCCAGCGGTTGAGCAACATGGTGTTCTTCCCGAACCAGCCAAGTCCGGACCGTCGCGCGAAGTCGCGTTCAAGGAGCGGCGCCGTATCGATGACCGCCCGCCCGCGCACGCCGGGGTTTTCACCCTGAATCCACGCCAGCAACCCTTTCAGCTTCGCACGCAGCACGTCGTGGTAATCCGCCCCGCCCGCGTAACAAGAGACCCGGCCTTTATTAGTTGTCTGTTGGCCACTGCCTGCCGCCGGCCTTTCCTTGTAATTGATCGCGACCATCACGACGCTTCGCACGTCAGGCAACACGGACTGCGGATTGCGCCGGGCCTCGGCATGGCGAGCCATGTATTCCATTTCACCCGCGAAGCCTTGGGCCAGCCAATCTTCAAGATGGGCAAAGCCATCGGCATCGCTCGCCGGCGCGATTCCAACCAGCTCGAAGCCGAGGGCGTGTGCTTGTTCTTTGATGCCCAATTCAATTGAAGGCATGGGAAGAGACTTCATTCAAAAAACCGGACGATGGGCAATTCGAAACCCGGCAGAACATCCGGCAAGGTGAGAGTGTCGCCCTTGTAGAGGACGCGCGGGGGACTTTCCAAGTTGTAGACGGTGAGCGATTCCGTTCGCGGATCAAGGACACAGACGACGGCGACGCCGGCGTTCAAGAGGTCGTTAACTCGGTTATGGGTTCGATGCCAACTATCGGTGGGCGAGCGAACCTCGAAGGCCGCATCCGGCGCAACTTCGAGATACCCTTCGGGAAATGGGCCTTTGGGAAGTCGCTTGTAGCTATAGTAACTTATGTCCGGCCCGCGCACGGTATCCGGATCGCGTTCGGTTACCACGCCGGAATCGTTTGTGACGACGCGCCCCAGGTCGTTTTCGTCCTCCGCAAAAACCCCGATCCATCGGCTCAGGCGTGAACAGAAATGTCCATGACGGGGAGCGGGCACGTTCATGGTTACCACCTTTCCACGCACCAATTCCTTTGGAATTCCGTCGTCAGGAAGAAGACGAAATTCAGCTGCGGTCATCAGGCCTTCCAGCAAATCCGCGGACGCCATACGGCCTCCCATCTACTTGTTGCCAAGGACACCAGCCATTGTATCCGCGCCCAACTGGTGAAGCAATTCCCGATACCACGCCCCGGCCTGCGCTGCCCGGCCTGGCAAGGCGGTGGTGCCCCAGATGACCGTGAAGGTCTGGGTCGTCTGCGCGTCGGTCTTGGTGCGTTGGGCATCCTTGACCGCGTTGCCACAAGGCCCCGCCGCGTCGAACAGGCAAAGCAGTCCGGCCAAATCGATCGTTTGCCCCGAGGCGTTGAAGACATACGACGCGCCCGCCGGCGCGATCGACACGCGAAACGGCGGCGTGGCCTTCCCAAGATCGACAATGCTGATGGGCAGACCGCTATGCAACGATACGATGTTGCAAACATCCACGGCCGGATTGATCGAGGAGAGAGACCCATCCGCCACCGCGCGAACGAGATACTCGGACGCCGGCTTGCTGCGGCCGGACGGCTTGAATCCGCCGTGACGAAGCAGCGCCCGTACCGCGTCCCGAACGGAGTCGTCGCTTTTCATGGGGGCGCCGGTTTCCAGCGCCAGAAGCGCGAACACCTCGGCAGGCGTCGTCGTTTCGCCCAACGGTTTGGGAAACGTCGTGGTAAACGCAAACAGGTCGAGCAGGGGATGGGGATCAAGTTTCATGGCTACCTTTTTCTCAGTATCTGTTTTCATTGTACGGTCAACAAACAATCGCCTGCCGCGTTTGACGGCGGAATGGAAAAAATTGGAAATCACAAATGTAAAGCTGGCTTTTGCCCGGGGGTTCGTGTTAAACTAAAAGGCACTGGGGCAGTCCGACGACGCATCGCTCGAAAGGCCGCGGGCCGGATTCCTCCGTGGGGAAGAAGCAACCAGGAATAACGCCATGTCACCTGCGCAAATGCCTTGCCCGCACTGTGGCGCGATGTTTGACGTTGCCGCGGGCACGCCATCGGCGTGTCCGATCTGCCGGCAACCTCTCAACGCCCCATCGCCGTCAGAATCAGCCCCACGCACGGGAATCAACGCGGCTTCCGATGCGACCCTGTCCGATACGCTCGCTGATCAACCGTTGAAATTGCCCGTGACGGCCAAGGCGCGGAAAGCCAAGGACGGAATCCTTGTGTCGAAGCCGTACGCGCCTCCCGGCGCCATCGCCTCGGGAGCGGCGCCCCCTTCAGGGCCGACCGTTCTTCCCCAGCTCGCGGCGCCCACGGCTCCGCCACTTCGCAAGCCACAGCAAAGCAATGCCGGCGGCAAAGCGATCCTGCTTGGGAGCGTGTTCGGCTTGCTCCTGCTTTTTCTGGGCGGGCTCGCCATTGCAGGCTGGAAGTTAACAGAGGCCAGGGAAGCAAATCCTGATGAACTCAACGATTCCAAAACCCCGAAGGTTCTTGTCAAGGCGGATGACCAGAAGAAATCGATCCCAAAGGAAAACTATCCCGGCGGCGAAGACAATCTGGCCAAGGTTTCCGCCGATGAACTGGAAGACCTTCGCCTGAAGCTCGAAGAGGAATTGAAGCAAACCCTGAAACGAAAAGTGTCCGCGCGGCCGGTCAACGAGGCGGCATGGGATCCCATCCTGTCGTCGGACGGATCGCGACGGATCGCCGTCGGAGTGGATCAGCGAAAAATCAACCTGGCCATCGACAAGGGCGTTGCGTTTTTGAAACGCACCCAGCTGCCCAACGGCTCCTGGAGTTCGGGACATACCGTCGGGTATGCTTCCGTCGGCGGATTGACCCTGCTGGAATGCGGCGTATCGGCGAAGGATCCCGCCGTGCAACAGGCGGCCAAGTTCGTTCGCGGCCACATCGCCAACCTGACCTCGACGTATGAACTGTCGCTGGCCGTCCTTTTTCTGGATCGCCTGGGCGATCCATCCGATGAAGCGCACATCCAGGGCATGGGCCTGCGCCTGATGGCGGGGCAACAGGAATCGGGAGGCTGGCATTACCACTGCCCGCTTTTGCCGGCGAAGGAAATGTATGAGCTTTTCAACTTTGTGCGTGCTAACGAAGAGCCTAATTTTCTGCATCCGATCCGTGATAAACTCAAGACGCACTCGGGCATCGTCGTCAATCCCGTGCGCGAGCCGATCAAATTCGCAAACCCCTTCAGCGAACTCAACGATTTGATTCTTGTCCAGGGCATTGCCGAAATAGGCGCCGCCAAAAAGCCGAAGGACGTGACCGGGGCCATCATGCCACTGGTTTTCCAGGAAAAACCGCCCCCCAACAAGAAGCCAGTCCCTGGGAAAACCTCACCAATGAAAGGCAAGCGCCCGGGCAAGCTGGCGCCAAACCTCAAGAACCTTCTGGTCGTGAAGAACCAGGGCAAGAAAAAAAGGAACCGAGGCAACGTCAACGGTGGCGGGGGAACCGATAACTCGAATACCCAGTTTGCGCTACTCGCCTTGTGGGCCGCGCGCAGGCACGGCGTGCCAACCGATCAGGTTCATCTCGCCGGTTATCACCGCTTCACGACCTCGCAGAACGCGGACGGTGGCTGGAACTACCATTACAAGGGTTCCGGTTCGACCGCGAGCATGACCGGGGTCGGGCTCCTCGGGTTAGCGATGGGGCATGGGACTTCTCCGGAGGTTGTCCGTTTCAATCCGAAAAACCCCAAAGACTTTCTGGTAAAGCCCGCTCTACAGGATCCAGACATTCAGCGCGGGTTGCTGGCCCTGGCGCGCAGCATCGGTCAACCGTCCACCGATCCCAAGGCATCCAACTTCCCGATGCAGAATCTCTACTTCCTCTGGACCGTGGAACGGGTCGCCATGCTTTATGACCTGAAAACCATCGGCGGCAAGGACTGGTACGGCTGGGGCGCACAGATTCTCGTTCACAATCAAAACGCGCAAGGGGCCTGGCCCGTCTCCTATTATCCGGGCCAATCGACGCCGCTCAACACTTGCTTCGCCCTCCTGTTTCTGCGGCGATCCAACCTGGTACAGGATTTGACCAACAACCTTCGACTTTATTCCGGTGTTCGCGACGGCGAATGACCCGCCTGGCAAGGAAAACGCTATGAAAACCACGCAACTGACCTGTCCGAATTGTCGTTCGTCCCTCAAATTCGGCGCGGAGATCGCCGCGGGTATGTCGGTGGAGTGCCTGATTTGCATGAAGCCATTTGTCGCCACCAACCCGGTCGTGATGGATGCTCCGGCGCCGGCCCCCGCGCCGCCCAGGAAACCAGCGCCGGCAAAAACGTCCGTGAGCGCGAGCAAACCTGGCGCCGAACTTGCGCAACCCTCCGCGCCGCGGCTGCGCAAGCCCGCCAGCTCCAGCGGCGGATTGGTCACCGCCGCGGTCGCGGTCGCCGTCCTGCTCCTGGTCGCCGGCGCAGGTTTCGGCATCTGGAAATTCATTGACTCCAATTCCGCGAAATCTGGGCCCGACAAAAATACCGATGGCGGCCCCATCGCGCTGAACCCGAAAAAAGGCGATAGCGACAAGAGTGTGATCCCGCCCAAGAAAAAGCCCGAGAAAGAACCTGACCCGGCGCCGAAAAAAACCAATACAGATCAAGTCAACAACAACCCGCCCGAAAAAAAGGCGCCGCCCAAAAAATCGACCGAGGAACCCGAACCCGTCAAGAAGGACGACGAAAAGCCAAAGCTGGTTCGCAAGGAGACTGGCAAGCCCAAGGTCAAGGATCCAATCCTCACCCTGGAGCCGAAAAAGGAAATCGTCAAGAAAAAAGAACCAGGCCAAAAGCCCGTGCCGCTGGTGGGCGTCACCCAGTTCAAGATCGATTCCGCAATTACCAAGGGAGTTGCGTATCTGAAGAAATCGCAGCTTCCCAGCGGAACCTGGCCGAGTGAAAAACACGCGGTTGGCCACGCGTCACTGGGCGGCCTGGCGCTGCTCGAATGCAAGGTCGCGACGGATGATCCGTCGGTGGTTCGGGCAGCCAGGTTTGTTCGCGCCAATGTTGGCAGTTTGAATAGCACCTACGATATATCGACTGCGGTTTTATTTCTCGATCGGCTAGGCGATGCCGCGGATCGCCCGATTATCCAGGGACTGGCGCTTCGTCTGATCGCCAGTCAGGACGCGGGCGGCGGTTGGGGCTACATCTGCAATGTCCTGTCGCCACGGGCCATGTATGACCTCTTCGATTTCCTTCAGAAAAACAAGAAGTCCAACGTCCTGAACCCGCTTGGAACGCCGGTCAAGCAAGCCGTGATGGTCGCCAATCCAGCAACCAAGCTCAATGATCCGAGCGATCCGTTTTACCAGTTTGCGGAGTTGGTCAAGAACAAGGGAGCGGGCGGCGCAGGCAGGCCGTTCCCAGCACCGGGGGGCGGGCTGCCGCTGCCTCTGCCCGGCGGCAAGCAGCCCTTGCCCTTGCCCATCCCAGGTGGCAAGCAGCCCCTGCCCTTGCCGTTGCCCGGCGGCAATCCTCCGCTTCAGCCGCTGCCGGGCGGACAACCGCCGGTACAGGGCGGACCTTTGCCAGGCGGCGTCCAGGACCCGCTTGGCCCGGGAGGTAGCAACGCTCACATTCCGGCCGTCAAGTTTAACGGCAAGACCAAAAACCAGGTGCCTCGTCCCGAAGCCAGCGTGGGCAATGCCGACAATTCCAACACCCAGTTCGCCCTTCTCGCGCTGTGGGCGGCGCGCCGGCATGACGTGCCAGCCGATTACGCTCTTGCATTCGCTTACCAGCGCTTCATGGCGTCTCAGGTTCAGGACGGCGGTTGGGGCTACGGCTTCGTGGCCGGCGTCCCGCAGGGTTCCCACACCATGACCTGCGTGGGCCTGTTGGGGCTGGCGCTCGGGCATGGCGTCGCGCCCGAAGTGGTCAAGTTTGACGCGAAAAACCCCAAGAATTCGGTAGTCAAACCCCCATTGCAAGATGCCGCCATCCAGCGCGCCCTGACTTGCGTCACGCGCTACATTGGCCAGCCTCATGCGAATCCCAATGGCGCGCAGATCCCGATGGAGAACCTTTACTTCCTCTGGTCGGTGGAACGCGTTGCGGTCCTCTATGATCTGAAGACGATGGGGGGCAAGGACTGGTACAGCTGGGGCGCTCAAATCCTGGTCCGCAACCAGGACGCCGACGCGGGCGACTGGCGTGATTCCAACTACACCGGCGCCAATCCCGCAGTCAACACCTGCTTCGCTCTGCTGTTCCTGCGCCGCTCCAACCTCGTGCAGGACCTGACAAACGATTTGCGCTTCTACTCCGGCATCCGTCAGGTTGATTGATCCGGAAGCGAGCCCTTCGCCCCGAAAAACCTCAACAACCCCGCGCCGACCAGCGCGGGGTTGTTTGCGTCAAGGCATTGCCATGAAACCGTGCCTCAGCCAGGCCACGACCATGCCCTGTAGCTTCGCGGACGACGTGAACTCCTGCGCCGATGCCGGCTGCCCCGCCCTGGAGGTTTGGTTGACCAAGCTGGAAGACCACCTGCAAACCACCTCGATCGACGCCACACGCGAACTGCTAAGCCGGCGCAACATCATGTTACCAGCGGCGGCCTACCAGGGTGGCTTGTTGCTTTCGCAGGGAGAGTCCAGGCGAGCCCACTACGATCATTTTCTTAAACGGCTGGACTTGTGCCAGCAGTTCAACATACAGACTCTCTTGCTCGCGCCGGATTTCACGCAAAAAACCGAATCCACTCACCTCGATCAAGCGTGCGCCGCCTTGGCCGGGGCGGCGCAGTGGGCTGCCGGGTTCGGCGTCACGCTCGCCCTGGAATTTCGCGCTCGAGACACCTTTTGTGCCAGCCTCGACACCGCGCTGGCGCTCATCCATCAATGTGGCGAACCAAACGTTGGCGCCAACCTTGACGTTTTTCACTGGTACACCGGCCCGAGCAAGTTTGAGGATTTCGCGCTCCTGACACGTGACCGCCTGGCCCACGTGCAAATTTGCGATCTGGCCGGCGTGCCCCGCGAACTCGCCACCGATGCCGACCGCGTCCTGCCGGGCGACGGCGACTTCCAACTCCTGCCGATCCTTGATGTGCTACGCCGCCTCGGCTATGACGGCTGGGTCTCGCTGGAGGCCATGAACCCCACCCTTTGGCGCGCCAATCCCAAACAGGTCGCGGAAATCGGCTACACATCCCTCCGCAAGATTCTGGGCCTAGCCGTCACCGAATCGGCCTGGAGCGCCCGCCCGATTTGACCATCCCCGAGCCAATTACCCCCCAGGCGGCCGATTTGCTTGAAGCTGTGCCGAACATTCGGCTTGCAGCGCATCGTTTTCCGAAGTTTGCCCCATTTTGGCTTCAGTTCCGGCTGTTTTGAACCGCGAAAGATTTACAATTGAGCGAACGGTGTTTCACTTCGGGATGTGAAGCCTGCGTCATCGGAATTCGTCGAGGAGACAGAAATGAGGCGATTGAGTTGCTTGATTTTCGGTTTGGCCGTGGCTGGTTTGTTGCACGGGCCCGCGTTTGGGCAAGCGAAAAAAGAGAAAACGAAAGATTCACCCAAGAAGGTCGAATTCAGGGGACCGTCCTACAAGCACCTGGATGGTCAACTGGTGGTCTTCGTCGCCAACGGCGCCGGCGGCTCGACGGCGGTCAGCGACAACCTGTTCGACCTCAACAGCGAGCACAACCTGCGGTTGCGAATTCAAATGGTCCCCTGGGCCAAACAAGACTCGCTGTTTCGCGATCTGGTTGACCAGGAGTCCCAGATCAACGCCGCCGCTCGCATTGCCTGCACGGTGGAGGCCATCCGCAAGGACGCCCCCCACGCCCATTTCTTTTTCGTCGGGCAAAGCGCGGGCGCCCGCGTCGTCCTCGCTGCCGCGGAGATGCTGCCTGCCAAGAGCGTCGACCGAGTCATCGTCCTGTCGCCCGCTGTTTCCTGCTTCTATGATTTGACCCGGGCGCTCAAGACGTCGAAGTACGGCATCGATAACTTCTATAGCACCGAGGACGGCATCCTGGAAATTGCCGAGGAGAAGGTCGGCACCGCCGAAGGCCTCAAGACTCCGATGGCCGGCCGCGTCGGTTTCCGGCTCGCTTCGTCTGACAAGAAGGAAATCGAGGCCTATCGCGCCGTCCGGCAAATCCGCTGGACCCAGGACTATTGCGGCTCGGGCGGACACTTCGCCTGGACCTTGCGGCACAATCTCAAGAAGACCGTCGTGCCGATGTTCTTCTGTGCCCCCGCCGGCGATTGCCCCACCATCGTTTTGAACAAGAAACCAGCAAAAAAATAGGTCTCCCGCCGCCTGGAGCCTGGTGTTCGTATGGCGTCATACGGACGCCAGGCCATTTCCTAAACCCATCGTTGACTCCCGGCCAAATCTATGCGAACATGAACTCCGCCCACGAGCTCATTGGCATGGGCAGGAGTTCCGCATGTTAAAACCCGTGCTCCGCGCCGCCTCGATGCGCCGCCGTGATTTCCTTCAGGTCGGTCTCCTTGGCCTGGGCGGCCTGGGGCTTGCTGACCTTTTGCGCGCCCGCGCGGCCGCCGCGGAGCGCGCCACGAACCGGCGTGACACCTCGGTGGTTCTGCTTTTTCTCACGGGTGGGGCAAGCCACATCGAGATATTTGATCCCAAGATGTCGGCCCCGGCCGAATACCGCAGCATCACCGGTGCGACGCCAACCACGCTACCCGGCGTTGCCTTCGGCGGCACGTTCCCCCGCCTGGCGCGGCTCGCGGGTCAAATGGCGGTGGTTCGATCGTTCACGCATGAAACGAGCGATCACACGCGCGCGGTGCAACAAGTGATGCGTGGCAACAACACCGGCCAGGCGGGCATGGGTGCAATCCTGGCGCGCCTGCGCGGCCCCAGCCATCCGACCACCGGCTCCCCAACGCACGTTTACCTCAGCGAAACCGAAATTGACGCTCAGTTCGACAAGGAGCGGCAACGCCTTCTCGAGGCCGCCGGGCCAGGGCAACTGGGCGGCGCCTACGCGCCTTTTCCGCTCGGGTTCAACAGCCCAACCAGCCGGGACCTCCATCTGAATATTTCGCGGCGCCGCCTGGAAGATCGCCGGGCCATGCGTCATGCCTTCGACCAGATCGCCCGCGCCGTGGATACGTCCGGTTCGCTCGAAACGCTCGATCGCTTTGAACGGCAGGCATATGAGGTGCTTGTGGGCCGATCGCGCGGCGCCTTCGACCTGGCCCGCGAGGATCGCCGCGTCGTCGAAAGCTATGACACGAGCCGTTTTCGCACGGGCCTGAAGGAATACCGCGGCTCATCGCTGGGTCACCAGCTCCTCCTGGCGCGACGGCTCTGCGAGGCGGGGTGCGGCTTCATCACGATCCACAATCCCGGCTGGGACATGCACGGCGGGACCACCCAACTCGACATGCGCCACGGCATGGAGGAGCTCGGACGGCCCGTGGATCACGCCGTTGCCGCCTTTTTGGAAGATGTCCATCAGCGCGGCCTGAGCGACAAAATTCTCCTGGTCATCACCGGCGAGTTCGGGCGCACCCCCAGAATCAACGCCAGCGCCGGCCGCGATCATTGGCCCCAGCTCAGCACGCTGGCGCTGGCCGGCGGCGGCCTGCGCATGGGACAAGTGGTCGGCCAATCGACCGCCCGCGCCGAGGTTCCGCGCGCCGATCCCGTGACCATCGAAAATCTGCTGGCAACCGTGATGCACGTCCTCCTCGACGACAACGCCCAGCGCCGCCTTCCCCTCCTGCCCGGCGCCGTGGCCGCCACAGTTGCCAGCGCCCGCCCGATCCGCCAGCTGATCTGATCAAAAAGCCCGCGGAACCTGACAAATCGTTTGCAGTTGGCCGCGCGCGCCGCTTACAATAGCTCCATGAACTCTCGGCGGGCAGACGCCGCGCCGCTACGTCCGATCCCATTTCGTTTACGACTTTCTTCAGGAGGTGCACCATGGTTCGCATTGCCTATTTTCTGATGTTCCTGATGGTCGCAGGCTGGTTGGCGCCAACCGCGCACGCCCAGGACTTGAAGAAACTGGCGGCGCGCGTTGCCGAGCAAGGCCAGCTTGTGAACGAACTCCGCTCGGCTCTCAAGAAGAACGACGGATCTTCCCAGCGCGCCCAGCACGATGCCGCGGTCGCCGAATACAACGCCAGGGTCAGGATTTTCAACCACGCAATTGCCAGGGCAAACCAGGATGTGGCCGACCTCAACCGCACGATCGCGGCCTACAACAAGATCGTGGCCGAGTACAACCGGGCGATCGCCGAATCGACAAAAAAGAAAATACGCTGAGCGCCTTTGACGACGGTACGCGTTGTGGCAATCCCATTGGCCGCAAGGTGTGGTTTGCCAATGTGGATTCGTCCGACCGCGCCGAAAAAAAACTATTGAGAATCTCGGTTTCGACTCATGTCCACATCCAAAACCTCCGGCGGTGGTGTAAAGTTTTGACGACAAGGAAAGATATTTCGGCGCGGCCTTGTCGCACACTTTGCCTACCTTCGGAGGTTCACTGTGAAACCGCTCGTTCACTTGTTGTCCATCGCGTGCCTGTCCCTGGCAGTCTCCAATGCCAGCGCGTGGCCGTTTCATTACCGCTTGTTCGGTCCGCCGTGTCCATTGCCGTGCCCGAAAGACGGCATCGATGGAAAAAATGGCCGCGATGGCATCGACGGCAAAGATGGCAAGAACGGCTTGAACGGTCGGGATGGCCTCAATGGAAAAGACGGGAAACCTGGCCCCCGCGGACCCAAGGGACGCGATGGCGTCGACGGCAAAGATGGCAAGAACGGCTTGAACGGCCGGGATGGCCTCAATGGAAAAGACGGGAAACCTGGATTGACCGGCCCCCGCGGACCCAAGGGACGCGATGGCATCGACGGCAAAGATGGCAAAAACGGCTTGAACGGTTGGGATGGCCTCAATGGAAAAGACGGAAAAACCGGCAAGACCGGCCCCCGCGGACCCAAGGGACGCGATGGCATCGACGGCAAAGATGGCAAGAACGGCTTGAACGGTCGGGATGGCCGCAATGGCAAGGACGGACGCGATGGCAAGGACGGCAAAACTCAGGTTGTCTACATCGTCATTTCCAACCAGAACTCCTCCTTCTACTACTGGCAACCCTCCTCCAATTATTACTGCCCACCCAATTGGGCGCAGCCCTACTCGCACCAGCCGGCCTGTCCCAATCCGTGGGGCTTTGGCCCAGGCAACTTTGAGACCCCTTCACCCTGGCGGTAGAAAGGTTCCTTCACCCGGCCGCGCGCACGATGGCAGTCAAAGACAACGGTCGCGCGTCTCCGGGTGCCCGCGCAAGTTTCCTGACGCCTGCCGTTTCCTGGATGCAACAAGCTGACTTCCCAGCTTGCATCCTTGAACAAATCAGGAGACAAACATGCGAGCCTTGATCACCTGCACGGTTCTCGCCCTCACTACATTCACGCCAAACCTGGCAAACGCGCAAGCCCCGGCTGGCTCCGCCGCCGACCTCATCGATAGCTGGTATGTGCGCTACCTCGGACGCCATGTCGATCCCACGGGTCTTCAAGACCACATGGCAGCGATACAGCAAGGCGCCGCAATCCAGGTTGTGGAGGCCGCCATCCTTGCCAGCCCCGAATTGAATAGCGACAATTAACCTTCCCCACCCGCGACAATTGTCCTTCCCCACTGGATATCGGAACTTGGGCCAGCCGGGCGGCGACAATTAACCCTCCCCACTGAACACCTGGACATAACTGGCGCAGCTGGAACCGGCTAC
>JACPPF010000120.1 GCA_016191165.1 Planctomycetota bacterium
CCGTCGCGAACGTCCTGTTTGAGTTGCTCGAAAGCGTCCATGCCAGCAGCTTAGGAAAACGCCCCGTGCCCAGCTGCGCCAGTTTTGAAAAAAAAGCCCGAAATTTCACTACGCAGGTTTCAGAGAATGGACGACTACGTCGAGCACCACCTCATCCTCGACGGCTTCGCTGAACTTGTAGGTATGGATGTAGCTGCCGAAGATTTCCAGGCTGGTCTTCTTGTCCACCTTCAAAAGCGGCGTCCCCGTGAAGCCCATAAAGACGGCATTCTTCATGATGGCTTTCATGGTCTGGTGCAGCCGGCCGCTTTCCGTGCGGTGGCATTCATCCACGAACACGAAGATTTCCCCCACCGTCTGGCTCGGTTGAGCTTCCAGTTCCCGGATGAACTGCTCGAAATCCCGGTCGCTCTTTTTGCCCTTCTTGCCGAACTTGTGCACCAGCGAGCAGAGCAGCCGTGGCTTCGCCTGGCTCAGTTGCTTCATCAGGTCGATGCCGCTCGTGGTGCGCATGATTGGCTCACCGATGCCAGTGAAAACGCCCTCGATCTGCTTGTCCAGCTCATCGCGGTCGGTGATGATGGCGACGCGGGCGTTCGGATTGTTTTCCAGGATCCACTTGGCGAGCAGCACCATGACGATGCTTTTGCCGGTCCCCTGCGAGTGCCAGATGATGCCGCCTTTCTTTTGCCGTACGTGCTCCTGGGCCGCCTTGATTCCGAAGTACTGATGCACGCGCGGCAGCTTCTTGATCCCGCCGTCGAAAAGGACGAAGTCGTGCATCAGCTCGATCAGCCGCCGTTTGTCGCACAACTTGAGCAGGTACTTGTCCAGCTTGAATCGGGTATTGTCATGTTCGTCTTCCTTCCACTTGAGGAAGTACTTCTCCGGCGTACCAATGGCGCCGTATTGCAACCCCTCGGAATCGTTGCCGGCGAAGACGAATTGCACCGTGCTGTAGAACCAGGCGTTGAACTCCGGTTGCTGATTGGACAGGTTCTGGCGGATGCCGTCGCCGATGGTGATGCGGCTGTTCTTCAGTTCCAGCACGCCGATGGCGATGCCGTTGACGTACAGAACGATGTCGGGCCGCCGCTCAAGGTCGCCCTTGAGAGTGACCTCCTCCACAATCACGAAGTCGTTCTTTGCCGGCTCGTTCCAGTTGATGAGGTGGACCGTCTCGGTGACCTTGCCCGCCTCGATCTTCACCGGCACGCCGTAACGGAGCAGGTTGTAGACGGCCTGGTTGTTGCCATAGAGCGAGCGGTTGGGGTTGTCGGCCTCGGTGCGCAGCTTGAAAAGGGCGCTGCTGATCTGCGCAGGCGTGTAGCCGCACTTGGTCAGCCAGGCCGAGAGCAGCGACTCTTCGATGTTGCTGTTGTCCTCGCGGTCGGTCCAGTCGCCGAGGTAGCGATACTTGAGTTCATCACGGAACAGGGTGACGACGCGGTTCTGCGTGGCGCGTTCGGGTTGGCCGATGGTGCTCATTCGATGACCTCCCAATGACCCGCCTTGGTCGGTCCAACGTGACGGATTCGCCCAGCAGCCTTCAGCTTTTTCAGGTGATACCGGATTCCGTCCAACGTGATCCCGATTCGCTTGGCCATCTCCCTTCGGGTCATTTTTGGATCTGCCTGCAACAACGCGAGGATTTTTTCTGGGGTAGTTTGTGGGGTAGTTTCTAGGGTAGTTTCTGGGGCAGCCGCCTTCATTTGGCCCGGATTCGCGTGAAACGTCAGCATCAGGCCCGACATGCTGAAATCATAAACCGGCGGGTCAATGTCGTGCTCGTGGCACGCGTGGTTGATCTTTTCGATGCCGCGTCCCCAGGCCTCGATGTACCCCGCTCGGAAGAAGGCGTTGGCCAGCAGCGGGTTGAAAGCCTGCGAGGGATGCTTGCCCAGCAGTTTATCGAGCGTCCAGTTGTCGGGAAGCGCTCACGAATTCCAGAAGACCACCCGATCGTCATACACACTGA
Organism: Planctomycetota bacterium; assembly: GCA_016191165.1. Lineage (GTDB taxonomy): Bacteria > Planctomycetota > Planctomycetia > Gemmatales > Gemmataceae > SIAQ01. Next base: position 1,979 of record JACPPF010000120.1, read on the forward strand.
TCTGAATGGGAATGCCGCTGCTGTAATCCTTATGCACCACCGCGTTGAGCAGGGCCTCACGCAGCGCGGCATAAGGGAATAGGAAAGTCTCCCGCCGATGCAGGCCCTGATAGCTGATATACGCTTTGAGATATTTGGTGTGCAGCAATTCCAGCGTCTTCTCGACCTGCTCGAAGAGGCTGCCATGCACTTCGTCCTGGTACCGCAGATCGCCATCGGTAATAAAAAAGCCGATCTTGATCCACGCCCCACTGACAAACTTTTCCGGGCGGTCGCAGAACAGCAGACAGGCGGCGCGTTTGAGCCATTGCTTTTCGGTCAGTTCCAGGTTTCCGAGAATCACCTCCCGGCGGTCGCGCAGCACGGCCCGCTCCATGCGGCCGCTTTCCGCGGCCCGCTGCTTGAACAGTCGCATCGCCGTGGCGCTGCAGGACTTTGCCGTGAACGAGGGTTCCGGCGCATCATCCCAGTGACGGCCGCGCTTTTTGAGCAGGAATCGTTCGAGGCCCGCTCCCTTCAACTCCTGCTTGGTACTGCCGCTGCGATAATGGTATTCCCCCTTGTAGCTGATGGGACTCGGATACGGTTCCACGCGGATTTCGATCAGCTCCTTGCCGTCGGCCTTGGTGAGATGGACATCCACCATGATGCCCAGCACGTCGCGGATTTTGTTGGGCAGATCTTCCAGGAGCTTCTTGGCATTGTCTACGCCCACGGCCGTTCCCGTGTCGTTGCGGCCGATGACCAGTACGCCGCCTTCTGCGTTGGCAAAGCCGCAAATCCATTTAAGGTATTCATCGCGCCACGACTCTTTCCACTCGATGTGTTGGCTTTCCTTCATACCAGGCGAATCCTCAGCACCAGGTAGTTGAGCGGTGACGTGTCGGATACGACAATCATTGGTCCACGAGCCTGCGTAGAGTGGCGATCTGAGACCCTAAGGCTTCAGCCCCCAGCAGGTCCTCGGTGACCTGATGCCGCTGGAGCAACTCGTCCACGGCAAAGCGGTCGAGTTCCAACGCGGTGGCAAGCTGATGGTGCGTGAGCTTCGCTTGCCGGCACAATTCCACGAGCGCTGCTTCCTTGGCAACGGTATCGAAGTCAGCCCATTCGCCGCGCAATTGCTGCTCGATCATCGCGGGTAGTTCAAAGGTAATGGCCATGTTGAAAATTCCTCCCAGCCTATTCTATCACATCGAGGCAGTGCGACGCAGATGTTCGTTTCCAACGCGTGACTCGATATTAGACGAGCCGAATTCGTCCGGTCAGAAGTTCCTGCATCATGCCTTGCTTGATCTGGCGAGCCTTCGCCAGCTTCGCCTCCAGCGTGGCGATCTCCGCGTCCATGTCGGCGAGGATGGCGGCGATGGCGGCTTGCTCGGAGGGCGAAGGAAGGCTCAATTCGTACTTCTTCACGACGTTCCAATCAGAACGAGGCATGTGAGTGCCGTACGCGGTAGTAGCGGCGTCAATGAAGCCGTCAACCTTTACGAGTTGGAACAGGTAATCCGAGGTTACCCGGGCAGCTTTGGGAGTGAGGACCCAGATTTCTGTCGAACACACACCCGCACGGTCCGCGAGCCAATATTTGCGCAGATAGGCACGAAGTTTTCCAAACAGAACGTCATTCTCGCGAAACACGGACTTCAACGACGAGCCTTCGGATGTCGTTGTGTTGCCAACAAGGCATCCGGTTCCCTGTTCCATATGCTCCAATTCAATGCAGAACTCAAAGCGCCCTGATCTGCCGGGATCAACTCGCTCGGTCCGTAGCTGGGCAATTTCTCCGAACTGCTTTAGCTCCCACTCGCCAGTCAATCCCGGCACGCGTTTCTTGCCGGTGAGCAGTTCCTGCATGGCCCCTTGTTTGACGTGGCGTTTCTTGGCGACGAGTTGCTCCAGCGCTTCGATGAGAGCGTCCGCATCGCTCAACGCGCCGGCGATGGCTTCCTGCTCGGCTTTTGTGGGCGGGAGTGCTACCGGGATTCGGAAACAAGTGTGCTTGTTGAGTTTCGGCTGAGCGGTCCCCGAGTTGTATTGCTCATAGTTGAGCGATTCGAGGTAGTCCGTGAGGAAGCCGAGGCTGATGTCAGGATTAGGCTTCAGGACGTGAGCATGATTGTTGACCCACACCTTTCCGGAGACACGAAACGCGAGCCTACAGTTCCGACTTAGAATATTCTCGCCGTCCTCGCCCAGCAGAATCAGCTCCTCGTCAAATAGGTAATCGTTCACATAATCAACAATTCCTGACGCGCCGTAATATGGAATGGAACCACGCATCTTGACCCGATCCACATCCTTAACTGGTCGTCGCTTGCCGTCGAGAAACATAACGACCTCGCCTAGTGGACGTAGTACCCAATCCTCCGGGATCACCCCCGCCTCAGTTTGCTTGTAGCCAGGCTTCACTTCCATGTGAACCCCATCCTTTCCAGGTGGCTGTTCACCTTGGCCTCCAGCTCGGCGACGCGGTCGGTCAGCTTCGGCAGCGGGGTCTCGTAGCGTTCGACCAGTTCCTTCACGCGACCGGTGAGCTGCTGGCTGACGCGGTCCATCTCGCCGTGGATGACGGCATCGAGCGCGGCCAGCCATTTGTCGTCCACTACGAGCATCTTGATCTCGGCCTCGCTGAGCGTCGGATACTTGGCATAGGCGAGTTCGTCGAGTTCCTGCTCCTTGGCGCTCAAGTCGCGCTTCAGCTTGGCCTCGCTTTCGCACAACGACAAATATTTCGTCAACACCTTGGCTTCCTCGTCGTTCAACTCGCCCCCCTCTTTGGCCAGTTCCTTCAGGCGGGCCTTGACGTTCGCGAGCGTGACCTTGTCCAACTCGGCGAAGGCGCCGTCCTCGCCGGCGTGCTCCTCTTCCATCTCGTTCAGCGCCGCCGTGGCGCTTTCGAGCATGGCCGCGAGCTTGTCGATTTCGTCTTGTTCTTTGGCAAAGTAGCGGGCGACGATGAAGGGCTTCGGGATCAAATCGCAGGTCCAACCCTTGTCCTTGTCCTTCCCCTTCTTGTCTTTTTCGACGATGCGGGAGGTCTCGGCCTTCCAGCCATCGGCGGAGATCAGGTAGCAGTCGTCCTGCATCGTCGCCGCCCAGTAGTCCAGCAAGTGCTGGTAAATGTCGTAGGCATCAATGAGCGGCCTCTCGGCGTAGTGAGCGAGCAGGCTTTCCGAAAACTCCACGATGATCTGCTTCGGATGGCAACCCACCTTGAGGCCCTTCAGCTTCCTCGCGTGCTTGTCTCTCCAGACACCGAAGTGCGCATTCATTCCGGCGATGAAGGTCGTGAATTCGGGATGCTCGTAGATCGTGGACTTGATAACCGGTTTCTCCACGGTCAGATCGACGAAGCCCGCGCGGTTCTTCTTGAAGAGCGCCTTACGCAGATTCGGGCAGACGGCCCAATAGCGTTCCAGGGCGTCCACGTCGGCCACGGGGATACCCCCCTTCAGGTGCCCCTCGATGTTCTGGATGTCCTCAACAACCTGGCTGTCGATGTAGCGCGGCAAGTTGAGGTTGAAGTCGTTCTTCTCGATCTCGTCGTGGCCGACCATGCGCGAGAACTTCGGAATTTCGACGCGGTTGTTGAAGGCATCTACGATCTTGTGGATATCCTGGGCGCGGAGGCGGTTCTTGGGGCCGTCCTTCAAGAAGCCGGCGCTGGCGTCGATCATGAAGATGCCTTTGCGGGCCTGGGCATCTTGCTTGTCGATGACGACGATGCAGGCCGGGATGCCGGTGCCGTAAAAGAGGTTGGGAGGCAGGCCGATGATGCCCTTGATGTAGCCCTTGAGGACGAGGTTCTTGCGGATGTCGGCCTCAGCATTGCCGCGGAACAGGACGCCGTGCGGCAGGATGCACGCCCCTTTGCCGTGGCTTTTGAGCGAGCGGACGATGTGCAAAAGATAGGCGTAGTCGCCTTGTTTGGCGGGCGGGGCGCCGAAGTGCTTGAATCGCTCGTAGGGATCGTGAAGCGGATCAAGGCCGGTGCGCCAGCGTTTATCGGAGAAGGGGGGATTGGCGACGACGTAATCGAAGGTCTTGAGCGTGTCGCCGTCCTTGAACTTGGGATCGGTCAGGGTATTGCCCTGCATGATGACGGACCTGTTCGCCGCTTTGACGAATCTCAACAAGCGTTCGCTTGCGTCGAAGTACCTTCACTTCCACAGGCCGAACCTTTTCTATCTGTATGACAGTCGGGCTGCCTGGGCCATCAAGCAGGTTACGCCGCGTCTGTCGTCCATCTCGCACCTTGAGGTAGACGAGCACGACTGGACCTATCGCGACTTTGTTCGGCGGTGCGTGTGGCTGCGGGCGCGCGTGCAGGAAACGCTAAGCATATTCTTGACGCCACGTGAGATCGACAAAATCCTGCTGACCATTGCGGCCGGCGTGCCGGTTGCAATCAACGAGAAATGAGCGCACAACGTCAGGATCGCGATCCAGCGTACTGGCGTTCCCATCTTGCGGTATTTCCGCAGCACTTGTCGTCGTTGATCGCACCAATGGGTCCAGCGTCCGAGAACGCCGGTTATGTTCGGGAAAACTGGATCGTCTTCATTTCGCCGTGCGCGCTTCAATGGGTCCAGCGTCCGAGAACGCCGGTTATGTACGCGCGGGCGTTAGGCTCCGCGACGATCAAGATCAGCTTCAATGGGTCCAGCGTCCGAGAACGCCGGTTATGCCACGAGGCTTGATTGCTCACGGCCAGCGTTTTTGCTGCTTCAATGGGTCCAGCGTCCGAGAACGCCGGTTATGTCAGAAATATTTTCCAAGTTCGCTTGACAGACTTTGGCTTCAATGGGTCCAGCGTCCGAGAACGCCGGTTATGCTCTCGCGCGTGATGCCGTTCCACCAGTATGACATGGGCTTCAATGGGTCCAGCGTCCGAGAACGCCGGTTATGCCTCGATGTCCTTCATGGTTGCTTCGCAACGACTTAGGAATGCCGTTGCGAGAGGTTGCCTCTTTGCTGCATCTAACCGTCCAAAGCTGACAAGTAGCATCTTCATTACTCCTTTCTTGCAAATGAGATCGGGCCTGCGAGAGCGCCTGCTCCTCAAAAACCGTGATAACTTCAAGTTGTCAAAGAACGTTGCGCCGAAATGACGCAAAGATTCGATTAAGCACGTCGCCGCTCGCGGCGCGAAAATCGAAAAAAAAACTCCGCTCATCATTCTATGGCGGCGAGCACGCCCAGTCCGCAGTGGCGGCCGGCGCCGAGTGCGATGGGGCCGGGCATCGGGAACTTCCATCGAATGCGCATGTGATACATCGTGCAATTTGCAAGGTGATGCGGCGCGCGTGGCCGGTAGCGCTTAGCATCCTCTGCCCCACGACAGAATGGAACGCGATGGTATTCGAGTTCCTCGACAGAATCAGGCGTGTAGCCCGCATGGTCAAACATCTTCACGAGCAGCTTGTTCGTTTTGCTCACTATACCGTCATCGGACCCCGGTAGCGCGACGGGCGTGACGGTGGTCCAAGTCTGCGAGGTCGCCACGTATTGCTTCAACACGTTATCATCGTGAGGCAGCGACATAAGCAGAGCATGCCGGCCTTGTTCATTGTTCGCGAAATGGCCGGCCAGCAGGCGTTTGATCCAGGCAACCTCATTGCCCCCAGCGCCGATCGGTTCAGCGATCAACACGCGGCTAATCCTGCCGACGCCGACCACGGGTTGGATGGATGGCAGCGGCAGATAGGAAAACCGAGGAAACGATTCCGCTCCATCGTGATGCCCGTAGACAAACTCGTCAACCCATTTCTTGGGCCGACCGGAATCGAGGGCAGCCTTGCCGGCGGCGCCCCGGATCATGCCGGCGACTTTGACGGGATCGGTGGCGGCATAGGTTTGATTTTTGCCGGTTTCGGGATGGAGTAGGCGAAAGGCGGCGTACGGACGAGGCGACGGATCGGGGAGCATCCCATTTTCGACCTTGCGAATTCGGAACAAGGTATCTCTTGGGACGCGAGCCAAGATGTCCGCCGAATCCTTGCCGGTTGCCGATTTGATTGCGCCATTTGTAACAGTAATCTCCATCATGCTTAGCTCCTCTTCCAGCCTGTGTTGATGTCGTAAAATTGCTGACAAACACTTTGTGGCACGTGAATCACGCCTGTCGATTCGAAGAGTGAATCTCGATGTGCGGCGAATCGCCGAGAGACATTCACGGTACGTTGCCCAAATTCCGGGCGCAGCTGCCGAAGCCTGCTACGACGTTTGCTCGGATCACCCGAACTAATCGCGTCCGAGAATTGACGCCAAATCTCCGCGTCCGACGAGTCGACTTCAACATAGTGGGACACGGTCTCACCACGTTCATCGATCAGTTGGACAACCTTGTCCATGTCCTTTTGGTCTTCGATCCCGGTGCCTCGAAGGAAGGCGAACTCCCAGAGTTGTATTGCTTCCATAACCTTACGATGTGTGCTGCGTCCCGTACGAGTTGCCACCAGCCGAAAGTACTCAACGACACATTCTCGAAGGTTCGGTTCGGAAAAGATACCCGTTTGAGCTGCCCTTGTTGTTAGGGCGTCACGCGCGGCCGCAATCAAAATGTCGCCATATATCAAGTGGCCGGTCTGGTCCTTGGTATTCACCAAGTAAACTCTCCCACGTGGACCAGTTCCGTGCCGGTTACATCGGCCAGCAGCCTGCACTACTGCATCAAGAGGGGCGAGGGCACGGAAAACAACGTCAAACGATAGATCAACGCCAGCCTCCACCACTTGCGTAGCAATGAGAACGTGTGAATGGCCGGCGCACTTCGCGATTTCCGCGAGAATTCGCTTTCGGTCCTTTGGACGCAAGTTCGTGGAAAGGTGGTAAACCAAAGTGTCGGTAGGCAGCGTGCCTCGCACCAACGCGAAGAGGTCAAGGGCTTCCTGGATTGTATTGAGGATGACGAGGCACGAAGGGTTGTGAGGCTCTGATACGACAGCGCAGACCCGCGCGGCCAAGGAAGTAAGACTTAGCTCCTCTTTTGTTTGCACGTGTACGTCATAGCGGTCAAAAACACTTCGAGTCGCCTCGGACAAGTCTGGGCACAATTCGTGAATTTCGGTTGACTCAAAAATTGCTGGTTGCGTTGCGGTCATCAACAGCACATCGGTATTCCATTGGCTGCTCAGCGTCCGCAGGGCAACGTTGATGAGGGGCCAGAACTTCGAAGGGATCGCCTGAACTTCGTCAAGGATCAAGATCGATCCGGCCAACTTGCTAAATCGGCGTGCGTCGGCTACGGTACCGTGGAACAAGGCGTTTACCACCTGAACGAACGTCGTGCAAACGATGTCGGCACGCCAGCCTTCCACCCAAGTACGCGCCAGCGACTGCTCTCCGCTTTGGGCCAGTTCTCCCGGCTCAGCAATGTGGTGGTGAACGCCCAGCGTACTTTCGTCTGGCTCGTTATCTCCCCAGATCCGCCGCAGGACGGCGGCATTTTGATCGATAATACTCGTAAACGGCAGAGCGTAGATGATTGGGCACGGCGGAAGCCCAGCGGCTATACGCGTATCGCGGCGACGCAGCGCCCAACCGAGGGCCGCCAGCGTTTTACCAGCTCCTGTTGATGCGGTTAACGTCCACAAGTACCCCGAATTCCCTGGTTGAGAATTGGCTCCGGCCACGGCGGCTTGAAAGAGTTGTTGCCGTGCCGACACAACTCGCGGGTCTCCCGCCACTCCAAAGTTCCCGTTAGCCCGAAATTGGTCAAGATGACCAATTGTGTATCGCGCGGGCGATTGAAAGGCATCGAGCGCATAGCCCGTCGCGGAATCGCGATCTGCCTCGATAAGTGTTCCAAAGGAACGCAGCGCGTGCTGAAATCGACTCATGATAGCCAAATCTGATGTCACTGAATGCAACGCCCTAAACAACTGCCGACGCAGTTTAGTCCACGGCAGCTTTGAGTCCACTTTCGAGACTGGTTCGTTGAGAGCGGTTGTGAACCAAAGTTCAGCTCCTTGATGGTCCAAAGCTTGAAGTTGCTTAGTCCACCGTTCCTGCCCCGAATCATCAGCTGGTGGCAGCGAGTCCATTGCATTCTTCAGCCCGGTATGGTGGCAGATAACCATCAGGTAGAGCAGGATCGCTTGATCCATGCCAAGCTGATTCAAAGCGACTTTGGGGAGCAAATGGTGAAGTAGCCAGACTCCGCCAAGGTGAGCGTGTTGTTTCAAACGCAGATCCGCTACGGGCAGCCCCTTCAGATACATCTGAAAGAACTCCGTCGCCTTCCCAGCATCGTGAAACAAGCCCGCGAGCGGGAGCAGAGGCCCATGGCGAGCCATCCGGTCCGCAACATCCCGAAGGTGGACTGTCAAGAGCTTGCCTGGATGCGACTCACATCGCTGAAAAGCAGGTGCCATCTTCGCACCTCCAGAAGGTGGTTAGTGCCGCCGAGATGGCTTTGCCAGATGTCTCCAGAAGGTATTCCTCGTATCGCTCCACCTTCCGACTTGGCAGCATCTCGGCTGGCATTCGGATTCGCTGGTAGACGGCGTCTTCATCCCAGCGGATGTCTTGGACGTCACCGGTGCGCACAGGAGATACAAACTCCTGGTGTTTTCCGTCGCCTTGAACTTCTTCGGCCTTAACAGTTCTGACCGAATTCCCAAACCAAGCGATCATCCAGGCCAAGCCAAGGCAAGGGGTGTAACACGACTGGCCGCCAACAAGATGCTCAAACAATCGCTCGCCCAGTTCCGCATGGCTAAAAAACAATCGGTATTTGGGAGTGCGAATGATCTCGTATCGCATTGTTGTGTGTGGATTGATTGCCTTCGGCCGGAAGGAAGACGTCGACCCTTTTGTTTGAAGAAGATTCAGGGACACATGACCGGTCCTGAGCGGTTCAACTAACTGCAGTCCGAAGATTGCCTGGTCGTCTCTGAACGAGGCGAGAGATTCATTCTTTGGCAGTCCAAGAATGGCGCCGATCAAGCCGCATAAAGCGGTGCGTGGAGGCGCTGGAAACGTCAAGGCCGTGGTGATTGCGTACGGCCTGCGAAAATGAGCCATGTCGCCAGCAACCTCAAACACGACAAAGTTTCGAGTCATGTTATCACTCGTAGTTAAGATTCGTGGCCGAGCAACCCATGAATTGATCGCCCTGGGGTTCTTGTGAGAGTTTGAGGCGTTTGTCCCAAGCGTAGCGTAGTTGGTGAATTTTCGCCTTCTTGCCGTTCAGCGCAGAGGCCAATTCAGCCAAGTCGAGCGTCAGTTCGCCAACGTCCCGGATCGCTTCCCCCCGAAGTTCCGCTGGCTTGATTTTCAGAAAACGGTCCAAGCGACCAATGTAGGCGTTCGGTTCCGAGTATTCGACGAGCAGGAGAAGCAGGGGCCGTTGACCAAACTTTGACCGGGTGATGAGGTTCTTTGTCCCGTACCATACGGACTCAAAGAGCGCCTCGACATCTTCGTCCGTCAATTTGGTTGTTTTCGCGGCCTGCTCGTTGACAATGCCGTAGAACGCAATCAGGGCATAGGGCAGGACATACTCCTCCCGGAATGTTTTCTGTTGGGCCCCCTGACCCGAGGCAAACGCGCCGGTTCCTTTGATGAATCGCGGTTCCACTCTGTGTAAGCTGGTCCCCATTGCAAACTGGACAGGCCCGGTAAGTGTCACGCTAGAGTCTTTTTCATTCTTGTTCTTGGGGAGCTTTGGGATCGGAATCGTCGCGCCAAAGAGGCGAACATCGATACACGCCTTGAGGACTTCCGCCTCAATGAGGGCGCGCTTGTCCAAAACGGTCTTGGCTTCGTTCCGCGCCTTTTCGGTCACCTTCTCAAAGAAATCTTCGGCGCGGTCCTTGCCGGCTTGGATCGTGCCGTCGCTCTTTTCGATTTGGCGACAGAATATCTCTTGGCCGCCACTCTCATGCAGATAATCCCGGATCGTCCGCTTTAATCGCACGTCGGACACCTTAGCGCATCCGCTTTCCGCGTCCATGCGCGGGCGGTTTTCGTCGTTGGGATCGCCATTTGGATTCGCGTCAATGATGTCGTAGAGGTACACGATTTCGGTTCTCTTCATGGATTCTCCTTTGGTCATTATTGTGGGTCAGTTTCGCGTTCGCGCTCTTTTGCAAGGCGGGATCGCAAGGCATGTCCGAGTGCGAAGAAATAAGAAATCTCGTCCGGGGAAAGACTCCACCGGTCCGGGGTAGCGGCCAGCGCAGCGGCCGCACAGGAAAGTAGGCCGTTCACCGTTCGTTCTGCCTCTTCGCCATAAGCTTTCGCTTTGTCCTTGGCGGCAACAAAGAGCCCCTGAATATCTTGCTGGCCGAGGCGAAAGCCCTTGTATTTTCCAGCGAAAGGCGAACTACCACGCGTGGCTTGTTGGATGGTTTCGATACGTCCGCAGCAAGCGCCGACAAGAAAGGTGGCTTGCGCGCCAGGATCGGTTCGAAGTTTTCCCGTGTCCGGCGCTTGCTCAAAACACTTGCGGACGCGATCCGCCTGTTCGCTAGAGCCATAGTCAATCGGGTTCAATGATGTGCTCCTTTTCTGATGTTGTGCGATCTCCTCGAAAAAAATGAAGCAGCGGAGGAGGTCAGCTAGGCGATACTCCCATTTGCTGCCGTCAATGTAATCCTGTTGCACCCAACGCATACCAATCTCAAGCAACCGACGGTCCGGAAATCCGCGAAGTTCCAAGGCGTAACGAGTTGCAGACAAGAAGTCGTCGTCGAAGGTGCTTCCTCCGTGTGCCGCTGGAAAGATTTCTCGGAAGCATCCGAACGTAAAGCCACCGTCGGTGAATGCCCTAGGGCTCGGCTGCTGGAACCATTGATGTCGATCCGCGCGTTGCTGCCCGTCAAAGAGGCTCCTAAATCGTGACGGAAGTAACCCGGAAACGTAGAGCTGTGGACGGAACGATTGAGGATCAGGCTGGTAAAACAGAAGGTCTACCTGAAGGCGATTGTTTTCGTCAGCGATGAGGTCGAGCAGTTCGTCCTCCGCTTCAGTGAGACGTTTGGACGCGTTGCGACTCATCCGCGCGCTGACCAATCGGCTCATCCACTCGTACGCTTCCGTGGGCGCAATGCGCACGGGGGACGGCAACAGCAAGTATTTGAAGCCATAGTAGTTGAAGGAAAGTTCTTTTTTGATCCGTTCCCAGGAGTAATCAACGGCATCACAGCAACTTCGGCATGCCGGGAAGTTTTGCCACGCATCCAACGGGTTGAATCCACCTGCCACCGAGCCCGGCTTATCGAGCGTGTAAAGAGGGGGATGCGTGACCTTAAGCAACCCTGACACTTCGGTTTCACGTTTTCCACAGATGCAGCATTGGCCTGTTCCTTTGACATCGCCCTCAATGCCTTTACTCTTGGTGCCTGCATCCGTCCCCTGGCGAACCAAAGCTTGCTGGAATGCTTTGAAGTCCCCGACCCACCGAATCTCTTCGCCGGGAACCTGCCACGCGACCGTAAGGATAGCGCGATTTTTCAAGTCGGGATGGGCCGACCGTAGGGCCGCAATGACGGCTGATCGGTGATCATCGATCGCAGAGAGCTTGTTCCCTTCCGGCGGATGCATGACGTCATGCATGACCGTGAGTGCCTCGCACTCCCAAGTCGGCAAATCCTCGCTGTGGTCCCTGGCATCGCCAATACTACGAGCGAGACGCGCTAGCTTCTTTCCGATATCGGCATCAGCTGTGTTCTCCTGTCCTTTCTTTACAGTCGCCATTCCCGTTGTGGGCGTCGCATCCCAGCCGTTAGGTGGTCCTTGCCGATAGAGCAGACGCAGGCGGCGATCGTCGTCGTATTCTTCAACTTGTACGCGCTCAAAACCGTTGGCGGAGAAAACTAGCGCCAGGATGACTTGCGAGCCAAATTTGGCCGCCGGGTCAGCGGCGTATTGCAAAAGCTGGTCCGTAACCGCTTCTCGCTGCAAGAAAAATTTACCAAGTTCAGCGAATTGATGAATCATGTGGAGCTCGTTGCGTTAATTGGCCGAATTATCCTACTCGATCGAGTCAATGGTTCCGCCTATACGACAACCACGACATCCTTCGAATCATGCTTCTCGACGGGCCGCCCCAATGCCTCGATTTGATCGGCGCACTTGCCGCAGAGCGGGATGAACAGAACCTGATCTTCCCGAAGGTTGATAATGTCATACAGCCGGCTCTTGAGGCGTACAAGGTCCGTTGTGGAGAGGCGGCATAGAAACACCGAGTATTGACGACGAAAGCCGAAGTCCTCGCAAGTGCGGGCGACCTTGCGAAGACGCTTCGGATTGCAGATGTCGTAGGCCACCAGGTAGGTGTCCATCGCGTTCGCCGGCAATCATGGCGGCGCCTCCAGGTCACCGCACGGTGAAGCCAGTGTATTCGGGAATATCGCCGCGAACGTGAGCAGCCAGCATGCGGGCCTGGACTTCGAGCATGCGGCCGTAGCTCATCTTGTAACCGAAGACAGGATGCGTGACGACGGTGGATTTTCGCTGCTCATACGTCTCGAAAAATCGCTTCCGCCCGTCTTCGGTCAACTGGCACGACTCACGCCAGATCAGAAAATCCTTTGACGTCAGAACCTCGTTGTTGATCAGAGTGAGCACGACGGAATCGGCAACGATTGCGCGAAACTCCTCCATGAGGTCGAGCGCCAGAGATGGCTTGGCATGGCGGCCAACGTGAAAGAAGCCGTGATACGGATCGAAGCCGACGGTGCAAAGCGCCGAGAAGCAGTCCTTCAACAGGATCGCGTAGGCGAACGAGAGCAAGGCATTGACTGGATCCTTCGGGGGCCGGCGATTTCGCGTTTTGAAGTCGAAACCACGCCCGGGTGCGGCTGCCTTTAGCATCCGGCTAAATTGGCTGAAGTAGAGTGCCGCCGCCTGGCCTTCGGTGCCGAGAAGGACGGCAGGATCGCAGATGCGATCAACCCGGCTCAACAGCTCGGCCATTTCTCGCGCTGCCGGCTCATCACTTCCGCGGCCGTTTTCGTTGCCGTTAGTTGATTCGTCTGGCGAGCGCGATCGCAGGCTTCGCATAAGCAAGGTGCGTTGGTTGCTGATCTTGGCCTTAACCACCGCCTTGGCAAGGGTCAGCGCCCGCTGGGGGTCCGCGAACAGCTTGAATTGGTTGACGCGCAAGAGCACGTTCTTGGCGATCGTTGGCATCGTCGCTGCGACGAAACGCCCGTACATCGTCAAGAAGATCAACGGAACGCCAAGTGTTGCCAGCGTGCCGAGCGCCTGCGTCGTAATCTGCACATTGCCGAAGATGACGACCTGTTGAACACCGACGATCGGGACGCGCTGGATTTCCTGGCCGTGTTTTTTCACGATAAGGTGCTCGCTGCGTTTGCTGACGTAAGCGCCCTGTTCCTGGAGATACAGGACGGCGCCTTCGCTGCCTTGTGGGAGCACGCGCGTGATGCCAGCGGTGGATTCTTCGGCAGGCGTCAAATTGCGCCGTTCGAGGCAATAGAGCGTTTCTTCCGGCTGGCAAATGGTTGCGAGGGAGCAGCCGAAGCACCGATGCCGCAACTCGGCCGGCAATGGCTCTGGCGGTGCGTCGAGAAGCGAAAGTTCCCGGATCGACCGAATGGCTTGCAGCGTCTTGGTCCGAAGCTCGTCGTTGAGCGGCACTTCGACGCGGCGTTTGCTACCAATATAGTAGAGCACGCCGAATGGAATCGAGATGCCCCGTTCGTCTTCGAGCAGCATCGCCTGGGCGCAAAGCTGAATTGCGTCATTGTCCCAGAAATCAGGCCGGCCATTGGCGCCGCCTGGTCCGTCGCCGCGTTTGTATTCAACGGGGTAGATGCTGCCGTCTTTTTCTTCCACGAGGTCGAGTTTGCCGGTGAGTCCCAGCCGCTCAGAGCTGAGCTGGACGCTCCGCGTTTGCACGGTGTCGCCGTCCTTCCGCGGCCGATTCTGCAAATCTGGATCATCCACGCGACGGTGCTGGAAGATTCCGTCCTCGACATGCTCGTTGGTCGGCATGACCGATTCCACGTATTCGAGGTAGTAGAGGCGGGGGCAATAGGTGACCTGGTTGACCGCCCGCACGGGGATGAAGTCTTGTAGCTCCGACATTTGAGGTTCCTTTCGATGGATAAGATGATTCTGAGCTTGTTCAATCCCACGGCGCCTTCTCGACGACCGTCTCCTCGGCTTCGACAGGGATGTGTGTCAGCTCAAGGCAACCGATTTGTGGTAGGCTCGTTCCGAGAATGCGGGCCAAGTCGCCATATAGCCCCGTGGTGTTGATCATGGCTCGATCGATTTGCTTTTCACGCTTTGCCCAGATGCGATGAATTGAGCGTCGTTCCGAATCCAGGTCTTCCTTCATCGTGGCGAATGCCTCGATGATTCCTTCGACACGTTGTTGAAACTCTGGCCCGACCAGGAATTCGTACAAGAATTCCATCTTGGTCTGCTGACCTTGCATTGATCGCCGCGTCCGCGCGATCTCAAGCAATCCCGAACGCAGTGCGAGTGCCAGACCGAGCAAGCATTCGCGTTTCGTGATCCATACGCCGTCGATACAGCCGAACAGGTTGAGCCCTTTTGGCATTTCGGTCGTGACAATGATCGCTAGGTGGGCTTTGGCAGCACGCTGGTCGTCGCGCAGCTTTGGCAACCAGGCGTCGTGCCATACTTTGGTTCGCTTGGATTCCCAGAGGATCCTGCCGCATTCTTCGCCCGTCGCGTCGAAAACGCCGTGAAGCACATCCCCGCCATGCGCGCCAACACGAACCTCTTCGATGGAGTCCTGGGGGAAATACTGGCGGAGTGAGTCTTCGAGCATCAACTCCAGGACCTCGCCCTGGGCTTGCTGGGAGCCTTGTTCCGACTTGCGCTTGAGTTCGTCGATTTGGTGACGTAGATCGCCGATCATCTTCTCCTTGTCGGCGTCTTTCAATCGGTGGCTTTCGTCCGACTCACGCTTGGCGTTGTCGCGAATTTTGTCACGCTCCTCATCGAGCGTACGGTTGACGGTCAGCTCCAGGGCATGCTTCTCCTCCTCCAGTTTCCGGCGTTCCTTTCGTAGTTGCAGTTCGGTTTTCTGCACGTCAGTGAGTTGCGTCTTTGCCGTGGTGAGTTGGTCCTGAATGTCGCGGAGTTCTGCGGCAACGGATTCCTGCGCCCTGACCTTTGCCTCTTGTGCCAGGCGATCTTGCTCGTGCGCGACACGGCCTGCGATCTCTTTCTCGATAGCCGCGTGCGAATCTTCCAGGGCTTTTTCGCGATGCCGGATTTCGTCCAGGCGCTTTGTGAGGTCGCCGTCCTTTCGCCTCACCTCCGCGTCAAGCTCCTGGCGCACGTTTTGGCGAATCTGTGCGGTAAGCGTTTCAGTCACCGTGATTTCGCAACCGCAACTCGGGCAATGAATGGTGTCTTGCATGTAATTTCCTCCTATGGGCGTCCTGATGGATCGAGCGACGTTCTTGGCTCCACAAAGAAAGTTCCGGTACGACGTGGAAAGTTGGACAGAAAATACCGAGGCATTCGAAGGCCAGCTGTTGCAGCTGGCCAGTTTCGGAATAGACTACAGCTGCTTTTCCCTGGTGCTTTTCGTGGTTTTCATGCCGGTTTCGAAGACTCAAGGTTATCTCGATGTCCACGTCGTTCGATTTCCTGATTTCACAGGATGACGAACTGGCGCTTCACAAGCGGCTCGTCGACGGGGACTATTCGGCCCCGGGCGAAATAGCGAACATCTACATAAACGGTCTGATCAAGTGGCTCCTGGAAATCAACCGTGCAACCGTCCCAGAAGATATTTGCATTGAAGCGGCGGAAGATGCCTGGATCGCTCTCGTAAAAAACCCTGCGTCGTTTAACCGTGAACGAGGAAAACGCCTCGGCGCTTATCTTTGCATGTCCGCGCAAGGCGACCTCAAGAACCGCCTGGCCGAAGAAGGTCGCCGTCGAAAAAAAATCTCGGAAGCTGTCCAACTTTCTGCCGAGGACGGGAAATACTTGGAGACAGCGGACGATCCCTCCCTTCCCCTTCGCATTCAGGAAGAAGCCAGACAGCTAGGGCAAGGGATCATCCCCCTCGTAAATGACGGGTTATCCGAAGGCGAGTCACGGGTATTCGATTTGATCATGCAAGGTGAACGCAGGACAGCTGTTTTCGCCCAAGCGTTAGGCATCGACCATTTGCCGAAAAAGGAGAGAGCGGCCGAAGTTCATCGCGTGAAGAACAAGATCAAGAAGCGAATAATGCGAGGGAAAACCGACGATGGCCACGAATCTTGAACGTCTGGCGCGGCGGTTGGAAGACGATCCGTTCTTCCTTGCTTGTCCGCTTCGTCTCTTTGCACAGAGCATGAAGCTGGATGATCAGCGCCTGGCGGAAAAACTCGGATGTTCTCTGGACACGCTGGTAATCGTGTGCCTCTGTCGCGCGCCGTCTGGCGATGCCGCAGAGTTTCAACGAGGCATCACCCAGATTGCTGACAAGTTCAAGATTGACGCGTCACAATTGATAGAGGTCGTGCGACTTGGCCAGGCGATATTCAATATGCGTCAGGGGCCGTCGACCAACGCCCTTTTGGCTGCTCGTGACGCTCGCAAGCAGGAACCTCGAAAGGGGGGAGAAGGTTCATGAGAATCCCTGTTTGGGCCGCGGAACTGGCAATCGAATTCTGGCGCGATGCAAACGTGCGCGAGCAGTTTCCCAGGGAGTTGTACAGCGCCGTGCGTCGTGCCGGTCTATCCGTCTTGATTGTCGCGGAGCTTACGCTGGATCGGCTTCAGAGCTGGCTGGACGGTGCCGGGATCGTTTGTGAATTGTCTGTAACGGATCGACGGCTGAAGGCGGCGTTATATGCGCGAAACGGAGAGGGAATTGCTTTCATCGACGGATCTGACAGTCCCGACGAGCAACGATATTCCTTGGCCCACGAACTCGCACACTTCCTACGCGACTACTTGAAGCGCCGCCGTCAGGTCGAATCGCGCCTCGGCACGGCTGCGCTGGACGTATTCGATGGGCACCGCCCTCCACGGCCACAAGAAAGATTGGATTCGTTATTGCGGTTTACTCAAATTGGACACTACTTGCATCTGCTCGACCGAGATGAGCGAGGCAATCCCGCTAACGCGACAATCGCTCGTGTCGAAGAAGACGCAGATCGGCTTGCGTTTGAAATCTTAGCTCCAGGACAGCACATCGTCACGAATGTACCAAACTGGCGCAAGCGAAATGCGCTCATTGCCGCCCTCGTCGATGTGTATGGACTTCCGGCGCCACAGGCATCGCGATACGCCGACGTGTTGATCCCGAAAGAAGGTCCCTCGGATCCAGTGCTGCGAAAGCTGAGGATTCTCAACTGATCCTACGCAAGGACGTGGGCTGATGCAGTAAAGAGTTGGAGAAACGGTGATGCCAGAAGTGCTGCCAAGCAAGAATGGCGACCTCAATGGCCGGTCCGAGCCCACCTCGACTAGCTCTGGTTCGAGTCCGCTCATTACAGCGGGTTCGTTCTACGACAGCTTTGGTGAGGATATTCGCGATGTTTTGGATTTGGCCACGTGGCGAATCGGCGCAGACATGAGTCGGGAGTATAGCCGCATCGAACGCGAGGTTCGAGAGGCTGTGGTCACCGAATCCAGCTTCCAAACAAAAGTCCGCGCCAAAGTCTTTCCTCGTTTGAAAGCGCGCGATAACGCTCCGAAAAATGCCGGCAAGCATGACGCGGATCGAAAACTCATTGAGAAAATCCACCAAGAGTTCTTATTTGCGAAGGGCGGAATCGAAGCATGTGATGGGTCGATCCACATCCACGACGCATTGCCGCTCACGATTTATCAAATGGGAATCAGTTTGGTCTCCTATCAGGGCAACCAGGGTACGTGGTGTCAGCGGCTATTCCGTCGGGATCTTCAAGAGGATGGTTCGGACCGCATTGAGGAAGTAATCGCTGCTTTGGAACGGCGACAACAACGGGGTGAATCCGATGGGATGGGTGGACTCGCGCAGAAGGCGCTGCTGGATTACGCAGAACGAGCGATCCTGCTTCAAAACTCAAATGCATGCTGGCGAATGGGACATGGCAATCCGATAACGTACGAGCTTTTGACCGGCGGCGACTGCCTTGAACTCATGGTCGAAGCGACAAATGTCCTTCGCCAATTGATCGAAGGTTACCAGAAATTCGTGTTCGTGGGACACGAGCCGAAGGATAGATGGCTTTACACGATCGCCCAGGCGCTCCAGCCGATGGAGTTCGCAATTGTACATACGCTGGATGAACGACTTGAACACTGGCTGCAACAAAATCGGTACGCAGCAGAAGCGAAAAAAGTCATGTGGGACGACGAGGAGATTTGGGCATATGAATGGATTCCACGCGTCATTCGTGAAGTCGCCTCACAAGTTGTAGTGGGGCTCTTCCGCGCCACACCCGTGGCGCTCGCTCAAATGTTCTACGCCCACGTTGATCATGCAGATTATGCGGCACACATGGTGCTTGCCGACAGTGTGTTGCAGGAGCACCGGGGCTGCCCCATGTTGCTTGATCTTGCGCGAAATACTTGCGATTCCGTTTTCGGCGATAGCCTCGAAAGAATAACCGCGGCGGCCTACGCGGCTGCTGGCGCTCCTTGGCGATATGTGAATCATCGGTCTTCCCGAGGTTGAAACACTCGAAACAACTATTCAAAGGGCATCATCATGACTGGATCCAATAAAGAGGGTAGCTCGCGATTTTCGCACGACTTGCTCTCGGAGAAACGCCAAGAACCGGTTGAGTCGTTGTCCGCGCGATTGACGGCAGATATCGATACTTTCGGCGAACAACTCGCCAAGGATCCCGAATGGGAGAAGGCGATTGGGACGACGATGTTCGATGTTCCCGACAGTGAGGACAACAGCATCGTCGTATTGCTTCCAAAGGGAAAGTCCCAAGAGGCGCCCGCGCAGTCACTTGTCCGCATCAAGAGCCGCGGTGACGGACGAATTTATCTTGGGATCGTGACTGCTGGTCCTTTTGCCGAACCAGACAGTTTGCGCGGCGATTCGCACATTCTTGTCACTGTTGCGACACGAGGTGCGGATTATCAACCCCCGTTTCACGGGCGCATCCACGTTGCGATTCTCGGAGAAGAGCTTCCGGATCACACGCTTATTCCAGCACGGTTCCGACCGTTGCCGAATAGCCTCGTGCTGCCGCTGAATAGCGAGGAAGCCGCGGATGTGCTGAAGACAGGCGGTGACATGCGCCTTGGATTGGTAGTCGGGTATGAAAATGTGGAGGTCGGTATCCCTTCAACAAACAAGGCCGTTCTTCCGCGACACACGGCAATTCTCGGCACGACCGGCAGCGGAAAATCGACGACTGTCGCTTCACTCGTACAGCAAGCGCAGTCTGCAAACATGAGCGTGATTCTGCTCGACGTCGAGGGTGAATACACCCACCTGAACGAACCAACGACGAACGATCGCATGAAGAAGGCACTTTCCGAGCGCGGCCTGTCCGGCGCCGGAATTCCGACCGAGAATATGACGCTGTATCACCTTGTCGGCCGCGACACGGCCAATTCCGACCATCCGAACCGCCAGACGTTTTCTCTGCAGTTTGCGCGACTCTCGCCTTACGCCGTTGCCGAGATTCTCGACCTGTCGGAACCCCAACAGATTCGGTTCATGCGTGCGTATGACATTGCCAAGGAAGTTCTGCGAGACCTGGAGATCTTCCCGAAGCCGGGAGACAAGGACCAAGAAAGGCTTGCAATGGAAATCGATGAGTTCGAGCGCGGATATCCTCGCCTCACGCTTTCCATCATGATGGACGTAGTCGCCGCATGCCTCAAAGTGGCGGAATCGCCAAAGGGAAGCAGCCGTAGCAAGGAGAAAGAAGCCGAGCCGGCGGTCGAGTTTGCGCCGTTTGATGCGAGACTGAAATCGTCCAGAGGGCTGGACTCTCTCCGGACGCGAATCTATTCGGGGCCGCGGCCAGACCAACCGGTCTCGTGGCGCGCGCTGCTGGGCCGTCTTGCACGGCTTAACCGACTGAAGGTCTTCGACGTCACAGATGATGGTGCAAGCCCCGTAATTTACAAGAATCTTCTAACGCCCGGCGCGTTTTCGGTCGTCGATCTCTCCGACAGTGGTGCCTCGGGCCTCAATAATATTGTCATTGCGGACCTACTTCATGGGATCCAAGCGGAGCAGGATGAGAAGTATCAGACCTATGAGGCTGCAAGACGGCACGGAGAGCCCACAACGGCTCCATCACGGACGTTGGTGATTATCGAAGAGGCACACGAATTCTTGAGCGCCGAGCGCATCGAAAAGATGAAGATCCTGTTCGAGCAGGTCGCACGTATCGCCAAGCGCGGCCGCAAACGCTGGCTTGGGCTCGTGTTTGTGACGCAGCTGCCGCAGCATCTTCCCCGCCAAATCTTCGGACTGGTGAACTCCTACGTACTCCACAAAATCACCGATCCCCAGGTAGTCAGCACGCTTCGGCACACAGTAAGTGGGATTGACGATGGCCTATGGAAGCGAGTTCCCGCGCTGGCTCCTGGGCAGGCAATTGTCTCCTTCCCCCACATGGAACGGCCCTTGCTTGTCTCGATTGACCCAGCACCGTGCGAGCTGCGAATGGTCGACTAATTTTCGCGGCACACGAGGTGCCGCGGTAGTTGATTTTTCCTGCGAAATCAGCGAGGCAGTCGCGGGCGTTCCCAGAGCCCGGACCAATGGCAGAGCTGGGGCAAATGGAACGTAGCCTTCGTAGCCGTCCAGAATAACTTTGCCATGGGTAGATTGAGCGAGTCTCTTACCCGAAGACCGTGAGTATTGCGGCTTGTTCCTGGTTTGGAATGAGATGCCGGTAGCGTTTCCGCATTTCCTCAGTTTGGTGGCCCATCCAGGCATCGATCAGTCGCTGGTCAATGCCTTTGGCAGCGCAGTTTGAAGCGAAGGAATGGCGAAAAACGTGCCAGCCGCGAAGTTTCGCCCACTTGCTCCCTTGAACGGCAAGCCGGAATACGTCGATGGCATCGACCGGCGAAATCGGAACCGTCTCCTGCGTGAAGGTTTCGGCACCGCCAGGATGTTGGGTCAGCCAATCCGTAAGACTGGCTGCCAGGGGCGGCGACAACGGCGCGTGGCGGTTTGTTCGATGGCCGCGTCGCCGTTTCTTTTCTCGAATTAGAACTCGCTGACCAGCGAAGTCGACGTCTGCAACACGAGAACGAAGTATCTCGCTTCTTCTCGCCCCCGTATAGGCGGCGAAACAGAACATCGGATATGCGAACGGCGGCAAGGGTAGAGCTTTGACGTGGTCCAACAGTTCTTGAATTTGCGATACCGTCAGAAAAACGCAGTCCCAGAAGCCTTGCTCCTCGGCCGGCGACAATTTGCCGCCGGCGACCTGGCGTTCGACTTCTTCCCAGGTTTGGAACGGCGGCTTCTCGTCCGTCTTGGGAAAGACCAACCCTTTGTCTGGAAATGATCCCGCCAGCAAGCCGGCCCGAACACTCCAGTTCCATACGGCCCGAAAGCTGCCGATTTCCTTCCGAAGAGTCACCGGGCTTACCTTGCGATTGCGGATGCCTTTTTCCTTCGCGCGCTTTCCGATGTGAGTCTGGAGGTCCACCTGTTTCAAACGAGCCACAGCGAATCGATCCCCGAGGGAACGCCGAAAATGCCGCAAGTGGATCTCAACCGTGTAGAGCGAATTCGATTCAAGGGCGCCATTGGAATGAACCTCCGCGTATCGGGTGGACAATTCCTTCAAGGTCAAGATGCTGACGGGGAGTTCGGGCTTGGCGCCGAGTCGCCCATCCGAGACCAGAAACGTCGGGAGATCGGCATCCGGCGGGACCACGAGCCGACCACATGTCAACCGCGCTCCAAAATCGAGCCACTTTGGCGCTCACGAACGGGCCACCATCTCCACAACATTTTTTCGCCACAAATTCCCTTCACGTGTAGCTGAGGGAATTTGTGGCGAAAAAATGTTCGCAAGCGCGCAATGCGCGGCGGAGGTTTTCCTCCAGACGGGCCAAGCATCCTTCGGCCTCCCGCTCGTTGGCAGTCTTCAGAGGATGCTGAAATTTTTTCCCGGCAAAGCGGAAAACGATACGGTAGCAATTGGACCGAAGTTCGAGAGACGCCATGGATTGCCTCCGGTCGCCATGGTAGAGCCGGGTGGGAGCCGACTCCAGCGACGTAAAGGCAACGCAGCGCCAACGCTGTCCCCAATTTGTCCCCAAACGAGCAGGAACAAAGAAGAAGGAGTTGCATCGGTCCGACGCAAGTCCTTATGCGACAATCTGCTAAGTTCAGCGTTCGATTGAAAGGTGTAGCTGGGGTACTAGGATTCGAACCTAGACAAACTGATCCAGAGTCAGTTGTGCTACCGTTACACTATACCCCATTTAGTCCTTTGTTTTCAAGTGTTTATGGCGTTTTTGAAAACAGTCATTTTCACACCACTACGCCCTTGACTACGCCTGCCGTCTCGCTTACACTGCTAGGAGATGAAACCCGCCCGATTTCGGCGGGCGGGTTTCTGACATCTACAACACCTTTTGCCAGGAGTAGACGCCATGAACAATTCTACCAAAGCACCCGCACAGGACAAGCCGAGCAAGCCCAGCAAAAACTTTCCCTTGTACGCCCACGCGAGCGGCATGTGGGCAAAGAAAATCAAAACCAAGCTCGTCTATTTCACTTCCTGGCGCGTGGATCCAACGGGCGCGGCGGCGCTCGAGCAATTCGAGCGCGAATGGCCGTATCTCAAAAAAGGTGAGACGCCCCCGCCTATCGAGCTGGGCGACGGGTGTAGGCTACACCAGCTGGTAAACCAGTTTCTTGCATCTAAAGACGGCAGGCTGAAAACCGGCGGCTTGAGCACCCGCACGTTCCAACAGTATTACCAATCATGCGCTCGCCTGATTGCCCATTTCGGCCGCGAGCGTTTGGTAGGCGACCTGCGCCCGAACGATTTCCGAGCCTATCGCGTCAAGCTGGCCGAGACGTTCAAAAGTCCCAAAAGCCTGAAAGGTGAAATCATCGTGGTTCGGACAATCTTCCGGTTTGGGGAAGATACGAACCTGATTACCCGCGTCAATTTCGGGCAGGATTTCGACGCGCCATCGGCAAAGGCGATCCGCCGCGCCCGGAACATCAAAGGGCCAAAGGTATTCGAGCCGGAAGAAATAAAACGCATTCTTGACGCTGCCGACGTACAGTTGCGGGCAATGACGCTACTCGGTTTGCAAGCTGGACTCGGCAATAGTGACCTGGCCGCGCTGCGGGAATCGCATATCGACTTCGCAAGCGGATGGTTGACGATGCCGCGCGTGAAAACGGAAATCGTGCGCCGTATTCCGTTGTGGAAGGAAACGCAAGCCGCGCTCAAGGCGGTGTTGGCGGCTCGCCCTGATACCGGCGATGACCTGATTTTCTTGACGCGATGCCGTCAACCGTGGGTGCGCGTCTCGGTGAAAATGGATGACGAAGGAAAGGAAACCTACGTCCATACCGATTCCATTTCGCACGCTTTCCACAAGCTCTTGAAAAAACTGAGTATCAACGGGCAACGCGGTTTTTACTGTTTGCGGCATTGTCTGGAGACGTTCGGCGGTGAATGCCGGGACCAGGCCGCGACAGATAGCCTTATGGGCCATGCGCCGGACGCGCGCGACATGAGCGCCCACTACCGGCATCGCATTTCGGATGAACGATTGCAGGCCGTGACCGATGCCGTCTACACTTGGCTTTTTGGCGACGCCAAGGAAGGCGGTGCGAAATGAAGGACTTCCTTCTCGCATCGCGAGCGGCGGAACAAAGCTTGGAGTTTCTTGCGGCGGCGCGGGAATGCGTCGCGAACGGCAAGGAAAGCGACGCCCGGACTTGCTTGGAAGGAATCGCAGCGATGGCGTCAAGCAAATGGGCGCGAACACTAAACGGCATGGGCGACGAGTTAGCCCGCGTTTCCGATGGGACGGGCGCGGGCAATTCGCCAAGCGCCCATGCAGCGGTTGTGGCGCTTTGGAACGCCTGCGAATTGCTCCTGGCGTCCGCTTGCCCGCCTCGCGACATCGCAAACAAGTTTCATGCGCGCGGCCTGCGCGGCGGACTACTGCGCGAACGCGCCAAAATGTTGGCAACGTCGGCGCAAGAAAAAGAGAACAAAGCGGCGGACCCGCAACCGCAAAACGATTCCGTCGATTATCGCGACGGCGGCCCTAACGGCGAATTGTTGACAACGAAATGCACCAAGGCGCGTTACGACGTGTCCGCAAAGGACCTGGCTTGCGACGAGGAAGCCAAGCGACATCGTCGCAAGAATCCCGCCGGACGCAACGGCGGCGACTACGTGTATCGGTATGCGGACGTGGCACGTATCGCCAATCGCAAGAATCGGGACGCATAACTTTTCCCGAACTTTTCCGACGCAAATTTTTTACCACGGTGAAAGCCGTGGTTTTTTCGTTTTTACGGGAAAACTTCGCGGAATAACTTTTCCGTGCTTTGCGGCTGGCAAAGATATACGCGGACAAAGTGAAACTACGCGAGCCAAAAACCCATGAGTAAAGACTGCCTGACCTTGACGCCGCCGCAATTGGCCGCCCGATGGGGTGTAACGTCCGATAAGGTATTACACCTAATCAACAGCGGCGAACTAAACGCGATGAACTTGGCGATTTGCCCGAACGGACAGCGCCCACGCTGGAGAATCTACCTGTCCGAAATTGAGCGATTCGAGCGTTCGCGCAGCACTGCGCCGCCCCCCGTGGTTCGTCGTCGGCGGCGGCGCGAGGCGGCGACAGCTACGAAGGAATACTTCTGATAGGTGAAAACTCGCATGGTTGCCACGCAAACAAAAAACGAACTACTCGACGCCGCCCTGTCCTACGCGCGGCGCGGCTGGCGCGTCTTTCCGGTTCATACGCTGCTGCCGAGCGGCGCTTGTTCCTGCGCAAAACCTGAGTGTGCGCCAGGCGGGAAAAAGGAAAAATCCATCGGCAAGCATCCGCGCACGGCGCACGGGTTGAATGATGCGACCACAGACGAGCGCACAATTCGCCAGTGGTGGGCGCAGTGGCCAGACGCAAATATCGGTATCGGCACGGGCGCGGAGAGCGGCCTAATAGTCGTGGACATCGACGGGGACTGCGAACTACCCGATTGCCTGCGCGACCTGCCGCGCACCATCACGGCGCAGACGGCGCGGGGAAAACACCTATACCTGGCATATCCCGACGGCGCAAAAATAGGGAACCGCACGAAGATAGCTGGCGTACCCATCGACCTGCGCGGACAAGGCGGTTATGTCATCGGGCCGCCAAGTCTGCACGCCAGCGGCATCCGTTACGATTGGCTTGTGGAACCGTGGGATTGTGAACTAGCCGAGCCGAGCGCCGAGCTAATCGCGTGGTTGACCGAGCCGAAGGCGCACGCGAACGGCAAGGCGCATGTAACCGGCAAGCCCTAGCCTGGCCGCGCATCGACCGGCAACGGGTACGGCGGCGCAGCGCTGGCGCGTGAATGCGCCGCGCTGGCATCCACGCCCCCCGGCGGGCGCAATCATCAATTGTTCAAGTCGTCGGCGGCGCTGGCGGAACTGGTAGCGGGCGGCGAACTCGATGGCGCGGCCGTGGACGCGCAGCTATACGCCGCAGCGGAATCGTGCGGGCTTGTCGCGGACGATGGAGAGGCCGCCGTCCGAAGAACGATGGACAGCGGCGCGGCCGCCGGCGCGCGGAATCCACGGACTGCGCCGCCACGGACCGGCGGAACCAATGGCCGCGCGCCCGTTGACGTTGACGAGCCGCCTATCGAACCGTCCGGTGGTGTTCCCGACGAATGGCTTGACCAAGCGCCGGAACCGGAAGAACCGCCGCCGGTTGACGATGCGCCCGGACCTGACGCCCTCGGCTTCACAAACTTTCGCGTCGAAAAGGCCGGGAAGCACAAAATCAAAATCGGCCTGTCAATGGACCTGCTGACGAATCAGTTACGTCTGCGTGTCGGCGATTGGCCAAAGGCGGTTGCCGGATTCCTGTTCGTCCAGGGAAACGATGGCAAGCCCTTGTATTTCGAGAAGCCGACACAGTTTTTCGGATGGCTCGCGGGTGAAGTCGGCAAGGGCCTGATTGACAATGCCGTGCGATGGACTGACCACGGCGACAACCTGATAAGCCGCGGCCAATTTTTTGAGTACCTGCGCCACAACGTCGAGCAATACCTCGGCGTGGAACACGTACCGAACTTTCCACCTATGCCGAACATTTTTTACATGCACGATTCGATAGGCGTGGGCGATGAAAAAACCTTGAATGCGTTCCTGAAGTTTTTCGCGCCGGCGTCTTCCATTGACCAGGAATTACTGTTGGCGTTCACCGTGTCGTTATTCTGGGGCGGGGATTGTGGCAAGCGCCCTGCCTGGCTCTTTACCGGGCCGGATAAGGACAACGAAGGCGGGCGAGGTGTTGGCAAGACAACTACAGCGGAGAAAATCGCAAACGTGGCGGGCGGTGTCATTGGCATCTTTGACCCGTCCCAGGTAAAGGGCGATGAACTGGAGAAGCGTTTATTATCCCCACAAGGGCGGATGCATCGAATTCTATTGATTGACAATCTCAAGGCCCTGAAATTCAGCTGGGCATTTTTGGAAGCGAACATCACAGCCGAGACAATTTCCGGGCGTCAAATGTACGTCGGTGAAGGCAGGCGAGCAAACAACATCACAACCGTCATCACAGCGAATGGTGCAACACTAAGTCGAGACATGGCACAGCGGTGCAACATCGTGAAGCTGGCCAGGCCAGTCTACAGCGCTGGCGATTGGGACGCAGACATAACGAATTTCGTCAACGCCAATCGTGAAAAGTTGCTGGCCGATGTTCAGGCTTTTTTTCAGCGGCCACGCGGAAAGATTGAAACGCCGACACGATGGGGGCCGTGGCAGAATGACATTCTAAGTCGTCTCGAAAATCCCACCGCGATACAAGAGGAACTGGCCAGGCGGGCAAAGGAATGCGATGCCGACGATGGGGAAAAAGCCCTTGTCGAAGACGAGATACGCCAGGCGATCGAGAGTTTCGGCGAAAGCCCGGACAACGTGAAAGTAAAAATTCATGCCAAGGCGCTCGCATGGCTTGTCAATGAGGCGCTAAACGAGCGCATGCCCACGAACCGAGCCACGGCGTTTGCAAAGCAACTTCAGATTCCCGAACTGTGCGGACAGTAGCCGTCCAATCTCTGCGCAGCATATACGGCCACGGGCGTCTCGGACGGTCGCGGAGTGATCTTTTGGGGCTCGGGGGAATTTGGCGTCGATGCGTTAGCCGTCGGGGCTGGGGATGAGCTTGTCGAGAATTGG
>JACPPF010000064.1 GCA_016191165.1 Planctomycetota bacterium
GTCCAGAAAGCCAGTTGGTCCTGCTCGCACATGACAAATCCCCCTTGACGATGCGTGATCCTTGACGATGGGCGGCCAGCTGCTACTTTAGCAAGTTAACGCGACACCGACCAAATCAGCAAACTTGGTGCAGAGCCGTTTCTTTATCATTCCGTATTTGACCGGCAGTATTTGGCCCAAAGATCCGTCGACTTTGTATTTGAGCATCGCCACCGCCAGCACTCTTGTATCGGCCACGATTCTCTGCCTTGTGAATTTCTTTTGGCATTCTCGCGATCAGAAGAGAATTCACACGCTGCGATCTGTGTTGAAAAAAAACCGCGACCGAATTTCGGAGGCCGAAGCGAAACTCGCCGACGCGCAACGCCGCGCGGCATCAGCCGATTTTGAGGCACAACAATTCAAACGCCGTACGGAAGAGGTTGGTCGCCAAAGTGACGAGGAACGAAAAAAAGCAGAGGAAGCGCATCGCGACGCTGAGGAGGCGGCTGCATTGATCTACGCCGCACACCGGAGCGCGCACCAAGCCCAGTTGATCGCGGAACGGGAAAAACGATGGCGCACCAATAGGGCCCTGCTGGTGGGGCACTGGGAGCGTGTGGAATTCTCAACGCGGTACAGAACTGATCGCGAATCAGAGCTGGAAGTGTTCACGGAGGCAAAAAAAAACAGAGACATCCTGGTCTTTGGCGCGGATGACCATTTCATATTTCTACACCCGGGTCAACCAAAAGGATTCCTCGAGAAAATCCAGGCCATCTTTCAAGAATGTGCGCCGGAAAAAGCTGATTTTCCGATTGAAAGACGTGGCCGATGGAGCCTCAATCCCGCCGGCGATACCATCCAAATAGCATATTCGGATGGGAAGGGCAATGAGGTGCTCAAGGTCGAGGCGGTGAATGGGGTACGGCTGATAATCGACAAAAGCAATGGTGAGTGGGAACAGTACCAACTCTGGATCAAGATACCATAGCTCCCGGAGACCCCTATCTCAGCAACTCGAAGAACCGCCGAATCGCTGAGGCTCGGTGGTCTCGAGCGGCGCTGGCGCACCCTTCGGCATGCGGGTAGACACCAGAGCGCGACCTGCCGCCCAGCGGGATGCGGCATGATGAGATGCTGAAGGCGTGAACCAGGCGTGCGCAGCGTCCGGCCATTTTCACTTCGCCAGATACTCCGCCGGGATGCCTTCGCGGTGGTCAGGTTCCAGTTGCAAGGCGCGAGCGAAGTCCGCGCGGGCTCGGTCGCGATCTTTCAATTCGTGATACGCCCAGCCGCGGTTGCGGTACGCCGACGCGAACTCCGGGGCCAGTTCGATCGCGCGGGCGAAGTCGGCCGCGGCGTTCGTGTGATCTCCCTTCGCGCCGTAGGCGCTGCCGCGATTGTTGTAAAGCTGCGGATCGCGGCTCTCCAGCCGTATGGCGGCGTTGAGGTCGGCGATGGCCTGGTCAAATTTCTTGAGCTGCGTGTAGGCGTTGCCCCGGTTCCCCACCGCCAGGGCGCTGGTCGGCGCGAGCTTGATCGCGGCGTCGAAATCCTTCACCGCTTCCTGGAATTTCATCATGCGATGCAGGCAGTAGCCGCGGTTGATGTAGGCGTCGGCGTATTGGCTGTCCAGCTCGATGGCTTTCGTGAAATCAATGTGCGCGCGATTGAGCATATTGACGCTGAGGTAAAGGAGGCCCCGATTGAGCGAAACGGTTGCGTCCTTGGGGTCGAGCTTGATCGCCTCGGTCAAGTCCTCGATCCCTTGCGCGGTCTTGCCCAGGCGATGCAGCAACAGACCGCGATTGATATAAGGAGACGCCGCCTTGGGCTCGAGCTTTATGGCGGTGCTGTAATCGGCCAGAGCCGCGTCGAACAGGTTCTTCGCCATGTGCGCCACGCCGCGATTGAAGTACGACTTGGCGTCTTCCTTCGCCTCGATGGCCGCCGTGTAGAATGCGATGGCTTGATCGGGATCGCCCTGCGCAAGCAGGTCATTGCCGCGCTGCCGGAGATCGACGGGATCCTTGGGATCGGGCTCCTCCTTCGCCTGCGGGACGCCGGGGGCGGGGTTGTCCAGGATCGTCTCGATTGGATTGATCGGCTGGTTGTCTACAGGTTCCTTGTCGGTGTCCTGAGAACACCCGGCAAACGACACCAGAACGATCAAGATGAGGAGTTTGCGCACGGCAGGCCTTCCTTGACGAGGCGAGGAAAATCGGGTCCATCGTTAGAATCGGCAAAATCGGCGCGACAGTTTAGCCGCTTGCGGCACGGCGTTCACCTGGCGCCGCGCTGATACTAAGCCGTGGGTGGCTTGACATGGCGCAGCCGGCGCCGTTCCAGTAGGCCGATGCAAAGAAAAAGCCAGGCCAATCCCATCGCCCAGCCGGCGATCACGTCGCTGAACCAGTGGGCGCGTAGGTAAATTCTGCTAAAACCGATCGTGACCACGATGCCAGTCAAGAGGATCAAGGTCGCCACGCGGCGCGGCTTTCGGCGTTGGGGCAAAAGCAGGGCGTAGCCGAGCATCCCGTAGCCGATGGTGCTGCCCATCGCGTGTCCGCTGGGGTAGCTGAAGTTGCGTTCGAGGGCGGCGCGGTCGCGCAGTTCGGGTCCGGGGCGTGGGCGCTGGAATAGCGCTTTGAGACCTTGATTCGGAAAGGCGCCGCCAAGGACAACGAGGAACCAGGCGACGGCAAGGAAGCGATGGTTGATGCCCGTCTGCCAGATCGCCCCCATGACGACGAGAAGCGCCATGGCCGCGACGCCGCCGAGATCGGTCATGTAGACCATGAACGCCCAGCCGGGAGGAGATTTCGCGTACCGCTCACTGAAGTCGTGCCAGAATTGGGCGCAGGAGAGATCGAAGGCGTCGAGAGCATGGTCGTGGACAAACCAGGTCCAGCCGACCGAGAATATCAGAAGCACAAGGGCGGCAGCGAAAAAGAAACGCGGCGGCGGAAACGCTGGCGCGGGATTCGTCGCATCGGGTTGCATAACCATCCTTTTCTTTGCCTTCAACCGGTAGAGCCCCACGTCGAGCGCCGCCAGGCGGTTTTGGACACCTCTCGCTTTGGACCTCTCCGATCCTAATCGGTAGCCGCATCGTTTTGCAATTGCTAATTGTCAATTCCCCACAATCCGCTTAAACTTGATCCATTGACACACCCCAGTCTCGCCAGGAATATCCCCATGAACCGTTTCGCAGGAGCGTTGTTCGTTTGGCTGTTCGCCGCCCTTCTTGCGGATGCCCAGCCCGCGAAAAAAGGAACCGCCGTGGATACCACGTATCTTCGCACGCTGGCGCAGACGCGCAGTTTTCAGCTTGGCCGGCCCGTTCGCCCCGTGGTGACACCGGACAACAAGGCCGTGCTTTTCCTGCGTTCCGAGGCGCGCTCGGCAAAGCTGAGCCTGTTTGAATTTGACATCGCCACGGGCAAGTCACGCGAGCTCTTGACGCCGGCCCAGGTGCTCAAGGGTGCGGAGGAAAAGCTCTCACCCGAGGAAAAAGCGGCCCGCGAACGCATGCGGGTCAGCGTCGGCGGGTTCACGAAGTTTCAACTCAACGACACCGGCTCACTCATCCTCCTCAGCCTCTCCGGCCGATTGTACACCGTTGTGCGCGCCACGAACAAGGTCACCGAACTGCCGACCGGCAAGGGCTTCCTGCTCGATCCCAAGTTCTCCCCTGATGGCAAGAAGGTTTCCTACGTTCGCGATCACGATATCTACGTCCTGGATCTCGCCACGCAAAAGGAAGCACGCGTCACCATCGGCGGCACCGCCTTGACGCCGCATGGCGTCGCCGAGTTCGTCGCCCAGGAGGAAATGGGTCGTTTCACCGGATACTGGTGGTCGCCCGACAGCACGCAGATCGCGTATCAAGAAACCGATCACAAGGATGTCGAGGTCTGGCACGTCGCCGATCCGATTCGACCCGAAAGCAGACCGCAGCCGTTCTACTATCCGCGTCCCGGCAAGAAGAACGCGGGGGTGAAGTTGGGGGTCGTCACCATCCCGTCGCCGTCCAAGGGCGGTGCGGGCGGTGCGGGCGGTGCTGGCGGTGCGGGCGGTGCGGGCGGTGCGGGCGGTGCGGGCGGTGCGGGCGGTGCGGGCGGTGCGGGCGGTGCGGGAGCTGGCAGCCGACTTGAAGACGGGAAAGACCACGCTCCTCCTGGCCGAGAAGAGCTCTACCTGGGTGAATCTGCGTCAAGAGGTCCCGCGCTGGCTCCCCAAGGGGGACGGGTTCCTGTGGGTCAGCGAAAAGGACGACGTGCCACGTCTGGAACTTCGCGCTCGCAATGGCAAGTTTCGCCGCGTCCTCATCAATGCCGATCTGGGATACCAGGGCCTGGTCAGCGTGAGCCAGGACGGCGAGGAAATTGTCGTCAACGCCAGCAAGGATCCAACCGCGTCGCAGCTTTTTCGCTATGCGATCAATCACCCGTTCAACGAAGCGGAGCCGATCACCAAGGAGTTGGGACTGCACGCCGGCGTCTGTTCGGGCGATCACGCCATCCGGGTCATCACCAGTCGAACGATGAAGGGCATGCCGATCACGCGCGTCTACCGCAAGACGGGGACGCTCATCGGCGAACTTCCTTCCGTCGCGGAAAACCCGAAGACCGTCCCCGTCGTCGATTTGATCAAGGTCGGCGGCAAGGAGCGGATGTTCCACGCGGCCGTGGTGTTGCCACGCGATTACGACGTGAAAAAGAAATACCCCGTGATCGTCGACGTGTACGGCGGCCCGCACCACCTGCACGTCCTGGCTGCGCAGAACCGCTGGCTGCTCGATCAATGGTATGCCGATCAAGGCTTCATCGTCGTCGCCATCGACGGCCGCGGCACCCCCGGCCGCGGGGCGGCGTGGGAGCGGGCCATTTATCAAAAATTCGGCTCCGTTCCGCTCGACGATCAGGTAGCCGGCTTGAAGAAACTTGCTGAAAAGTATCCGATGATGGACTTGAATCGCGTCGGCATCGACGGCTGGTCCTTCGGCGGCTACATGTCCGCCCTGGCGGTCATGCGCCGGCCGGATGTTTTTAAGGCCGGGGTCGCCGGCGCCCCGGTCTGCGACTGGTACGACTACGACACCCACTACACCGAGCGCTACCTCGGCGTTCCTCCCAAGGACGCCAAGGCGTATGACGAAGGTTCGCTGCTCACCTATGCCAAGGACCTCACGCGCCCGCTCATGATCCTGCATGGCACCGCCGACGACAATGTCTATTTCCGTCATTCACTCAAGATCGTTGACGCGCTGTTTCGAGCCGGCAGGGATTTCGAGATGGTCCCGCTATCGGGGCTCACGCACATGGTCCCCGATCCGCTCGTGATGGAACGCCTTCATGGCCGGATCGCGACGTTCTTTCAGCGGCAGCTGGGTCGCCCGGAGTAAGTTGATGAAGCCCGCGGGTGAGCGCAGCGAACCTGCGGGCTTCGTGGCGTGAACCGTTTGAACATGGAGAAGGAAGCCGCGAATGCCGCCCGAAAACGCGAACCGTCGACCTTTTTGGTGGGAACCTGTCTGGGAGCTCGTGGTTCACATTATCGTGGGATCACTCCTGTTCGCGATTATTTTCGCACCTGCCGTCGCTCTCGATTTTTTGGTACAATGGCTCAGGAACGCTCTGAACGTAAGCGAATTTCTCGCCGTGCTGTTGACGGGAACGAAGATCGCGATCGCTGTTCTTGACGTCACGCTATATCTTACTTTCATGCTTCGCATGGCGTGGCTTTTTCTGGTCAAGATATGGAGTCCGGAAACCAATGAAGAACCCAAATGATTTTTGGGGCATCACCCGCGAAGCCGCCGGGTTCTCGGTGCGCCAGTATTTTTGGCCGTTCACGGCGATCTGGGCTTATTTCAATTATCGATCGCAAGTCAAGAGCCGTCCGTCCGTGGCTAGTGAGGAGTGTCAAAAGTCGGCCGATGCGCCGAGCCATCCAATTCGAGGTTCTTGAAAAAAAACGGCAACTAACCACATGCCCCTCCCCACCACCCCGCAAAAGCCAACCAGCGTCCAACCCGGCGGCGGCACCTGCATGGCGATCGAACTTGCCTGGGCGCGGTTCCGCAAGTTCTGGCTGCGCAAGCTACGCCCCGGCTACGTCCAGGCGATGCAGGCCAAACGCCAGGGTGAATGCGCCAACTGCCCGCACGACATCATCGATGCGCGCGATCTCAAATTCACGCGCAACGTGTGCGGCTACTCCTTCCGTCCGGAAGACGATCTTTACGCCTATCGCAACCGCCTCCCGTTTGCCCGGCACGGTTTTGCCGAGTTGTTGCTATTTTCCCTCGTTTACCTGATTCTCGCTGGCGCCTGTGTTTGGGCAGGACTTGCGATCCACTGGCTGTTCTGGATTCTGGTGGCGGGGCTGTCGCTGGTCGAACTGGAAATCGTCACGTTCTTTCGCGATCCGGAGCGAGTGATTCCCGCGGATACCGAATCTCTCGTCAGCCCCGCGGACGGGAGAGTCACGCACGTCGAGGAGGTCGAAGAGCCAGAGTTCGGCAAGGCGCTGCGGATCAGCATTTTCCTGTCGATCTTCAACGTCCACGTCAATCGTTGTCCATTCGACGTCGAGGTGGTGGACGTTCGTTACTTTCCAGGCGAATACCTGGATGCCCGTAATTCAGACAGTGCCGTGCGAAACGAACAACTTTGGATCGACCTGCTCGATCCCGCCACGCGGCGACCCATGCGCGTCAAGCAAATCTCGGGGGCAATCGCGCGCCGAATCGTCTGCTGGCTGAAGCCGGGCGATCTGGTGAAAAAGGGGGAACGCATCGGCATGATCAAGCTTGGTTCGCGTACCGATTTGCTGATTCCATCGGGGAGCGCCGCGGAGGTATGCGTCAAGGTGGGAGACGCGGTAAAGGGGGGGGCCACGATCCTTTTGAAGTTTGCTCATAACCACCCGCCTACCAATTCCTAATAGGGTGTCGTCGCCCATCGGCTATCAGTTTCGCGCATTCAAAAGAAGGCTGAATTTTCAAACCCCATTTGCCGATGGTGGTGAGAGGAAGTGATGTATTCCAAAGCGCGGGCATTTTGATCTAGCTTCTTGCCCGTGTCATCACGTATAGATAGTTTTCCGCCGGAAAAATGCTCCGGATTGCCGCCGGGCGTGACGCAACATCGGACGTTGCGAATTGGTAGGAACGCCGCCACGCCACCCAAGGGACTGGGGGTCCTGTATGTCCTTGCCGTCAGGTTGCCGCATTCATCCAACCGCCGTGATTTCTCCGGAAGTCCAACTTGGCGAAAACGTCTCGGTCGGCGCCCACGTCATTATCGACGGCCAGGTTGAGATCGGCGATGACTGCGAATTGCGGCCTGGGGCCTACCTGTTCGGCCCGCTCAAGATGGGTCGGGCCAATCGAGTCTTCCCCGGCGCCATCCTGGGCGAAGCCCCGCAGCACCTCAAATACAACGACGAGCCAACCAGCGTGGAAATCGGCCACGGCAACATTTTTCGCGAACACGTGACCGTGCACCGTGGGACCACGCATTCCATGAAAACGGTCATCGGCAACGACAACTTCCTCATGGCCAACAGCCACGTTGCCCATGATTGCGTCCTGGGCAATCGTTGCGTCCTCGCCAACGGCGCCGTGATCGGCGGGCATTGCACGCTCGAGGACGGCGTCATCCTGTCGGGCAACTCGGCGGTTCATCAGTTCGTCCGCATTGGCCGCCTGGCCATGATCAGCGGCTGTTCCGCCACAAGCAAGGACGTGCCCCCCTTCATCCTTCAACAGGGGGTTAACGGAGTGGTCGGCATCAACGTCGTGGGCATGAAACGCGCTGGCATGTCGCGCGATCAGATGAACAGCGTCCGCATTGCTTTCAAGATTCTCTTCCGCGAAGGTCTCGGCCTGCCCGCCGCCATGGCTCGCCTGGAGCGCGACCTCGGGCAGTACGACGCCGTTCAGGAAATGCTCACCTTCCTGCGCGGCTGCACCAATGGCATCAACTTCTTCCGCCACCGCTTCCACGAAGAAATGGCGGCCTGAGACGGAAGCTCCTTCGCAGGCAACTGGATCATGTGAACCCTCTCTGTCCCATCGAAAGCGAAAAAGTACCAGCACGTTACAACGTCCTTGTTGATCGCTGTTCGGCCTGGTTCAAATCCATCGATTTTAGCGTAACAAACAATCCGCGAGCCGCCGGGCTTGTCCCGGCGGTGAACCAAGCCGAATCGGATTGCACCGCCGGGACAAGCCCGGCGGCTCGCTTTGACCTTTACTTGAACCAGGCCTGCTGTTCACCAGACGTGGGTGATAACCCATGCGGGATGTCGGCCGGTTTCTCCTCAAGGACAGGCTGGAGTTCCTGAGTTGACCGGAGTTCGGCCTGCCACCTCCAGCAGGAACTTCGCCCGCCCGCCAAACTTGATGGCACCCCCCGTTTCCTTACAGGCTAGAGAGCCTGTTCCAATGCGATAATGGGCAAACCTGGGAACATCTGCCGGCGTTGGGGAAGAAAACGAAAACGCCGAAGGCAATCGCCGCGACTTTGGTTTCAACTGCGCAAGGGTTAATGACGAAGATAGAAGTAAGTGCAACTATCGCGCGGCACGAGTCGAAGATACACGCGCGCCGGCACGATCGAAATCGTGCCCTTTTGAAGTAGGCCAGGAGATTTTCGCGTGGCCGAGAACTCCAGCGACCTGGTGGTTGAAGCGTATCAGTTGACGAAGATTTATCAGAACCGCCAGATTGCGCTGAACGATGTGAACCTGAAGCTGGAACCTGGCTGTGTCCTGGGCCTCCTGGGGCACAACGGCGCGGGCAAGACCACCCTTCTGCGCCTGATTCTCGGTTTGCACATCCCGACGGCCGGCTGGGTGAAGGTGTTTGGCAAGAAGATGGGCCCCAATGCGGCGAGCCTGCGCTGCCGAATCGGCTATATCCCGACCAATCCGCAGTTTCCGCCTGGCATGACGCCGATCACGTATCTGGATTACATCGCCCGGCTCTTCGGATTGCCGGCGGAGGTGCGCAAGCCGCGCCTCGCATCGCTAATTCGCGCGGTCGATCTGCTGGGTGCCTCGGGCGATCGGGTGGAGAATTTTTCCAACGGCATGATCGCCCGCCTGGCGGTGGCGACGAGTCTCCTCAACGAACCCGACCTGTTGATCTGGGACGAGCCGACGCTGGGTCTGGACCCGGAAGCGCGGCGCAGCATGTTGGACTTGATCAAAACGCTGGCGCGCGACAAGACGTTGATCATCGCGAGCCACAACCTGGGCGACATCGACGAGGTGTGCAATCACGCGGCGGTGCTCAGCGACGGGCATTTGATCTACTTCGGTTCGTTGCAAGACCTCAAGGGCCGCATGAAGCGGAATCACTTCGAGTTCGATCTGGAGGGTGATCAGAAAGCCATCACGCGGGCCATGCAGGCGCTAAAAACCATGAGCGAGTTCAAGTACGTGAATCTCAAACAGCGCCGGCTGGAGATTCGCATGAGCGAAGAGATCAACAACAGCAACGCCCTGGCCAACGTTTTCATGACGCTGGCGGACAACAAGGTGACGGTCATCAGCATCCGCTCCGTCGGCATGGCGACCGAGGCCGCGTTCCTCGACCTGGTCGAGCAAGAGGAATCGCGCGGGTTCGCGCGGGCCTACAAAAGCGCGGCCTGATCATTCACGCCGCGATCCCGCAGTTTCGCCGCGCTCGCCTGCGGGCTTCAAGGATTTGGGAGGCACTCATGGACGCAACCACTCCCGCTGCCGCTGTTCCTCGTTTGCGGATTAACCGCTTTTTGCCCTACTGGGCGGTGCTTCAATCGGACCTCAAGGCGACTTTCAACAGCTGGCTTTATCGCGGCTGGGTCGTGTTGTCGTTCGGGGTCGCGGTCGGGTATCTCTTGTACCGCTTCGGCGCGACGCGCGTCTCGGGCATGATTCAAAACGCCCCGGAAACGATCGGCGATTTGCTGCACTGGGTTGTTTACGGCAGCGTGACGCTGATCATCGCTCTGACGTCCGGCGCCATTTGCGCCGAGCGCGGCACGGTGGCGGATTCGGTCCTGAGTCGCGGGATCAGTAGATATCAGTATTTCCTGGGCAAGTGGCATTCGCGGCTGGCCCTGATGCTGGGCACGTATTTCCTGCTTGCAGGCCTGGCGCTTGGCGGAGGGTACTATATGTTGCACAGCGACGCATTAACCCTCGATGGCTGCGCCGTGGCCATGCTCATTGTCGCGTCGATGCTCGTCTTCGTCATCACGTTCGGCGTCACGGTCAGCGCCATGTCGAGCAACGCCATGGTCAGCATTGCCGTGGTGTGGATCACACTATACGGCGGCGGATTCTTGTTGACGCAGCTGCCGGGGTCGATTCCATCACCCGAGCGGGCGCTGCAAAATCTTCCCAACGTGATGAAAGGCTTCTACAACTGGGATGCGTTGAGCCGAACGATGCTGATCAGCTTCGCGGTCTCGATAGGCACCGCGCTGGTTGGCATGATCAGTTTTTCGCGGCGGGATGTGTGAACAGCCCATGCGAGGTTCATTTCTCGGGCCTGGCGTGTTCGTAGGTGCGTTGCCCGTTGGCGTCGATCTTGGCGATGAAGCCGTTGCAATCGGACTTGCCGATGGGCGCGTCGCCTGGCGATGGCTGCCTCGCGGAGAGGGCCTGGTACAACTCGCGTGCGTTGAGCCCTGCCTTGCGGCCGCGGTCGAGCATACGGCGATAAGAACTGTTGGACATGGTCCACCTCGATTCCTTCGGGAAGCACAACCACGTCAAACGTAGCTTATTTTTTGGGTACGCGATTTTTTTTTCGATGGCGCAGTTCGCAATCCCGCCAGGCAAGGCAGGTGAAAGCTTTCGGCGGAATAGGTGCATCGGGACGGGGAGCCTACCCCTTGAGCGCCTTCATCAGAGTGGATTGGGTCAGATCGTGAATGGCGGCGCGGGTGGCGCGCTCGACGGCCGATTCCCATTGAACCTCATCGGGCTTGAAACAGGCGGTGAGTCCGCGCGAGCTATTGATGACGGCGGCGGCGCCGTCAGCGCGAAACGCCCCGGCGGTGTCGGCGGCGCTGCCGCCCTGGGCGCCGTAGCCTGGCACGAGGAATACAACGTGCGGCAACCAATGGCGCACGGCGGCCAGTTCGGCGGGATGAGTCGCGCCGACGACGGCGCCGACATCGCCCAGCCCGCAAGCGCCCAGGTTTTCGGCCGCCCATTCACCCACCGCTTCCGCGACGTGTTGATAAAGCGGCTTGCCGTCGCAATTCAAATCCTGAAACTGCTTCGCCCCCTTGTTGCTGGTTCGCACCAGCACGAACACGCCGCCGCCGCACTTGCGCGCGCTGGCCAGGAACGGCTCGACGGCGTCGCGGCCCAGATACGGATTGATCGTCAAGGCATCCGCCGACCACACTTCGTGCCGATGGCCGTTCCAGTGGGTTCCCGCGAGCGCGGCGTCCGCGTAGGCCTCGGCCGTCGTCGCAATGTCGCCGCGCTTGTTGTCGAGGATCGTGATCAACCCGAGCGAGCGTGCCTTCTGCAAAACGCGCTGCTGGGCGAGCATGCCCGCGGGACCGCACGCTTCAAAAAAGGCGCTTTGCGGCTTGATGATCGGCACGAGCGGCGCGACGATGTCGAGTACGCGCAGGCTGAACTCCTCGATGGCCGACGCCATCGCGCCGAGCGTTCCACCCGCGTGGCGGTTGCGAATGTCCAGCGGCAGCTGGTCCCAGCGCGGGTCAATACCGGCGCAAAGGGCGTTGCCTTTTTTGCGGCAAGCGTGCAGTAATCGGTCGGCGAAGTGCATCAGGGGGGCCTCCTGTCAATGCAAAACGATTGCGCGGCATCGCGCGAGCGCTAAACGCAGGCCTGATTTTTTTCGTAACGCGCGCGATGGATCGCGCGTCCCTCCAGGCGATATTTGCGCTCGAAGTTTGTTAGATACCCATCTCCTCCGTCCTCGCTGTCAGCGGGCTGGAGGGTCGGAATCTGTTTCAGCATCCCAATCGTCTCGGTGAAATAGTCCTCCACGTCGGTGGCGAAGTGAAGCCCGCCTCCATTTTTCAGGACCCGCGCGCACTGCTCCGCGAATTCGCGTGTGAAGAGTTTGCGCTTGCGGTGGCGTGTCTTCCACCACGGGTCCGGGAAATAGACGTGCAAGGCAGAAACGACGGCGTCGCGCACCCGTTCCTTGAGGAACCAGCGCGCGTCCGTACATGCGAGCTTCACGTTGGCAAGGGATAGCCGAGCGACGCGCGTTGCCGTCAGGAGGGTGTACTTGCGTTCGATCTCGATGCCGAGGAAGTTCGTGTCGGGCCGGGCCTGCCCTTGAGTCGTCAGAAACAACCCCTTGCCGAAGCCGACTTCAAATTCGATGGGATGTTCATTGCCGAAAAGGCATGCCCAGTCGATGGGAGCGGACGGCTCCAGTATGAGCGCATCCGGCGGCAGGAAGCCCGGATGGGGCACGTCAAGGAGGTAAGGCGCCAGAGCATCCAGGGGCATTCGGCACGCGGCACGCACGGGCTACTCCTCGCCGCGTTTGAGCGGCACACCGATGATGTCGCCATGGAAGACCATGCGATCGACAACGAAGCCCTGAACGTTGAAGATCATCTGCCGGCGGTTGAAGCGTAATTCCTTGGCGACCAGGATCAACCGTTCCCCGGGTCGCACCGGGCTGCGGAAGCGAACGTTCTCCAGGCCGCTGAAGCCGAGGAAATCCCCCGGAATCTCGTGCTGGGTCATGGTGTAGTAGCTGCACAGCTGCGCGGACGCCTCGCACATCAAAACGCCAGGCAGGAGCGGGTAGCCGGGCATGTGGCCGCGGACCCAGAATTCATCGTACCGAACATCTTTGTATCCGACGATGAGCTTGTTTGCGTAATCGAGCAGGACGACGCCGTCGATCTGTTCCATCTCATGGCGTTGTGGATTGACTTTACGTATGGCGTCCAGGTCGGCAACGACGTTGCTGAAGTCGAGTTGAGCCAGGTCAAAATGCAAATCCGGCGGCATGCGAAAGTTCCAGGCGTTCGCCTCGCGTCCAGCGGTGAGCGTCGGGTGAGCGCTGACCCGCGTGCAATTAGTTTCCCACAATCTCGGTGATCTGCATCAGCTCAGTCATCAGGGCGTCCGGGCGCGTCGCGGGATCTTTTATTTCTTCCCGCGTCGCCTGCAGCGATTCCTTGTCGCCGGCAAAAAGGGCGGTCCGCATGCCCAGCTTTTTTGCCGGCGCCAGATCAAGCATCAACCGGGAACCGACGTGCAACACCTGCGCCGGCTGAATGCCGAGGGTCGCCAGTTGGGCCAGCGCGTGCTTGAAGAGGCGCTCGGATGGCTTCTGGGACCCGACCTCGCAGGAAAGAGTTCGCAGCGAACGGGGAAACAGTAGATCGCCCAGGACCGCGCAGCGCTGTGCCGTCAAACCTCGTTGTAATTGTACGAAGCTAAAGCACTGGGCGTCCGCGAGAAGTCCCTGTTTCAAGCCGGACGCGTGCACGAATTCCACTGCGGACCCCGCGCCGGATTGACAGGCTGTCCCCTGAAGACTGGCATGAAAGAAATAGGCGATTTTTTGGCTGAACTCGCCGAGGGGACCGTAGGCCACCGCATCGAACTTGTAATCTTTTTTTTGCAATTTCTTGACGATTTCTTCCCAGATTCGCTCTGCCAGAATCTCGGGGTGTTTTTCCTTGGGCGAAGGGGCCATGCGAAGGTCGGCGATGACACGGCGGTACAGTTCGCCGAGGTACTCCGCCGGCTGCCCTGGCTTGCGCGTCATCGACCCCCACATCTTGAATTCTTGCACGGTCTTGTCGAGCGCGATCTCCATGACGAATTTTTGCGGATGCTCAAGAAGAAGTTGGCCCCCGGAAATGTTAAGCAACGTGCCGTAAAGACTCCACATCACGGCGCGCACCTCAGGCATTCGCACCAAGTGCGGCCTGGCCTTGGCCGCGCGCGGCTCAGGCGGCGCGGGCCAGATCAGGTCGCGTGCATCCAAGGAGTTGGCGTATTGTTCCAGCGTCATCGGCATCGAGCGGCGTCCATGTGAACCGGCCGCGCGGAGCAAGGCGCGCGGCAATAGGGCATCCCTTGCCTGGATTGCTACGGATGATTTAGTAAAACCAACAGAAATGTCCGTTTCCGTCTTTTGGTACGTCAAAATGGCCTCCGAATCCACTAACGATGGGCCTGCCGCTACTCCGAGTCCCGGGCTGCCGCCGGTGCAGCCGCCGTCGGGGCGGTTCATCGTTCAACTCTTTGTCGTGCCCGGCCTGATCATCGCGGCGGTCGTACTCGTCGTGTTGCTGCTGAATTTCGCCGTGCGCAGCAGCCGCGATCCGGCCTATTTCCTTCAACAACTCGACAGCGACAACGCCGACATTCGCTGGCGCGGGGCCAGCGATCTGGCCCAGATTCTCAAACGAACCGAGCCTGCCACGCTGCGCTGGAAGACCGATCCCAGATTCGCTCTCGATCTCGCGGAACGACTGGACGCGACTTTCAAGCGTCTTTGCAACGAAGAAAAGGCCCTTGCCGATAAAGCCGTGGCCGGCGGCGAGGAAAACAAAAAGCTGATCTGGCGGAAGCTGAACAAGGACCGAGACCTGCTCGCCTTTCTCGCGGCGGCGCTGGGTGAGTTTCACGCACCGGTGGGCGCGCCGGTCTTGTGTGAGATTCTGAAACACGACAATTCACCTGACTTGATCGGCAATACGCACCAACGCCGCCAGGCGCTGGCGGCCCTCATGAACATGGGCGGCCACGTCAGAGCGATCGGAGAGCTGCCCGCGGAATCCCGCGCACGTATGATCACGGGTCTCAAGGAGGAATCCGCCGGCGATTCGGCGCGTGCGGCCTGGGCTCGAACCGCGCTTTACTACCTTGACAAAAATGCGCTGCCAACCAAAGCAGAGCAAAACGTCGAACTGGTTGACGCAACGCTGGCACGCTGTGCGGCTGACCCCGACCGCTTCCTGCGCAAGCTGACCGCGATGGCTTTCACCTTCTGGGACGGTCCGCTGGCGGAGCCCACCCTACTCAAGTTGGCAAACGACGACGGCTGGGGCACCCTGCTCGAAGACGACGCCCGCGAGTAGCGCGGCGAACTGATGTTTTTGGTGCAGGCAAGCGGATTGCCGCACAAACGAGGCGAGGCAAACCTTGGTCCGGTAACAACGTATGGCGCAAGAAGACAAAGGCCTGGTGGTTCGCGGACTCCTGCTTTTCGCGGGGATCAGCACGCTGGTGGCCATCGTGTTGTTCATCGTGTTTTTGCGTGATCGGCCGGAGCCAGCGCTGGCGCCGGAGCACGACCTTCCCGCCAGCCCCGCCGGGCACGACATCCGCTACAATGCC
This sequence comes from Planctomycetota bacterium, assembly GCA_016191165.1. Lineage (GTDB taxonomy): Bacteria > Planctomycetota > Planctomycetia > Gemmatales > Gemmataceae > SIAQ01. The sequence goes on from JACPPF010000064.1 coordinate 15,349, forward strand.
GCGGCGACGCTGGCCCGGCGCGGCAGTTCCCAGGTTCCCTGGCCGCTCATTCGCGAAATGCTGGACGAAAAACTTCAGCTGCGCAACAATCGCGTGCGACTTCCGGACGGCAGACAGGTTTATGATGAGATGGCCGCGCGCGCTCACGTGATCGTTGCGCTGCGTGCGCTGTCCGTTTGGCACGATAAACGCGCCGACCTCAAAGCATCGCCGCCTGCGGCGTTGCTCGCGATCTATCCGGTCGTGGATCGATTGGCGGCCAATTCGATCGGAGAACTCAAGGCCCAGGCCGAAAAAGCCAGTGAGAAGTTTTTTCGGTGATTACGCCGTGCGCACCCTGTTCGGCTTCGAGAAGCGCAGCCGTTCGTGGATTCCCGGCCCGATTTTTTTGCCCTATTTCTCATTGTTTCCTTTCTCGCCATGCGGTAGACTATTCTCGTGTGGGTTAAAGTTACCTTTCGCCAAACATGGGTGCTTGCCATGAAACGTTTCGGCATGATCCTCGGATTCCTGGCGGTCTTGGTTCTGACCATGCCCGCGCTGGTCGCACAGGACAAGAAGAAAACGGACAAGACGGAAAAGAAAGCCGCCGATGATGAGAAGGGAAAAAAGGCCGCCAAAGATGACAAGGAGGCCAAAAAGAAAGAGCCACCCGCCAAAAAGGAAAAGCTCGTCTTCGGTGCCAGATTTTATACCAAGGTTCTGAGTATCAAGGCTGATACCACCCGGCAATTCCTGATCGAAACCAAGGAGATCGATCCGCAACGCTTGTTCGATCTCAAAAACTGGCAAGCTCAGCGCTTGCAGCAGCTGGCGCAGCAGCAATTCAACGCATTGAAGCAGACCAACCCGCAGACGCGTTTTCAGCAATTGCAAGCCTACCAACGCGATGTTTTCAACTTCCAGAAGGAACTCGTCCAGCGGCAGGGTGGCATCTATCGTTCCAAGCCCGTCGAGGTGTTTGCGACCGAGAATGCCAAGGTCCGCACGATTGACCCCCCCATCGAATTCGACGATCAAGGCAATCAAAAAAAATGGACCAAGAAAGAACGTGATGCCTTCCGCGATAAAACCGGGCTGCCTGGGTTTCAGGCCGAATTTGACGCCATCAGGCCCGGCCAGATCATCGAAATCTACATGAAGAAGGTTCCGCCGCGACCGAAGGGCAAAAAGAAAGGCCCCAGCGACGACGACGTGCCGATGGAAGAAATGCGGCCTGAATTCGTCCTGGTCGTCATACAGGCGACTGGCAAAAAATAGAACCGATCATTCACAAGGCCCAGGGACGCCGGTCCCTGGGCTTTTTTTGGTTAGTATTTTGCCATTTCCACCTTCTTCGTGGCCGTGGGCAACTTTTGCACCTCGGCGGCGGCGCCATTGAGCATCATCTTTAACTCGCTGGTAATGGCAATGAACTGCCAGCCCTCTTCAATGCGCGCGTTGGCCTCGTCCGCGCCGCCCGTGTGCAGCCCGGGCGCGACGCCGTATTTCTTGCACGTCGCCAGAATATGATCCATGGCCTCCCTGGTCGCCTTGGCGCTGGGTGGTTTGTTGTCCTTGCTTCTCATGCTGGCGGCCAGGTCGTTCGGGCCAACAAAGATGGCGTCAATTCCCGGTACGGAAAAGATCGCATCCGCGTTTTCGACCGACTTGATATGTTCGCATTGTAAAACGACGAGCAACTCCTCGTTGGCGTGTTCGTAATACTCATTCGCTGTCGCACCGAAATTGAGGGCGTGAACGCTGCCGCCAACGGAGCGGTTGCCGAAAGGCGGATAGAGCATGGCGGCGACGGCGTCCTCCGCCTCCTGTCGGCTGTTGACCATCGGCACCACAACGCCCATGGCGCCGTTATCGAGGACGCGCTTGATGTGATCGTGCCGATTGCCAGGCACCCGCGCCAGGGCCGTGCACCCCGCGTCGGCGACGGTGCCGAAGATGTGGGCCGCGGTTTCCCAGCCGACGAGGCTGTGTTCGATATCGACGGTAAGCCAGTTAAAGCCCGCACGGGCCATGAAACGGGCCGCCGTGATCGAACCCAGCGACAGCCAGGTGCCCACTGCGGGCTGGCCGGCCTTGAGTAGTTGCTTTACCGCATTGCGACGCATGATCCCTCTCCGTTCCAAAAAATGTTAATCTTCATAATACCGTGGCCGCGGCGGCGGACGACGCGGAGCCTTCTTCTTCCGAGGGACCGACACGTTGGCACCGCCCGAGGGAAGCTCGTCGTTGACGATATCCGCCTCCTCGTCGTGATAATGCGCGTCCTGATATTCGTGCTCGGGAGTTGCCGTGAAATCTTCGGGCATTTCATTCGGTGGCTCGACCATGATTTGTCTCGCGAAAGCCTGATTTCTCCGGCGCGAAAAATCCACCGCCCGCGCCCACTGCCAGGCGGCTCTTCACGCCTGTAATATAAAATCATGGCGCGGCCGGGCAGAGTCAAGCGAAAAAAGCCTTCGCCGCGAAAGCCCCGGAATAACCCATGAATGACGACCTTCGAGAGCGGGACCGCCAGGTGCAAACGATTCGAGGCCGCCTCGACCCGCTGTACGCGCAGGTCGCGCGCGTCATCATCGGTCAACGTGAACTCGTGGATCGCCTCGTCCTCGGCTTGCTCACCGGCGGGCACATGCTGCTCGAAGGCGTCCCAGGCCTCGCGAAGACGCTCGCGGTGCGCACCCTCGCTCAAGGCCTGCACCTGACGTTCCAGCGCATCCAGTTCACGCCGGACCTGCTGCCCGCCGACGTCATCGGAACCCAGATTTACAATCCGCGTTCGGGCGAGTTCACGATCAAGAAGGGGCCGGTGTTCGCCAACTTCGTCCTCGCTGACGAGATCAACCGCGCCCCCGCCAAGGTGCAAAGTGCCCTTTTGGAGGCGATGCAGGAAAAGCAGGTCACGATTGGCGACCATACCTATGCCCTGGAGCAGCCCTTCATCGTGCTCGCAACGCAGAATCCGATCGAGCAGGAGGGGACCTATCCGCTCCCCGAGGCCCAGGTCGATCGTTTCATGCTCAAGTTGCACTTGACCTATCCGAGCAAGCAGGAGGAACTGGCGATCCTGGACCGCATGGCCCAGATTGAGCCGGATGTCGCCGTGACGCCGGTGCTGTCGGCTCAGGATATTTTTGAGCTCCGCACCGCGATTGACGGCATCTACCTCGACGACAAGGTGAAAAAGTACATCGTCGAGATCGTTCACGCGACACGTAGGCCGAAGGATTACGGCCTGAATCTGGAGTCATACATTCAATACGGCGCCAGTCCGCGCGCGACGATTTTTTTGACGCGCGGCGTCAAGGGGCAAGCATTCCTGGAAGGCCGCAGCTATGTCACCCCGCAGGATGTGAAGACGATCGGGTATGACGTGTTAAGGCACCGCGTCACCATCACCTATGAAGCGGAAGCCGAGGACATGACCTCGGAACATTTGTTGAAGAAAATCTTCGATCAGGTGAAGGTGCCTTGAGTTCTCGCTCAAAGCAAGCGGCCGAAAAAAAACGGCCGTGAAACGCCCGAGGCACAGCACGAGTTCGTTTGCGATGCTATTCATAATCCGTAGGTTCTGCCTGTTGGTGCCGCCGGGTTGGCCGAGGGTGCAAGCGGTGGCTTGAAAATCGCTGAGGATTGCAATGCTTCTGACCTGACATGCCGACAATCGACACGGGGAAAATTTTCTTCTCGCATTCCCTATCACCTTGTTTATAATGCAACGTAGTCACCCGCCTGCGCGCAAGCGCCGTTTGGTAAACAATCCCGCCGCCTTGGCTTCACGTTTCTTGCAGGAGTTTCGCAATGGTTCGGCAACGCTTTTCTTGTTACTGCATTCTGTGCGTCGCGTTGGGGCTGGCGCTGGCCTGGTTGTTGTTCGTGTCGCCTTCGTCCGTGCACGCGCAAGGCGTGAAAGGGCCGATCAGCTTCATCAACGACGTTGCGCCGATCCTGCAAAAAAATTGCTTCGCCTGCCATGACGCCAAGAAGAAGAAGGGCAAGCTGGAAATGACGACCTATGAAACGTTTCGCAAGGGCGGCAGCAAGGATGATCCGATTTCGCCGGGCAAGTCGAAGGAAAGCCTCTTGATGGATTTGCTGATTTCCAAGGGGAAAGACCGGATGCCGCCGCTGGATGCGGGGGATGCACTCAAGAAGGAGCAGATTGCCATCATCGCGAAGTGGATCGACGAGGGAGCCAAACTCGACAAGGGGCTGGACGCCAAGGCCGACCTCGTGCGTGAATTGCGCGTTCGATACGTGCCGCCGCTGCCGTTTGTGTCGTACAAGTTTCCCGCCCTCATCAACGCTCTGGCGTTCACTCCGGACGGCAAACGCGTCGTCGTGGGCGGCAACCATGAACTGACGATCTGGGAAGCGCAGACAGGCAAACTGGTGCGCCGCGTCTTCACCCGGGCCGAACGGGCTCACGCCATGGCGTTTCTGCCCGATGGCAAGCTCGTGGTCGCCGGTGGACGACCAGGCCAGGAAGGCGATGTTCGCATCTACAACATCGATGCTGGCACACCGAAGATGTATGGCGGGGTCCCGGCCGTCGATGGCGTTAACGACCCGGTGGTCATGCTCAAGGATCTCATCCAGGTCGAGGATTCGATCCTTGCCCTGGCCATCAGCAAGGACGGCAAGAAAATCGCCTCCGGCGGCACCGACCGCATTGTCCGCGTATTCGATGTCGCCACCGGCAAGATGGAACACGCCGTCGAGAATCACGCCGACTGGATTCTCGGCGTCGCGTTCACGCCGGACGGTAAGGGCATCGTGACGGCAAGTCGCGACAAGACCGCCAAGCTCTGGAACCTCGAAACCAAGGAATCGATGCTGACTTTCCCAGGGCATCAAAACATCGTCAACAACGTCGCCATCACGCCGGACGGCAAGTTCGGGCTTTCCGCGGGTGAGGACGGCTCCATTCGCAGCTGGCAGGCGGATGACAAGGCCAAGAGCATTGGCAAACAGGCCAAGGCAATGACCGGGCACAGCAAAGCCGTGTTCCGCCTCGCAACCTCGTTCGGCGGCAAGGTTCCCATTCTCGCCTCATGTGGGCAGGACATGACCGTGCGCCTGTGGAACCCGGTTTCGGGCGCAGCGATCAAATCAATGACCGGGTTGACCGACTGGGTCTACGCGGTCGCCCTGAGCAACGACGGCCAGTTCGTCGCCGGCGGCGCCGCCAATGGCGAAGTGCGCGTGTGGAAAACCGATGGCACAGCGGTCAGCAACTTCAACGCGACGCCGGGGTTTGTGGCGCCGAAGGTGGAGGTCAAGAAGAAGTAGATGGCCGATACCCGCACGCTATCACTCCAGCACTTTCCGCCAACGCTGTGGAATATTTGAGAATGAGGCCTGATAGGTCGTCTCTAGCGGGACAAGGACATGGTTGTCCGGCTCCACGAACAGCGGCATGTCCGGCAGAGAATCGCCGACAGCGATGGGCTCGATGTAGGCCCGTGTCATCATGCCGGCTTCGTAGGCAACCAAAGTTAGGCGCTTGTCGGCCGGCAGGTGAAATGGTTCGTCCTGAAGTTCTTCCCAAATGGCGCCATGAATGCCATTCGGGTCGCGCCGACCCGGAGGGTAAGGGTCGACGATCAGCAGGTGGATTTGACTATCCAAAAACTCAAACGCCTTTTCCAAAAAATCTGGGAATGCCTTTCGGCTCGACTTGTTTCCAAGGGACATGATTTCCAGCAACGCGACAAAACGGTCGCCGCTCACGTGGCGAATGGCAATCGAACTCTTTTTTCGCCGATAGAACTCGGCATCGGGAACCTGGGCCACGAAACGCGTGGCGGGACGCGTTCGCGTGAGAATGCCGCCAGCACGGGGTGGATCCCGTTCGTCGGAGTCTGGGGCCTGCAAGGTAAGGATGGCAGGGCCAAACCCAGCCGCCTGTTGTTCGGCAAGCGCGTAGTATTCCGACGGCAACAGCCCACGATTCAGGGCGCGCGCAAGCTCGGTAATCCAATCGTGGTGAAACGCGTGAAAAATGCCCGCATCAACGCGAGTCCAATCGTGCATCGGCATGGCAAACCCCCCGGTGGGATGGCGACCCACAAGGATTATTGTAAGCCAGTTTTGAACATTTCCCTGAAAATTGCCGAAAACCCGTTGCCCCTTACCCGGTCGTCGCTTAGAATCTCGGTAACAACTTGGTTTTCGGTATCTTATCGAGAGTGGCTGAGGGAAGGGCCCGTTGAAGCCACAGCAACCGGTCGCGCTTTGCGATGCTGGTGCTAACTCCCCCCGGTTTGTCCGGGAGAGATAAGATCGTGCAACGCACGCATTTTTCTCTAACAATCCTCCAAGATACCTGCCGGTTCATTAACCAGCCCCATGCGCAAGCATGGGGGGGCGTTTAATATGCCTGCCCGTGGGGCTGGTGATGGTGTTCCATAATAGTTTGTCCAACCCCACTCTTGCGCGTGGGACTGGTGAGGATGTTCCATGAGCGATTTCGTCCGCGGTCTCAAGTGCCGACTGTGCGGGAAGGCGTATCCCAAGCAACCCCTCAACTATTGCGAAGACGATTTCGGCCCCCTCGAAGTCGATTACGATTATGCCGCGATCAAGGAATCGATCCATCGCGGCAAGATTGAGATGCGGCCCTTCAACATGTGGCGTTATCGCGAGCTCTTGCCCATTGACGGCGAGCCGACGGTCGGCCCGCTCGTTGGCGGCACGCCGCTTGTCAAGGCTCATCGTCTTGCCGAGGCGCTCGGCGTTGCGAACCTTTGGATCAAGAACGACGCCGTCAACTTCCCGACGCTCTCGTTCAAGGATCGCGTCGTCTCGGTCGCGTTATCCAAGGCGTGTGAGTTTGGTTTCACGACCGTTGGCTGTGCGTCAACCGGCAATCTCGCGAACAGCGTCGCCGCCAATGCCGCCCAGGCTGGGCTAAATACCTACATCTTTGTGCCAAGCGATCTGGAGACCGCGAAGATCATCGGCACGACCGTCTACGGCGCGAAGCTGATCGCGGTCAAGGGGACCTACGACGACGTCAACCGCCTGTGCAGCCAGGTTGCCGACCGCTACAACTGGGGTCTCGTCAACGTCAACCTGCGGCCGTTCTATGCGGAGGGTTCCAAGACGTTCGGGTTTGAAATCGCCGAGCAGCTCGGCTGGCGCACGCCGCAGCATGTCGTCAGCCCGATGGCGGGGGGCAGCCTGATCGGCAAGATCCACAAGGCGTTCGACGAACTATATAAGGTCGGTCTGTTAAGCCGCGACCCGAAGGGGAACGTGAAAATCTACGGCGCCCAGGCGACCGGTTGCAACCCGATCACTGCCGGTATCAAGGCGGGGCAGGATTCCCATCGGCCGGTGCGCAAGCCCAACACCATCGCCAAGTCGCTTGCCATCGGCGACCCGGCGGATGGCTACTTCGCCATCAAAGTCATGCGCGAAACCGGCGGCTGCGGTGAAGACGTGAGCGATAAGGAAATCGCCGAGGCCATGTTGTTGTTGGCGCAAACCGAAGGTATCTTCGCCGAGACCGCCGGCGGCGTAACGTTGGCGGTGACGCAAAAGTTGATCGCCCAGGGCAAGATTCCACGCGACGAAGAGATCGTCATCTGCATCACCGGCAACGGCCTGAAGACGCAGGACGCCATCGCGGGGATTGTCGAGCAACCCGTCGTCATCCGCCCCAACATCGACGACTTCGCCGCTGTGCTGGACGGTAAACGCGAACCGGTTCTTGTGTAATAACTGGCAAGCCCAGGGGTGAGCGCAGTGAACCTCTGGGAAACGCACGCTCCATCTCAGGGGTTCGCTGCGCTCACCCCTGGGTTTGTTGATGAAACCTATGCCAATCCAAGTTCAGATCCCGCAAGCGATGCGGCAACATGCCGACGGGCAAGCGTCCGTCGATTTGCCCGGCGCCAACGTCCAGCAAGTGCTCGACGCGCTCGGGGCCAAGTTCCCGAACATCGTCGGCCGAATTTTCGAGGCCGGCCAGGTTCGCCGCTTCGTCAATATCTACCTCAACGACGAGGACATCCGCTACCTTGACAATCTGCAAAGCGCGACCAAGGACGGCGACGTCGTCGCAATCATCCCCGCCGTGGCAGGAGGCTAACATGGCAGATTTTCCCGAGCCCGCGGATGAGCGTGGCGATTCCGCCGAGTCCTGTTCCGACGTTCCCGACGGCGCCGCCGTCTTCCCCCTAATCCCCGACGAACTCGGCATCCACCCGCTTCTCCTTGCCGTCATTCACGCGGTCGTTTTTTTCGACGGCTCCGACGTCGAGGTTATTAACGACGCGGCCGCTAACGAAGCCCTCAACTATTTCGCGACTTATTTGCAACGTTTACGCGGCCCTGATCTCATGCGCATCCGCGAGGACATGGATTGCCTGATCGCGTTCGGCAAACAAGAAGGCTGGCCCAAGGAGGAGATGCAGTTCTTGCAGGGGTTCTTGAAGGAGTTTGGCGTTGGTCAGGGTAAGGTCCAGCAGGACGTGTTATAATGGTTCGATGAATGCATTAGGAGGTTTCGACCATGACCAAGATCGTGTTGACGCCGGATCAAGCCAAGCTTTATCACCAGGCGCGCGAGCCGGTGCAAATCTGCGATTCGCACGGCACAGTGATCTGCACGGTGCCCCCCGTTTTGTCTGCCGAATACATCGCTGAGCTGGAGCGCCGGACGGCAAGTGAACCGTCCTATTCCGGAGACGAAATTCAGGCGATGTTTCGTTTCCTGGAAGAGTCATGGTCCAAGGAGGGGGCCTTTGACGAGCAACGCATGAACCAGCTTCTGGACCAGTTCGATGTCCAAAGAAAGCATGACGCATGAAAACCTATCACGTCCGCTGGGTTCGCTATGCAAGAACCCTGCTTGCAGCGGCTTGGTTGGCTGCCGTTGATCGTAACGCTGTTACGCGTGCGTAGTATGCCATCGACACCGCTCTTACCAAGAATCCAAAAACAGAGGGGCGCGAATTGTCCGAAGGCCTTTGGAAGATTGAATGGTCTCCCCTGGTGGCCTTTTACGAAATCGACGACGTCACCGACTCTGTAACTGTCAATGATCTGGCACACATACCATGAATGACCCCACCCTCGAACGTTACAGCCGCCAGATGCGTTTCGGCGGCATCATGGAAAAAGGCCAGCGCAAGCTGCTCGCCAGCCGCGTCACGCTGTGCGGGTGCGGGGCGCTCGGCACCGTCATCGCCAATGCGCTGGTGCGGGCGGGCGTTGGCTTCGTGCGCATCGTCGATCGCGATTTCATCGAGAATCACAACCTGCAACGTCAGGTGCTGTTCGATGAAGCCGACATCGCCGCCAACTTGCCGAAGGCGGAGGCAGCGGCGCGGAAGCTGCGCGTGGTCAACTCGACCGTAACGATCGAACCCGTCGTCACCGACATCGACCGCACCAACATTCTGGAACTTTCGAAGGACGCCGACATCATCCTCGACGGAACCGATAATTTCGAGATTCGCTATCTCATCAACGACGTCTCGGTCAAGCTCGGCAAGCCGTGGGTCTATGGCGGTTCGATCGGCAGCCACGGGCAGACGATGACGATCATCCCCGGGCAGACGCCATGCCTGCGCTGCGTCTTCGAGGCCGCCCCCGCGCCCGGGGAAGCGGGTACGTGCGAAACCGCGGGCGTGCTGGCCCCGATCGTCAGCATTATCGCAAGCATTCAGGTCGCCGAATGCCTGAAGATCCTGACGGGTCAGCTGGACATCATCAACCGCGAGCTGGTCTACATTGACGTGTGGGAGAACATCAGCCGCCGCATCAAGATCGCGCCGCTTTTGGGCAAGGTCGATTGCCCCTGCTGTCAGCGCAAGAAATTCGAATGGCTCGAAGGCGAACAGGGCTCGCAGACCACCAGCCTGTGTGGCCGAAATGCCGTGCAGATTTCGCATCGCGCCGCGGGTAAGCTCAACTTTGAAGAGATGGCCAGCCACCTGAAGTTGATGGGCGGCGCCGTGAGTTTCAACCGCTTCCTGCTCAAGTTCACCGCGGAGGAGCACGAGTTCACCGTCTTCCCCGATGGCCGGGCGATCATCAAGGGGACCAGCGACCTCGACAAGGCGCGGGTGTTGTATGCGAAGTATATTGGGCATTGATTGTGGTACATTATTCTGAATGGCGAGGCCCGCATGGACGTTCGCTATTACAAGGATCTCGAAACCGGCTTGCCTCACATTTACAATCACGGAATCCGGGAGGAAGAGGTTGAGGAAGTCCTACGAGGCGCCGGTGACGATTCCCCGGCCGATCGCGGCTCACGGATGAAGCTAGGGCAAACCAGCGCTGGCCGCTACCTGCAGGTTATTTACTCGCCCGACGAAAACGGCGTTGGCGTGTTTGTCATTACCGCCTTCGAACTGAAAGGCAAAAGCAAAAAGGCGTTCCGGCGCCGACAACGGAGAAAAGGACGATGAAGAAAAAGGTGAAGCAGAAGTATCCCCCTGGCTGGGACGACAAGCGCGTTCGTGAAGTGATCGATCACTACGAGAATCAGACCGAGGAGGAACAATACGCCGAGATCGAAGCGTCCTTGAAGGCGGAAAACATCACCATGATGGCGGTGCCGACCGAGCTAGTTCCCAAGGTTCGAGCGTTGATTGCGAAGAAGCGGAGCGCGTGATCGCCGCGGTTTCCGAATGGTCGGGCGATCATCAAGGGGACCAGCGACCTCGACAAGGCGCGGGTGCTTTATGCGAAGTATATTGGGCATTGAGCTTCTTTCATGCAGAGTCAATCATGGTACGCACCTTAGCGAGTTTCAAATGGGACGTTCCGTTTGCAGCAGATGAGCAACAACCCTTCGCTAAGGCCGACGTCGCCAACCTGGTTGCAGGTTTTCGAGCAGGTGGCATTGACGTGACTCAACCGGAAGATGCCGAGTATGCCTGGGATTTCTTCGCTAGACTCCCGCACATTGGGATGGACTGCCACCTCGGTCCCGTTGGAAATGATCAACATTGGTTACGGGAATGTTACCCTGTGCGCGGCTTAGTGAATTGGCTTCTCCGACGTTGGTGGGTGGAAGAGCAAGAGGGATTTGTGAATCGGTTGGACGAGACCTTGCGGGCTGATAAACGCATCTCCGACGTGCGCTGGCACACCCGGGAAGAATGGGATCGCAACGGGGTCTGAGGCCGTACCGCTTTCCGCGATTTGTTTCCCATAGGATGACGTGGACCCGTTTACAACCCATCCAGGAGACAAGTCATGAACGCGAAACCGTGGCTCCTCGTCATCGTGTTGGCGTTGCTTCCCATCCCCGTCCGCGCCCAGGAGTCCGTGCGGAATCTCAAGGGCACCGGGCAATTCGGCGCCTTCCTCACGCCCGGGCAAATCGATCGCTGGGTCTTCGATGGCGAGAAGGGCGAGACGATCATCGCCCATGTTTCCACCCGGGAATTCGATCCGATTTTGGAACTGGCGAGAACGCTCGGCAAGAACGACAAGGATGACAAGATTCTCCTCGAAGTGGATGACCCCGGCAGCGAGAGCCGATACATGATCCGGTTGCCGGAAAAGGGCCAATACAAGATTCGCGTCCGGGCGTTCAAGGGGCAGGGGGGCGGAAATTACAAGCTCCAGGTGCGGCGCTTTCACGCCAGGCCCCTAACTTTGGGTACGGCGCTCGTGGGAAGTTTTGATCGCGCGGGCGCCAGTCATTACTACTTCCAGGGAGTGAAGGACCAGATCCTGATTCCTGAGTTGAAAGGAGCGCCAGCCCGCGCGTGGAGTCTGCTCGATTTCAAGGGCCGGGCCTTGAGCAACTGGGCCGGCGCCGTTCACCTACCGGAAAGTGGCGAGTGCTGCCTGATCGTTACCGGCCAGCCGGATTTTCGCTTCGACCTCGTGGTGCGCGAGGCGCAGCAGAAGAAACTGGCCGTCGGCAAGGAACAGGCAGGCAACCTGCTCCCGGGGGAACTTGACGCGTTGAGCTTCCAGGGCAAGCCGGGCGAATTCCGTGTCCTGGAAGTGGAGAAAAAGGGCGATCTGACATCGCGCTTGTTGTTCGCGCCGCTCGACAAGAAAGGCGAGCAGCGCCTCACCGGCGCGAACGACCTGCCGGAGATTCAGTTCCTCCCGATGGCCAGCCGTGGGGGCCGACTGCGTTTCGCGGCGATCCTGGGCCGTGAGGGTCGGTATCAGCTTCAGCTGCTGGCTGAGACGTCTGCGTCATACAAGTTAACCGCGCGTGATCCCAGCGTGCCGATCTCGATTGGCAAGGAGGCGCTGGGCAGCCTGCCCGTGGGTGGGGCGGTGTTTTATCGCTTCCAGGCAAAGCCGGGGCAACTCTTGCAGGCCAGCCTTGCGTCGCAGAAATTCGTACCGCTCTTGCGTCTTTACGATGCCAATGGAACCCACGTCGCCACGAGCGATAGTGACGCCGACGCTTTGGAGGGGCGCATCACGCACATGGTCCTGAACGCGGGAACTTACCGACTGCAGGTCTCCTCGGTGGGCGACGGCGGTGGCGGTGAATATCGTCAAGCTCTCAAGGAAACCAAGCTCAAAGAGTTAAAGATCGGCGCTCGCGGTCAGGGTGCAATCCAGCCCGGCGCCACCGATTTCTGGGCCTTCTCCGGCAAGGAAGGTCAGACCGTGTTCCTGAACGTCCGCTCCGCGACGTTCGATCCAGCGGTCAGCCTTCGTAGTCCTGACGGCGTGCGCCTGGTGGCTGACAACCGTGGCAACGCCGGCACCGGTAGCCTGGTCGCGCTCAAACTTCCGAAAACAGGACGCTATACCGTGTGGCTCGCATCGAGCCGCGGGGCTGGTGATTACACGGTGCGCCTGATCGATGGGGATTGAACCCCCGTCGCACCAGGCCATTCACCGAGGCGAAAGCATGAGCGACGGAAAGCCCTCAAGCAGGTCCGTCGCTCACGCTTTCCGCTCTTGCGTTTTCGGCCAGCATGTCAATCCGGATTGCGCACAATATAAAACCACCTTGGTGTAATATTTCGTGAACCGGCGTCATACGGATGCAATGGCATAAAATCACCATCGTCGGCGTCGGCCTCATCGGCGGCTCGATTGGGCTCGGCGTCAAGAAACGCGGACTCTTTGCGAGGGTGTTCGGCGTCGGTCGTGATGTTGCCAGGCTCGAACAGGCGCAGCGGCTTGGCGCCATTGACGAAACCTCGCTCGACCTCCCCTCGGCGGTGCGCGAGTCCGACCTCGTGGTTTTCTGCGCTCCCGTGGATCGAATCGCCGAGCAGGTGCTTCGAGCCGCCGCGCATTGCAAGCCAGGTGCGGTTCTGACGGATGCCGGCAGCACGAAACAGGCGATCGTTCGCGCGGTCGAGTCGGCGTTGCCGGCGGGCGTTGGCTTTGTGGGCAGTCATCCGCTGGCCGGCTCGGAGAAAAAGGGAGTTGAACATGCCCACGCGGATTTGTTCGTCGATCGCGTGACCGTGCTGACGCCGACGGGGGACACGCCTGAAGAAACCGTCCACGGCGCCACGGCCCTCTGGAAAGGACTCGGCGGGCGGGTTACCACGATGTCGCCCGAACACCACGATCAGGCGCTGGCGCTGACGAGCCATCTTCCGCATCTCGTCGCATCGGTTTTGGCGGGATTGTTGCCCGACGACTGGTGCGAATTGGCGGCGAGTGGGTTTCGCGATACGACGCGCATCGCGTCGGGCGATCCGGGTGTGTGGACGCCGATCTTCCAGCACAATCGCCAGGCTGTGCTCACCGCGCTGGACTTATTTGACGAGCGGATACGCGAATTTCGCCACGCTCTGACACAAGACGATCAATCGCGGCTCGACGAATTGTTGACCCAAGGCAAAAAGGTGCGTGATGCTCTGGGAAGTTGAAATATTCGCCAAGGGCGCAGACGCCGAACGTGCGCGTATCGCGGAGGAATACGACCTGCTGACGCATTCCACGGCCGGCGACGAGATCGTTGAGAAGACCTCGCGCGGGTACCTGTTGCTCGGGGACCTGGATCGTGAGGACGTCGAACGGCTGGCTGCCGATTTGCTCGTCGATCCGGTCGCGGAGTCAGGCGAAATCCACGGCGCCAACGCTCATGGGGAAATTGAATGCGCCGGCCCGGCCACGGTTTTGCTCAAGCCCGGCGTCATGGATCCGGCCGCCATGAGCGTCATTCAAACTGCGCGGCAACTTGGCATCGCCGTCGAGTCGGCCCAGACGTTTCGCCGCTATTTCTGGACGGGCAAGCCATTCGATCAGGCAGCCATGTTTCGCAAGGTGCTGTGTAACGAGGCCATCGAACGCGTTATCGATCATCATCTCACCGAGTCGGCGCTGGGACTAGGCACGCAGTACGCGTTTCGCCGCATCGTCGTGCCGATACGCGCTCTGGACGATGCAAGTCTGATGCAGCTTTCCAGGGATGGCCAACTCTCGCTTTCGCTGGATGAGATGAGAACGATCACGGCTCATTTCACCGACCTGGCCCGCGATCCAACGGACATTGAACTGGAAACAATCGCGCAAACCTGGTCGGAACATTGCTCGCACAAGACGCTCAAGGGAATCATCGAAATCGTTCACCCTCACCCCAGGCCTCTCACCTCCGGAGGGACCGAGGAGATTGCACGATACGAAAATCTACTGAAAGAGACGATTTTCGGCGCGACGCAGGAAATTCGCAAACGGCTCGGCGCCGACGACTGGTGCATCAGCGTCTTCGAGGACAATGCCGGCGTCGTCAAGTTTGACGACGATTTCCACGTCTGTTTCAAGGTCGAGACGCACAATCATCCGTCCGCCATCGAACCCTATGGCGGCGCCAATACGGGCATCGGCGGAGTGATCCGCGATCCCATGGGCACCGGCATGGGCGCCAGGCCAATTTGCAACACGGATGTCTTCTGCTTCGCCCCGCCCGACACGCCGCCCGAGGCGTTGCCTCAAGGCGTGTTGCATCCGAAGAAGGTGATGAAGGGCGTCGTCGCCGGCGTGCGCGATTATGGCAATCGCATGGGGATTCCGACCGTCAACGGCGCGGTCTGTTTCGATCCGCGCTACCTGGGCAACCCTCTTGTTTTCTGCGGCACGGTCGGCCTGATCCCCGTCGATAAGGCGTTCAAGTCCGCCAAGGCAGGCGATCTTATCGTTGCCATCGGCGGTCGCACCGGGCGCGACGGCATCCACGGCGCCACCTTCTCGTCGATCGAGTTGACGCATGAATCGGAAACTGTCTCCGGCGGGGCCGTACAGATCGGCAATGCGATCACGGAGAAAAAGCTGCTCGACGTTTTGCTGCAAGCGCGGGACTTGAACCTCTACAACGCCGTCACCGATTGCGGCGCCGGCGGGTTCTCCAGCGCGGTCGGCGAGATGGGCGAGAAGATCGGCGCGCGCGTCGATCTCGACCAGGCCCCCCTCAAGTATCAGGGACTGACTTACACCGAGATCTGGATTTCCGAGGCCCAGGAACGCATGATCCTGGCGGTGCCCCCGGAGAAATGGAAACGGTTGCAAGCCCTCTGCGCCAGTGAGGAGGTTGAAGGCACGGCAATCGGTACGTTTGAGGCGACCGGCAAATTGCGTCTTCATTATCATGGCGAACAGGTTGCCGACCTCGACATGCGCCTGCTTCACGACGGCCGGCCGCAGGTCGTGCGGTTGGCCGCGACGCCGAAGGCGTGCGACGAACCGGCGCTCGCCTCGACCGATAGCGAGAAACCGGATTTCAACCGGGTGTTGTTGGACATCCTCGGACGGTACAACGTCTGTTCCAAGGAATGGATCATCCGGCAGTACGACCACGAGGTGCAAGGCGGTTCCGTCATCAAGCCACTGGTCGGTGTCGGCAACGACGGACCCGGCGACGCTGCCGTGGTCACCCCCGTGCTCGGGAGCTGGCGCGGACTGGCGATCGGCAACGGGATCTGTCCGCAGCTTGGCGATCTCGATCCGTACCTGATGGCCTGTCACGCCATCGACGAGGCCGTTCGCAACGTCGTCGCCGTCGGCGCCGACCCGACGCGAATCGCCATACTCGATAACTTCTGCTGGGGCAACACTGCTCGCCCCGAAGTGCTCGGCTCCCTGGTGCGTGCCGCCGAGGCGTGCCGCGATGTCGCACTGGCCTACATGATGCCGTTCATCTCGGGAAAGGACAGTCTGAACAACGAATTCAACGCCAGCGGCAAGCTAATCGTCATTCCGCCGACGTTGCTTATCAGTGCCATGGGTCAGGTGCCCGATGTTCGTCGCTGTGTTACGATGGATTTGAAAGAGCCGGGTAATCTCCTGTTCCTGGTAGGTGTCACGCGATCCGAAATGGGTGGCTCGCATTTTCATCTGGTCACGGGCCGAACTGGCGGCCGGGTTCCGCCCGTTGATCTGAGGAACGCGCCGCAGATCTTTGCGCGCCTCCACGAGGCGATCCGCACCGGCATGGTGCGTAGCTGCCACGACCTGTCCGAAGGCGGGCTTGCCGTTGCCATCGCTGAGATGGCATTCGCCGGCGGCGTCGGCGCGGACATCACAAAGCCCGCGATTGAGCGCAACGAAGCCCCGGGGACGACTGACGAAATCCGCCTGTTCGCCGAGTCGGCGTCGCGCTTCCTCGTCGAGGTTCGCCCGCAACATGCTGACCAGTTTCGCCGCGTCCTGGAACCGATGCCCGTGTCCGAAATCGGCGTCACCGTCAAGGAACCACGCCTCCGCATCGCCGCTGCCAACGGCGAATGGAACATCTGGCTTTCCCTGCGGCAAATGAAAGACGCCTGGCAAAAACCGCTCGCCTGGTAATGTTTCCATGCCCCACCATGAGCGCAGCGAATGGTGGGGATAGGGTACGCAAATGCCCCTCACTCCCGTCACGACTTACTCCCTGGAAATGCTCGATCCGCGCGATCTACGGCCCAAGCGCTCGCCGCGCGCCGACGTGGTGCTGGTGCGTATCGATCGGCCCATGCCCGAACTCAATCGTTTCTTTTACACGACGGTCGGCGCCAGCTGGCACTGGGTGGATCGACTGCCGTGGACCTACCAGCGCTGGCACGACTATCTGAATCGTTCGGATCTCGAAACCTGGATGCTCACCGTCGCCGGTGTTCCGGCTGGCTATTTCGAATTGGAGGTTCAACCCGAGGCGAACGTCGAAATCGCCTATTTCGGCCTGCTTCCGCAGTTTGTCGGAGCGGGCCTGGGCGGGCATTTGTTGACCTGCGCCATCGAGCAAGGCTGGGCAACCGGCGCCAAACGGGTCTGGGTGCATACCTGCACGCTCGACCATCCGCAAGCCCTCGCCAACTATCAAGCCCGTGGCATGCGCCTATTTAAAGAGGAAACCAAACTCGAAGAAGTGGCCGTGAATCCGATTGGCCCTTGGCCAGGCGCGTTCGTCCCCGGTTAGCGACGCCCTGAAGAAACGTCGCCGATCCGTTAAAGGCGGGGCGGATTGGGCAAACTTTGCCGATTATTCCAACCCTGCCGAGTATTCCACCTTGGCTTCTTGCTCACCTTTTCGACATGTCGCACTGGCAAAACGCCGATGTTACAATTGATTCAATCGGCACAAATGGACTTTTCGACCCAATCGTCAGTCTTGGCCCGGCAGGAACCTTTCATGCGTCGGCGTGGCCTCGCGATCTCTGGATTTACCTTGTGGCTGCTGTGCGCTTGGCCCTCGCTGGTCGATGCGCAGGATGCCCAGTTGGCGACTCCACTGATCGGCCCGTCCGGGGGCGATGCAAATCCGCTGGCCATTCCAAAAGATGAAACTAGGAGGAAGGACGGGCAGGCAAAACTGACGATCAGCCCAAACACCGCGATGCCTCGCCTGGTAACGGATCAAGAGCCGAGAACGTCCACCATCGCCGATCTGGCCCTGAAAAGCAGTGAGTTTATCGATCCGCGCTACATCACGAACTCGCAGCATCCCGATGACCCGGGATTGTGGGAACTGTTCCGATCGGGGAGCGGTGAACAAATTCATCGGCTCTGGCAGGACACGAAGAACTTCTACTGGAGCAACAATGTCCTCTACGTCGGCGCCGCGGTCGCCGTGGCTGCGCCCCTGGCAAACACTCATGCCGATCAGGGTATTCGCAACTGGTATCAAGCCGGTGTCGGTCAGGGCCGTTCCCCCGGACTGGACGAAACGGCGAAGGTCTTCAAAAGCTTCGGCGAATACCAATACGCCATCCCGGCTTATGTCGCTTTGTCGATCAGCGGTCACTTGTTCCCGGATTACCCAATCGTTGCCGGCTTTGGGCAATTTGGCAATCGCTCGCTGCGCGCCCTGGCAATTGGCGCCCCGACGGTCGGCATCCTGCAAGTGGGCCTCGGCGGAGACCGCCCGCAAGCCCAGGATTCCTCCTGGCATCCGTTCCAGTCCAGCCAGGGTGTCTCGGGCCATGCCTTCGTGGGCGCCATCCCGTTCCTGACCGCCGCATCGATGGTCGAGAGCCGTCCGCTCAAGGCCCTTTTGATTCTTGGCTCGCTCGGCCCCGCCTGGTCGCGCATTCACGATGACGATCACTACTTCTCGCAGGCGCTGCTGGGCTGGACCATCGCCTACCTGGCCGTGGAAGCGGTCAACCTGACCGAGCGAGAAAACAGCAACATCCGCGTCGTTCCGTTCGCGGCGCCCGACACGGTCGGCATCGGGATGCAAATTCAGTATTAACAACCCGCACAAGCCCAGGGGTGAGCATAGCGAACCCCTGGGATGGGGACACATCATGCCAGCGATTCACGTTGCTCACCCCTGGGTTTGAATCATGGTCTCAAACTCCTCCTCCGTCAACACGGGCACGCCGAGTTGTTTCGCCTTGTCGAGCTTGCTGCCTGCTTTTTCGCCGGCGATCAGGTAGCTGGTATTTTTCGACACGCTGCCCGAGGCCTTGCCGCCGAGCTGGCGGATGAGGGCTTCGATCTCCTCGCGCTGATACTTGGCGAGCGTGCCGGTGACGACGAAGGTCTTGCCAGCAAGGTCGGCGCCGCCGGCCTGGGCGGGACTGGGGCGTTTGTCTTGCGTCAACTTTAGACCGAGCGCGCGCAGATCCTCGATGATTCCTTGGCTATGGTCCTCGTGAAAGTAGGCGTGAATCGCGTCGGCCATGATCGGGCCGATGCCGTTGATCTGGTTGAGACGTTCGGGCGAGGCCTCCATGAGTGCGTCGATCGAGCCGAACTCGTTGGCCAGCAGATCGGCGACGCTGTCGCCGACGTGCTGAATCGCCAAGCCGGCGAGCAGGCGAGCCAGGCCGCGCGTCTTGCTGGCTTCGAGGCCGTCGAGCAGGTTCCGAGCCGACTTTTTACCCATGCGTTCCAGGCCGGCGACTTGATCGAGAGTGAGGCGGTAGAGATCGGGAATGCTGTTGACGAGGCCTTCATCGACCAGTTGCTCGATGACTTTTTCGCCCAGGCCCTCGATATCCATCGCGCTGCGACGAGCGTAGGCGCGCAGAACCTCCTTGATCTGGGCGGTGCATTTGCGTCCGCCGGTGCAACGGTAGAAAGTGCCGTTCTTGTCGCGTTCGACGGGACTGCCGCAGGATGGGCAGGTGGTCGGAAACCTGAATGCCTTTTCGCTGCCCGTGCGTGCCTCGGGCTCGGACCGGATGACATAGGGGATAATCTCGCCGGCCTTCTCGACAACGACGGTGTCGCCCACACGGATGTCCTTGGTCTCCAAAAAATCGGCATTGTGCAGGCTGGCCCGTTTTACGGTCGTGCCCGCCAGCTTCACCGGCTCCAGATTGGCGACCGGCGTCAGCGTGCCGAGTTTGCCGACCTGAATGTCAATCGAGATCAGTTTCGTGATACCCTGCTCGGCCGCGAACTTGTATGCGATCACCCAGCGCGGCGACTTGGCCGTCGTGCCCAATTTTTTGCGCTGTGCGAAATCATTGACCTTGATGACCATGCCGTCGGTTTCGTAGGGCAGGTCGTGTCGTTTGGTGGCCCAGCCGGTGCAGTATTCGATGACGGCATCGATGGTATCGAACGACGCGATATGCGGATTGACGCTGAATCCGTAACGTCTGAGAAGATCGAGCGCCTCCAGGTGGGTCTTGACTTCGACGCCCTCGCAGGGCCCCAGGGCATAGGAGAAAAACCGTAGCCGGCGCCGGCGGCAGGCCTTCGGGTCGAGCAGCTTGAGCGAACCTGCCGCGAAGTTGCGCGGGTTGGCGGCTGGCTCCTGACCCTGCGCAATTCGCTCCCGGTTGTTCTGGGCGAAATCGGCGCGCGTCATGTAGACTTCGCCGCGCGCTTCAAAGTGTGCTGGGGCCTCGGGTAATCTGAGCGGAACATCGGGAAAGGTCCTGAGATTGTGCGTGACATCGTCCCCCTGTTCGCCATCGCCGCGCGTGGCGCCAACGGTGAAGACGCCGTTCTCATAGGTCAGGGACATCGCTACCCCGTCGATTTTCAGCTCGACGACATAGGTCACCGCCTCGCCGCCGAGGAGCTTGCGCACGCGCGTGTCAAATTCACGCAGATCGTCGGCACTGTAGGAGTTGTCGATCGACAGCATCGGCTCGCGATGGGTCACGCTCGTGAAGCCTTCGATCGGCTTGCCGCCCACGCGCTGCGTCGGGCTGTCAGGCGACGCGAATTCCGGATGCTCCACTTCGAGCCGCTTCAATTCTTCGAGCAGGCGATCGAACTCCCGATCGGAAATCGCCGGCGTCGCCTGTTCGTAGTAGAGTTGATTGTGATGTTCGATTTGGGCGCGCAGCGCGTCGATGCGTTTTTGAACCGCAGACATGTTAACCTCGAGAGTAAAGGGCCGCTGGCCCCAACCCCCACGCTTGCGCGTGGGGCTGGTATCGCGCCGCTTGACGAAAGGTATTGAGTCTAAACGGCGCCAGGGTCATGCGGCGGATCGGCGCGTTCCTGTTTCCAGCGCCGCCAGCGATCCAGGCCCATGCTTGCCAGGCCCAAAAGAACGAGTACGCCGACCTCCGCCAGCACCCATTTCCAGCCATCCTGACGCAACGCGTCACGAAACGGCGAAGGCGGGGGCATGGTCCCCGCGTCCATGGCCTTCTGCTCCAGCACCGGAATCACCGCATAGGCCAGCACGGTGACAATGAAGATCAGACCGACCACCAGCAACATCATATAAAACGGATTACGCGGCTCCGTCGTCACAGCCATCGTGGAGTCTCCAGGGGTGCGTTGGCTCAAATCCGAAATCCCGATTCTGAATCACTACTGTCCGGTTATATGTCGAATAGTGTCAACTGTTTATGACTGGGCGTTTTTTCCTTCTGTTCGCCGAGTGCGTTTAGCATGGTAAAAAGCTGGGTTTTCTCGAAAAGCGTGATGCTGAGAATTTGCAAGATCTC
>JACPPF010000085.1 GCA_016191165.1 Planctomycetota bacterium
GGAGTCAGCGGGGCTGTGGGCAGGGGGGGGGGGGGCCGGGGGGCGGGTGGTGGGGGGGGGGGGTGGGGGGGGGGGGGCGGGGGGGGGGGGGGGGGGGGCGGGGGGGGCGGGGGGGGGGGCAAGATCGAGGCCTCCGGTCAGTTCCGGGATCCGAGTCTGAACGTCAGCATTGGTGAACCCGGCTTGCCTGGCTTGGGCGAGCTGGGGACCGACCTCGGCGAAATGCAGATCAAGGGGGAGCCGACGGCCGTCACCGAGGGCTACGGCGCCGCCCTGGGTCGCATCACGCAAGAATTGCTGCGGATGCTGCGCGAAGAAAAACTGCTCGTCGTCTGGTTATTCGACGAATCGGAGTCGATGAAGGACGACCAGAAGGAGATCCGCGAGCAATTCCACAAAGTCTATGAAGAACTGGGGATCGCCATGGAACGCGATTCCAAGACGAAGGCCGATCGAGAGACATTGCTCACCGTGGTCGACAGCTTCGGGGAATCGATTCACGCCATCACTCCCAAGCCGACGGCGGACATTGCCGAGGTTCGTGCGGCGATCGATAAAATCGAGGTCGACCGCTCCGGGACCGAAAACGTGTTCAGTGCGCTGATGAAGGTCCTCGACCAGTACAAACCGTTGGCCAACAAGACGCACCGCAAGCTGGTGATTATCGTGGTCACCGACGAATCAGGGGACGACGGACTGCAGGGCTCGCTGGTTGACGACGTGATCGCCAAGGCGGGAAAGAGCGGCAAGGCGGCGCCGGTTTACATTCTGGGGCGCGAGGCCGTGTTTGGGTTCCCCAAAGCCTACATGCGGTGGACCGATCCCAAATACGGGCTCAGCCACTGGCTCGAAATCGACCGCGGGCCCGAGTCGGCGATGCCCGAGGCCTTGCAGTTCGACGGCTTGCACCGGCGCTCGGATTCGCATCCCAGCGGGTTCGCGCCGTTCGACCAGGCGCGGATTACCAAAGAGACCGGCGGGATTTTTTTCGTGCTGCCGCATGAAGAAGAAAACCTGCACGATCAGGCCGCCATCGACAAGCGCAAGTTCGCGTTCCTCGATATGAAGCAGTACACGCCGGAGCTCGTGACGCGGCGTAAATATGAAGAAATGAGAAATCGCAGCAAACTACGGACTGCCGTGTGGGAAACGGTCAAACTTCTGAGCCCGTTCCTTGACGACAAATTGGACATCCAACAATGGGATTACAGTTCCCAGGTGGAACGGTTCAAGGAAAACGGGCAGGCCGCGTTCGACCGCGCCCTGCGAGACATGGGCCTGTTGAACCAGGCCGTACAGATACTGGAAAAAGTCAAACCGCTGCGCGAAAAGGAAGAGTCGCAGCGCTGGCGCGCCAACTTCGACCTGGCGTACGCCCAGGTGCTCGCCTATCGCGTCCGAATGTTTCAGTTCCTGCTGGCCATGGACGCCTACCTGAACCATCTTCCGCCCACGAAA
>JACPPF010000086.1 GCA_016191165.1 Planctomycetota bacterium
GGTTCCAGCCAGCCAAAAGGAAGTGATCCACCGCCGCAAGGTGATGCGAGCTGCACGCTCGACAAAGAAACGCCCGGGGTTATTGCGAAAACTCGAAAAACGGTACGCAGCGTCACCCCATCAATAAAGCGGGTGGTTGTTTGAATTCACCGCTTGTTCTCGATCGTCTGGCTCAGCGGCCTCACCACGGCCGGGATGACGTGATTGTCCACCAGCTCCTGGCAAATCTTGCGCTGGTGCTGATAACCCTCAACAAACGTCCGGTTGTTTTGCCTGGTCCAGTATTGCCGCACCGTGAAATAGACCGTGATCGGCGCCTCCGGAAAATGATTCGTGCGAATCTGGTAGGCGTTGGTGCGCGTCTCGATGTTAAGCCGACATTGCAATCGGCACGTTTCCTCAAGCGCCAGCATCAACGCCGGCTCGTAGCCGAGCACTTTCGAGCCGGGCATCTGCAAGAGCGATTCGAGTGTTGTGTTGAGACCCAACGCCTCGGCCACCAGCTCGTCGTGATTGCCCGAATACAGAAAATCGAACGAGAACAATACGTCAAGCGCCTCGCAATCGAGCGACCCGAAATCCAGGTGAAACGGCGCGATCTCCAGCACGCGCTCGTGCTGCTCATCCGCCGCCTCCACGCTCGGCGGATTGACGAAACCCGACGCGAACCGCTTTGGCTCCAGCCCGATCCAGCGATAGCTCCCCTCGTCGCGATCCTCCTCCAGAACGTATTCGTTCACGCCCCGGCAATCGAAGTCGGTCATGCTCGGAAACGTCTTCTGCAGGCTGTTGAAAAAATGCAAAACCGTCTCACGTCCCGACGGCAGATCCATCTTCGTATTGACATGGGCGTAGATGCCGAAATCATCGCACAGCGAGCTGTAGGTTGTCATAGGTAATCCTTCTCTCGTTGAATGCGCGCGGAGAATCCCCCCGCTATTCATTGTTGGGAGAAGGAAGCGGAATTGCAAGCCCAGGGGTGAGCGTAGGCGAACCCCTGGGATCACGCAGGCGTCTATCCCTGGGCTTCTCAAAATCACGCCGCGATCGCGATCTTTTCCTTCAACGGCACCGGCAGGTCGCTTTGGTGGACCCAGCGGCCCGAATCGGGCGCGCCCTGCCAGCGCTGCATTGACACCGAAGCAACGTGGACGCGTTCCTCCTCGTCGAGCAGGTCGAGATAGGCCGCCCGATAACCGGCCCGCACTTGCGGCGAGGAACGGTTGAGATAGAGCAACATCTCGGGCCGATCGTCGAAAACGACAACGGCGCGCCAGCACTGCGGTTTGGCTTCGGTTTGGTAATTCATGGTGACCCTCCTTGGTCAGGTTGTGAAACAGCTGGTGGGAAGATGCTAAGAAAAGCAAACTTCGCGATCTGGGTCAAGCCCAAAACGCCAAAAATCCGGCTTGACAGGCGGCATGAAGGCTCCTATCCATGAAGGTACGCCGCCCCCATCGTCTAGTGGCCTAGGACATAGCCCTCTCACGGCTAAGACAGGGGTTCGAGTCCCCTTGGGGGTATTTCAAATGGCCTTGCGAGAAATCGCAAGGCTATGTCATTTCACGCAGATGTGAGGGTTTCCCCCCATGTTTCCCGATCGAGGCGTCTGGTCTGGAACCCGTGTGGATGGAATCGGACAGTGAGCGTAAGGCAGTGCCATTCACCCCCGACCTCGTTTGTTTTGACCCCGATTAATTGTCTACGTCAATATTCTTATCTCGTCAAAGAAGCCGATCGCAACCGCATTGAGTTTTTTGCTTTTTCTCTGGCGTGCCGCGCGCCGAAAGTCTATAGTGGAACGGTAGATGCCGCCGAGCAGATGGCGACGGATGAGATTCCGGTCGCTTCCACTCCCGGCTCGTCAAATGGGGGGGACGAATCATGAGGCCGCGAGATTTGGTGTCGCGCCGCCGGCTCTTGCAAGCGGGCGGGATCGGGTTGTTGGGATTGACGTTGCCGCGGGTGTTGCAGGCGGAGGCGCAACCACTCACCCCCGGCCCCTCTCTCGCAAGGGGAGAAGGGAGAAATCGGCAGAAGTCGTGCATTTTCATCGTGCAGTACGGTGGGGCCAGCCATCATGATAGCTGGGACCTAAAGCCCGACGCGCCGGACGATATTCGCGGGCCGTATCGACCCATCGCCACCAAGGTTCCCGGCATCCAGGTCGGCGAACTTTTCCCGAAGCTCGCGAGCATGGCGGATCGGTACACGATCATCCGTTCGATGACGCATGGCAACGGCGGGCACGACGGCGGGATGCACATCTGCATGACCGGGCACTCCGCGCCGACGGTCGAGACCCCCTACTACGGCTCCGTGGTCGCCCGGCTGCGACCCTCCACCGCGAATTTGCCTTCGTATGTCTGGTTACAAAACCTGGCGGGTGACGTGCAGCCGCGCTATTTGACGGGCGGCTTCCTGGGCGCGGCGTATAGCCCGTTGCGCGTAGGCACTGACATGGACAATCCCGCGGAACCCGGCTTCCGGTTCCGCGCCTTCGACACTGCGGCCGACGTTTCCCATGAGCGCATGAGGCAACGGTTGCAGTTGTTGCAAGAAGCCCAGGGACGAGCAACGCGAGTCCCTGGGATGCACGGCATCGGTGCCAACATGCAGCGCTTCCAGGAACGAGCCGTCGATCTGGTCACCGGACCCGAAGCGCGGCGGGCGTTCGATCTGAGTCTCGAATCGTCGAACCTGCGCGGCCGCTATGGTCCGCACGCGCTGGGACAGAATTTGCTGATGGCGCGGCGGCTCATCGAGGCGGGCGTGCGATTGGTCAGCGTCACCGCCTGGGCTGGGTTGCCGCGCGGCGAGCGGTTTCGCAATGTGCAGACCTGGGACATGCACGGCGAAGGCGCGGGCCTGGGCAGCATCTTCGGGCACGGCGCGTTCGGCCTGGGCTGGGCGTTGCCGAATGTCGATCAGGCCGTCTCGGCGCTGCTTGAGGATCTCGAACTGCGCGGCATGTTGGACGATACGCTGGTGGTGATGGTCGGCGAGTTTGGCCGCAGCCCGAGGATCAGCCGCGCCGGGCGCGATCACTGGCCCGCGTGCTACTCGGCGATGCTCGCCGGCGCCGGCATTCGCGGCGGGTACGTGCATGGCTCGTCCGATCGGCAGGGGGGCTACGTGCGCGACGCCGCGGTTCGGCCCGAAGCGTTCGGCGCGACGCTCTTCCACGCCCTTGGCATCCCACCGGAAACGCGGCTCTCTCCCGACGGCTTCACCCGGCCCGCGAGCGCGGGGCAGCCGGTCTTGAGTTTGTTTGCGTAATCAGGCCCTCTTTCGCGGTACAATGACCGAATGCAGCGAGTAACGACCAAGCCTGCGGCGATCGATGAGCACCAACGTGCGGCCAACGTTGTCTCGTTCGAGGATCGGCTGTCGCGCGATTTGAGGTGGGCCATGGGCGAGGGGAGCCTTTTTTTTGAGGACCGCGGCGCTGTCCAGACGACGCTGAGAAAAATCACCAAAAGGCTCACGGAGCTGGGGATTCCTTATGCTGTGGTCGGAGGCATGGCCCTTTTCGTTCATGGACTGAGGCGGTTCACCGAGGACGTTGACCTATTGGTGACGCCAAAAAGCCTGCGCGAAATCCATGACAAGCTCGACGGGCTTGGCTTTGTGCCGCCCTTCACGGGTAGCAAGAACCTGCGCGACACCGATTCCGGCGTAAAAATCGAATTCCTGGTCACGGGCGCCTTTCCGGGCGACGGCAAGCCGAAACCGGTGGCGTTTCCAGACCCTAGCGCGGTTTCGATGGAAAACAATGGGGTTCGTTACATCAATCTTCCAACGCTGATCGAACTCAAGCTTGCGTCCGGAATGACGAATCCGGATCGAATGAAGGACCTGGTCGATGTCCTGGAACTGGTGAAGATACTGAACCTGCCGCGCGAATTCAGCACGAAGTTGAATCCGTACGTTCACGAAAAATACGATGAACTCTGGCGTGACGCCCGACCGAACCAGAAACGCTACGTGCGGATTCTGCGCCCGGAGGACGAGCGAGAAGCGCTCGACGCCATGCTCGCCGATGGTGTAACGCACGAGGCGAAACGCGGCGCCGCTGGAACCTACTACCTGGTCACGACCGATCCGGATCTCGCGCGGAAGCATGACATGCATGACGAAACGGAATTCATGATCGAGCCGCGCAAGTAGAAAGTCCAACCCAGGCGAGGCAGAGCCTCGCAGCCGTGCGGTCCGAGGCAGAGCCTGGGACCGAGGGAGTGAAGAGGCAGAGCCTCGCAGCCGTGCGGTCCGAGGCAGAGCCTGGGACCGAGGGAGTGAAGAGGCAGAGCCTCGCAGCCGTGCGGTCCGAGGCAGAGCCTGGGACCGAGGGAGTGAACATGATTTCGATCCTCAACAACACCACCCGCCGCGAGTTCCTCAAACTCGGTGGCCTTGGCGTCGGCGGCCTCACGCTGACCGATTTGCTTCGTTTGCGCGCCAGCGCCCAGGCGGCAACGCCGCGCAAATCAATCATCATGGTCTACCTCAACGGCGGGCCGTCGCACATGGATATGTACGACATGAAGCCGACCGCCCCCGTCGAATACCGCGGCGAGTTTCGGCCCATCCGCACCAACGTCCCCGGCATCGACATTTGCGAGCACATGCCGATGCAAGCGCGCATCGCGGACAAGTTTGCCATCATTCGCAACATGCGTTTTCGCCAGCAGGGGCATACGTCGCCGGAGCTTTACACGGGACAGTTGACGGGCAATCGGCCGTCGATCGGCTCGATCGTCGCGAAGCTGCGGCGCGACGCGGGCGTCATCGATGCGCTGCCGCCGTTCGTCTCGATGGGCGACGGCAATCACGTTCCTGGCCCGGGATTTCTGGGCAAACCCTATGAGCCCTATCAGCCGGGTTCGCGCGTCGCCAACCTCGGGCTCGCCAATGGCGTCACGCGGGCGCAACTCGGCGATCGCCGCGCCTTGTTGAGCCGATTCGATACGCTGCGCCGCGACCTCGACGACTCGCGCGGCACCATGCAGGGGATGGACGCCTTCAACGCGCAGGCGCTGGAGATGATTACCAGCAACCGAGCCCGCGATGCGTTTGACATCAGCCGCGAGCCGCCTTATGTGCGCGAGCTTTATGGACGCGGGACCGACTACTTGCGAGCGCGTCGGCTGGTGGAAGCCGGGGTTCCCGTGGTCACGCTGACGCCGAACAATCCGACCGCCCCACGGGACTGCAACGGTCAATGGGATCATCACGATCATATCTTCCGCTGCCTGGGCGCCGTACTGCCAGTGTATGATCGCTCGATCTATGCCCTTTTGACTGATCTTCACCAGCGCGGTCTCGATCAGGACGTCGCCGTGGTGGTCTGGGGCGAAATGGGCCGAACGCCGCGCGTGGGAACGCAGCGCGGCACTACGGGCGGACGCGATCACTGGCCGCAATCAGGTTTCTGCTTGATCGCCGGCGGCGGGTTGCGCATGGGCCAGGTCATCGGCGCCACGGACCCGCGCGGCGAGAACCCGCGCGGCCGAGCCTACACGCCACAGAATGTCCTCGCGACGCTCTACCACGTTCTTGGCATCGACCCGATCACCACCATCAACGATCATCAAGGCCGGCCGATCTACCTGCTAGACGATCGCGATAAGGTGGCGGAGCTGGTGTAGAGCCTGGCGGGGTAAGCGGCCGGGTTGTGCGACGCTGTCCCCCAACCCTTATGCGGTTCAAGTCGCGGACAAGCTTGAACGCCCCGAGCGTATCACCTATTGTTCATGCGAAACAGGCCGAGGGCCGATCATGTCAACCGCAACGTTAACGCAACCGGACCCCACCATTGGCGACGATGAACTGTATGAAGTCATTGACGGACACCGCGTGAGGATTCCGCCCATGGCAGCACTTTCTGTTTGGCTTGCTTTTGAACTAGCACGGCATCTGAGCAACGCCACGTCGGCAAGCATCGGCCGGGCCGTGACGGAAATGCTGTTCCACCTGCCAGCGCCGGTCAATCGGGATCGTCGGCCGGATCTCGCCTTCGTCTCTTACCAAAAGTGGGCCAAGCACCGGGCGATCCCGTACTCGGGGGGTGCATGGGATGTCGTTCCTGACCTGGCAGGCGAGGTCGTCAGTCCAAACGACAACGCTGACGAGATTCAGGACAAGGTCGCCGACTATTTCCGGGCCGGCGTTGGACGGGTCTGGGTGGTCTATCCAGCCCATCAGCAGGTCCACGTCTATCATTCGCAAACGCAGATCACCGTGCTCACCAAGGCCGACGCGCTCGACGGTGGCGCCGCGGCGCCGGGCTTCCGTCTGCCGCTGGCGGATTTGTTCACCGACCCGGCGCCGGCCGGGGCAAATGGCGAGTCTCGCCTGAAGAATTGAACTACCGAGGCGCAGAGAGGAATCATGGGTAAGGCAGCCGCGGCGCGAGGTGGGGCAACCCATAGGCCTGTTTGAAGTAGGATCACATGACCTGGATACCGGTAATACCGCCGCAGCAAGCCGAGGGCGAGCTTCGCACCGCCTACGAGATGGTCTACAGCCTCTATCCGCCCGAATATCAGCAGGCCATCGACGCCGTGCGCAAGGCGGACGGCACGACCGACAGCATCGTCGCGGTCCACAGCCTCATGCCGCGAGCGCTGCTGCACTCCATGTCGGCATACGGCGCGATGCTCGCGCCTGACCTGCCGCTCTCACGCCGACAGCACGAGATGATCGCGACCGTGGTGTCGGCGCTGAATAGTTGTTTTTACTGAAGGGAGAGCCATGCCGAGTTCCTGCGGCGCGTGTCGCTCGACGAGGAACTTGCCGTCCAGCTGGCGCGGGATCATACCCAGGCGGATGTGAGCGATGCCGACCGGGCCATGCTCGACTACGCCGCCAAACTCACGTTGCATCCGGCGCGCGTGGCGCCCGGGGATCTGGATCGTTTGCGCGCGGTCGGTTTCAGCGATCAAGCAATATTGCAAATCAATCTTATTGCGAGCTGGTTCAACTACATCAACCGCGTCGCGGATGGGCTGGGTGTCGGGAAATAGCCTCTGGCGGCCTGGCGTTCGCAGGTCGTCTTGCGAAGTCAAGGGGCGCGAACTCAGTAATCGTCGATCCCGAGTTGAAGTTTGGCGGCCTCCGACATGCGGGCCGGGGTCCAGGGCGGGTCCCAGACGACATCGACCTTGGCGGCGGTCACCGGCTCGACCGCCAGCACGCGGCGCTGCACGTCGCCGGGCAGCGTGCCCGCGACCGGGCAACCGGGCGAGGTCAGCGTCATCTTGATTTCGACGCCGCCGGTTGGTGCGATCACGATTTCGTAGATCAGGCCCAACTCGTAGATGTTGACCGGAATCTCCGGGTCGAAGCACTTGAAAAGCGCCTCGACGATGCGCTCCTTCAACGCCTCGATCTCCGCGCCCGTCAACGGCTGCGCCAGGGGCGGCCTGGCGGGGGGGGCGGGCGCCGCCGGCGGCGCGGGAACGTCCGGATGCTCGTTTTCCACCGGTAAAGGATAACGATCGCTCATGGTTTTTGCCCAGCCACGTTTTCCGCGAAACGCATCACGCGCTGCACCATCTCGGCGAGCCCGTTGCGGCGTCCCTGGGTCAGGTTCTTGTCCAGCCCGATGCGTTGCATGAAGGCGGGCATGTCGAACGCGAGCACTTCGCCGGCGCGCTGCCCGCTATATAACCTTTGAAGGAGCGCCAGCTCGCCGCGCACGATGTCGGCGTCACTGTCCGCCAGGAATTCGATCACGTCAGGGGTGCCCGGCTTCTTGCGGGCGTGCATGAAGACCGTGCTCTGGCAGCCTTGCACGCGATTGCATTCTTGCTTGAGGACGTCGGGCATCGCTGGCAGCTTGCTGCCGATGTCGATCAAATACTCATATTTCTCGGCCCAGTCATCCACGACCTCGAAAACCTCGGCGATTTCCTCGGCCGCCTCGCGCGTACTAGGGGCCGCGGCCTGGGGGTAAGGGTAATCGCCGTTCAACGACGCGCCGGCCCGGGGCCGGGCGCTGGCCACGATTTTCTCGACGGCCTCCGCGAAAGCCTCCACTTCTTCGAGCGTGTTGTACATCGCAAACGACGCGCGCGTCGTCCCCGCGATGCCGAAGCGTTCCATGAGCGGCTGGCAGCAATGGTGCCCGGTGCGAACTGCGATCCCCTCAATATCGAGCCGAGTGCCAACGTCGAGCGCCGACATATCCTCGACCACAAACGACAATACGCTCGCCTTCTCCTTCGCTGTCCCGATGATGCGCACGCCGGGGATGGACGCGATACGCTCGGTCGCGAATTCGAGTAGCCTGTGCTCATGGCTGGCAATGGAGTCGCGGCCGATCTCTTCGAGATATTCCACCGCCGCGGCCAGGCCGATCGCGCCGGCGATGTTCGGCGTGCCGGCTTCAAATTTGTAGGGCAGCTGGTTCCAGGTCGTCTTTTCGAAGCTGACATAGCTGATCATGTCGCCGCCGGTTTGATACGGCGGCATCAGCTCAAGGTGTTGCGGCTTGCCATACAGGGCGCCGATGCCCGTGGGCCCGTACACCTTGTGTCCCGAGAAGGCATAGAAATCGCAGTCAAGTTTTTGAACGTCAACTCGCAAGTGGGGCGCCGCCTGAGCGCCGTCGATGACGACGTAAACGCCGCGCTGGTGGGCGAGGTCGATGATTTTTTGAATTGGGTTGATCGTGCCCAGCGCGTTGGAGACGTGGGCGACGGAGATGATCCGGGTCGCGGGGTTGATCAGCTTTTCGAGCTCGTCGAGCCGCAGCTCGCCGTCGTCGTTGATCGGCACGACACGCAGGTTGGCGTGCTTCTCCCAGCAGAGCACCTGCCAGGGGACGATGTTGCTGTGATGCTCCAGGGCCGTGAGGATGACTTCGTCCCCGGCGTGGACATGGACTCGGCCAAACGTCTGGGCAATCAGGTTGATCGCCTCGGTGGCGCCGCGCGTGAAGATCAGTTCACGCAGGCATGGCGCGCCGATGAATTTCTGCACGGCGATGCGGGCTTCCTCGTACGCTTCCGTCGCGCGTTCACTCAGGGCATGGACGCCGCGATGCACGTTGGCGTGATCGTTTTCGTAATAGTGCTTGAGCGCGTGAATGACCGCGCGCGGTTTTTGTGACGAAGCGGCATTATCGAGGTAGACGAGCGGCTTGCCGTGGACTTTCTGATCGAGGATCGGGAAATCGGCGCGGATGCGTTCGACGTCGAACGGTATTTCTGATTTCGTTTGTCGTTCACCAATCGTGATCATGAGATTCGACCAGCCCCACGCGCCAGCGTGGGGATTTGAATGTTGGACATTGCGTCCCCGGCCCCACGCTGGCGCGTGGGGCTGGTGGTTAGCGCACAATGCGCGTTTCCATTTCCGCGCGAATCGCCTCGATCTTGACGCGGTTGACGATGTCGTTGGCGAACGCGAAGGTCAGCAGTCGTCGCGCCGGTTCGAGCGGGATGCCACGCGATTGTAGGTAAAACAACTGGGTCGCATCGAGCTGACCGATGGTGGCGCCGTGCGTGCATTTCACGTCGTCGGCGAAGATTTCGAGCTGAGGCTTGGTATTGATGGTCGCGTCGTCGGAGAGGAGCAGCACCTTGTTCGTCTGCTTGGCGTCGGTCTTCTGGGCGTCCTTGCGGACGAAGATCTTGCCGTTGAAGACTCCATGCGACTTGCCGTCGAGGATGCCCTTGTACAATTCATGGCTCGCGCAGTTGGGCTGAGCGTGGTCGATGACGGTAAAGTTGTCCATGTGTTGCTTGCCGTCAGCGAGGTAGAGGCCATTGACGGTCGCCTCGGCATGTTCGCCGTCGAAGCGAACGCGGACTTCATTGCGCACCAGGGCGCCGCCGAGCGAGAGATAGTGCGTCGTGAAGTTGCTCTTGGCGGCCATTACGACCTGCGTGTTGGCGATGTGGTAGGCGCTTACGCTTTCCTCTTGCACCTTCACATGGTCGAGTACGCCATAATCGCTGAGGGTAATCTCAGTGACAGCATTTGTGAAGTATGTTTGGCCGCCAAAGTATCGCTCAACGACAGTAGCCCGGGCATTTTTTCCGATGACGATCAACGTTCGGGGCTGAATAACAACTGGCTTCTCATCAGATCGAGCATAATGGATGATCTCGATCGGCGTTTCAAGAATGACGTCGTCGGGGATGGTCACGTAAAGTCCGTCCGCGACAAAGCTCGCATTGAGCGCCGTGAATGCATTGGCACGGACGTCCGCGATTTTGCCGACGAGTGGAAGGCTGCTTGGCGCATTCGCCAGGGAGCCGATCGAGATTGAGCTCGGAACGGGCGATGAAATTGCAGGGGCGAATCGACCATTGAGAAAGTGGAATTGCAACTTGTTTTTCGGCGCCGCGGGGCCGCTCTCCATCAGCGCATTTGGCAATTCGAATGATGTCTCGGCGAGCGGCGCGATATTGGTGAAGCGCCAATCCTCTGACCTCACCGTCGGCAACGGCAGCGTCGCGAAGCGCGCCCGCGCTTCCTCACGCAGAGCGCGATAGCGCGGCGTCGCATCGCGATCGAACGGGGCGAATAGTTTCGTGAACATTGTCTTGTCCATGGTTCATATAGCCCGCCATTTATGGCGGGCCTCGCAACGAACCCGCCATGAATGGCGGGCTATTTGTCAAACGGTTGCCATCCCTGCCTTGATCGGATCGTACCCGTGCGCCTCCAGCTCCAGCGCCAGCCCTTTGCCGCCCGTCTTCACGATGCGGCCTTCCGACAACACATGCACGAAGTCCGGCACGATGTGGTCCAGCAGCCGCTGGTAATGCGTGATGACGATCATCGCGCGATCCTTCGAACGCAGGGCGTTGACGCCTTCCGCGACCGCCTTCATCGCGTCGATGTCCAGCCCCGAATCGGTCTCATCGAGGATGCACAGCTTCGGCTCCAGCACGGCCATCTGGAAGATCTCGTTGCGTTTCTTTTCGCCGCCGGAGAAGCCTTCGTTGACGGCGCGTTTGAGCAAGTCCTCCGGCATGTGCAGGACCTTGGCCTTCGCCTTGACCAGCTTGAGAAACGCCGCCGCGTCAAGTTCAGGCTCCCCGCGATACTTGCGCACCGAGTTGACCGATGCGCGCAGGAAGTAATTGTTGGTGACGCCGGGAATCTCGACCGGGTACTGGAACGCAAGGAAGATGCCTTCGCCGGCGCGTTCCTCGGGTTTCATGTCGAGGAGGTTCTTGCCCTCGAAGAGGACTTCGCCCTCGGTCACTTCGAAGGCGTCCTTGCCGGTGAGAACGCCGGCGAGCGTGCTCTTGCCGGAGCCGTTGGGCCCCATGATGGCGTGTACCTCGCCGGATTTGACGGTGAGGTTGATGCCGCGCAGGATGTCCTTGTCGGCGACTTTGGCGTGGAGGTTTCTTATCGTTAACATTGTTTTTCCCTTGTTTGCCGCTTGCGGCTTAGCGCTCGTATGGCGCCATGCGAGCGCTAAGCCGCAAGCGGCTATCCAACACTCCCCTCCAGGCTCACGCCCAGGAGCTTCTTCGCCTCGACCGCGAACTCCATCGGCAGTTCCTTGAAGACTTCCTTGCAGAAGCCGTTGACGATCATGCTGACGGCATCCTCGGCGCTCAGGCCGCGCTGCTTGCAATAGAAGATCTGGTCCTCACCGATCTTCGACGTGGAGGCTTCGTGCTCGACGGTGGAGCTGGTGTTCTTCACCTCGATGTACGGGAACGTGTGGGCGCCGCACTTGTCGCCCAAGAGGAGCGAATCGCACTGGCTGTAGTTGCGCGCGTTCTCGGCCCCCTTCAGGACCTTCACCTGGCCGCGATAAGTGTTCTGTCCGCGGCCGGCGGAGATGCCCTTGGAGACGATGGTGCTCGAGGTGTTCTTGCCGACGTGGATCATCTTGGTGCCGGTGTCGGCTTGTTGCTTGTGATTGGTCAACGCGACGGAGTAGAATTCGCCGACCGAGTCGTCGCCGATCAGGATGCAGCTGGGGTATTTCCAGGTGATCGCGGAGCCGGTTTCGACTTGCGTCCAGGAGATCTTGCTGTTGCGCCCCCGGCAAGCTCCGCGCTTGGTGACGAAGTTGTAGATGCCCCCCTTGCCGTCCTTGTCGCCGGGATACCAGTTTTGCACAGTCGAATACTTGATTTGCGAACCCTCGCCGACGCTTACGAGCTCGACGACGGCCGCGTGCAGTTGATTCTCATCGCGGATCGGGGCGGTGCAGCCTTCGAGATAGCTGACATACGCGCCTTCTTCGCAGACGATCAGCGTGCGTTCGAACTGCCCCGTCTCCTTGGCGTTGATGCGGAAGTACGTCGAAAGCTCCATCGGGCAGCGCACCCCCTTGGGGATGTACGCGAACGAGCCATCGCTGAAGACCGCGGAGTTGAGCGTCGCGAAATAGTTGTCGTTGTAGGGGACCACGGAGCCGAGGTACTTCTTGACCAGCTCCGGATGATTCTGCACCGCTTCCGAGAATGAGCAGAAGATGACACCCATCTCGGCGAGCTTGCCCCGAAAGGTCGTGGCGACCGACACGCTGTCGAACACCGCGTCCACGGCGACGCCGGTGAGGCGCTTCTGCTCGTCGAGCGAGATGCCGAGCTTCTCGAACGTCTTGAGCATTTCCGGATCGACTTCATCGAGGCTCTTGAGTTGCTTCTTGGGCTTGGGCGCGGAATAGTAGATCATGTTCTGATAATCGACCGGCGGGAACGTGACGTTTGGCCACCAGCGCGGCTCTTCCATCGTGGTCCAATACCGATACGCCTTGAGTCGCCAGTCGAGCAACCATTGTGGTTCTTTCTTCTTGGTGGAGATGAGGCGCACGACGTCTTCGCTGAGGCCCTTGGGGATTGCTTCCGCTTCGATATCGGAGACGAAGCCCCATTCGTATTCCTTGTTGGCGAACTGTTCGATGGTTTGGGTTGCGGTGGTCATGATCCTGTCCTTTCAAGCCCCGCGACGAGCGCAGCGATTCGCGGGGTTCGTATCCCCAGGAATCGCTGCGCTCATCCTGGGGCATGATTGTCATTTGACGGTCAACGTCACTAGCTGCGGCTCGTCGTCCAGCACCGCCGCGGCCAAACGTTCGCGCAGCAACTCTGGCAAACGCCCTTCGTGCTGGATCAAATCGGCCAGCGTGATCTGATCGAGCGTGTGGCGCAGCCAATGTTCGAGCGTTTGCCAAAGCGACTTGAGCGTGCAGGTCGAATGATTCTTGCAAACGCCGTTGGGCGCTTCACTGCCGGCGTGCTTCTGGCAGTATTCGGTTTCCTCAAAAAGCGGCTCGCCAAGCGTCAATAGCAGCGAACCCAGACCGATTTCCTCGGCCGGGCGCGTCAGATGATACCCGCCGGCGCGGCCGCGCACGCTGTCCACCATCCCGGCGTTCCGCAGCACCGACATCAACTTGGCGACGTACGGCACCGAGAGCCCTTCCGCGGCAGCGACTTCCGGCAACGTGACAGCCCCGCTCTCGGCTTTTGCCAGCCGCAAGACGCAGCGCAGTCCGTATTCTTCCTGAGCGGTGATCTTCATCGGATGATTCTCCACGAAGGCTCTTCTACCTTCATTGTTAGGAATGTGTACTTTTTTGTCAAGTTTAGCCGCACGCTTTTGGCGTGCGTGGAGCGCGATGCGAAAAATCGTCAAAACCGATTCGCGCGGCAAGGTTTTCCCCATCCGCCATACCCAAAGGGGTAATTCATTTGACAGGGCTACGAAACTGTTTACACTGGATGGAATGGGAGGCCGACCCATGCGCCCGCGGTCTCCGCCATATCGTTCGCGGTCGTCTTTCATCGCAGAGGTGGTCTCATGGCCGGTCTCAAGAAGAAAAAAAAAGAAAAAAGCGGCAGCCCGAACGTGGTCCTCGTCGTGTTCCTGGTCCTGTTTGTGATCGTGTCGATAACCCTTGGCGTCCTGCTTTATTACGCGCTCCAGGAAAAGGATGATGCGAATACCAAACGAATCCTGGCAAAGAAGGAGTCTGACGCAACGCAGAAGGTCGCCGACTATTACTCCATGCTCTATTTTGACGCACGGACCCAGTGGGGTGACCGATTGGACGCCGACGAAGCCGATAAATCCGCCAAGGATCAGATGGTCCTCAACCGCGAGGAATTCCTGAAACCCAACTTCGGCAATTTCGCCGGCGCGCCCGCCACCAAGGAATCCGCCCTGAAGTTCATGAACAAGATTCGCGACAACGACAAACTGGGCAAGGCGAATAACGGCGATTACAAACTGAAAATCGACGACCTGCTCAAGACCGCGAAGGACGAGGCCGCGAAATGGAAGGCCGACTATTTCGAGGAAGCGGCCAAGAACGCGCGCATGGAAAAGCTCTCCGCCAAGCTGACGGAGAAGCAAGACACGTTCCACAAGGAGCTGCGTACCTCGATCAACACGGAGAACGCCAACATCCTGAAGGCGGCTCAGGTGAAATCCGACGAATTCAAGGACCTGCAAAAGGCCTTCACCGACCTCAAGACGGAAAACGAGGACAAGGACCAGAAGTTGAACGCTCTGAAGGAAAGCACCCAGAAACAAATCAACAAGCTGACGCGCCAGGTCAACATCCTCGAAGCCGAGCGTCGTGAGATGGCCGGCGCTGGTCCTGGTGGCGGCGGTAATCCCAACCGCGGCGGCGGTGAAGCCTTCCCCCTGCTCCTCGACCTCTCCACCGGCAAGCCGCTCTGGGATGCCCCCGTCGGCAAGATCGTCCGCGTCGATCTCGAAATCCGCCAGGTCACCATCAACCTCGGCAAGGCCCATGGCATCGTGCCGGAAGTCACCTTTAACATCTTCGCCGCCGGCGCCAATGGCCGGGCCGAGAAACAGATGAAAGGCTCCATCGAGGTCATCAAGGTAATCGACGCCAACACGTCCCAGTGCCGCATCAATGTGCTTTACGACGTGGAAGGCCGGGAGATTGTGCTCAACAACAAGACCCGCTTTCAGCTGATCCGGGAAGCGGAGGCCCCGCTGCGCGAGGGGGATCTGCTTTACAATTTGTTCTGGGGCACGCGCGTCGCCGTGGCGGGTTATGTCGACATCACGGGGGATTTCTCCCACGACCCTGCCGAGCAGAATCGCCAGATGGAGGATTTCATCTACCTGCTCAAACGCAACGGCATGCAGGTCGATGCGTTCGTCGATCTCCGCGACGGGCAGATCAAGGGCAAGATCACGCCGCGCACGCGCTACCTCATCAACGGACTCAAGCTCAAAGTCGCCAAGGCCGATGCCGAGAAAATGGGCGACGACGAAAAAGGCAAGGAGCCCAACGCCGATCGCAACGCCACCGTCAACAAGGCCAGCGCCACGCTACGAAAAGAAGCGATCGACGGCGGGCTATTGATGATTTCTCCCGAGAATTTTGCGACCGTCATCGGCTATCGCCGGGCGCGCAACGCGAACACGCCGGACATTTCGACATTCCGCCCCTCGCTGCCCTACGCCGGCAAAGCGGAGCAGCCAAAGGGGGAAGCGAAATAAATTCCATCGTCAAGGAGGGCGTACGGACCCGACGCTTCGATTTTCCGGGACTCCCCTCGGACGGGGATCGCTTGCCCTCCGCGCTCGACTCACTCCGTCAGATTGCATAGAATCTCTCAAACGACTTGTTGGACCGCGTTCCAATATTCCTGTCGCGCAAGCGGCTTGCCTGTATGGTTCCTACCAAGGGAGCAAACCGATGAAGAGAATCACCATCCTCGCCCTGGGCCTGTCGCTTGGCATGTGCGTCCATTTGGTGTTCGCCGGCGGCGAAATCCTCGAGCTTGGCGGACTGAAATCGAAGGTGCCCGAGGGCTGGAAAAAACAAAAGCCGGTCAGCAGACTGCGCAAGGCCCAGTTCGCCCTGCCCAAGGCGAAGGGAGACAAGGAGGACGCCGACCTCGCCATCTTCGGCGGTATCGGCGGCAGTGCCGAAGCCAATATCGAACGCTGGAAAATGCTGTTCATTCCCCCCGAAGGCAAGACGCTCGCAGAGGCCTCGAAACTTGATAAGTATTCCATTGGCAAAGTGGCAGAGGTCGTCGTCTTTGACATCTCCGGGACGTACCTGTACCGCGACCCGAGCAATCCCAACGCGAAGCAGGAGCGCAAGGAAAATTTTCGCCGCATCAACGTGATCCTCAGCACCGACAAGGACTCGGTGGTCATCACGCTCGCCGGGCCTGCCAACACGGTGGCGAAGCACAAGGCGGCATTTGATGGCTGGATCAAGGCGTTCAAATAAGCGATTGCTTTCGCCGCTTGCGGCTTCGCACTCGCGCGGCGCCATGCGAACGTGAAACCGCAAGCGGGCCGCCATGAGAGCATTCCCCGTCGACTACTCCCTGCCTGCCGAACTCATCGCACAAGAGCCCTGCGAGCCGCGCGATCATGCCCGGCTTCTGGTCGCCAATCGAGCCGATCATTCGATTGGCCATCGCCGCTTCGTCGAACTCCCGGACCTGCTCAAGCCTGGCGATCTGCTGGTCCTCAACGACACACGTGTCGTTCCTGCCCGTCTCCTTGGCAAGCGCGCTCGCACCGGCGGTAAGTGGGAGGGGTTATTCCTCGGCGCGGCCCCCGTCGCCCCGGCGACTCGCTCGCGCCACGAAGAGCATTGGGAAATGTTGTGTCAGACGCGCGGCACGCTGCGCGAAGGCGAACTGATTGACGTCGAACCGGGGCCACTACAGCTCGAAATGCTGGGTCGGTTGCCTGACGGTCGCTGGCGGGTGCAACCATCGCTGCCGGGCTCGGCGGTGGAGTTGCTGGAACGGTTCGGCCAAATTCCGCTGCCGCCGTACATTCGCAAGGGCATGGCCAGCGAGGCCGACCGGACGCGGTACCAGACCATTTACGCCCAACACGCCGGGGCGGTCGCCGCGCCGACTGCGGGTCTGCATTTCACGGACCGCGTGTTCGATGCGTTGAAAGACCGTGGCATTGGCTGGACGACCGTGACGCTGCACGTCGGCCTGGCGACGTTTCAGCCGATTCAGGTTAACGATTACACGCAACATCTGATGCACCGCGAATGGGCCCGGCTCGGGCAATCGGCTGTCGATGCCATCAATGCTTGCACGGGCCGCATCGTCGCGGTCGGCACGACATCGGTTCGCGTGCTGGAAAGCGCTTATACGGCCCTCCCACGGGGCGAGGGGGTAAAGGTACGGGCGTGGAACGGAGAAACCGACCTTTTCATTCATCCCCCCTACGACTTCAAGGTCGTGGATGCGTTGCTTACCAACTTCCACTTGCCGCGCACGACCCTGTTGCTACTGGTGGCCGCTCTTGCCGGCGTGGGGTTGTTGCAGGCAGCCTATGACGCCGCCATTGCCGAGCGCTATCGGTTCTACAGTTACGGCGATGCGATGTTGATCCTGCCGTGAGGAAACAGCCATGCCTTCAGGTGACGTTGCTTTACTCGAACCGCTACCGACGTACAGCGTGCGACTGCATCGTCTGGACCCAACGCTGGCGGAATTGCGCATCGCGTTTGCCGATCTGCCCGCGGACGTGCAGGTGAGCGGGCGGCTGATGGGCCCGCGGTGCAAGGGGATGAGCACGGTGGAAATCGCGTATCCCCTGCGGCCGCACTCCTTTCCCGAATGGAGCGTCCTGATCCCCGAACCGATGTTGTGGGAGGAGGATGCGCCCTACATTTACGGAGGTCCCGTCGAGTTTCGCCGCGATGGGAAGCCGGTCGGCAAGATCCTGGTTTCGTGCGGCATCAAGGTTGGCTCGTGACGGACGCCGGCGCTACTTTTTCGACCGCCCGTTTCATTGCGTCCGCGATTTGCCGCAGGGATTCCTCCGACGTGCAATGGGGCGGCATCGCGTAAAGAACCGACCCGAGCGGACGCAAGAACACGCCTAGTTCCAAACAGGTCTCGCGCATTTGCGCCGCCGCCTCGGAGAGGTAGCCCGTGCGGTCCGCAAGTTCGATGGCCGCGATGCTGCCGCGGATGCGCACGTCCCTAACGTGGTGATTTTCTCTCAACGGCGCGAGCGCGTCGTTCCAGAAGGCCTCAAAGCGGGCCGGGGCGTCGGGCGGCGCGCCCAGAAGTTGCCGAAGGTTGCAGGCGGCAACGGCGCAGGCGAGCGGGTTGGCGGTGAAGGAATGCCCGTGGAAGAACGTGCGCGCGCGGTCCGGCGTCTGGAACGCCGCGACGATCCTCGGCGCCGCCAGCGTGGCGGCCAGGGGCAAGACGCCGCCTGTAAGTGTTTTTGCTGTACAAAGAAGATCGGGCACGATGCCGGCAGCTTGATGTGCCCAAAGCGGCCCGGTGCGTCCGCCGCCGGTCATCACTTCGTCGGCGATGAAAAGCACGTCATGCCGCCGCGCCGCCTCGGCAATCTGCCGCAAGGTCTCGGGCGTGTGCATGCGCATGCCTCCAGCGCCTTGCACGAGCGGTTCCAGGATCACGGCGGCGGTTTCCTGGGCATGGTGTTGTAAATGCTCGTTGAGCCG
Source organism: Planctomycetota bacterium (assembly GCA_016191165.1). Taxonomy (GTDB): domain Bacteria; phylum Planctomycetota; class Planctomycetia; order Gemmatales; family Gemmataceae; genus SIAQ01. The sequence continues at coordinate 18,443 of JACPPF010000086.1, forward strand.
ATCCGCGTCCAGGGGGAGAATATCGGCGCGAAACAGCAAGGGTTCGAATGGGCCAAAAAAAAGCGGATCGCGACTCACCGCCATGGCGCCAAACGTGTCGCCGTGGTAACCATGCTCAAAGCCGACGAAACGCGTGCGGCCCGGTTCCCCACGATGGCAGTGAAACTGGTAGGCCATTTTGAGGGCGACCTCGACCGCGGTGCTGCCGTTGTCAGAATAGAAGACGCGCCCGCCGCACCAGGGCAGGGTGCCCAGCAACAGGTCCGCCAGTTCCACCGCGCACGGATGCGTCACCCCAGCGAACAGGACATGGTCGATTTTTTGAGCCGCCTCCGCCAGGGCTTGCATCAACGGTGGATGGCAATGTCCGTGCAGGATGGTCCACCACGAACTGATGCCGTCGATCACGCGCCGGCCGTCGGCCAATTCCAGAAATTCATCGCGAGCGCCGACGCAAACCAGTGGCTCCGCGGCGCCAACCAGCGGCGTGTACGGATGCCAAACACAACGGCGATCCTCATGGGAAAGCATGCCAATCCGATCGTCAATCCGTTTGGACTGGAATCTGGTCGCATGTAGCCGTTGCAATTCTCCGGCCTGCCGATCGGCACATTCGCGCAGGCCCGCGGGGGTCCAGAGGGTCGGCGGCTCCAGGGCGATCACCAGCGATCCGGCAAGATGCTCGTCGAGCTGCGCGAGGGCGAACGGATCGCGCTCGCCCAGGAGAATGATCCCTGATGGCTCAATGCCCTCGGACCGCAATGCGGCGACAGCCTGCAACGTGCGGCCGATCGTGCCAAGTTTGGAAGACGAAACGAGCACGCACGGCCGTTGGAGCGCGCGGATCAGTTCAATCTGAAGTTGGGAATCATTGAGCGGCGAGAACACTGAGCCAAAGGTTTCGATCAGCAATCCACGAACCGTGTCTTGCGTGCGCGGACAGGCATCAGCAAGCGCACGCGCCGAAGGGATCGAGCCACCTTCGACGCGCGCTGCCAGGGGAGGCGCGACCGGCGCGGCAAAGCGTCGCAGCGATGGATGAACGATCGCCGCCGGGCACAACGCCGCGATGCGCTCCGAATCGGATTCACCGGTCTCCACCGGCTTCCAGTATTCCCATTCGGCCGCGAAGGCGGTAAGCCAAAGGAGCGCGAACGTCGTTTTGCCGGCGTCGGTATCGGTGCCGAGGATGATGAAGTCGTTCATGCCGATTCAAGAATGGTGGGCGCCAGGGCCGCGGAAAGAGCGCTTAACGAATCCAGTTCATGGTCCGCATGAATCGAAATCCGCAGCCGGGCGGTCCCCGCGGGAACCGTGGGCGGGCGAATCGCGCGGATGTCGAAGCCCGACGCTTGCAGCCGGCGCGCGGCGTCCACCGCCGGCGCATCCCTGCCGATCATCAGGGATACGAGATAATCCGTGCCACTCACATCGATGCCTCGTTCGCCGAGGATTGAGCGAAACCGGCCTGCGTTGTGGTGTAGGCGCTGGCGCGTTCCAGCATCGGCGCGGACGAGCTCAAGCATGTCAAGCCACCAGGCGCCAAGCGCGGGAGCGAGCGCGGTGGTAAAGATGAAATGTCGGCACCGGTTGACGAGCCAGTCTTTCAGCAACCGTGAGCCGGCGAGGTAGGCGCCTGGAACCGCGAGCGCCTTGCCGCCGGTGTGGATGGTCGCCAGGACGCGCTCGCGCAAACCCAACGCATCGACCAGTCCGCTGCCCGTTGGCCCGAAACAACCGGTGGCGTGAGCTTCATCGACAATCAGATGCGCCTCGTGGCGCTCTGCCAGGGTTGCCAGTTCGCGCAAGGGCGCCCGATCTCCCTCCATGCCGAAAAGCGATTCAGTGACGACGAACCACGCGGCACCAGCATCGCGTCGGATTGATTTTTCGTTCATCAAGCCTTCTAACTGGTTCATGTCGTTGTGCGCAAAGATCGCCTTGTCGGCGCCGCTCAGACGCAGGCCGTCGATGATCGATGCGTGATTGTACTGATCGGAAAATACCGTATCGCCCGGCTGAATGACCGTACTGAGCAATCCTTCATTGGCGGCATAACCGCTGGTAAACATCAGGGCCGCGTCCGCGCCGTGCCAGGCGGCGAGTTGGGCTTCGACTTGCTCCCATACGGGGTGCTGCCCGCGCAAGAGGCGCGACGCGGTTCCACTCCGCAACTCCTGCCTGGCAGGCCACACGCGCTTGCTGTAGCCGAGATAGTCGTTGGAGGAAAAGTCCAGGCCCGCCGGCGGCGCCAGAGTGCGAAATCGGCCTTGCTCATTCAAGCTTTCCAGTTCGTGTTGCCAGCGCTGCGTCAATTTCATGGCAAGCTTTCCGATGGCGCCTGACACCGAGGCGAGCGGCTATACACAGACGGGCAGGCCCATCGCCCGGAAAAGTTGCGCGTCTCCCTCCGCGGACGGGTTCGGCGCCGTCAGCAACTTGTCGCCGAAGAAAATCGAGTTGGCCCCGGCCATGAAGCACAGCACCTGCAATTCCCGGCTCATGCGATCACGGCCCGCGCTCAGGCGCACGCGCGCTTGCGGAAACGCGATGCGCGCCGTGGCGATCAGGCGCACCAGCTCAATCGAATCGACAGGTCCGGCGTTTTCAAGCGGGGTGCCCGCGATGGGAACCAGGCAGTTGATGGGCACGCTTTCCGGCGTTTTTGCGAGGTTGGCGAGTTCGACGAGCAGACGCAAGCGATCGTCTTCGCTCTCGCCCATGCCGATGATGCCGCCGCAACAGACCGAGATGCCCGCATCCTGCACGGATTGCAGTGTGCGCAAGCGGTCGTCATAGGTTCGCGTCGAGATGATGTGCGGATAATACTCGCGGGAAGTGTCGAGATTGTGGTTGTAGGCCGTCAAACCCGCCTCGGCCAATCGCGTTGCCTGTCGATCGCTCAACATGCCGAGGGTGACGCAGGCTTCCATGTCAAGATCACGCACGACACGGACCATGTCGAGCACCTGCTCGAACTGGGGTCCGTCCTTGACTTCGCGCCAGGCGGTCCCCATGCAAAAGCGCGTCGCGCCGAGTTCCTTCGCCCGGGTGGCTTTCGCTCGCACCTCGTCCAGGTTCATGAGCGGCGTTGCCTCGACCCCGGTCTTGAAGCGAGCGCTTTGCGCGCAATAGCCGCAATCCTCCGGGCAGCCACCGGTCTTGACGCTCAGCAGGACGCAGCGTTGAATGTCCGCGGGGTCGTGATGAAGCCGATGGGCCTGCGCCGCCCGAAATAGCAAGTCGGGCAGAGGCGTGAAATAGACTTCGCGAAATTCCGCCAGCGTTTTCATCGTGATTTTCCGTGCGGTGAGGAACAACTCGGGCATTTTATGGACTTCTGAAAAAAAGGCCGTCCAGCATGGGCGGCTCGGGAGTGGTACTTTCTGAAGTAGGTCAGGCATTCTTGCCTGACAGCAGCCGCGAAATGTCAGGCTGGAAAGCCTGACCTACGGCAAACTGTACCACCACCGGCCGCTCAAGAGGATTGCCTTTTCTGATCGCCAGGTATAGAACGAACCAATCTAATGTGAATCGGTCGGACCCCCCACCCAAGACAAAGTTCGACCTGTGAGATTATCCTTCTCGGTTGACTGAACACACCTGAGTCGTCTTTCTTTGTTAGCGCCAAAATCACGGGTAGGCCCCGCGATGCGGCGGTTGTTTTTTTCCCGGTGGCATGGTGAACGCCCTATCCATACAAGACCTCGCTCAGGCTTGCCGAATTTTCATGGAATTGGCCTACCCCGAAGGGTTGGACGCGATTCCTGCAAGCAAGCGGCCGTATTGCGACATTCCGACGGACGCGCGGGTCGAGGATTATCTGCCCCCTGAGCCGATTGCTGCCACCGTGTGTCAGGACCTTGCCAAGACCAAAGCAGGGGTGCGCGGCTACGCCTTCCGGCTCGGCAGCACGGGTCACCCGCACCTGAAGCTACTCGTCCAGGCCTGCGACCTTCACGATCACGACGTGTGGGTTTTTTCCGTCGATACGCATGACCGATTCCTGCAGGCGACGCACGAACTCGACTCCGAAGAAGCGCGCCAATGGCGTGCTCTGTATGACCGGAATGCCAAGCTCAAGGCCCAGATCGAAAGCGCCCTTTCCCTCGCGGGTTTCATGACGCCCACTGGACTTTTGCGCGTCGATCTCACCTCCTCGACAAGCCATGCCTGAGCGAATCGGTATTGCTCAAATCGTGAAAATGATTCAGAATTAGCGTTCCCGTCAAGCGATTTGGGCCTGGAAGGGACGCCATGCTGCCGCTCGTTTCGGTCGTGACGCCGTCGTTCAATCAGGGCCGGTTCCTGCGCCGCACCATTGAAAGCGTGCTGGGCCAGGATTATCCGCGCCTGGAATACCTCGTTTTCGACGGTGGTTCCAGCGATGAATCGGTCGAGATCCTTCGCACCTATGGCGATCGTTTCTTTTGGCGCAGCGGGCCCGACGGTGGCCAAAGCGATGCGATCAATCGGGGCCTGGGCCGCGCCCAGGGCGAGATCCTTGCGTATCTCAACTCCGACGACGTGTTGCTGCCCGGCGCAATCACGACCATCGTCGAGTATTTTCGCCAACATCCCGAATGGGATCTCGTCTACGGCAACGCCGGTCACATCGACGAGGCCGATGGGTATCTTGGCGCCTATCCAACGGCGCCCTATTCGTTTGAACGACTGGTGCAAGACTGTTGCATCTGCCAGCCGGCGGCATTTTGGCGCCGCGCGGTGGTGGAACGGATCGGCCCGTTCGATGAATCACTTCATTACGCGATGGATTACGAATACTGGATGCGTCTCGACCGCGCGGGCGGCCGGCTCGCTCATGTCCCCGAATTCCTCGCCTGCTCGCGAACCCATGCCGCGACCAAGACTCTCTCGGCACGCCTGAACGTCTATCGGGAAATTTTGCAAGTCAGCCGCCGACATGCGGGAGACGCCAGCTTCAGCCAATATTACGCCTACTGGCATCATCGCTGCCACGAGCGGCAACGAGGCTGGCCGCGACTACTCCGTTGGCTGCCGGAATGCCAGTGGTATCTCGCTTATGTCCATCGCCGGGCGTTTCGTTTATTGGGTGCGGCGCTTGCGGCGTAGCGCTCGCTTCGTTTTTCTTTTCATTCCCAGGGCTGTGCTATACTGAATTCATCATGCAAATGCACACCGAAAAATCGGCGGTTCCCAAGCATCCGACCTTGCAGCGCCTGGTCGATTTGCGCGAGATTCTGCGCTATGTCCCTCAGTATCGCGACAAGATTTTCGTCATCGCCTTCGATGGCGCGGTCGTCGAGCATGATAACTTTCGCAATCTTCTGCTCGATTTGGCCCTCTTGAGAAGCCTGAGCATTGGCGTCACGCTCGTGCATGGCGCGGGGCACCAGATTGGCAAGCTGGCGGAACAGACCGGCGTGACGCCGTCCAACCTCGATGGCACCGGCATCACCGACGACGCCACCCTCCAGCTTGCGCTGAATGCCGCCAACCGCGTCACACACGAGATCCTCGAAGGCCTCGCCGCCACCGATTTGCGCGGCGCCTACTCCAACGCCGTTGTCGCCCATCCCGCCGGCATCCTCCAGGGCATCGATCAACAACACACCGGGCGCGTGGAACGCATCGATGTCGCGCTTCTCAAAGCCTTGCTGGCGAACGATGTCCTGCCCGTGATCCCCCCGCTGGGCTCCGACGGCGAAGGCTCGACCTATCGGCTCAACTCCGACCACGTCGCTGTCGAGGTCGCCCGGGCCCTCGACGCGGTCAAGTTGATCTACCTCACCACCACCGCCGGCATCATGCTCCAGCGCGAGGGCCTCGTCCGCCAGCTCACCGTCGATGAGGCGGAGACGTTGCTCAAGAAAAACAAGAACAACCTCGTCGGTCCCAGCTTTTCCAAGCTAACCGGCGCCGTCAAGGCCCTGCGCGGCGGGGTGCCACGCGTCCATGTCATTGACGGAACCGTCGAGGAAGGCCTTCTCGCCGAGGTCTTCTCCAACGACGGCATCGGCACGCTCGTACATAACAACGAGTACCAGGCGATTCGCAAAGCCCAAAAAAAAGACGCCCGCGGCATCCACCACCTCATCAAGAACAGCGTCGAGAACGAAGAGCTGTTGCCGCGCACGCGCGCGGAAATCGAGCGGCAAATCGAGGATTACTTCGTCTTTGAAGTCGACGGGAACCTGGCGGCCTGCATCGCGCTGCATCCGTTTGCGGAGGAGAGGAAGGCGGAGATGGCTTGCGTGTGCGTGGCGGCCAAGTACGAAAACCAGGGCATCGGCGCCCGCCTGATGCAGTATGTCGAAGCTCAGGCCCGCGCGAACGCGTTCAAGGAACTGTTCTGCCTTTCGACCCAGGCGGTGAACTACCTGGTGAAGCGAGGCCGATTTCGGCTCGGCACGCCGGACGATCTGCCGACCCCACGCCGCGCCCGCTACGACGCCAGCGGGCGGCGGTCGCAGGTCTTGAAGAAAATATTGTAATTGAACCGGTTGCCCCGGGCGCGCGGTGCTCACCGTTACGAAGCCGATTGCTTGGCCTCTTTTTCATTCCATTCGGATAGCATGGTGTTTGAACCGGAATCCAGGGAGTCAGACATGATCCAAGTACGCAAAGCACGAGAACGAGGCCATTTCGATCACGGCTGGCTGAACACCTACCACACGTTTTCTTTTGCCGACTACCACGACCCCGCTCACATGGGGTTCAAATCGCTCCGGGTCATCAACGAGGATCGAGTGCAACCCGGGCAGGGGTTTGGCACCCACGGCCATCGAGACATGGAAATTATCACCTGCGTCCTCGAAGGAGCGCTGGAACACAAAGACAGCCTGGGCAATGGCTCGATCATCAAACCAGGTGAACTTCAACGCATGAGCGCCGGGACCGGCATTCAGCACAGCGAGTTCAATCCCTCTGATGCCGAATCGGTCCATCTTTATCAAATCTGGTTGCTGCCGAACAAACGAGGCGTTTCGCCGAGCTACCAGCAACGTGCGTTCAGCGACGACGAGAAGGCCGGCCGCTGGTGTTTGGTGGCCTCGCCCGACGGCGCGGACAATTCCTTGATCATTCAACAAGATGCCCGACTGCATCTTTCCTCGCTGCGGCCTGGGCAAGCTGTTTCACACCAACTGGTAGCGGGACGGTCAGCCTGGGTGCAGGTACTTCGAGGAACGGTGGCCCTGAACGGTGAACTTCTTGCCGCAGGCGATGGCGCCGCTGTCAGCGACGAGAAACACCTGGGGGTCGAGTGTCAAGGCGAGTCCGAGGTCATGCTTTTCGATCTGGCGTGAACTTGGGATCGGACTCAGCCGGGCTAGCGCTGCGTTTTGCGTCGGCGTCTCGGCTTCTTTTGCGGCGCCATCGTCGGTTGCCCTTTCAGTTGTGCGATGCGGTCGCGCAACTCCGCGGCACGTTCGAATTCGAGATTCGTCGCCGCGGCCAACATCTCGGCGTGCAGCTCTTCCAGGAACTCCTCGGTCACATAGTCCTCACCAGCTTTGCCCGCGACTTCAAGCGTCAACTTTTGGGCCTCGATCTCGTTCTCGATGCCACGCGAGATTTCGGAGCGCACGCTTTCCGGCGTGATGTTGTGCTCCTTGTTATAGGCCAGCTGCAGTTCGCGGCGGCGATTGGTTTCGTCGATCGCTTTTTGCATGGAGTCGGTCATTTTGTCCGCGTAAAGAATGACCTCCGCGTTGACGTTGCGCGCCGCCCGGCCGATCGTCTGAATCAGCGAACGCTCGCTGCGCAGGAAGCCCTCCTTGTCGGCATCGAGAATCGCGACCAGCGAAACCTCGGGCAGGTCCAGGCCTTCACGCAGGAGGTTGACGCCGACCAGCACATCAAAGGCCCCCTCGCGCAATTCACGCAGGATCTGCACACGCTCGATCGCGTCGAGTTCCGAGTGCAGCCACTTGGCGCGCAAGCCGGAGTCGCGCAGGTAGCCGGTCAGATCCTCGGCAAGTCGCTTGGTCAGCACGGTGACGAGCGTGCGTTCCTTGCGGTCGGCGCGTTTCTTGATTTCGATCAGCAAATCGGGAACCTGCCCGCGCGCTGGCTTCATGTGTAGAACGGGATCGACCAGGCCTGTGGGCCGAATCATCTGCTCGACGAATTCGCCTCCGCTCGCTTCGAGCTCATACGCCGCCGGCGTGGCCGACATGTATAGAACCTGATGAATGCGTTTCTCCCATTCGTCGAAGCGCAGGGGCCGATTGTCAAGCGCGCTGGGCAAGCGGAAGCCGTGCTCGACCAGCGTTGTCTTGCGGCTGTAGTCGCCCGCGAACATCGCGCGCACTTGCGGCACGCTGGCGTGGGATTCATCGACGATGAGTAGAAACTCCGGCGGGAAGAAATCGATCAGCGTGTAGGGCGGCTCGCCCGGCGCCTTGCCCGTGAACCAGCGCGAATAGTTCTCGATGCCAGGGCAGTGGCCAACCTCAAGCAGCATCTCCATGTCGAAGCGCGTTCGCGCTTGCAATCGCTGCGCTTCGAGCAGCTTGCCCTGCTCGCGAAACACCGCGAGCCGCTGGTTCAACTCCTCGTCGATGCCGTTGACCGCGGCCTTGATGCGTTCGTCCGGCGTGACGAAATGCTTGGCGGGGAAGACGTGCAGTTCTTCGCAAACCTTGGCGGTTTCGCCGGTGAGCGGGTTGATGATGGCGAGGGCATCGATTTCGTCGCCGAAAAGCTCGATGCGAATGGCGAACTCCTCATACGCGGGCCAAAGCTCGATGACGTCGCCGCGAACCCTAAAGCGGCCGCGCTCGAATGCCGTATCGTTGCGTTGATACTGAATGTCGATCAGGCGGTAGAGAAGGTTGTCGCGTTCGACGGTTTCGCCCTTTTTTAGGTAGATCATCATTCGCTTGTAGTCGGCCGGCGAGCCCAGGCCATAGATGCACGACACGCTGGCGACGATGATGCAATCCTCCCGGCTCGCCAGGGCGCTGGTCGCGGCGAGGCGCAGACGGTCGATGTTTTCGTTGATGGCGGAGTCTTTTTCGATGTAAATATCGCGCTGCGGGATGTACGCTTCGGGCTGGTAGTAGTCGTAATAGCTGATGAAATAATGCACCGCGTTGTGCGGGAAGAAAGCCTTGAACTCCTTGTAGAGTTGAGCGGCAAGCGTTTTGTTGTGCGAGAGGATGAGCGCCGGTTTGCCGAGCTTTTGGATGACGTGCGCGGCAGTAAACGTCTTGCCCGTGCCGGTGGCGCCGAGTAGCGTCTGGCGATTTTGCCCCGCCTGAAAGCCGGCGACGAGCTTGTCGATGGCGCCGGGTTGATCGCCGGCGGGCTGGAAGGGGGCGACGAGTTTGAAATCGACGGGCATGCGAAGTTCCTCGGCGCACGGCCGGCGCTAGCCCGCGGGTGCGCCCGCCACACCGTGCCGGTCTAAACAGCCGCCCTCCGAACTTGGGACATCGCCGCCGTTGTATTATACCGCGGGATTTCGCGACCGGGGCTATTGCCGCGGAAAACCATGTTGCTCGTGAATGACTTGGAACCCCTCCTTTTCGAGTTGCTGCCTGATTTCAACATAAAGCTTGGCTCGCTCCAGGGCCTGAACAGTGAAGCGACGGTATTTTGCTTGGTCGTTCAATTCCCGAAGCACAGGCTCGGCATCCGGAATTCCCCAAAGAACCTTGGGTGCATAGCAATGGTCTTTCTCACCGCAAAGGGCGTTCCATTGTTGCTTCCACCAATTCGGCGGCCGCGCAGGTTTGGCATCAAAGCCCAAAAAACCGAACATCGGGACAATTACGTTTAGTTGAGGGCTCGATTCGACACCGGGTTTAACAAAGGTGAAGCCCAGGTAGCTCTGCGCCCACGGAGCCGCCGCTTCGGGCGTATCGAATCGGTCCAGCCATTCATCACACCGCAACCGCCAATAGGACGTCGGCCGGCCGTCAAAGAACGCCTCGCCGCGCAGCCAACCGCGGCCCACATGCGTGGCGCATTCGTACAGTATGCCGAGCGTCAGGAGTACGACGGCGGCCAGGAGCAATAGGCGTTGCACCCATTTCTTCATCATGGCACCTGCGAACGGCTTCATGCTATCGGCCCGCCACCCAGCGATCGATCAGGCGGCGCAGGTCGCGCACGCGGGCTGGTTGTTTCTGTGCCAGGTTCGCGCGCTCGTGCGGATCGTTTGCCAGGTTGAACAGCTCGACCTGTTTCTTTTCGCGCAGATGGACGATCAGTTTCCATTCGCCGCTCCGCACCCAGCGATGAGTGACGTCCAGCTGCAGCATCTTGAGATTCGTGGACGTGTGGACGTAAATCTCACCAAAGACGGCGTCACGCTTGAGCGGCCCACGGCCCGCGGCAGGCTCCAGCAAGTTCACGCCTTGCATGGCCTGGGGCACTTTGACGTTGGCGGCATGCAGAATGGTTGGCGCGAAATCGATCGTCAAAGCCAGATCGTTGTAGCGCCCGGCCCGCGTGTGCCCCGGCCAGCGCAGGATGAACGGCGTGCGGATACCGCCGTCGTAGGGCGTGCGCTTGCCACGGTCGGCGCCGAACGGCGACTTGCGGTCCTCCTTCACCGTCGGCGTGATCCAGCCGTTGTCGATGCAGAACACGACCAGGGTGTTGTCCGTGAGCTTGCGCCGATCGAGATGATCGAGCAACTGACCACACGTCTCGTCGAACCACTCGCACATCGCCATGTACTTGGCGACGTTAAGGTCCCGCCCAGCGACGCGATATCGCTTCAAGAATCGTTCGGGAGGATTGTGCGGCAAGTGCGGCATCATCGGCGCGTACCACACGAAGAACGGCGTGCGCAGGTGGTTGTCGATGAAGTTGTAAATTGGCTGCATGGTCGCCCGGCCGATCTGCGGCGCCTTGCGGGCGATGTGGCGGTCCGCGTTCGTCGTTTCGCCGTGGGTGAACCCGGCGTTGGCGAAATCCCCTTCCCAGAATTTACCGGTCTGCAGGCTGGCGTATTTTGCTGGACGTAGCAGCCGGGGAATGGTCGGCGCATTGCGAATGAACGGGTGCATGGCCGTGCGATCGACACCCTTGGGCGGATCGTTGCAACAAATGCGATGCTGATGCGGATAGAGTCCGGTCAACAGCGTCGCCAACGAGGCGCGGCACAAGGAGGTCGGCACGTAGCCGTTGGGAAACACAGCGCCCTGTTGCGCCAGCCGATCCAAACGAGGTGTGCGGATCGCCTTGTGTCCCATGAAACCAAAGTCGCCCCAGTGCATGTCGTCGCCGATCATCATGACGACATTCGGCGGTCGGCGCTCCTGGGCGCCGAAAACAGGCAATGTCGAAGCCAGCAAGCCGACGGAGCCAAGGAACCGTCGGCGCGTAAGCGGTGAATGCATGCCAAATTCTCCGTGGAATCGCGTGCGAATTAGCGTAACAGGCATAGGATGGCTATTCAAGCACATAAGCATACCTATCCGGGGAAACCTCATGCGTCTTTGTCGCTGGCAAAATGGAAAAGAAATCGAAATCGCCATCTGGCAGGCCGATCGCGTCATCAGCATCAACCGCGCTGCCAAGAAATTGAAAATCCGCATCCCGACGCCGGACTCGATCGACATTCTCGATTACCTTGAGCCGCACGGCAAGTCGAGAAAGGCGGTCCGGCAGGTGCGAGATCGCTTTGGCGAACTGGCGCCAGCCGAGCAGCGGAAGCTCAGCAAGCCGACCAGGCAGGCACGGCTCAAGGTTCCCGTGCCCGATCCGAAGAAGGTGATCTTGCTCGCGGGCAACTACGGAGCGCATATCGTCGAGGGGGGCGGCGTCGCGCCGGAGCGTGCCGCGACTTTCCCTTATTTTTTCTGGAAGCCGCCGACCACGACGCTCACGGATCCGGGCGCCCCGATTCGCATCCCGCGCGTTTCGCCCGATCATATCGACTGGGAGATCGAGCTCGGCGTCATCATTGGCCGTACCGCGCGCCATGTCCCGGAGGAAAAGGCGCTTCGCCACGTCGCGGGCTACACCATTTGCAACGACATCTCCGACCGGGGCATGCGGATCAACCCGGAGCGCACCAAACGGGAGAAGGATGGCTTCTTCGATTGGCAGCACGGCAAATGGCACGACACGTTTCTGCCGATGGGCCCCTGTGTCCGCGCGGCCGGCACGCTGTCGAACCCGCAATCGCTGCGCATGATCCTGAAGGTCAACGGTGAGGTGATGCAAGACGGGAGCACCGCCCAGATGATATTCCCGGTGGCGGCCCTGGTCAGCATTCTCTCGGACCTGGTGACGCTGGAGCCTGGCGATATCATTTCGACGGGAACACCCAGCGGCGTGGGCCATGCACGCAAGCCGCCGATCTACCTGAAGGCCAACGACCAGGTCGAAGCGGAGATCGAAGGTGTCGGCGTCTTGCGCAATCCCGTGGCGGCGGAGCGCTGATTTGCGGCCAGCGCCGCGAGCGGCAAGGTAGTCATCCGTCGCGCCGTTTCACCATCGTGATCGCGTTGCCCTTGTCGTTGTAACCCACGAAATCCATGAACGTCCGAATCAGGAGTAAGCCGCGACCGCCAATCCGTTCCAGGTTCGTCGCGTCGCCTGGGTCGCCCAGAGTGGACGGATCGAAACCCTGGCCTTCATCGCGCACGGTGTAAGTGGCTTCGGTCGGCGTAATGTGGATGTCCATGTGAACACGCCGATCCTGATAGGGGTCTTGCGACCGGCGCGTTTTGACAGTCTGGTGATAGATCGTCTCATCTTGTTGGCGCAAGTCGGAGCTTACTTCGAGATTGCCGTGATAGATCGCATTAAGACACGCCTCCTGCAGGGCGACGCCAATGCGCATGCGTTCCGTGGCGTCGTACAGACGTTGTAGTTCGATGATGTCGTTCAGATAGCCAATGATTGGCGCAATGTAAGTCGGATCGTTGTCGATGACGAAGTGCAATTCGAAACTCGCCAGGCGCTCGAAGGCCCTGGCGTGTTGCCGATGGACGCTCGTCAGGGCGAGGATGCGCTCCAGCGTGGGGAGAACGTCGCTCATGAGGGAGGTCTTGGGAATGTAGCTGGCTGCGCCGTCGCAAAGGGCCTGGGCGGCAATCTTCTCGCTGCCGTGCGCGGTCATCAGAACGACGGGAATCCACGGGTATTCCTTGCGAATCTTCTTGACCAGCTGAAGTCCGTTCAGGTTCGGCATCTCCAGGTCGGTCAAGACGATATCCGGAGCGGCCCGGGCGATGACCTCGAGCGCCAGCACACCATCCGCGGCCACGTCCACCTGATAGGGGCCCTCCTCGAGCAAAAGCTGAATCGCTTGCGCCTGCGTTGGGCTGTCTTCCACCACGAGTACGCGGGTCATGGGACGCTCCTTTCGCCTTTTTGCGACGCCTGATCAGGTGACGCTTGAATCGACTTGACAATACCAAGCCACGAGGGGGTAGGTGCAATTCAGGTAACCAGCTCGACCAGGGAGGCAGCGATTTCGTCGATGGGCAACACTTCGTCGGCAAGACCCGCGGCAATGGCGGCGCCGGGCATGCCAAAGACGACGGAACTTTTTTCATCCTGGGCGAAAATGCGCCCACCGGCCTTGCGCACTGCGAACAAGCCCGCCACGCCGTCTTCTCCCATACCTGTCAGGATAACCGCGCCAGCCGCGGCGCCATAGACCTGGGCGACCGATTCAAAAAGAAACGTTGCCGAGGGGCGGAATCCGCCGATCGGCGGCGTCTCGACAAGGGCGATTTGGCCCCGGGTCGAAACGCCCAGATGACGATCGTCCGGCGCCAAATAGATGGTGCGTTTGGTCAACTTCTCCCCCGCTTCGGCGACCTTGACGTGGAGCGGCCCGGACTTGTTCAGCAAGTCTGCCAGCCCTTTGACGAAGCCCGCACTGATGTGCTGGACAACCAGAATGGGGACGGCGAAGTCTGGTGGCAAGCCCGTGACGATGCGTTCGAGAGCGGCCGGTCCGCCGGTACTCGACGCGATGGCGATGACCCGCGCACGCGTGGCGTGATGTGATGCGGGCGTCCGGGACCGCGCCGCCGAACCGGTCCGCCGCCAGTGCCTCACAACCTTGACCTGCGCCATCGCCTTGACCTGCGTGATCAAATGTCGGGCCTGTTCGTCGAAACCAGGGCCCGCCGGTCCGGTCGGCTTGGCCATGATCGCCAGCGCCCCGGCGCGCAGGGAATTCATCGACATCTCCACATCCTGGATCGATCGGCTGGCGGTGACGATCACAATGGGCGTCGGGATCTCGATCATGATCTCCTTGGTCGCTTCCAGGCCGTCCATGCATGGCATGCGCAGGTCCATGGTAACGATGTCGGGCCGAAGCCGGCGCGTGAGTTCGACCGCCTCGGCGCCATTGGTCGCCTGACCGATGACCTGAAGCTCCGAATCCGTGGCGAAAATGGCCGCGAGCAGGCTGCGCGCCGTCGCGGAATCATCGGCAATGAGGACGCGAATCATGGGTATTCCATTTCCGTTCGTGCTATTCGATTGGGCAAGCCGAGTCGCGTGAGCAGCCGGTTGACAATGAGGACCGCATCAGGCCGCCCGGTTCGTCGATACGGTCAAACTTTGGCTTAGAGTGCTCAGAACAATGAAAGTAGGTCAGGCTTTCCAGCCTGACCGTCAGGCTGGAAAGCCTGACCTACTTCATTTCTTTGGACGATCTTACGGCAAAACGGCGCTGCTATAACATCTGGTGGATCGTCTCCAGGAGATTGCGTTGATCGAACCCGCTTTTCACCAGATAGGCGTTTGCACCTACTTCGATTCCGCGCGCCTTGTCCGCTTCACTCTCGCGGGCTGTAACGAGGATAACGGGCATTTCGGCATGCGGTTGGGAGGCGCGGATAGCCGCGGTCAAATCGAAGCCGTCCATGTTGGGCATATCGACGTCGCTGACGACGAGATCGAATTGGGCGTGCTGCAAATCGTGCCAGGCCGCCTGCCCGTCCACGGCGGTAGCGATTTCAAAGCCGGCCGCCTCCAAAATGCTCTTCATGAGTGTGCGGGTGGTCATGGAATCCTCGACGATGAGGAGTCGTTTTCGGACCGCGACCGGTGTTGCCGCCTGGATCGGTCTTCGCGCCGTGGGGACGCCGCCTTCACGCAGAACCGTGCGCATGAGGTTGGCGGCATTGAGCACAAGGGCGATCTGGCCCGAAGGCAAAAGGGTCGCGCCGGCCACAAGCGGCACGCGGCGAATGCGCGTTCCCAAATTCTTGATGAGAATCTCTTGCTCCGTCAACACCTCATCCACGATGAACGCCACACGCCTCGCTCCCGATGCCACAATCACGATGGACAGTCCATCGTGCGTAGCTTCCAGGACGAAACGCGGATCAAGGATTGACCCCAGAACTGCCAGCGGCAACGGGACTCCGTCACAAGTGAGTATCTCGCGCCCGGACACCGTGCGAATGTCGGAAACCCGGGCCTTGACCATCCTTTGCACGTTTGCGCCGGCAAATGCGCAGGTGCGCCCGCCCGCTCGCACCAGAACCGCACGCAGCGTCGTCAAGGTCAGCGGCACGGTCAGAATGAAGCGAGTGCCCAGACCGACCGTGAACGATAGATCCACCGTGCCGTGCAAAGATTCGGCGGCGTTCTTGACAACATCCAACCCGACACCGCGTCCGGAGACGTCCGTGATGATTGAAGCCGTGGAGAAGCCGGGTTGAAAGATCAAACGGGCCAGTTCGCGATCGTCGGCAGGCTCTTCGATCTTGTGCCGCCGCGCCTGTGCACGCACGTTTCCCAGGTCGATGCCGCGGCCGTCGTCGGCGACCGTGATCTCGACTTGCGACCCCCGCAACGCGGCGGAGATGCGAATGGTGGCCCGCGCGGGCTTACGAGCCCGTAGGCGTTCAGCCGGCAGTTCGATGCCATGATCCAGAGCGTTGCGAACCAGATGCCTTAGAGGGTCTTTGAGCCCCTCGAGGATGGAGCGATCCAGTTCGACCGCGCCGCCTTCGATGTTGAATTCGACGTCCTTGTTCATCGTCTGGGCAAGATCGCGGATCATGCGGTCGAGGCCTGCGCAGGCATCCGCGAACGGCAACATTCGGATTCGGCGCACGTCATCATCCAGCGGGCGCGTGACCTGATCGAGCAACCGTGAATCGCTCGTCATCGTCAGCGCCAGGCGTTCAAGAGCCTTGTCGAGAAGCCGCAGGTTTTCCCCGGCCTGACGCAGGGTCTTGGCCACTCGTTTGGTCAAGGCCGGCGTGCCGCGATCCGCGGCGCTGTCGGCGGCGCGGGGGGCCTTGCCGAAAAAATGGTCCACGCGCTTCCAATCGGATTTCCATTGCGCGACCAGGTCCTGCAAGCCCAAGAGGTCCGTGGCGCGTGCCTCGATCCGGCGCTGCGCGACCTGCAACTCGCCGACGCGCGCCAGCAGCGAATCCAGTTTTTCCGCGGCCACGCGCACGCTGGTGGAGCCGGCGCCGCCGTCCCAGATGTTTTCGGCGCCGGTCGGCAGCGAGGCCGCGACGGGGGCCTCCACCCTGGCCTGCGCGTCGTGCTGCGCGGGCACGGGTTGCTTCGGTGCGGATGGCGCCTTTTCCACGGCTGGCAACGCCGCCCCGCGGCACGCCGCCTCCAGGCGGGGCAGCAACGCTGCCAGCGGCGCGTCCGCCAAATCCTGTTGCTCGCGCAAACGCATTCCCGCCTCTTCAAACGCATCGACCGCCGCGAACAACAGGGCGAACACCTCCTGGCCGAGAAACCTCTCGCCATCGCGAACGCTCACGAGGATTTCTTCCAGGCTGTGGCACGCGGCCTCGATCGGGTCGACGTTCACGGCCCGTGCTGCCCCCTTCAGGCTATGCGCCGTCCGGAAGAGCGTCTTGAAACGTTGCGCCTGTTCCTCGGGCGGAGGGTTCTTTTCCAGCGCTAAAAGATCCTGGTTGAAACTTCGCACGTATTCCTCGAGTTCCTCGAGAAACGTCGCCATCAAACGTTGCATGATTTTGCTTTTGTCCATGAGATTACGTCCCGATCGTCCGGTTGGTCGCCTGGCGTTCGCGTGGCTAAAGATAGCGCCTGGCCATGAGCGAATGTTATTTTCCAACCAAGGAGGTCAGTTGATTCCCTAGCTGGTTGAGGTTGGTCGCCGCCTGGGCCGCCTGCCGGGTCGCGACGGTGTTTTGCTTGGCGACCTGGTCGATGTTCCTCATGGCCTGGTGCACCTGGCTCATGCCGGTCGCTTGCTGGCTGATGGAGGCGACGATTTGCGTCGTGGCGCGGGCGACCTCCGCGAGCGTGTCGGCCAGCGCCTTGATGGTGTCGCCGGCCTGAGTGCCCACTTTGATTGCGCTGGCGACGCCCCGGGTCACCTCTTCGGTCGAAAGGACGGCCGTGTTGGTCGCCTTCTGGATTTCGCCGAGAATCTGCCGGACCTGGCTGGTCGCCTTCTTGGATTGATCCGCCAGGGCCTTGACTTCGCTGGCAACCACGGTGAAGCCCTTGCCATGTTCCCCCGCGCGGGATGCTTCGATGGCGGCGTTGAGGGCCAGCAGATTCGTCTGCTCGGCAATTTCGTTGACCGTGGCAATGATGTCGCTGATCGCCTGGGCCTGCTCGGCAAGCGTCAGGATATTTTCCGCGGTGGCCTCGACCTTCTCCTTGACCGCATCCATGGCCACAAGCGAGTCATCGACGACTTTGCGCCCGGTCTTGCCGATGTCGAGCGTCCGTTGCACGGTTTCACCGACCACTTTGGCGCGCTCGGCAGCCTGATCGGCGGTTTGCGTGATCTCATTGACCGTGGCCATGGTCTGCGTGACGGCGGCGGCCTGCTCTTGCGCGCCGGATGCCTGCTGCGTGGTCCCCGCGAGAATTTCAGCGCAAGCGGTCGTGAGCTGATTGACTCCCTCCCGAATCGTCGTGGTGATCGCCCGGATGATAAACCAGCCCGCCAGGCCCGTGAGGGCAAAGGCCAGGATAGCCGCGATGCCGATTGAATAGGTCGTGATTTCGGCGCCCTTTCGCGCTCGCGTCTGGCGTTCGTTGAGCAGGCCATATTCGTCGTCGTTGAGCTTCTTGAGCGTGTCGCGCACGGCTTCCATGATTTTCTTTCCCTCGCCCGTCTTGACGGCGGCGATCGCGGCTTCAAAGCTTTTGGTTTCGGCCAACTGAATGGTATCGGCGGCAATTTTCCCTCGGGCCTTGACCAGTTCTTCGAGCTTTTCCAGCCGCTTTTGTTGGCTGGGGTTGTCATTGGTCAACTCGACAAGATCGGCTTGCGTTTTCAACACCCTGGGCAACGCCGCGTGATAGGGTTGCAGGAAGGTTGCGTCCTGAGTCAACAGGTAGCCGCGTTGGCCCGTTTCCATGTCCACCATCAAGGAGTGCATCGTGTTGAGGTTATCCAGTACAAGGAGGGTGTGGGCCACTTTGTGATTGGTCTCAAGGAGGCTAAAAATGCTCCAGAGCGAGAGCCCGCCGAGGAACGCAACGAACGCCAGCGCCAGGGCGAAACCGCCCGCGATTTTTTTGCCGATGGTCATGATTTCTCCTTCCCCCGCGCGACGTTGCCAGGGTTATTCCGCCGTCAGACTGGCCAAACGAGCACCGAGCGTATTGAGGTTTTCCGCCGCCTTCGTCGCCTGGCGGGTTGCGATGGTGTTTTGCTTGGCGACCTGATCGATGTTCTTCATCGCCTGGTGAATCTGGGTCATGCCGGTTGCCTGCTGGCCGATCGAGGCGGCAATTTGGGTGACGACGCGCGCCGTGTCCGTCAGGGTTTCCGCGAGGGTCTTGATGGTCTCACCGGCCTGCCCGCCGACCTTGATCGCACTGGCGACCCCGCGGGTGACCTCCTCGGTGGAAATTACGGCGCTGTTGGTGGCCTTCTGAATTTCACCGAGAATCTGCCGCACCTGCCCCGTGGCCTTCTTCGATTGGTCCGCCAGCGCCTTGACCTCGCCGGCGACCACCGTGAACCCGCGGCCATGCTCCCCCGCCCGCGACGCCTCGATAGCGGCGTTGAGCGCCTGCAGGTTCGTTTGCTCAGCTATGTCATTGACCGTCGCAATGATGTCGCTGATGGCTTGCGCTTGCTCGGCGAGGCCAAGGATGTTCTCGGCCGTGGCTTCGACTTTCTCCTTGACGGCTTCCATGGCATCCAGGGAATCCTCGACCACTTTGCGCCCGCTGGTGCCGATCTGCAGGGTCTTTTGTACACTTTCGCCGACGGCCTTGGCGCGCTGGGCGGCCTGGTCGGCGGTCTGAGACACCTCGTCAACGGTGGTCATGGTTTGGGTGACGGCGGCGGCCTGTTCCTGGGCGCCGGTCGCCTGCTGGGTCGTGCCCGCCAAGATCTCCGCGCTGGCGGAGGTAATCTGGCTTGCCGCCGTGCGGATTCCCTCGTGTACCTGCTGACGTTTTTCGGTCATTCGGTTGAACGCCCGCGCCAGCTCGCCGATTTCGTCGTTCGCGCCCACGTCCACACGGTGGCCAAGCATTCCCTGACCGATTAATTCGGCGCCATCCAGCAGTCGCCGAATCGGCCGGCTTATCGCTCGGGCTGTGAAGTAGCCGACTGCCGTGACGAATAAAAACGCCAGCAGCGTCCCGACGCCGATGGTGGTCAAGGTGACCCATGCGCTGAACTCCGCCGCCGACTGACGAGTCTTTAATTCGATCGTCTCGACCTCCTCCATTTCCCCGGTCTTGACGCGGATTTGTTGCGTCAAATCCATTCCCGTCCTCGATTTGACCAGTTTGATGGCCGCTGCGAGTCCCTTGTCGGGGTCTTTGGATTGGCCCACGTCAATGGTCAGTTTGGCAAATTTCAGTCTTGCCGCGATCAGCCTTTCGATATCCTGGAGGCGCGCTTCTTGCCTGGCGTCTCCGGCGATCAGGCCGCGCAAATGTTCCTTGGCTTTTTTGCCTTCCTCGATTGCTTCCTCGTAAGGTTGCAGGAACGCCGCGTCGCCTGTCAGAAGGTAACTCCGCTGGCCATTCTCCACGTCCGTCATCAGGGTATGCAACCTGCGGACCTCTTCCAGAACTCGATACCGGCGTGTAACCAGGCGATTGGTTTCCAGTAGTTCCAAGGTGCTCAGAAAGGAAAGTACACCAATCGAAACAAGGATCAAGAGTTCCAGCGCGAGACCGAGCCAGACTTTCTTTGCGATGGTCATGATTTCACCTCCGGGTATCTTGGGGCGGTATCCTCGCCCAGGTCAATTACCAGGCGTGGGTCATGGAGTAGCGCGGCGCCATCGAGCAGGATCAACGCGTCTGGCGTCACGCCGCGCAGGTAGTCGCGGGCGATGCCCGCCACCGACTCGGGGGGTTCCTTCACCTGAGAGATGGCCAAATTGGCCACCTCGTGGACCGAATCCGCCAGCACGCCGAATTCGATTCGTTCCTGCCCGAGCACAATCAGGCGCGAACTCTCCGTTTCGCCGTTGGTCGGTATGCCGAAAAAACGGCGCAAATCGAAGACGGCCAGGATTTGGCCACGCAAGTTGGCGATGCCGGCGAGGAATTCGGGCGTGCCTGGCAGCGGGGTGATCCCGCGAGAGCGCAGAACCTCGCGAACATGGTTCGTCTCGAGGGCATACCGTTCATTCCCGAGCGTGAATATTACGATCTCCAGAATCGTGCCCGCCGCCGGCGCCGAGTCGGGAACGCGGGCGATTGCGCGGGCCCGCTCCTCAAGGACCGCCTGCACACGCTGCGAGCCCGTGTGCCGCGCCGCCTCGGCGGCCCGGGCGGCCTCACCCAGGCGGTCGCGCACCGTCTGCCAGTCGAGGCCTGCGAGTTTTTTTTTGGCAGTCAGCATCTTTACTTACTCCGGCAAATCCAAAAGCGCCAGTTCGGCTGCGGCGATCTCGGCCAACCGCCCCGCCGTTTCGCCCTCTCCGAACGGGACCGGCTCATCGGCCGGGCGGCAGCCGCAGAGATTGCGCGCGTTGCGGTACGCGCGGCAGGCGCCCGCCGCATCTCCACGTTGGCGCAGAATGGCCCCAAGCGTGAAATGGGCGATCGCCAGCGTGCGATCCAGATAGAGAACGCGGCGCATGGCGTTGGCTGCCTCGTCGTTCCGACCCCGGTCGAACCATAGCATCGCGTTGAGGAAGTGCAGTTCGGCGGACAACGGAAACTGACCCGTCGCCTGGGCGCAAAGCGTTCTCGCCGCCGCCGGATCGAGATTCGCCAGGACGCGAACCTGCCTGGCCGCGGCCTCAGCGCCATCCTCGGAATCAACGGACCCCTGGACCGAACCGGTATCAACGCCGTCCCTCAACGCCAGCCGAGCCGAGTCAAGGCCCCCTTCCGCCCGCGCCGGCACCATGAGCCTGGGTACGGCGGCGTCCGTGGCTTCCGGCTCCGAGACAGCGGCACGGCGAACCTCCTCCACCGCCAGGGCGGGCGTGGTTTTCACCGGCCGGACCGTCTCGCCGCCGGGCTTGCGATAGAACAGTCCATCCAAGTCGGCAATGACTTCAAACGGCGCATGATCCCACAAAGGCGGATCCGCGGACGCCGCGATCAGCCAGCCGCCGACTGTAAGGGACTGATAGAGCCGTTGCGCCGTGCGACGTACGGTTTCCTTGTCGAAGTAAATCAGGACGTTGCGGCACAAGATCAGATCCATGCCCCAGATGCCGGTGGCAAACGAGGGATATACATCCAGGGCCAGGTTCAGGGCCGAGAATTGCGCGCGGCGGCGCGTATTCTCATCCAGCCGATAGTTTTTGCCGACCGGGGTCAGCGCGGGAAAAGCCGCGCATGCCCCATCGCCCCGGAGCGACCAGGCACTGTAGAGTCCGTGCCTGGCCTTGGTCAGTGCTGCCCGGGAAATGTCGGTCGCCGTCAGATGAATTCGGTCGCCCAGTCCGATTTGCTCGAAAAGAATGGCAAGCGAATACGCCTCCTCGCCGCTCGCGCAGGCCGCGCTCCAGATGCGAAGGGCATGGTCACTGCCTCGTTGCCGCAGGATTTCCGGGACGATCCGATGCTGTATGAACTGGAAATGGGCGGGCTCGCGAAAGAAGTAGGTCTCGCCCACCGTCAATTCCGTGAGCAAGTCGTCCAGGGCACGCTCGTCGGTGTCAAGCCGATCGACATACTGAAGCGGATCGTCAATCCCCGCTCGCGCCATCGCCCGGCGCATGCCCTGTTCCGCACTTTCCTGGCAGGTGGCAAGCGAAAGGCCGGATCGCCGGTTGACGAAGTTGGCCACGACCTCGAAGGCCGACTGGGTCCAGGTGGTCACGGTCCCACCTCCTTTTCAGCGGCTCGCGCCGGCGTCGGCCCGATCTCGGTCAGGTTCCTTTGACTTGCCAGCGCTAACAAATCCTGCGCTCGATGCAGGAGGATCAGACCATCCCCCACCTTGGCAACACGTGCCCCGGCTTCCCGCGCATCCACCGTGTCAACGTCGGCAATCGCGGCCGGGTCCAGGCGCGCCAACTCCAGGGCCTGATCGACATGCACCGCGGTCAAACGATCGTGCAGCCGAAGGACGATAAAATGATCGGTTAGCGCCACGCCTTTGACAGGCATCCCAAACCGGCGGCGGAGACTCAGGACCGGCACGATTCCGCCCCGTAGATTGATGACCCCTTCAAAGCCCCTTTCCAGGAAACCCGCATTGGGTACCGGCATGATGGCAAGCGCTGGCAGCAGTTCCTGCACCTCCGCCACGGGCACACCATGCCGTTGGCCGTCCAGGCTGAAAACCAGGATGTCCAGGAAATCCGGATTCAACGGTGGGCCTCGTCAAATATGCGGCAGGTGCTAAACAGGGTGCGCGGGATTTGTCAACTCCATGATCCCGGATTGGACCAGAAAGGTCAAGCGCCGACCTGCGAAAACGTGGAAATACTGGAGAGGCCAGGCCGTACACGGGGCACAACGTCCTTCGCGAACGCTCGCTCCTACTTCGCAAAGAAAAAACTCTCGGCCGTTTTTCGAAGAAGCCATTCCCTGTCGTCGGCACTGAGAAAGTCAAGACGCCTCAGCACGAGATCGACGCTGGCCTGGTAGGTATGGTCTCCTTGCACCTGAAACGGGCAATCGCTCTCCCACATGCATCGTTTCGGGCCGTAGGCGGCTACCACCTTCTTGATCAGCGGCGCCAGATCGGTGTAGGGGGCCTTCTTCTTGCCGAGGGCGTAGAAAGCGCCAACCTTGACAAGCACCTTCTTGTGCCTGGCCAGGGCACACAGGCGATCCACGTCGGCAGCGCGAATCGGGCCGTCGGCCCCGATGCGGGCCAGGTGGTCGATGATCACCGGCGTGTCGGGATACTCCTGGCACATGCGATCCAGTTCAGGCAGCGCATCCGGACCGATCAGGCACGCCATCGCCTGCCGGTTGCGCGCTCCGGCGGCAAACATTTTCTTGTAACCTTCCCCTTGCAGCCACCTCGCGATCGGCTCTTTGCTCAACCTTGGATGAATGCGAAAGGCGCGGACCCCTTTCCCGGCAAGCCTTTTCATTTCAGCCGCGGGATCTTTACCTTGCGGATCAATGACCGCGGTGCCCACGAACACGTCCGGATACTTCGCAATCATGTCCAACATGTACGAGTTGTCGAAACCGTAGAAACTCATCTGAATCAGGTTGATCCGCCCAACACCGGCGGGCCGGCAATGCTTGAAAAGCTCCTCGGGTGTGAACGATGCCGGCCTCATGTCCTCCGCCTTGAACCCGGGCGCGAGCGGGTACCGTTTGGTATCCGGCGTCCACACGTGCACGTGGGCGTCGATGTATTTCCCGCCCGGTTCACCCTTCGCCTGGTTCTTGGACACGACGATACCTCCGTCCCGCAACGGTTTCGAATCACCTCGCAACCCGGACGCAAACGCGGCAATCGCCACCAAGAGACTCGCGGCCACCAAGGAATGAATGCGGCGAACCATCAACGCCTCCTTCCCGAGCGCCAAGTGAGAAGTCATCCCGCACGCCTAACCGCTTGCACCACGAGGCCTTACGACATTTTTTTTGAGGACTTCTCACCGGGCGCGGCAGGTATCCCCTTTCTACGGTAACGCTATTCCAGGGACATCGCAAATGATTTCCATGCCAGGGCGAGGAAAGTTTGTAATCCCGCCGTCCCTTTCGATTCATGCGTTCGACCGAAAGGTGGTCCGAGTCAAAGACGCCCCCATCGGCAGGCGCATCAAAAGCCCCAAATGCTGACCTAGGATCGCCGGCGCTAAGGGGAGCGCTTTACCGTCAGCGCGCTGGTTTTGCGCTCACAACAAAAAAAACCTCGGCGCTATTCCTTCGCCCAACTCAGGTAACTTGTTGTGGCGGGTAAGTCCCAATCGCGAGATAGGGTCTTGAAAGGGGGTGACCCAAAATGGACGGTGGCATCGTCTGTTGAAGGGCTCTTCACGGCTGCAGGATCCACCACGGAGACCACGGCGGGAGAGCCCGCCGTAAAAAGGCATCGACGCAGAATACCGATTGCATTGCCAATCACCGGGACTTTCGTCTTTGGTCGTCGAGCTTAGCTCAAACCACAAGCTTGGCAACGCGGTTCCATAGGCTCTGGTTTTTTCGCGCGATTTGCTCGGCGGGCATATCGCGCGAGAATTCGATTGCCAAGCATTGACGGCGCAACGCATTGCGGCGATCGGCATGCGAAGGTCGGCGTGGCTTCTTGGCCCACGGACTGGCGCTGCGGTCCGTCAATTCCTCCTGCGGCTTGTGCCAGGCCCATAGTTCGATCAGCGTGTGCCACCACATCGTGACGTGGAAGGCCGCGATGTTGGCGTAGTAGTTGCGCACCTGTTGTTGGCCCGCGCCGTGCACTTCTTTGATGTCGTGAAAGTTCTGTTCGATGGCTGCGCGGTCTGCCACCGTTTCCAAGATTTCCTGAACGCTCGCGTCGGCCTTCGTGCAAAAATAGGCGAACCAGCCGTGCTTCTCTTTCACCAGCACCACGCGGATCTTGCCGCCCACGGGTTCATACGTCGCCAGGAACGTTTTGTACTTCTTCTTGACCTTCTTGTTGTACAACACGAATTCGCCGGTCTGCCAACCTTCGCGATGTCCCGCGCGCTTGGCCAGGCTCATTCGATCCTTGCCGTACTTGCGTGGCTGGCCGCGTTTGCGTTTCTTCGGATCGACCACTTCAGGCACGGTCCACAACGCCGTCACGGTGTATTTCCGTGGTGGAGCGCTATTCCAGCGCCTTCACGTTGAAGGTGGGATACTCGTGGCGGAGGTGCATCCGACGTATATCCCCGTGCGGGCGTTGAAATCCAGCGTCCGTTTGACGTGGGGCGAATCCGGTTTCGGGTTCAGCGGCGACGTGAGTCCCCTGCCGCTGGGATCTGCCCCGCCAGCGGACAAGTTCGACTCCAGCTTCGACAAGCTGGCCAATCGGATGAAAAAGTTCACCGAGAAGATCGGGCTGAAGTCATGCGCACCCTACGTCCAGGACCACGGTGCGCCAGTCGGCTATCAGCTTCGGCGTTGGCGACCGTGTTTGCCTGAGATAGAATTGAGTCAAAGCGGGTATGGCGGAACTGGCAGACGCGCCAGACTTAGGATCTGGTACCGAAAGGTGTGGGGGTTCGAGTCCCTCTACCCGCAATCAGTCCGCTTCACATCTTGTCGAGTTGTTTTCACCAGCGCCGGCGGAAAAAATGCTCACGGGCGGGTCGAGAGGGGCGACGTTCCGTGCCGAGCCAACTCAATTCCCAGGCATGACATCTCAACAGGAGGCCTCGCTACCAGGCGCCCCGAAGCGGTGGCGAACGCCCCCAGCCTTTTCCCGCAAGAAGTCGAGCATGGCGGCCGCTTATAGACTGATGGATAGGGGAGTAAGTCAAACAAGCGCCAATGCAGGTTGTGCCGCGCCGCGGCCTGGAGCAACCTGGTTGGGTGAGCAAGGCAAAACGACGGATCTTTTGACCCGAGTGATTTGAGGAAAACGACGCATGGCTGGGTCCTTGCAACGCGCCCTGGAATTCCACAAGACCGGCCACCTCGATCAGGCCGAGTTACTTTATCGCAACCTTCTCGACGACGAGCCGAACCACGCGGAAGCCCTTCACCTTTTGGGCGTGATCCTGCACCAGCGTGGGCAGGCGGAGAAGGCGGTGCGTTTCATGCGCCGCGCGGTCGAGTTGCAACCCAACGCCGCGGTCATGCACTGCAACCTGGCCGAGGCCTACCGCGCCGCCGGCAATCTGCCCGAGGCGGTCGAGCACAGCCAGAAAGCCATCCGACTTCAACCGCACCACGCCGATGGACACAACCACCTCGGCCTGGCGCTGCAAGGGCTCGGAAAGCTGGAGGAAGCCGTCGCCGCCTATCGCGCGGCCATCGGGCTGCGGCCGGATTTCGCTCTCGCCTTGAACAACCTGGGCAGCGCGCTGCGGGAACTGAAGGGGAACGACGAGGCCGAGGCTTGCTTCCGCGACGCTCTCAGCTGGAATCCGAACCTGGCTCTGGCACACAGTAACCTGGGGCAGCTTCTGGTCGAACAGAACAGGGCGGACCAGGCCCTCCCACACTGTCAACGGGCGGTGGAGTTGAATCCGAACTTCGCCGAGGCGCTGAGCAACCTCGGCAACGTCCTGCGCGCACAGGACAAACTCAGCGAAGCCAAGGAATGCTACAAGAAAGCCCTCACCCTTCGGCCCAACGTGGCAATGATCCATAACAACCTCGGCCAGGCTTTGCAAGAGGAGGGCAACCTAGACGAGGCGATCGCCTGTTATCGCAAGGCGATCGGGCTGGACCCGCGCTCGGCGCGCATCGAATGCCATCTCGCCAGCGCCCTGGCGGCGCAGGAGAAGCCGAAGGAGGCGATCGTCCATTATCGTCGTGCCCTGGACCTTCAACCGGACTGGGCCGACGCGCACAACGGCCTGGGCCATCTGTTGCAGGAGGGCGGCGACCTGGAAGCGGCCCTGGCCTGTTTCCAGGAGGCGCTGCGTTTGAAACCGGACCTGGCCGACGCCCACGCCAACGTCGCCAATGTTCTCGCCGAGAAGGGAGACCTCGCGGGCTCCGAACGCAGTTACCGCGAGGCGCTCAAGCACGACCCGGATTATGTCGGCGCCTACGGCGTCCTGGCGACGCACCTGCGCGACAAATTGCCCGAGGCGGACGTCGCCATCATGCGGCAGTTTCTCCAGCGCGACCATCTGTCGGACTGGAAACGCGCCCTCCTGCATCACGGGCTGGCGCATATTCACGACGCGCGCAAGGAATACGATGAGGCCGGCGAGCACGCCCGCAAGGCAAACGCCTATCGCAAGGAAACCTGGCATCGCGAGGGCAAGGTTTACAACCGCAACGATCACGATGGGTTCGTCAGCTTTCTGATCAAGCAATTTCAACCGGCGTTCTTTCAGCGTGTCCAGGGCTGGGGCCTGGCAACCGACGTGCCAGTATTCGTCCTCGGCTTGCCACGCTCGGGAACCACGCTGCTAGAGCAGATTCTCGCCAGCCATCCGCGCGTTCATGGCGCCGGGGAGTTGACGCTGGGAAAGGACTCGTTCGACATGGTCCCCGCCCAGATCGGTCGAACCGAGCCGCCGGCGGTGGTCATGCCGGTCGTCACCAAAAAGGCGCTGCAAGAAATTGGCAAGGTTCACCTGAACAAACTGCGCGAATTCAGCCCGCAGGCCCTGCGCATTGTGGACAAGATGCCAGACAACTACCTTTGGCTCGGGTTTTTATCGGCGCTGTTTCCCAGGGCGAAATTCATCTACAGTCGGCGTGACGTGCGCGACGTGTCGGTGTCGTGCTGGATCACGAACTTCAAGCAGATTCGCTGGGCCTGCGATACCGACGATCTCGCCGGGCGAATCAAATCACATCTGCGCATCATGGACCACTGGCGGCGCGTCCTGCCGGTGCCGCTATTGGAAATCGATTACGAGGAAACCGTCGCGGACATCGAGGCCGTGGCCCGACGCATGATCGACTTCGTCGGCCTGGAATGGGACCCGGCGTGCATCAAGTTCCACGAGACCCAACGCACGGTCCGCACCGCCAGTCTTACCCAGGTGCGTCAGCCGATCTACAAAGGCTCGGTGGAGCGCTGGCGGCTCTACGAGAAAACCCTTGGTCCCCTTTTCCGCGCCCTCGACGGAGCCGTCGAGACGATTTGAACGCAACTCAGTTTTCGTTAAGCGTCTGCACGGCGCCGCGCGAACGCCAAGCCGCAAGCGGCGTTGACAGCGGTCCCGGCCGATCTTGCCGGTCGCACTGAGAAAAGAAGCCTGTCAAAATGGGAAAGAAAATTTCACGAGAAACTTTCAATTTTTCTCCTTTACATTTGCCGATGAATTGGTAGTCTTGTTAAGTTGGGTAAGTTGGAAAATAGCGCCTTCGTCCCTTTTTTTGGAGTGTGGATTCATGTTTATTTCCTGGGCTCGGCTGATGTGGAAGCGGATGTGGAATGGCGCTCGCAAGGCGAAGATGGCTCCACGTTGGCGCCCGTCCCTGGAAATGCTCGAAGGACGTCTGGCTCCGGCCGTGTTCAATATCACCGACTTCACCGACGGGCTGGCTCTCAATCAGCTGCGCGGCGCCATCTCCGAGGCAAATAGCAACGGGGATATCAGCAATACCTTCAACCTGGGCGTCGGAACCTATGGTCTTACCATTGGCAACACATTTGGGCAGGAAAATCTCAACGCCCAGGGCGACCTCGACCTGACCGCCAACGGCAAGACCTACATCTTCAACGGCGTCAGCACGGCTTCCACATTCATTGACGCCGGCGCCATCGACCGCGTCCTTCAGATCACAGGCACCGGCGTCACGGCCCGCTTCGACAGCGTGACCCTACAAAACGGCCGGGCAATCGACGATGGCTCCGACGGCGCCGAGGGCGGATTCACCGACTCTCGCGGCGGCGGCATCCTCGTCACCGGCTCCGCGAACCTCTCGTTCACCAACGCCCTCGTCACCAACAACATAGCCGTCGGGTTTAACGGCAACAACGGCGCGAGTGGATCGTCCCCAAGCGACAACGCCAACGGCGGTGCCCCCGGCACCAACGCCGCGGGCGGCGGGCTCTACTCCGTCGCGGGCAACATTACGCTGACAAACTCCGGCTTCCAAAACAACACGGCCCAGGGCGGCAGCGGCGGCAACGGCGGCATTGGCTTCACCGGCTCCAACCCCAGCAACGGCGGCGATGGCGGCGAAGGCGGCAACGCCCAGGGCGGCGGCATCCGCCTCGGCACCGGCAACGTCGAACTTCACGACAACGCCTACGTCAACAGCAACTTCGCCTACGGCGGCAACGGCGGCATCGGCGGCAACGGCGGCGATAGCACCTCCGCCTACGGCGGCGCCGGCGGACTCGCCGGACGCGGCGGTAGCGGTGGCAACGCCGAGGGCGGCGGCATCTGGATCGCCGACGGCGACGTCCTCATCGATCCCTCCACCATCAATTCCAACTTCGCCGGCGGCGGCAACGGCGGTAACGGCGGCAACGGCGGAGATGCCTACGGCGGCACCGGCGCCTACGGCGGCGCCGGCGGCGCCGGCGGCACGGCCGGCGACGGCGGCGACGGCGGCTACGCCAGCGGCGGCGGCGTCTATGTCCTGCTCGGCAACGTCACCATCGATGATGCCTCCCAGGCCAATAGCAACAGCGCCAACGGCGGTTATGGTGGTTTCGGCGGCTACGGCGGCAACGGCGTGAATGGCCCGACCGTGTCCTTTGTCGGCGGCGACGGCGGCAACGGCGGCAACGGCGGCAACGCCTCCGGCGGCGGCATCTGGGCCAGCGAGGGCGACGTCACCGTCGATAACTCCTCCACCGTCAACAGCAACAACGCCCGCGGCGGCGAGGCCGCCCGTGGCGGCGACGGCGGCAACGGCGGGTTTGGCGGCGGCAACGGCGGCGACGGCGGCGACGCCGGCAATGCCTCCGGCGGCGGCATCTGGGTCAACTCCGGCGCCGTCCGCGTTGACAACGGCTCGCAAGTGAATAACAACAACGCCGGCGGCGGCGCCGTGGTCAGCATTACCAGTCTCATCGGCAACGTGACCGACTTCGAGGATGCCGACACCCCGACCTTTGCCACCGTGATTGCCGGTCGCTTGGTGTTCACGACTCCGGGCTACGCTCATTCGCATGGCGGGCTCACGACGATCACCGTGGAGGTCCACGATCCAAATCCCGACACCTGGACCGTCGTTTTCACAACCGACCTCGACAACAGCGACGAGTTCAACTTTGACGGCCTGGATATTACCTTCACCCCCCAACCCGTGGATCAGGTGCGACTCACCTCCGACCCCGATCAAAACAATACCTACCATGGCTGGTCCCCGTTGTTGCTGCAAATTGGCGAAGCCGGCGCCCGTGGCAATGGCGGTAACGGCGGCTTCGGGTCGTCCAGCGACGGCAACGGCGGCACTGGCGGCAACGGCGGCAACGCCTCCGGCGGCGGCATCTGGGTCAACACCGGGTCCGTGCTCGTGGATAACCTTTCCCAGGTCGATAACAACTCGGCCGCGGGCAACACGGCCGGCGATGGCGGCGCAGGCTTCTTCGGCACCAGCCTCGGCGGCGCCGGCGGCAGCGCGGCGGGCGGCGGCATCTGGATTAGCGACGGCGACGTCACCATTAACCAATCCTCCTCCGTCAACGGCAACGGTGCCAGCGGCGGTAACGGCGGCGCAGGCAATGGCGGCGGCTTTGCCCCCGCTCAGGCCACCTCCGCTCCCAACCCCGGACAGGGCGGTAACGCACGCGGCGGCGGCATCTGGGCCTATGGCGGAATGGTTACCGTGGACAATTCTTCCACGGTCAACCTTAACCGGGCCAGCGCCGG
Source organism: Planctomycetota bacterium (assembly GCA_016191165.1). GTDB lineage: Bacteria > Planctomycetota > Planctomycetia > Gemmatales > Gemmataceae > SIAQ01. Next base: position 49,189 of record JACPPF010000086.1, read on the forward strand.
CGCGGGCGCGGACGGTTTCGATGGCGGCGAGGGTGGCGACGGCGGTACGGGCGGCAATGCCTCTGGCGGCGGTATCTGGGCCGAACTCGGCGATGTCACGGTCGATAACTCCTCCTCCGTTGATTCCAACCAGGCCATCGCCGCCCAGGGTGGTGACGGCGGGTATGGTGGCGCGGGCGGCGACGGCGGCTTTGGCGGCAACGCCGAGGGCGGCGGCATCTGGGCCAGCCAGGGTTCGGTGACCATCAATCAATTCTCCTCGGTCAACGGCAATTCAGCCTACGGCGGCGACGGCGGCGACGGCGGCGACGGCGGCTACGGCGGCAACGGCGGCTACGGCGGCAACGGCGGCTACGCCTCGGGCGGCAACGTCTGGGCCAGCGCCGGAAACGTTTCCTTCGATAACAACTCCGATGGCGGTGAAGGCGCAGCTTTCGGCGGCGATGGCGGCGATGGCGGCGACGGCGCCTACGGCGGCGGCAACGGCGGCCACGGCGGATTCGGCGGCGATGCCGCCGGCGGCAACATCTTTGCCTTCGATGGCGCGGTGACCCTCGATAACAACTCCGACGGCGGCATAGGCGCAGCCATCGGCGGCGACGGCGGGGAAGGCGGCTCCGGCGGGTACGGCGGCGGCGACGGTGGCGACGGCGGCAATGCTGGCTCCGCTTACGGCGGCGGCATCTGGGCCTACCAGGGCAACGTCCGCGTCGATAACAACTCCAACGTCAACTCCAACTTCGCCTCGGCTGGCTCCGCGGGCAATGGCGGTTTCGGCGGCAATGGCAACTACGGCGGGCAAGCCGGCCACGGCGGCTTCGGCGGCAACGGCGGCGGAGCCGAAGGCGGCGGCATCTGGGCCTACGGCGGGAACGTGACCATTGAAAACGGCTCTTCCGTCAATAACAACTCGGCGCACGCCGGAAGCACCGCCGGCTTTGGCGGCTTCGGCGGGTTTGCCAATGGCGCGGGTGGCATTGGCGGTGATGGTGGCGAAGGCGGCGATGGCGGCAGCGCCTACGGCGGCGGTATCTGGGCCTACGAAGGCGATGTCACTGTCGCCTACGGATCCTCCGTTGACTTCAACCGCGCACGCGCGAGCGCCGGCGGCGACGGCGCCGAGGGCGGCTTCGGAAATTCGGGCGCCAGCGCCGGCGATGGCGGAGCAGGCGGCAATGGCGGCAATGCCTTGGGCGGCGGCGTCTGGACCCGCAACGGGAATGTCAATCTCGACTACGGCTCCTCCATCGACGGTAACCTGGCGGACGGCGGCGATGGCGGTTCCGGCGCGTCCGGCGGCAGCGGTAACTATGGCGGCGGCAACGGTGGCTTCGCCGGCAACGGCGGCTTCGCCCAGGGCGGCGGCATCTGGGCTCTCAACGGCGATGTCACCGTCGACAACAACTCCTCCGTGGATAACAACCAGGCGGCCGGCGGGGAAGGCGGGCGCGGCGGCTTTGGCCGTTACGGCGGAAACGGCGGCGATGGCGGCCAGGGCGGCTACGCCCAGGGCGGCGGTATCTGGGCCGATGGTGGAAATGTCACTGTCGATAACTCCTCTTCCGTCAACAGCAACGAGGCTGCGGGCGGCGACGGCGGCGCCGCCGCCGATGCCAACTCCGGCGGCAACGGCGGCCAGGGCGGCAACGGCGCGTTCGCCCAGGGCGGCGGCGTCTGGGCCTACAACGGCGATGTCACCGTCCAGAACTCCTCCTCCGTAAACAATAACCGCGCCGCAGGCGCTGAAGGCGGCTACGGCGGCAACGGCGGCGGCAATGCCATCACCGGCGGCGATGGCGGCGACGGCGGCTCCGGCGGCGATGGCCAGGGCGGCGGCATCTGGGCCTTCAACGGCGAGGTCTCCGTCGTGTCCTCCACCGTCAATAACAACGGCGCCTACGGCGGCGATGCCAACTACGCCGGCGACGGCGCCAACGGCTCCTCTTACGGCGGCGCCGCCGGCAACGGCGGCGATGGCGGCAATGCCGAGGGCGGCGGTATCTGGATCAACTCCGGCGCCGTCACGCTCACCGCCTCCACCGTCGACAATAACGCCGCCCAGGCCGGCTTCGGCACCGACGGCGGCAACGGTAACGCGAACGCCTTCGGCTCCACCGGCGGCATCCTCTACATGGTGGAGGACGGAAACTTCAGCGGGCTGTTCACCCTCGACACCACCACTGGCGCCGGCAACAACATCGGCGAATCCGGAACCGACAGCTCAACGGACGGCCTGACCGAAACCGACGACCCCAGCGTCCTCATCGGCTCGCAATACGACCCGATCGTGCGCATCAACGCCGACGGGTCCGGGTCAACCTCCACCGGCGGCAACCAGGGCGCCGAGGGGCTGGCGTTCGATCCAACCTCCAACACCTACTACGGAATCCTCAACGAGGACTTCTTCACCTTCGACCCCGTCACCGGTAACCGGCTGGCGACCTTGGCCGGCTCGCCCGACGACGTGGAAGGTCTCGCCTACGGCGGCCCCGATACGATCTACGGCCTGACCAGCAACGCTGAAACCGACGGCGACCTCTACCGCTACACAATCAGCACCGATACCTGGGAACTCATCGCCAACACCGGCATCGAGTTCAGCAGCGCGGGCCTCGCCTACGATCCCGTTAGCGACATCCTCTACGCGAAGGGTTCGCAGGACACCAACCTTTACCAGATCAACCCCGCCACGGCCGAGGCCACCCTGGTTGGCGATACCGGCGTCTCCGGGGGCGGCGGTTTGGCCTTTGTGGCCGGCGAACCCGTCGGCAACGGCGGTAACGGCGGTTCGGCGCTGGGCGGCGGCGTCTATTCCGGCAACGGCGGCGCCACCGTCACCGTCTACAATTCCACCGTCTCCAACAACTACGTCCAGGGCAACGACGGCGGCAACGCCGGCACGGGTGGGACCACCGGCGGTACTCCCACTGCCGGCAACGGCGGCGATTCCCTCGGCGGCGGCATCTACACCGATGGCGGAACCCTCCGCCTCTTCAACAGCACCGTCTCCGGCAACGACGCGGACTACGGCGGTAACCCGGGCGCCAGTTCGCCGTCGGTCAACGCCGCCTCCAGCGCTCCCAACGGCGCGGTCGGCGTCTCCCAGGGTGGCGGCATCTTCGCCGGCGGCGGCAACGTCACCCTCCGCAACGTCACCATCGCCGATAACACCGCGGCCGACGAAGGCGGCGGCCTCTTCAACGCCTACGGCGGCAACCTGTCGCTCTTTAACACCATCATCGGCGACAACGACAGCTTCAACACCGACGAGGACGATTTCTCCAACCAGGGCGCGTTTGCCGCCACTCCGCTCAACAACCTGATCGAAACCCCGGATGGGCACACCATCGCCAACAACGTCAACGGCAATATCGTCGGGTTCGACCCGGTGCTCGGGCCGCTCCAGGACAACGGCGGGCAAACCTTGACGCATCTGCCTGGTTTTAGCAGCCCCGCCATCGACCACGGCAATAACGCTCAAGCGACTGGACCGAACGGCCAGTTCATGAACCTTGACCAGCGTGATTTGCCACGCGTCTCGATCGTGGATATCGGCGCCGTGGAGGTCAAACCGATCTTCCGCGTCGTCGGCGCAGGCCCCGGCGGCTCGTCGCGGGTGCGCATCTTCAATGCGATCTCTGGCCTGGAGATTTCCAGCTTCTACGTCTATAGCCCGCCGTTCGTCGGCGGCGTGCGCGTGGCCGTGGCGGATGTGAACGGCGACGGTATCGACGACATCGTCACCGGGCACGGCACCAATACCTCCGGGCCCATCGTCAAGATCGTCGATGGCACCAGACTCACCGAGATCGACGGCAATGGCCGAATCATGGACAGCGCCTTGCTCGGCAGCTTCTTCGCCTTCAGCAAGAGCTTCACCGGCGGCGTGACCGTGGCAGCGGGTGACTTCAACAACGACGGTCTGGCCGATATCGTCGTCGGCTCGGGCACCGGGGCGGCGGCTCGCATCAAGGTCATCGACGCGACGCAGCTAAACAACGTTCAGCCCAACGGCGTGATCGCTCCGGGCGCGGAGGTGGCAAGCTTCTTCGCCTTCGCGACCACCTTCACCGGCGGCGTGCGGGTCGCGGCGGGTGACATCGATGGGGACGGCACCCCCGATATCATCGCTGGGGCCGGCGCCGGCGCCCAGTCCCGCGTCAAGGTCATCGATGGCACGCAACTCGGCAACCTCACCCCCGGCGGGGTCATCCATGAGGACGCGCTGCTCGCCAACTTCGTGGCCTTCAGCCCGTCATTCACCGGTGGCGTCACGGTCGCGGTTGGCGATGTCAACTTTGACGGCACGCTCGATGTCGTTGTCGGCGCCGGCCTCAACGGCGGCTCTCGCGTCCGCGTCATCGACGGCACCATGCTCAACAACCTCCAGCCCAACGGCCAAATTGCCAACGCCGCCGTCCTGACCTCCTTCTTCGCCTTCACCTCTGGCTGGACCGGTGAAGTCACCGTGGCGGCGGGCGATATCAACAACGACGGCCGCGCCGAGATCCTCGTCGGCCTGGGCAGCGGCGCCAAGCCGAAGATCCGCGTCTTCGACGGCGTGACCTTCGCCCAGATCGAAGAGGCCATCGTGTTCGACCCGACCTTCACGGGCGGCGTGTTCGTGGCGACGGCGGGGCTCGAACCGCTGATGACCTAATCCCGACGGTTGCGATTCCCGCTCCGTTGTGATACCTCCGAGCCTGAAGCGTCAGCGAAGAAAGCAAATCGCTCACGATTCAGGCTCGGACCTTGCGCGTCCACCACGTTTTAAGGAGCCCAGGATGGCCGAGGCGCTGGTCTTTCTGCATGGAAACCTCGTTCCCGCCTCCCAGGCGCACCTGGCGATCTTCGATGCCGGCGTCGTCCTCGGCGCGACCGTCACCGAGATGACGCGCACGTTTCACCATCGCCCCTGGCGGTTGCAGGATCATCTCGATCGGCTCTTCCGTTCGCTTCGATATACCCGCATGGACATCGGCATGTCGCGGGAACAACTCGCCGGAATCTCCGAGGAGATCGTCGCCAACAATGCCCAGTGCATCGGCCCCGACGACGATCTGGGCCTGATCCATTTCGTGACGGCGGGTGAGATTGCCGCGTATGGCGGCGGCAGCGGGCGCACGGCGCGGACGACGCCGACCGTGTGCGTCCACACGTTTCCGCTGGCGTTTGAGATTTGGGCCAGGAAGATGCGGGAAGGCGCGCACGTGGTCACGCCGTCGATCCGCCACGTGCCCCCGCAATGCTTTGATCCGAAGATGAAGTACCGCAGTCGCATGCACTACTTCCTCGCCGATCAGGAGGCGCGCCTCGTCGATCCCGACGCCTCGGCGCTGCTCCTGGATTTGGATGGCAACATCACGGAGACGAGCGCGGCCAACTTCATGATCGTCGAGAAAGGAACGCTCGTTTCCCCAACGACGGTCAACACCCTGCCGGGCATTAGCCGGGCAATGGTGATCGAACTGGCGCACAAGCTTGGGATTGCGTTCGTGGAGCGGGACCTGCAGGTATACAACGTGATGAACGCCGAGGAGGCCTTTCTCACCTCGACGCCGTACTGCATGATGCCGGTGACCAGGATCAACGGCGTCCCGATTGGGACAGGCGCGCCGGGTCCGGTGTTTCGGCGCTTGTTGGCGGCATGGAGCGAGGCGGTGGGATTGGACATTGCCCAGCAGATTCAGAGGGCCAGCGCTTAGCCGCGACTCGAAGAGGAGCGCGGGCGATCCGTCCGGGAAATCACTTTTTCCGCGTCAGCTTCCAGACATCGCTTTGCATGTTGTTGCCGGCGACCATCCACAGCGCGCCGTCGTGGACGAAGACGCTGGCGGCGTGGCGTGGGCGCCAGGGCGTCTTGGGTACTTCATGCCAGGTGACGCCGTCGGCGGAATGCCAGACGTCGTTGCGATTGCCCTGGTAGTATCCTTCCATGACCCAGAGGCGATTGTCGAAGACGGCAACTTCGTGATACTGCCGGGGCGCCCACGGTGCCTTTTCGAGATGGCGGGTCCAAGCGATGCCGTCGGCGGAGTTCCAGACGTCGCTATAGAATTTGCGCGTGGGATTTTTGGCGGTGTCGTAGGTGCCGCCGCCGAGGATCCAGATGCGGCCGTTGAAGACGGCGCCGCCGCCGATCATGCCGCGCTGGGGCCAAAACGGTTCCTTGGGTTTCACCTCGGTCCAATTGACGCCGTCGGTGGAGTTCCAGACGTCGCGATAAAAGATTTCCTTGTGCTGGGCGAATTGAGGCACCGTTTGACCGCCGATCACCCAGATTTTGCCGTCATGGGCCACGGTGTAGTGCAGGGCGCGCGGCCCCCAGGGAACGGGTTTTCCTGCGTTGACGTGGTTCCATTTTTTACCGTCGGTGGAGTTCCAGACGTCGGCCATGTAATGTCCCTGGTTGACGTCCCCGCCGACGATCCACATTTTGCCTTGATGGACGACATAGCCGGCGGTATGCCTGCCTTCCCAGTCCCTGGCGGGGTTGAACTTGCGGTCGAGATAGGTGTTGGGCTTGTCGAGACGCCAGGCCTTGCCGTCGGCGGAACTCCAGACCTCGTTGTTGCAGATCCGGGGGAAATGTTTTCTATCGCCGGGGTTCCAACCGCCCAGCAACCACATTCGACCCTGAAAGGTCAGCGCGCCTGCGCCATCGCGTGGAGCGAACGGCGCCTTGGCCGTCACCTGCTGCCAGACGTAGATAGGCGGGGCCTTCGGCGTCTGTGCCCGGCAATCCTCGGCGGCGTCAACGCCGAAGAGTGCCGCGACCAGCGTCAAAGCCAGAAAGCTGCGTGCAAAAGATTGGTCCATGATTCCGGCTCGGCCGTTGGGGGCATTACGCCTTCTTTTTTTTCTTCGCTCCGCTGATCAACTTGATCGTGGTCATGATGGTTTGTCCGTCTTTCGATTTCTTGGCCTTTTTCGTGTCATACTTCTTGGCAAGGTCGCGCAATGGCTTGAGGGCATCGCGGGCTTCGGGCCCGAACTGACCAAGTGCGACCACGCTCGCCATCTTCACATCCATCGACGAATCCTTGGTTAGCCGCTCGATCAGGAGGGGAACGACCTTGTCGGCCTTCGGATGAATGTCGCCCAGCGCCCGCGCCGCGGCTGCGCGGACTCGGGCGTCGATGTCCTTTTGCAGGGTTTTCAGCAACGGCTCGATGGCGACCTCCACGTCGTTGGCGTTGATGCCGCCGCGCTTGCCCAGCATCTGGGCGGCCGTGGCGCGATCGGCCGCTGACTTCGAGGTTTTTAGTTGCTTCAGATACTTTGGCACGTCCTCGCGCTTCGGTACGCCGAGCCCGCCCGCAAGCACCAGGCTGAAGCTTACCAGGAGCATACCCAGGCCGAACGCTTGTGCGAGTTTCATGTCGTTTTCCCCTGAAGCAAGAGAGATTTGATGTTGCTTGTGAGACCGCTCGATAACGAAAAGGTTCCCTGAAATCAATGTAGCCGATTTCGTTGCGCCCGGCCTGATGCGCTACGAAATGCAGGCACCAAAACCGCCAGAGGCAACAAAAAAAGCCGTGAGGCGTTCCCCCACGGCTTTGGACTGCGCAGCGGGACGGGTCAGCTCGGCCTTACAATCTGGTTAATCTTGACCGAGGTATACGGCTGACGATGCCCGCGGAATCGGCGTTGGTTCTTGCGGCGTTTGAAATGCTGGACATAAGTCTTCGTCGACGGGAAATCGACGACCTCCCCGACAATCCGCGCGCCGCTAACGGTCGGCTGGCCGATCTTCACGTCCGCGTCTTGCTGGAGGAAAAGAACGCGGCCAAACTCGATGCTGGCGCCAAGTTGCACATCGCGAAAGTCGACCTTCACGACATCACCTTCTTGAACGCGATATTGGCGGGAACCATCTTCAAAAACGGCGTACATGGAAACGACTTCCTTCATCTGGCGGTGAAAAAACGTCTCGGATCGAACAGCTACTATAGGAATCGTCCGGATCGGCGTCCACGTGGTTTGGCGTCAAGGTTTGGTGTCGCCGCTGTGTGACTGGCTGAAAAGTAGCTGAAATCGCGAGAACTGAGGTGGCGCACAACAGGTTTTCACGAGTTAAGGACAACCAGCGAAAAAGCTCCCGATCTCGTTCCCAGGCTTTGCCCGCCGAACGCGAAATCGCTTTCGCGGGCCGGACGCGAGGCAGAGCCTCGCGGGTAGGGCGTTCCCAGGCGGAGCCTGGGAACGAGGAAAAAAAAGCTCCCGATCTCGTTCCCAGGCTTTGCTCGCCGACCGCGAAATCGCTTTCGCGGGCTGGACGCGAGGCAGAGCCTCGCGGGTAGTGCGTTCCCAGGCGGAGCCTGGGAACGAGGAAAAAAAAGCTCCCGATCTCGTTCCCAGGCTTTGCTCGCCGACCGCGAAATCGCTTTCGCGGGCTGGACGCGAGGCAGAGCCTCGCGGGTAATGCGTTCCCAGGCGGAGCCTGGGAACGAGGAAAAACCTAACCGGATGGACGCGGAGTTGACGGGTCAAGCGGCTGCCGATTTCGCGACGGGCGGGCGGTACTTCCAGCGCTGATGTAGCCAGAGATATTGGCGCGGATCAAAGCGGATCAGCTTTTCGACGGCGTGTGTCATGCGTTGGGTGATTGCGAAGACGGGATCGGGATGCTTGGCGTAGTCATCCGGGTCGATGATGTCGGTGGTCCGGACGGTGTATTTCAGGGGTTTGCCGAGACTCTGGGCGCCGCCGACGAGCACCAGGGCCCGGGTTCGCCGCGCCAAATAGGCGATCACCTTGTGCGTGGAGGCCGGCCGACCGAAGAAATCGACGAACAGCCCCCGGTGCCCGGCGGACTGGTCGGCTAACGTACATAAGGTTCCGCCCGCCGCCAGAATTTCACGCATGCGGGCCAGGTCGCCATGTTTGGACAGGACCTTGTGGCCCAGGCATTCCCGGAATCGGGTCATCATGTCATCGAGAAAAGGGTTGTCCATCGGCCGGGCGACGATGTGGGCGATCTTGCCATAGAAGCGCAGGATGAACGCGGTCAGCTCCCAGTTTCCGTAATGGGCGGTGGTGATCAGGATCGGCCGACCTGAGTCGAGAGCCTGACGAAGCTCGGGCGAAAAGGTTTCGACGAGCTCTTCGCGCCAGCGCCGCGAGCCCATGCGACGCGGGATCAGTAACAGCTCCAGCAACATGATGCCAAAATGTTGATAAACGCCGGCCGTCAACTGGTGAAGCTGTTCTTCGGTGTAGACGCCGGGGAAGGACTGGCGCAGGTTTTCGAGCGCGACCTGGCGATGGCGGTGGTCCACCGCGCATGCAATCGAGGCGAGGACGCGAATAAGCCAAAGCGCCGCCTCCAGCGGCATGGCCAGCAAGATGCAGCCGACCAGGCGGAGGACGACATAGAGACCGTAATCCAACCACCAGCGCCGTTGCTTTGGCATCGCGATTCCTTTCCGAGAGGTGGTTTCAAGCAGCCAGGCTTGGTGCGGGCCAGACAGCGCGAGGGGTTTTGCCTTGCACCCAGGCTTCCGCCACGTCGGTGGCCGTCAGCATGTCGCGCTCCAGTTCTTGTCGGCACTCTTCCATGCCTTTTTTGCCGAGACCTTGAGGAACGCGAAGGATCGGACCGCCGACCACGCGCAAAGAAGAAAACGGCAGCGGAATCACCGTCCGATCCCAGCTGTTGACGCGGCAGGCGCGCCCGAAGGCGATCCCCAGCGGCACAATCGGCATCTGGGTCCAGCTGGCCAAATAGATCAAACCGCGTTTGACCTCCCGGCGCGGCCCGCGCGGTCCGTCGGGGGCGACGATCACGTGCGATTGTCGATTCAACTGCAAGATCTGATGGACCGCGTCCAGGCCGCCATGCGACGAGGAACCCCGCACGGTTTGTAATTCGCTGCCCCGACATAACTGCGAAAGCAATTCGCCATCCGCGCTTTGGCTTACCAGCGCCGTGACCGGGGCAACCGAGTTGAAGGCCGGCACGGCGAAGAGGTTTTCATGAAAAAGCGCGTAGATAAACCGCTCTTGAAGCGTCGGATCGCGCGGGTCGGTGTGCTGGCCCATGGCGTCGATGTCGCTCCGCAGGGTACGGGCCCAGAAACGCAGCACCGGAATCCCCACGCGCGCAGCCAGCCTGATCATCCAGGGTTTCCGCAATTTCACGTCCTGCTCCTTTTGCCAGCGATCCATCTCATGGTCCAGCGCGGGAAACGATTCGTGAGCTTGCGAAAAACCGCCAACTTTGTCAAGCGCGGATTGTCTTCACGCAACGACGTAACGCCGTCCTGGCTGCAACCACAGCCCGGTTTTCGCTGTTGTCCTCTGGACGAAAACAGGTTCCCTTGCATAATATCTTTTCCCCTTCGGCAGACGCGGGGCAGAGGATACCGTCAAAAAAAACCCGGCCTGGCGAATCGTCGGGGCCAGAGGAATGAATATGGCACTCGGTCTACTCGGAACAAAAGTTGGCATGACGCAGATCTTCGACAACGACGGGAAGATGGCGCCCGTCACGGTCATCGAACTCGGGCCATGCCCGGTGCTGCAAATCCGCACGGCGGAGCGTGACAAGTATCACGCGGTTCAGCTGGGGTTCAAGGACAAGCTTCGCCGCAAGGCGATCCGCGCGGAACGCGGGCACGTGGCGTCGGAGTTCAGCTCGAAACGTCGTGAAGGCATGAGGCAGGCCGGCGTGCAAATCCCTGAGAAAGCCAACTGTGAGCCGCAGCGGTACATCCGCGAGTTTCGCCTCGATGGGCCGCCGCCCGCGGACGTCAAGGTCGGGGCAATTCTGACCGCCGACAAGGTTTTTCAGGAAGGCCAGCACATCGATGTGGTCGGCACGAGCAAAGGACGCGGGTTTGCCGGCGCCATGAAACGACATAACTTCCAGGGCTTACCAGCCGCCCACGGCGCCAAGAAGGTGCATCGTTCGGTCGGCAGCACTTCTTCGCACGCATCCAACCGCGGTTCCGGCCGGCCCAAGAAAGGCCACCTGGCGGCGGGTCAGTACGGCAACGCGCAGGTCACCGTGCGAAACCTCGATGTGGTCAAAATCGACAAGGACAACAACCTTCTGCTCGTACGCGGCGCCATTCCTGGCCCCAACGGCGGACTGGTCGTCGTGCGCCCCACCAACAAAAAAGACATCCCCACCGCGGAAGAACGCGCGGCGGCTGAAAAGAAAAAGAAGAAGGGCAAGGGCGTCGAAATCAAGAAGAAGAAATAGCCCCACGCCCGAACGGAAGCCAAACGAGTGCAGGCATCGCGCCTGCACTTTTTTATTGCTGTGGTTTTCCGGGCCTGAGCGCCAGCGAAGGGCACGGCAGGCCCTTCGCTGGCGCTCAGGCCCGGATGACCCGACTGGCGCCTTACCATGAAGATTCTCTTTGTCGGCGACATCGTGGGTCAGCCCGGCGTGGACGCGGTACGATCGCTCGTGCCGTTGCTCATCACGCAGGAGTCGCTTGATCTCGTCGTCGTCAATGCCGAGAACGTTTGCGGCGGCTCCGGTTTGACGCCGCGGCAGTATCGACAGGTGCGGGGCGCCGGGGTCGATCTGATCACGATGGGCGATCACATCTATCGCCGCAGCGAAATTCTGCCCGTGCTCAACACGGAGGATCGCATCTGCAAGCCGGCGAATTTTCCGCGCGCGGCGCCAGGCCGGGAATGGATTCTCGCTCCGGCGCGCAATGGCGTGACCGTGGCGGCCTTCGCCCTGTTGGGCCGCACCTTCATGCGGCCGGTCGATTGCCCCTTCCAGGCCGCGGATCGGGTGCTGGCGGATCTGAAGGATCGCGCCGCGGTCATCCTCGTGGACATGCACGCGGAGGCGACATCCGATAAATATCTGATGGGACATTATCTTAAAGGCCGCGTCAGCGCGGTGCTGGGCACGCACACGCATGTTCCGACCGCCGACGAACAGCTCCTCGGCACGACGGCGTTCATCAGCGACGTGGGAATGACCGGACCGCATGAAAGCATCCTCGGCCGGCGCGTCGAGCGGGTCCTGTCCCATGCGCTCGATTTCGTCCCGGCGGCTTTCGACGTGGCGACCGGCGATGTCCGGCTATCCGGCGCCATCGTGGAGGTGGACGCCGAAACCGGGCACGCCCTCGCCATCCGCCGTTTGCAGGTCCGGATGCCCGACGGCCCGTGAGGCGCGGTCCGTTGTACGAATATTCTCGCTTTCGCCACTTGTGGCTTTGCGTTCGCGAGGCAACTGGCAAAGGCTAAACCGCACGCGGCAAATGGACGCGGACATTCTATTTTTCGAGAGGTCCTCACCGCCCAGTGAGCCGCTCAGTCAAGTGAGTTAGCCTCTGGGCGACCGCGGCCGTGTTCTCGAACCGACGCCCATCATGGTAGAGCCAGCGCAGCCAGTGCGTGCCCGCGATGATGGCGCCGGTGGCATCAAGATCGAATGCGAGGTTCTTCATCTCAGGCGTGAGCGCGCGAACCGTCTCATAGGCCGCGAGCCCGTCGTTCCAGCGGGCCTGATCGGCGCCGACCAGGCTGCCCAACATGCGGGCTAGATCGACCATCGGGTGGTCCACCTTGACGCTACCGAAGTCGATCAGGCCGGTCAGTTCGTCTCCGGTGAATAACAGGTGATCGTGCCAGATATCGCATACACACGGCTGCAAGGTCATCGGCCGGGACAGCCACGGTGAAAGTAAGCGCGGCACCACGTCGATGTGGCGGGCGACGAGACAGGCCAGGGATGCGGCGAGCGCGGCGAACGGATCGTGAGCCTCGAACGCCGGACGCCAGCCCGAATTCGTCAGGTGTTCCCAGGCCCGCCACGAATCCAGACGCCGAAGGACCGCGGGGCAGATGCCGAGCGAATCCTGTTTGCTCGCCCAGGCCGCGTGCAACCGGGCCAGCGCGATCCCCGCGCGGTGCAGGCGTTCGGGTGAAGGGTTGCTTGCAAAGTCAGCCCGGCCTGGCATCCAGGTGTGCAATTCCCACAGGCGATCATCGTGAAGAACGACGGTGTCGCCCGTGATGGTCGTCATCACGCGCGGCAACCAGGGCAGGCTTGATGCGTTTGCCAAAAGGTGGTGCGTCCAAACCAGATGCGGGCGTGTAGGGCCATCGACGGGCCAGGCCTTGAGACAAAAAACCCCTGCGGGCGCCTCCAGACGCCAGAGACGGGCGCCGCTGAAGCCGCCGTGATTGCCGAGCGGTACAGGCAATCCGCGCATGGGGGCGGCGTATTGATCCAGTACCTTGGGGATCGCGTTTTCGAAAGAAATCGCCATGTCGCCAGATTAGCCTGTTGATTGGTTTTCGGCGAGCGAGGCTCGAGGAAAGGCTTGTTTTTCGCGTGGGTTGGTTCATAATGCAAGGGTGCCCTGCGGAGACGTCGCGGGGCCAGTGGAGTCGTTCATGGATCGCGCTTCGTCCCTGATCTTTCCAGGCGGCCGAACGCTGGCAGGCTGGTGGCGCCAGCTGGCGCCGGTGCAACCGCTTGAACTCTGGATCGGGTACGTGTTTTTGCACCGCCTCGAGGCGTCGGTCCAGGTTCAATTTGACCAACCGCTGGATCGCCTGGGCTCCTTCGTTCTTCAAGCAATTCATCTTGAAGAGACCTTGGCAGCGAGTCAGGACTCGGGCGTAGGCCTGCAGGCGCTGGAAGGCCGACTGCGCCTGTCGGCGTCGGTCTTGCAGCGTGTGTTGGCCGACCTTGCCGGCGCTGGCTTGATTGCGTGCGAACCCGAAAATCGCTGGTTGACAACCGAGCGAGGCCGAGCCGCCCTGCCGACCCAAACGACTCCCGTCTTGATCGAGCGGCGCATGGTGTTCCCGTTTCAGGAACGGCTGGAGCCGACAGGCAAACGAAGTGCGCCGCCACATTACATGCCGGTTGCCGAGTGTGTCGGCGTACCCTGGCAGGTTGACGAAGATCACTGGATCAACGTCGAGGCCGTGCGGGCTTGTATCGATCAGGCGGCTGATTGGAAACAGGCCGCTGGCTTTCCACTGACCGTGCAAGGCCTGGGCCAGCCAAGCGATTCGGAGGCCTGGCGCCAAATCGTGGTGGATAGGCCCGAGCGCGTCCTCATGGCGATTGTAAAAACCAGCGCGTCGGGAACACGGGAGGTGCATGGCTTCGCCGCGAAGGCCGACGGTTGGACCCTTTACGATCGTGTTCCCGTGCTTCGCCTGCCGGAGACGGCGTGGCCCGAAGTCGGAAACGAACCGTCGGCCTTCCTCTGCCAGGAGGCCTGGCGAAACTGGTGCAAACAAAGGCAGCTGCCCGGCAACGAAGTCGAGATTTGCTCCGTGGCCTACCGGGCCCCGCGTCTCGAAATTCAGGCCCCGCCGCGCCTCTTTCAACGCCTCCAGGCCGCCAAGAGCGATCTGTTCAAGGGTGAAGCCTGGGTTCTCCTGGGTGAGGGCCATTTGCGCACGGCCGCGCAACTGTCAGTGCGAACCGCCACCTAGCCTGGATTCCCACGGGGCACTATTGAGCTAACACAAAAATCCTTGGCAGCTGCTTTTCAGCTGGATTTTCCTTGCATCAGCTGCCTGGGATTGTTACACTTCTATTAACTTATCTTGATGGTAGCCACAATATCTTATTGCTCGTCCAGGAGATAGGCTGCCTGTTTTTCCTTGGGTTTTGTGCTGGCTCTCCATGGATGGAACAACCTGACAACGTGGATGTCTGTTTA
>JACPPF010000087.1 GCA_016191165.1 Planctomycetota bacterium
GTTGGCCATGGCCGTCCCTGGCAAAGATGAAGGCGCGACCGACTCCTTGCCGGCCGCTCAGCTGCGATTAATGTATGGACCATCCAGACCATGAAAACACCCTGGGCGCCACGGATTTGCACCTTAAAACGGAACAGCCGTCAGTTTTTCGCCCGATGGCCGGCGCGTCCTCGTGGGCGGGCCGGGTGGGTTCTTGCGGATTTGGGCGTGGTAGACAACATTTCGTTTAGCCGCTCGCCTTGGGCGAGCGGGTGACAGGCGAAATCCGGCGTGTACCCGCTCGCCCAAGGCGAGCGGCTAAACCTTTTCACGAAGGAGTTCAATCATGCGTCGATGGTTAATCGGATCGGCGGCAGTGCTCTGCTTGCCGATCGTCGCGGTGTTCGCGCCGTACCTGTGGTCCGGCGGGAAAGAAAAAGACGGAGCCGCCCCGGCTTCCAAGATCGCCAAGAGCCGGATTGACCGGGTCACGGTGTATCCCAGCAACGCGCTGGTCACGCGCGAAATCGAAGTGCCCGATGGCGAAGGTCTCGTCGAGCTGGTCGTGACGCCGATGCCCGACCGCATCGTCGCCAGCACGATGTACTCCGAAGGGGGCGATGGCCTGCGCGTGTTGACCACGCGCTTCACCACCCGGCAAGTCCTCGAGGACACGAGCGCGGAACGGCGCAAACTTGAAGCCGAGATGGAGAAGTTCCAGGTCGCCGGCGCCAAGATCGATTCCGAGATCAACGGCCTGAAGATGAACATGGACCTGCTGAACAAGCTCGAGGCGGCCGCCGACAAGTCCACGCGCACCGGCGATGAGGTCATCAGCATCGCCAAGTACGTGATGGACCAGCGCGTCGAGAAGGCCAAGGAAATGGTCAACCTCATGGAGCAAAAACGGCAGAACGGCATCCAGATGAGTTTCTTGCAGCGCAAGATGGGCGAACTCGGGCGTGGCTCCGGGCGCATGGAACGCGATGCCATCCTCGTCGTCGATCGCGAAAAGGGCAAGGGGGGCACGGTCCGCCTCAACTATCTCGTCAGCTCGGTGAGCTGGCATCCCGAATACAAGGTGCGCGCGGGCAAAGTGGATCAGGATGTGCAAGTCGATTACCTCGCCAACCTGATGCAGCACACCGGCGAAGATTGGAACCAGGTGAAGATGACGCTGTCCACGGCCCAGCCGATGCTCAACGCCTCGCCGCCGGATTTGTGCATGTTGCAGCCGATCCTCGCCGTGCGCGGCGCTCCGGGCGGCCCGCCCATGCCGGGCGGCGGGGGCTTCGCGTCCCCGTTCGCCAACTCCTACGCTCCACGCGACATCGCCAAGAAAGCCATGACCCAGCGAGGTCAGGCCTGGCAGCTCAACTCCGGTCAAGGCGGTTTCGGCGGCGGGAGGGGCAATTCCTTCGACGCCAAGGTGCAAAAGGAAGCCGAGCGTCTCCTGAACGAGGCCGCCGCCATCGAACAGAACCTCGACCTCATGCGTTCGCGCACCGAGGTGCTCGCGGATCTCAAGAAGGGCAAAGGCAGTATCGCCGGCCCGGCCGGCACCGACGGGCCCAGCGTCACCTACCATCTGCCCAACAAGCTTACCGTCCCCTCGCGCGGCGATGAGCAGGTCATCGAGGTCGTCAAGCTCAAGCTGGCGCCCAAGTATTACTACAAGACCGTCCCCGTTCTCAACACGCGCGTCTATCGCCTGGCCGATCTCGTCAACAAGAGCGAATACATCCTCCTGCCCGGTGAGGCGACCATGTATCAAGGCAGCGATTTCGTCGGGCGGATGCCGATGCCCCTCGTCGCGGTCGGCGAAGAGTTCACCGCAGGCTTCGGCGTGGACACCCAGCTTCAGGTCCAGCGCCAGATGGTGGATCAGACGCGCTCCACGCAAGGCGGCAACCAGGTGATCAAGTACGAATACCGCATCCTGGTCAGCAGCTTCAAGAATCAACCCGTCAAGCTCCAGGTCTGGGATCGACTGCCCAAGGGCGAGAACGAAAGCATCGGCGTCATCCTCGGCAAGATCACGCCCGACCTGTGCAAGGACGGCATCTACCTGCGCGAGAGCCGGCCCAACAACCTGCTCCGCTGGGACGTCGAAGTCCCCGCCAACTGCTCGGGCGAAAAGGCCTTCGCCATCAATTACGAATTCCGCATGGAACTCGACCGCCAGATGGCGATCACCGGGTTCCGCAGCAAATAACGTAATGCCACGTTTAGCCGCTCGCCTGTGGCGAGCGCGCTAAGCACAAGAGACCCGCTCGCCACAGGCGAGCGGCTAAACGAGTTTCCAAACACACAAATAAGGAGTCTTTCATATGCGTCGCTGGTACATCGGTTGTGGGGCAGTCGCGGTACTGTCGGTCGTGGCCGCCGTGTGGCTGTCCCGAGGTCAAGCCCAGGAAGCGAAGAATGCGGAGAAGCCGCAGGCGTCGAAGATCGCCAAGAGCCGGATCGACAAGGTCACGGTCTACACCACCAACGCGCTGATCACGCGCGAAGTCGAAGTGCCCGAGGGCAACGGGCTGATTGAGTTGGTCGTCTCCCCCATGCCCGCGCAAGTAGTTCCGAGCACCATTTATTCCGAAGGCGGCAACGGCCTGCGCGTCCTGACCACACGTTTCAGCACCCGCCAGGTCTTCGAGGACACCAGCGCGGAACGCCGCAAACGCGAAGCCGAGATCGACAAGTATCAAGTCCTGGGCGCGAAGATCGCCTCGGAAATGGCCAGCCTGCAAAAGAACATGGCTCTGCTCGTCAAGCTCGAACAGGTGACGGAAAAAGGCAAGCACACCGGCGATGAAGTCATCGCGATGGCCAAGTACGTCATGGAGCAGCGGGTCGAAAAGTCCAAGGAAATGGTCGCCCTGCAAGATCAGAAACGCCTCAACGACATCCAGATGAGCTTTATCCAGCGCAAGATGGGCGAACTCGGCGGCAGCGGCGGAAAGGTCGAACGCGAAGCGGTCATCGTCGTCGATCGCACGGCAGGCGCCGGCGGCACGATTCGGCTCAACTACCTGGTCGGCGCCGTCGCCTGGCGACCCGAGTACAAGGTCCGCGCTGGCAAGGCGAACGAAGACGTGAAGCTCGACTACCTGGCTAACCTCATGCAGCATTCGGGCGAGGACTGGAACCGCGTGACGATGACGCTGTCCACCGCCCAGCCATTGCTCAACGCCTCGCCGCCTGAACTGGGGATGCTGCAACCACTCCTCGTGATGCGCGGCGCGCCCGGCGCCCCGCCGATGCCCGCCGGCGGCCCGACCCCGTTCGCGCAGCGCGTACCCAGCATGGAACTGCAAAACCTTTCCAAGGCGCTCCGCGACAAGGCAGGCATGAACTATCGCAGCGGCAAAGCCAAGGATCAGGAGGCCGCTCAAAAGCAGCTCAACGACGCCGCCGCATGGGAGCAAAACCTCGAACTCATGCAGTCGCGCCGCGAGGTGCTCGATAATTTGAAAAACAGCAACAAGGCGAACCTCGGCCCGGCCGGCTCCGACGGACCAAGCATCACCTATCATCTGCCCGCGAAGTTGACGGTCCCATCGCGCAATGACGAACAGGTGATCGAGGTCGTCAAGCTCAAGCTCGCGCCCAAGTATTACTACAAGACGGTGCCGGTGCTCAACACGCGCGTGTATCGGCTGGCCGACCTCGTGAACAAGAGCGACCATGTGCTCCTGCCGGGCGAGGCGACCATGTACCAGGGCAGCGATTTCGTGGGCCGAATGCCGATGCCCCTCGTTGCGGTCGGCGAGGAGTTCACCGCGGGGTTTGGCGTGGACACTCAGCTTCAGGTTCAGCGCCAGATGGTGGACCAGACCCGCACCACGGCCGGGGGCAATCAGGTGCTCAAGTACGACTACCGCATCTTGATTTCCAGCTTCAAGAAGGACCCGGTCCAGCTTCAGGTCTGGGACCGCCTGCCCAAGGGCGAGACCGAAAGCGTCGGCGTCATCCTGGTGAAGGCGTCGCCCGAACTGTCGAAAGACGGCCTCTACCTGCGTGAAAGCCGGCCCAATAACCTGCTCCGCTGGGATGTCACCGTACCTGCGAATTGCTCCGGCGAAAAGGCGTTCGGCATCACCTACGAATTCCGCATGGAACTCGATCGTCAGATGGCGATCACGGGGTTCCAGAGCAAGTAATCACCCGCGCCGCTTGCGGCTTGGCGTTCGCATGGCGCCGTGCGAACGCCGAACCGCAGCCCCCACCTTTCGCACGCTGGGTGCGCAGGGGGGCTGGTATGGTCACGTTGCCCTCCCGCGCCGCGAAAAGTCCCCGAAAAAAGCGCGGCCAACAACGACTCCACAGAGCCTTCCGGCGCGATTGCGACTTTTCACTTCATTTTGCTCAAATCTTGAACGATCATCGGCAAGCCCTGGCGGAGCCGAAGGGTGATGCCGGGCATGGGCGTCACGATTGCGCCAGGGACGAGGTCGAGCCGAAAGCGCTGGAGGACGCGTGCGAGGATGATGCGGGCTTCCAGCATGGCGAGGTGGCTGCCGATGCACAGACGTTGGCCGCCGCCGAACGGGAGGTAGGCGTAGGGATGCCGACCGGCGCTGCGCAGGGGGGTGAAGCGGTCCGGGTCGAAGGTCTCCGGATTGTCCCAGAACTCGGGATGCCGATGCGTGACGTAGGGGCAGATTTCCAGCGCCGACCCGGCCGGGATCAGGTAGCCGGCAAGCGTGTCATCTTCGAGCACGCGGCGTTCCATGATCCAGATCGGCGGGAAGAGTCGCATGGCTTCTTGAAAGACGCGCGTGACCAGATCGGCTGAGCCGGTGGCCAGGTCGAGGCGGACGTCTTCGCACCAGCGGGGATGTTGCGCGAGCAGGTAAAATGTCCAGCTCAAAGCGTTGGCGGTGGTTTCATGCCCGGCCAGGAGCAGGGTGATGGTTTCGTTGTGCAATTGTTGTTCGCTCATGCCGCCACCGGAGCCGCCGACTCCGTCGTCGCGCGCCTTGAGCAAAAGTGCCAGGAGGTCGTTTCGGGGTTCACCGCCGCGGCGCTCGGCGATCAGGCGATGGACAATCGCATCGAGACGGCGCTTGGCCTCGCGAAAACGGCGGTTCGCCGGCGTCGGGAGCCAGAGGGGCGGATCGACGATGCGTTCAAGCCGGCGCCAGGTGTGGGCCATGACGATGCTGGTGGATCGCTCGACCTCGTCAATGTCGGCGCTCAGGTCGGCGCCGAGCAGGATGCGCGCGATGATGGTGCAGGTCAGGCGCGTCATCTCCGAGGCCACGTCGATGGGCTGGCCGGCGTCGGCGCGGATTTGCCAGCCATCGAGCATGTGATCGGTCGCCGCGGCGATCAGGTCGGTGTAGGCGAGCAGTCGCTGGGCGTTGAAGACGGGTTGCATCAGGCGGCGCTGACGCAGCCAGGCGTCGCCGTTGCTGGTCAGCAATCCTTCACCGGTGATGCCGACGATTTTCGACGAGCTGCGCGTGTCCTTGTTGTAGCGATGTTGATTGGTCACCAGCACTTGCTTGACGTGATCGGGGTGGGCCGCGAGGTGGATGACCATCGGGCCAAGATGGAACCGCACGACATCGCCGAACTCGCGCCGGCTTTCGAGCAAAAGGCCCAGTACATCCCGGCGAAAGGCGAGCAGGTTGCCAATCAAGAAATGTCCCTGCGGCCCCGGCGCCACACCCTTCAACGAGCCGGGAGCGTCAGCGATCGGAGTTTCCGCGTTGGGCCTTGTCGCCCGGTCGAGGCGTCGTTCCAGCCAAACGACCGCGGCGATGGTTCCAATTGAGATCGCCCAGGCCACGAAAAGCGAACTCAGCAACAGTTCGATGCCATAAAAAAGGAGAAAATACCAGAACACGAGGAGCGCGACGCCGCCGACGATTGCCGCGCCGCGTTCGCGGCGATACGCCGGGCACGCTGGCATGCAGGCCGCGTAGACTGCGAGCGAGAGCGGCAAACCGACGATGAGGTCCACGAGATAGTGCTCGCCCATGCCGAGCATGGCCAGGAACGTGCCGATCACGAACACCATCGCCGCGGTACGGGCCCAGCGGCCATATCGCCGCGCCTGCCAGTAAGCGAGCACGACGGAGGCGGTGTGCAGGGACGGCATGCCGTTGGGCCAGGCGTCGGGATCGCCGATGGTCAAGCGCGTACCCAGGAGCCCGTCCAGGGCAGGGGGAGAATGCGGGAAAGCGGCGCCGAACGAAAAGTGCGGCCCGCACACCGGGAAAACGAAGTAGAGACTGTAACCGGTCACAAACACAGCCAGCAAAACGGTTGCCGCATCCACCGGCGGCGGACGGCGTGCCCGGGTTTGCAACGCGTAAACAAAAACAAGGGCCGGCGGCGGCGCCACGTAAATGGCCTGGCACACGTACTTGAGCCACGGCACTTCCGCGAAAAGTTGCCCGATCACGAAGCTCAGCTGCACCCCATAGGCTGCGTCGGCGGCGTACGCGGATGGATCGCAACTGCTCGGACACTGGACCTTGATGAAATAAAGAAAGATCCCGGCTTCCAGCGTGACGACAAACGCCACCGAGGCAGGCAGGAGAAACGCCAGCGCCTTCGCGCGCTCCGGACCGATGTTGCGCCACGCTCGCAACGTCATCGCGCCGAGGCTTGCCATGCCCAGGCCGGTGACGATCTCGGCAACGAGAACCTCCGCCGGCTTGTATTCGGCAGGTACGCCAATCCACCTATGCAACTGCCAGACCCCCAGCGCCAGCACCGCGCCGGCCGCGAATGTACCCAAAAGCTCACGCAGCCGTGGCAGACTGCTCAAGTGCAACACCAGGGGACAGCCAAAGCCGATGGCGAACAGGATGTTGGCCGTGATGTCCTGCAGCGACACCGGCCGCAGGTGCGGTACAACACCCAGGTGAGCGATTACGTCCGTGGCGAAGAAAAGCGCCGCAGCCGCGTACAGCAACCGGCGGAAATGCCGGAGGTTGTGTGCCTCCCAGGCATCGGCGTCAGGCCAAGGTTCCATTCGCTGCCTTTCAAATGAAAACGGTTTACGCAGGTAGGCGTCCGCACGAAAAACCGGCGGCCTGTGTTATTTTTCCGACACGGACGCCCGAATAGTATAATATCCGCGGCAATTGGGGTAGCATTCCAGGCCCGACGAGACGGGGCGAGTTCCGCCATGAAACGCATTCCCTTGCTCGCGGATGACCGTTCGCCTCCGCTCCAGCGCGTGGTCAGCATCTTATTCGTGCCGGTTGCTCTCATCCTGCTTCTTCCCATCCTGTTGTTCGTGATTCTGGCCATCTACCTGGCGGCCATGGTCCACGGCGTCCGTTACCTTGCGTTTTCCCTCGTCGGCAAGACGCCTGCGAACGACCATGAGCTTCCAAAGCCGCATTTTCTTGAACGGCAAGCGCCAATCCCGTTGTCGGACGATACAACAGAATCATCCCAGGCCCCGGGGTGAGCCCAGCGAACCCCGGTATCATCCAATCTCCGTGCGCGGGATTCCATCATGCGCGTCTTTCTCACCGGCGGAACCGGACTGGTCGGCTCGCTGCTTGTCAAGCGGCTCACCGAGCGCGGCGATCACGTCGATCTGCTGACGCGCCGGCCCGAAGCTGCGAAGCATCTTGAAGGCGAGCGCTGCACCATCGTGGCGGGCGACCCGGTTCAACCCGGCCCGTGGATGGACGTGGTGGCGTCGTGTGACGCCGTCGTGAATCTCGCGGGGGAGGGCATCTTCAACCGTCGCTGGGGCGCGGAATTCAAGGACCTGATCCGCTCCAGCCGTGTCAAGAGCACCGAGAACGTTGTCGCCGCGCTTGCCAAACCTGGCGCCCAGGGACACGCGAGCCCGCAGCGTCAGCGACCGGCGGCCCTGATAAGCGGCTCCGCGATCGGCTACTACGGACCGCATGGCGATGAAGAAATAACGGAAGAATCGCTCGCGGGCAACGACTTCCTGGCGTCGGTTTGCGCCGACTGGGAAAACGCCGCGCTGGCTGCCAGCGCTCACGGGGTGCGTGTCGTGTTGTTGCGCACTGGCATCGTGCTCGACCGGGCCGGGCCCCTGGCGAAAATGCTGACGCCGTTCAAGATGTTCGTCGGCGGGCCCCTGGCCGGCGGCCGACAGTTCATGAGCTGGATCCACAACGAAGACGAGGTCGGCCTGATCCTGCACGCCCTCGATCACGCCGAGATCGTCGGCCCCCTCAACGCGACGGCGCCGAACGCGCTGACCAATCGGGAATTCTCGCGCACCCTCGGCAAAGTCCTGGGCCGGCCAAGTTTCCTGCCGACCCCGGGATTCGCCTTGCGCGTGATGCTTGGCGAGGGCGCCCAGATCATCACCACGGGCCAGCGCGTGCTACCGCGGCGGGCGCTGGGCACAGGTTATGCCTTCAAATTTCCCGAACTGGAAACGGCGCTGCGTGATATTCTGAGCAAATAGCGCAGGCGATACCACGCGGGGCGGGCTTCCCAGAGCTTCTACGGAACCACGAATGTCCCTTAGAGTGCCCAAAACAATGAAAGTAGGTCAGGCTTTCCAGCCTGACGGTCAGGCTGGAAAGCCTGACCTACTTCATTTCTTTAGACGCTCTTAGCTTCACACGATTTGCCCGATCACGCGGCCATGCACGAGGGTGAGCCGTTCGCGGCGGCCCAGATGGGGATAGCTGAGTTCGTCCTGATCGAGTCCGAGCTGGTGCAGGATGGTGGTGTGGATGTCGCGCAGATGGCAGCGATCTTCAATCGCGCGCAGCCCGATGGCGTCGGTGGCGCCGACGATGGTGCCGCCCTTGATGCCGCCGCCGGCGAGCCACATTGAGAAGCCGAGGTTGTGGTGGTCGCGCCCACGTCCGCCCTGGGCCTCCGGTGATCGGCCGAACTCACCGCCCCACAGCACCAGGGTCGATTCGAGCAGGCCGCGGCGTTTCAAATCGGTCAAGAGGGCGGCGACCGGCTGATCGGTCTGCCCGGCCAAGCGCAGATGATTCTCCTCGATGTCGGCATGGGCGTCCCACTGCATGTTGCCAGGGCCCCCGCCGGCGACGACGGTGACGAAGCGCACGCCGTTCTCCACGAGCTTGCGCGCCAGCAGGCAACGCCGGGCGTAATCGTGGGTCGGTTCCCGGCCGATGCCGTAGAGATCGAGCGTCGCGCGCGTTTCGCGTGACAGGTCAAAGATCTCCGGCGCCTCGGTCTGCATGCGAAAGGCCAGGTCGTACGATTCAATTCGGGCGTCCAGTTCTTCGTCGCGCCGGTCGGGACTGGCCGCGTTCAGGTTTCGAATCAGATCGATGGTGCGCCGGCGCTGGGCGAGCGAGACACCGGCGGGCAGATTGAGGTTGCGCACCGGCCGATCCCCGCCTTGAAACATCGTCGGCTGATACACCGCCGGCAGGAAGCCGTTGGTATACATCGGTTGCCCCGCTTCGAGCGCCCCGTGCGGATCGGGCATGACGACGTAGCCCGGCAACGATTGGCTTTCGCTGCCGAGGCCGTACAGAATCCACGAACCCATGCTGGGATAGCCCGGCTGTACGCGCCCCGTGAACATCTCGTACTGGGCCGCGGAGTGAACGACGCTATCGCCATGGCATGACCGGATGACGGCAAGATCATCGACGCAGCGCGCGGTGTGCGGGAAGAGATCGGAGACGTCAATGCCGCTCTGCCCATGCTTGCGAAACCGCCGGGCGCTGCCGAGCAGGCGTGCATCGGGCTGAATGAACTGATAATTCGCCTGCCCGAACTCCGCCGGCCGCGGCTGCCCGTGCAGTCGATTCAAGAGCGGCTTGGGATCGAAAGTTTCCAGATGGCTCGGCCCGCCGGCCATGAAGAGAAAAATGACGGCGTTCGCCTTGGCTGGGCGTTGCGGCAGGCGTGGAGCGAGCGGATTGGTGCGGGCGATGTCGTCGTGTAGCATCGATGCGAGCGCGAGGCCGCCGATGCCGCAAGCGGCGGATTGCAGGAAGGAGCGGCGAGATTGTGCGTGGGCTCGCAAGGATTCATCCACCCGGCTGTTCAATTGGTCAGTCCTCCCAAGTGGAGTGCGGCAGCATGGCCGATTCGAATCACAAACGAGATACGGTCGGGATGGGTTGCTCTGGCCGCTGCAATGGCTGCCCCGAACGAATCGGCGACAAAGTGCTCCCCCGATTCCGGTTCGATCGCCACATAGTCGTTGGGATGGGATGCTTCCAATTCGGCCTGAAGCTCTCGGCTGTAAATCGCTTTCGCACGTTCTGCGACATTAGTCGTATGGCTGGAAATCATGAGCGCTCCGTCTTGGCCGGATGCCTATGGACAATGGTGTATTGTATCCTCATTCCACGGTGTGTGGTAGGCAAGTGCAGGGCCGCCGATGCCGCAGCAGGCGGTGCGGAGGAAGTCGCGGGGGACTGTTGATGGTGATTCATAGGTTTCATCTTCAGAGCCTGAAGCGTTAGCGAAGGATTGTCGGCCCAACCTTCGCTAACGCCTCGGGCTCCGACACTAATTCACATAAAGGAACGCATTCAGATTAAACATCCCCACCGCGAACTCCCGTAACGGCTGCGTTCGCAGAAACTCCAGCGCCACCTCGCGCTCGCGCATCGTCGGTCCGCGGCCCGCCGCCAGCAGAAACGCACGCTCCACCTGCTTCGTCCGGTCGTCGCCGCACTCGCGCTTCAGCCGCGCGGCGAACGCGTCGGCCAGTTTGTTCGATAGCTTGCCGTTCAACAGCTCCAGCGCTTGCAGGGCGTGCGTGCTCGATTCGCGGCGCGGGCAACTGATGGCGGCGTTCGGCTGGTCGAAGACCTGCGCGAACGGCAGTTGGAGGTTGCGCTTGACGGCCAGGTACACCGAACGCCGATCGTGTTCCTTCTCGTCCGGCGTGACCACCCATTGCCCTGGATCGTAAAGCAACTTCACCAAATCGGCCTCGACCGGGACCATCACGCTCGGGCCGCCCGTCTTGAGATTCAGCTTGCCCGCAACGGCGAGCATGGCGTCGCGCAACTCCTCGGCCGACAGCCGCCGGCGCGGAAAACGCGACAGCAAGCGGTCTTGCGGGTCGATGCGTTTGCGGGCGGGCTCATCGGCGGCGACCGACGCTTGGCGATACGTGCTGCTCAGGACGATCAGGCGATGGATGCGCTTCATGGTTCGCGCCCGCTCCCCCTCACCCCCAGCCCCTCTCCCGGGGGGAGAGGGGTGCACGAATTCGTTGGCGAGCCAGTCGAGCAATTCGGGATGGCTCGGCGCGGCGCCGTTGACGCCGAAATCGTTCGGCGTGGCGACGATGCCCGTGCCGAAATGACCCTGCCAGATGCGGTTGACCAGTACGCGCGGCACAAGCGGGTGAGCGGGATCGTTCAGCCATTTCGCCAGCTGCGTGCGGGGGTTGATAACGTGCGCGGGCAACTCCGGCGCATCCTTTGGCACAAACAGGCTCAGCGGGCGCGGGCCGACCACCGCTCCCTTCCGGGCAACATCGCCGCGCTTGAGAACGTGAATCGGCGTTCGTTCCTTCGTATGGTTCTTGACCGTACTGATCGTCGGTAACGCCGGCGGCAACGTTTGACGCAGTTCGGCAATGGTCCTCTCGGTCGCCTTGTCCTGCTTTCCTTGCACTTGCTTTTGCAACTGCTGGATCCGCGTTTGAATTCGGGTCGTGCGTTCCTTCCAATCGGCTTGCGTCTGCGCGTCCGCCAGCACGACATCATATTCCCTGGTCGACGCGAGATAGGCCTGGAGGCGATAGTAGTCCTTCTGGGGGATTTCGTCGAAGCGATGATCGTGGCACCGGGCGCAGCCAACCGTCAAGCCGAGAAATACCGACCCAATGGCGTCGGTTCGCTCGGTGAGGATCTCATTGCGGCTGAAGGCGACGAGCTTGTTCCCCGCGTTGCGGCGCACGGGGCCGAGCCGATGAAAACCAGCGGCGATCAGACTGTCGTGATCGTTCCGGGCGCTTTCGTCACCAGCCAGTTGCTCCAGCAGGAAGCGACCAAAGGGCTTGTCGTCGTTGAAGGCCTTGATGACATAGTCGCGGTAACGCCAGGCGCCAGGGCGAAAGCGATCGTACTCGAAACCCTCGGACTCGGCGTAACGGACCACGTCGAGCCAGTGCCGGCCCCAGCGCTCGCCATAACGCGGACTGGCCAGCAAGCGGTCCACCCATCTTTCCAATACGGCGTCTCGTTTGGCGCCTGCCTGGGTCCAGGCGGCTGCAAATTCGGTTACCTCAGCCGGTGCCGGAGGCAGGCCATGAAGGTCGAAAGTCAATCGGCGAATCAAGGTGGCGGGATCGGCTTCCGCAGCCGGCGCCAGGCGGGCCTTGCGCATCCTGGCCAGGACGAAAGCATCGATCGGATTGCGGACCCATTTGGAATCGATCCCGGGAACCGCCGGCCGGGTGCGCGGCTTCAGCGACCAGTGCTCGCCAGCCGACAACGCCTGCGTCAGTACCATTACCAGGCCGATTGCAACGACGGATATTCGCAGGATCATCATGCACCAACTAGGGCGTTGCGAGTCAATTTCCGCTCACGAGCCGCGACCGTCAGGGAGCGGTCTGGACAAACCGCTCCCTGACGGTCGCGGCCCGTATCGATTTTCATAACAAGCGTTAATTAACGCGCGGTTCCTGACGGCGAGGAATCCGAAATCTGGAAGGAAATTGCGCCGCGGGCATTCCCGCCGATCCTGACAGGAATCGGATGAACTAATCATAACCATCCTACCACCCCGCCAGCGGGTGCCGGCGGTTCCTCATTGGCAACTCGACCGCGGTGCGCGTGCGGGCGGATTCGTACACGGCATGGATCATCTCCAGTGCCGCGCGACCGTCGTAAATGCTGCCCTTGGGCTGGCGGTTGCGTTCGATGGCTTGAAGCAGATCTTGTACGATCCAAACATTGCCTTGCCCCAGGCCGCCGTCCTTGAGGGTCTCCGCTTTGCCGATGCCCTGGCTGGTGATTTCCTGCCAGTTTACTCGGCTACGGCCCGGGAACCAAGACGGGTCGGCGAGGAGGTGGCAGGCGGGCAGGCTGCCGGTCGTCACTTGAATCACGCCGCGCGTGCCGTGGATGGTCAGGCCAAAGCGATCGCGTTCGCCCTTGGCGCGGTTGCAGCGGACGGTGGCGAAGTGCCCGGTGATGCCGCGATCGAAGCCGTACATCGCGTTGATATGATTGCCCGCGATGAGGCCCATGCCTTCGCCGCCTTCGCGAAGGTCGGCCTTGGTGACGGGCGTCACGCGGTCCTTGGCGACGACGCCGCAGCGGGCGTAACACCAGCGAGCGTCACCCGCAATGAAGCGCATCAGGTCCAGGATGTGCGTGCCAAGCACCATCAAATCCTGGCCGCCAGCACGGGCGTCTTCCTTGCCGCGGCCACGCATTTCCAGGATGTCGCCGATGCGTCCCGCGACGATTAGGTCCTTCACACGTTGCAATCGCGGGCTGTAGCGAGTCTGATGCGCAATCGCCAGCTTGACGTGGTGTTTCTCACACGCAGCGACCATCTCGTCGGCCTCTTGCAGCGTTCGGCAAATCGGTTTTTCCAAAAAGATTGACGCCCCGGCGTTGGCGCACGCGATCACCATGTCGCGATGCGAATCCAGATGCCGATCCGCCACGCTGACAATCTGCGGCCGTTCCTTTTGCAGCATTTGGCGATAGTCGGCGTAGGCGGTCTTGGCGCCGAGGCGTTTCTGAGCGGCGTTTCGCCCGGCCTCGTTCTCGTCCGCGACGGCGACAATCTGTGCATTCGGTATCTGCCGCCAGACCACGTCCAGCCCGTGCCCATAGTTTCCGCGGCCCGTGCGGCCAATGACTGCGACGCGATAATTTGGCATGATGCGATCTCCCAGAAAAAGGGGCGATGCCATGTTAGCCGGAAGGTGCGGAGGGAGGCAAATGATTTCTTTGGAAAGGGATATAATGGCGCGGTGGTATGATGACAGGGGAGGTGCGTTATGCCGATTCACGATTGGAGCAAAATTCCGTCGGGCCTTTTTCATCATTTTCATCAGGATTGGTCGATCGAGATCGCGAGGACGCTGAATCGCGGAACGCTTCCGAAAGGCCTCTCCGCGCTTGTGGAGCAACGCTCCGGGCCGAAGGAGGGGGATGTCCTCACCGTTGAATCGCGGCCGAAATTCAAAGAATCTGTCGACGCGGGTTCGAGTGGATTGGCGACTCTTGAACGACCTGCAACGCGCATTGTGCGAAGTACCGCGAAGCAAATCTACGCCGCTCGCGCCAACCGCATTGTCGTCAAGCATCATCTGGGCAAGATTGTGGCGGTCATTGAAATCATGTCGCCGGGGAACAAAGACAGCCGGGCGGCGTTGCGCGATTTCGTGGACAAGACGATCGACTTCATGCGTCGTGGCGTTCATTTGTTGATCGTCGATTTGTTCCCACCGTCCGCGCGCGATCCCTTTGGCATTCACAAGGTCCTTTGGGACGAAATCCACGAAGAGGATTTTGTATTCCCGGAAGGAAAGGACCGTATCCTGGCGTCCTATGAAATGGGCGGTGAGCACGTCGCCTATGTCGAGCCGATCGCGGTCGGCGACGCGTTGGCGAACATGCCGTTGTTTCTGGCTACGGGCATGCATGTCCCGGTCCCCCTTGAAACGACCTACCAGCGGACCTGGGAAGTCAGCCCGGAGGAATTGCGGATCGCGGTAGAAACCGGCGTGATGCCGGAGGCGGACGCGGAGGGGGATTGAGCGTCTCATCCTGTAGGCCAACCGCGTACTCCGGCCGGGCGTCGGCTCGACGGGATCGCACTCCCACGTCGGGCTAACGCCGCGACGCTCGCCGTGCCGCACTTCCACGTCGGGCTAACGCCGCGACGCTCGCCGTGCCGCACTTCCACGTCGGGCTAACGCCGCGACGCTCGCCGTGCCGCACTCCCACGTCGGGCTGACGCCGCGACGCTCGCCGGGATCGCACTCCCACGTCGGGCTGACGCCGCGACGCTCGCCGTACCGCACGCCTTTTTCCGATTCTCGCAAATCCTCATCCCTCGCATGCGAACTACCCGTAGACAGCCGCGACCGGCGCGACCCGCAGAACCGGCACGTTTTGCCCCGGTTCCCCGACCGGAAGCCGGGGTTTTGCTTGAACTCGACGGCGGACGAGCGGATAATGGGCGGCAATCGGTTAGCCAGCAAACCAGGAGGCCTGCGAACATGGAAACGACCTTCATGATCTGTGCGGCCATCGGTGGCACGCTCATCGTTTGCCAGTTCGCGATGACCCTGTTCGGACTGGGCGGGCATCACGATGTCGGCGGCGGCGAGCACATCGACGTCGGCGGGCACGATGTCGGCGGCGATCACGCGGTCGGGCATGACCACGACTCCACCTGGTTCCTCGGCGTGCTCACCATTCGCACCGTGTCCGCGGGGCTGGCGTTCTTCGGCCTCGCGGGGTTGATCGCGCACCGCGCGAAGTGGGACGCCTTTCCGACGCTGGCCATTGCCACCGGGGCCGGGCTCGGCGCCTTGTTCCTCGTCGCCTGGATCATGAAGCAACTGGTGAAATTGAACATGGACGGCACGGTCCGCATCGAGCGGGCCCTCGGCTGCCACGGCACCGTCTACATTCCGATCCCGGCGGACAAGGCGGGGCAGGGCAAAGTCCACGTTGGCGTGCTCAATCGCACACTGGAGTACAAGGCCGTCACCCGAAAGGACGCGCTGCCCACCGGCGCGAAAATCGTCGTCGTCGCCATCGTCGGCTCCGACACCGTCGAGGTTGAATCGGCGCATGGTTAATTTCGTTTGGCCGCGCGCCTTGGGCGGGCGGGGATTTTCGCGCTCGCCAAGAGCGAACGGTTAAACCTCCAAGGGAACACAACATGTCCACAATTCTGTTCGCACAACAAAAGTTCGATTGGCCTCTTCCCATCGATTGGCCTTACGTGGTTCTGATCGTCCTGGCCGCGATGGTGTTCTTCGTCGTCGCCTTCCTGTTCATGACGCGCTACAAACGCTGTCCGAGCAACCAGGTTCTGGTCATCTACGGCAAGTACACCGGCAGCGCGACGGGCACGCGCTGCCTTCATGGCGGCGCCCGCCTCGTGTTGCCGCTCGTACAGGATTTCGCCTACATGAGCCTGGAACCGATCCAGATCGAAGTGCCCCTCAAGGGCGCCCTGTCGATGGAAAACATTCGCGTCAACGTGCCCAGCGTCTTCACCGTCGCCGTCGGCACCGATCCGGAGACGATGCAAAACGCGGCCATCCGCTTGCTTGGCCTCAACCTCGTCGAGATCAAGCAGCAGGCGGGCGACATCATCTTCGGCCAACTTCGCCAGGTCATCGCATCGATGAAGATCGAGGATATCAACCGGGACCGCGACAAGTTCTTGCTGTCGATTCAAACCTCGCTGGAGCCGGAGCTCCAGAAGATCGGTCTGGTGCTCATCAACGTCAACATCACCGACATCACGGACGAGTCGGGCTACATCGAGGCCATTGGCCGCAAGGCTGCGTCACAGGCGGTGCAGCAGGCGAAGATCGACGTGGCCGAGCAGGAACGGCACGGGCAGATCGGCGTTGCCGAGGCGGAGCGCGAGAAGTTCATTCAGGTCGCCAACGCGACGAAGCTGCGCGAGATCGGCACGCGCGAGGCGATGCGCGAACAGATGGTCCGCGTCGCCCAGCTCGACAAGGAGACCAAGGTCGGCGAGCAATCCGCCGCGCTTGAGCGCGAGGCGCTGATCAAGGAGGCGCAGCGTTTGCAGGCCGTGCGCATTGCCGAGCTGGACAAGGAACAGAAGGTCGGCGAGCAGAACGCCGCGTTTGAGAAGGAAGCGCAGATCAAGGACGCCGAGCGCAAGATGCGTATCTCCATCGCCGACGCCAATGCCAAGGCGATCACGGGCGAAACGCAAGCCCAGGCGGAGGTCGTGCTGGCGCAGGCGAACTTGCAGGTCAAACAGGCTGAAGCCTTTCAGCTCGGTGAAACGCGCAAGCGCGAATCCGAGGCCGCCGTCCAGGAATCGCAGCATCGCGCCCAGGCCAAGGCCGCGCTCGCTCAGGCCGAACGCATCGAGGCGGAACGCCGCGCCGAACTGGAAGCGCCGGCCAAGGCCCAGAAAGCGAAAGTGATCGTCGAGGCCGAGGCGGAAGCCGAGAAGCGGCGCATCGAGGCGGAAGGCCAGGCGTCCGCCATTTACGCCAAGCTCGAAGCCGAGGCCCGCGGGCAGTTTGAGATCCTCGCCAAAAAGGGCGATGGGCTCAAGCGCATCATCGACGCCTGCGGCGGCGCCCAGCAGGCGTTTCAGATTCTCATGCTCGAACACCTGGACCACCTCGCGCAGGCGTCGGCCCAGGCGATCTCCAACATCAAATTCGACAAGGTCGTCGTCTGGGAGAACGGCGGCAACGGCGATGGGTCCAACACCTCGCGATTCCTGCAAGGCATGGCCCACAGCTTGCCGCCCATGATGCAGGTGATGAAGGACATCGGCGGCATCGAGATTCCCGAATTCATCGCTCGCTTCGCCAAGGATGCGCAGACTTCCGCGCCCTCAACCGATGGAGCGAACGCCAAACCGACGGAAAAGCCTGCCAAGTAAGGTTCTTGTTTATGCTGCACGCGCTCGCGATTGGCACATTTGTTACGAGCCGCGACCGTAAGGGGCGGGAACAAACCCAACGCTCCCTTTCGGTCGCGGCTCATTAATGAGGACGGGTCATTTCGTGGCGAGTGCAGTATAAACGGAGCCTTGTCCGCATTCTCTGGATGACCTATCCTGAACGTTGCACCCGCGGCAAAACCCCCGCGGCCAAACAGATGCGGACGTTCCCATGCCCCTATCGGTCACCTGCCCCCGGTGTGAGAGCAATTATCAACTTGACGCGAACATGCGCGGCAAGCGGATGCGTTGCCCGAACACGATTTGCCGGGCGGTCTTCGAGGTGCGTGACGATAGTGATCCGCTACCCGGCCCCACCGAGCCAGTTGTGGCGCCGCCCGTAATGCCAATACCTGATGTGCCACCGCCCGTTGTGGCGCGGTCCCCCGACCCTTCCGCGGAGGAGCCGGCGTCGGCAGGCCCGACCCCAGCCGCACCCGTTGAGCCGAAGCCCGAGGCGCTGCCGCCTCCCAGGCGTGTCGATCCGCCGAAGCGAAAACCGGTGCCGATGCCGCTCGAACCGACGCCGGATTTTGGGGACGATTTCCCCGGCGATGACGAGCCTGCGCCCGCGTCCGCAGCCACGGCGATTGCGACCGAGGCCTGGCAGCCGGACGTGTGGGAAAGCCCACGCGCCCCGGAAGAAGCGGCGCCCGCACCGGTCGCGATTGCCCAGGCCACGGAACCGGCGCCGCGGCAGCGTTCTGCCTGGCGCGCCGTCTGGATCATCGCCGGAATGCTGATCATGCTCGGCATCGTCGCTGGCGTAGGAGTTTGGCGCGTCCGGGGAACCATCGAGACCAACGAAGCCGAGACCTTTCAGAAAGCCGACGAACTCTACAAGAAGCCCGATTTTGCCGAAGCGTCGGCGGCGTTTCAGAAACTGTATCGCGAGTTCCCGGATAGCCCCCACAACAAGAAGTACCGTTTTCTTGCCGAATTGAGCGACGTACGTCTTTCCGCCTACGCGCGCGAAGGCACCGAGGAAACGGTGAAGGCGCTCGAACGAGTGTTGCAGTTGGCCGGCATGTATCAGGGCGATCCGTTGCTGAAGGAACGCGAGGCGGACATCTGGCAGACGTTGAACTTTCTGTCAACCGAGTTGACCGCATGTGCCGAGCGCGAGAAATCGCCGTATTATCTACCGATGGCCCGGCGCGCCTGGGCCGAGGCAAAGAAACGCTCGCCACCCTCGGGCGGCAACCCAGGTGAGCGCGAGCGCAAGCTCACGCAGGAATGGAAGCGCATCGAAGCGTTGCTCAATTCCCACGCGGAACGCCAACACCTGATTGCCACGATCAGGAAGCAGCTGCCCGCGCCAACGGCCCCGGGCGTGCGGGAGGCAAGGACGTTGGCGGAGAAAACCAGGCGAAGCGACGAGCCGGAAATCCGGGCGCTCCTGAACGAGTTGTCCAAGGCCCATCGCGAGCGCGTCATTTTTGTGCCGACCGACCCAGGCCAGAAGGCCCGGCCTCTGGACGACGACCCGTTTCCCAGCCTGAGCGTGACGCCGCGGGTTCAATCCGATCGAGGGGTGAAAACTACGGGGCCGCCGATCCTGGCGCTGGCGCGCGGCGTACTTTATGCGCTGGAACCGACGAAGGGGGAGCTGCGCTGGGCGCGGCGCGTCGGCATCGACACGAGCGCCCTGCCGTTGCGCGTCCCCGCGGATTCGATCACGCCGGAGTTGGCGCTGGTGTTTTCGTCGGACCAGCGCAGCGTTGCCGCGGTCATCATGGAAACCGGGGCGACGCTCTGGATCACGGCGCTGGAGGGGGCATGCCTCGGGACGCCGGTGCTGGTGGATCGCACGTTGCTGGTCCCGACCGTGGCAGGCAAGATCGAGGAAATCGAAGTGGCGGAGGGGCGCCGTGTGGGCGCGTACCAGGTTGGCCAGCCATTCCAGGTCGGCGGGGTTCGGTTGCCAGGGACGTCGCTCGCCTATTTCCCGGCGGACGAGTATTGCCTGTACGAAATTGATGTTACGAAAAGAATCTGTACGAATATTCTCTATACGCGCCACGCCGCCGGCTCCTTGCTCGGGCTGCCTGCGCTCTATTCGGGAGACAAGCAAGCCTGGCTGCTTCAGGGCCTCGCGACCGGACTCAACCATGCCGCGGTGAAGGCGTATGCCTTGCCGATTCAAAACGCGGAGCAGAGGCCCGTGGCGGAAGCGGATCTGCCCGGTGTTTCAACCCGGCCCTGGTTCGGAACGGATCGCTTCGCCATCATGACCGAATCCGGCTTCCTGTCCCCGCGCGGCGTTCGGCAACCCGGCACGCGCGACCCACTCCTGTTTCGACACCTCAAGCAGGACTTCCTCGTCGATCCCGCCAGGCGGGCCGGTCGCTGCGTGATCGCTTACGCCGATCGCTACAACTACTGGCCGATGACACACGGCCAACTGCATCGCGTGCAGGCGATCTTCGACGCGAGCAAGGGCCCGGATTTGGTCGCCACCTGGCCGGCGCCCATCCGGCTCGGCACGTTGCTTCATCGGACCCAGGCGCGAACCGAGGGCGCGGGCGGAGATATCCTTTACCTGACAACCCAGGACGGCGATCGGCCCGTGTGCCTCGCCAGCGCCGTCGAAGCCAACACCGGAAAAATTCTCTGGCAGCGGCAGCTCGGCGTCATGCCCCAGCAGGCGCCGCTCGTTGCCAACGGGACCATTTATCTCAACGACGCCGGGGGCGTGATTCGTTTTGATTCCGGCCAACTTTCCAAAAAGCCCCAGCCGGCCTGGCGCGAACTGGGAGAGCGCTTGCTACCCGCGTCGGCCGACGGCGCCTCGAGGATATTGCTTGCCAATGAAAAATCGTATTTCGTGCTGTCCTGGCCGGCGAGCGCCATGAAGCTGCGCGTCGAGATCGGCTCCCTCGCCGGCGGGGAAAAGCCGCGCGCGTTCGACGTGGGGTTGTCAAGCGCCATCCAGGGAACTCCGGCGCTGGGCGACGGTTTCCTGCTGATTCCGCTCGCCAGCGGCATCGTCGTGCGCGTCAACCTTCAGGACGGCGCCTTCATCAACGGCCCCGACTGGCGCGCCGCTGGCGCGGAAGAGCAGGCGCGTGGGCACATCGCCGTTTTGAACGCCCGGGAGTTTGTGCTGAGCGATGGCTCGCGCGGCCTGTCGCGCATGGCATCCGCCGATGGCAAACTGTTCGATCGGCGCGCCACGGTGCAACTTTCTCATCGCGTGATGGCGGCGCCGGTGGTCGTGCCAGCGGCAGGCGCGACGCCGGCCGCCCTTTGTGTTCTCGACGCCTCCGATACGCTTACGCTGCTCGATGCCGATCGGCTGGCAGTGGTGCGGCGCTGGCCGGTGTCCGGCAAGGTGACGGCGGGACCATTCGTACGCGGCGGTAAGATCGGCTGCATCGTCGGTCGCACGCGTCTGGTCTGGCACGATCCGGACAAGGACGAGCCAATCTGGGCCTATTCGTTCGCCGACGTGGTTGGGGCCCCGAACCTGATTGACGGCGTTCTGGTCGTCGCCGATGTCGCGGGGCAGTTGCTCGCGCTCGATCCGGCGAGTGGCCGGCCGCTCGGGCCCGGCGTGACTCTGCGCGCCAACGTCGCGCCGACCGCGGCGCCGGTGGCGTTCGGGCCTGGGCGGGCGTTTGTGCCGCTGACCGATGGCACGATCCTCTTGTTACCGCTCGAAAAACTGCGCTGAAAACGCCAGCCCGCGGCGTGAGTCCGGGGTACGCTGGCAATTCCCGTGATTGCGCTACGGGGTTCCGTGGAACGTCTTGCATGCCAACCTATGGTCTCATTCCTGCCGCGGGCAAGAGCCGACGGATGGGCCGCCCGAAATTGCTTTTGCCCCTCGGCCCCAGCACGGTGATCGAGCGCGTGGTGGCTGCGTTGCGCGCGGCGGGGATCGCGGATGTCCTGGTCGTCGTTGGCCCGGGCGCAAACGAATTGGAAGACCGCGCCCAGGCGTCGGGCGCTCATGTTCTTGCACTCGATCACGACACGGCGGACATGCGAACCACCTGCGAACACGGCCTGGCCTGGATCGAGGAGCGCTTCCACCCGCGAAACCTGATTGACAGCTGGCTTCTACTTCCGGCGGATCATCCGACCGTGCGGCCGGAGGTGATGCGGACCATGCGATTGCGAGCCTACCTCCCCTCCCTGCTCATGAAGGAAGGGCTGCATGTGGAGGCGAGTACGCCTTCGATCATCGTGCCGACTTTTGCAGGCCGGCGCGGCCATCCAACCTTGTTGCGCTGGTCACATGCCGCGGAAATACGAAACTGGCCCCGGGATCAGGGGCTAAACGCCTACATTCGCGCCCATGAGTCCGAGACGCTGGAATTGCCCTGGCCGAGCGATGAAATCCTCCTGGACCTGGATACGCCGGCGGACTACGAGCGGTTGTTGAGCAAGGGCGAAGCCGGGGGGTGAACGCACGCGCACCGTGGGGTTTTTGAAATTCGCAATCTGAGCCAGGCCACGGCGACCAGAATCTTGTGTCACAGTGCCCCCAATTCGCCGTATTCAAGATGAGGGAAATGTTTACTGGCATTTTTGAGGGCCGATCATGGTTTGTTTCAAGCAACACGCGCTGGTTGTCTTGTTGGTCGGCTTTCTTGTGTTGCCGCCGGAATTGGCAACGGGCCAGGAAACGAAGCCGGTGGAACGGCCCAGGCCAGAACTGCCGACTCCTGTGAGCGCCGATAAGCTCACACGCACCCAGATGCTTTTCCGTCCGAACGGGACGATTCAAATCGCAGAAAAACAGATCGGCAAGCCCGACGCGTTTCCGCCCCAATCGGCGGTGAAGCCCGAGCAGGACTCGCGTCAGGGCGTCCTCATCCGGCCCGGCCGGACCCTTCCCTCCATCACGATCGATGGCGTGCCTCAGGGGTTGCTCGTCCTTGGCGGCCTATTCGCCGTCTGCTACCTCGCGGCACGGATCTTCGCATGGGCGATCGCTCGGCCGATAACACCGGATCGCGCCGTGAAATAGCCCCGCCTGCGCCAACGTGATCCGGGATCGCATTTGCCGATAGGCGCCGCGCGGCGCCGTTCATACGTCGCGAATCCGCATCGGGGAGCTCGGTTATGGACCAAGATCATCTCCAAGACGAGAGCATCGCCATGGAACATCACTATGTGACTTCCGAAAAACAACTTCCAGATTTGTTTAAGCCGTGGCCGGGGTCCGGTACTCCGGACCCCGGAGAACAGTCCGAACCGTGGCGTGGCTCACCGGGGTCACGGAGTACCGTGACCCCGGCGGCGGTGGCCAGAGAATCGGGAAGTTATTTTGCTAATGATGCTACGGATTCCTGGGCAAATTGCGCAACCTCATCGGGGGAAAAGTGCCGACCGTAGGGTGCGTCAAGCGCGGCGCGGACGCACCGTTGACCTTGCAAATGGGTGGTGCGTCTGCGCTGCGCTTGACGCACGCTACGACTCAAGGTTGCGCAAATTGCGCAGGGATCGGTAAAGATCGCTCCGTTGAAGCGGGTGATGAAAAAAAAAGAGGCTGGGCATTGACGCCCAACCTCAGGAGTTGCGTTTTGCGCCTGGATTGAGTTTCCTCAGGGACGGCGTGGCGACGTGCTGCCGGTTACGCCGAGGACGGTGGCGCGGGGTTCGGTCAGGTCGATGAGGATCGGCTGGCGCGAGGAGTCCTGCGCCAGGTTGCCGGCGCGGTCGGTCACCTCGATCTTGACGAAGAACTGGGGCCCGGCATCGCGCGGGAAGGTCCAGCGATGCACGCCGTCGTTCTTGACGTTGCGAGCGATGACTTGCCAGGCGCCGTCGGCGCGCGTGCGGTAGAAGAGGTTGACCGGTTCGGCGCTGAGGTTGTTGTCGGTCGCATTCCAGCGCAGCTCGACCTGGCCGGAGCCGGGCAGCACTTCGGCGGAGCGAAGTTGCACGAACGGACTGGTGGTATCGACCTCGACGGTGCAATGAGGCAGGTCGCCGCGGACCGGCGCTCGGCCGCCGAATCCGTTGCCATTGGTGACGACGATGCGGATGCCAAAGACGCCGTCGCCGGGCAGGTTGACCTCGGCGGGGCTGCGTTTGTCGGTGTCCTCGCCGAGGCGATGCCAGGTTTGGCCCTTGTCGGGTGTCATGAAAACTTCAACTTTGCCGACGCCGCTGGGGCCGACCTGATCAATCCGATATTCGATGGCGGCATGTGTGGTGTTGATGAGCTGGCGCGGGCCATCGGCTTGCTGCGGGCTCGGCAGCGGCGCCGGAGTCGATTGGCCGGTTTTCTGAATCTCGGGCTGGGGCAGACCTCCCGGCGGCTGAATCGGCAGCGGGCTTCCCTGCGGCAAACCCGAGGGGCTGAAGTCGCTGACGCGCGTCGGGCCTTCGTTCTTGAACGCCGGCAGCATGTCCAGCCGCGGCATCGGCAGATCGGGCTGCGGCATCGGCGCGATCTTCGGATCGGGAACCACGCTCGCCTGCTCGATTTTCGTCGGCGCCGCCTTGGGCGCCACCGGGGCCAGCGCCGACCCAATCAGTTCGCGAACGTTGACTTCCTTGGTGGCAACATGGCCTGCCAGGTCCCGCACCGTGATCACGACCGGAAACCGCAGCAGCTCGCCTCCCTTGAGCCGGAAGGTGTTGGGCTGATTCGGAAATGCCTCCAGCGCCACGTCGCCGGCGCTGGTTCGGCAGATGGCCCGGAGGGTGGTCATGTCTGGATTCACGTCAGTCACGGTACAACGCAGGCACAAATCGTTTTGCGGACTGGTCCAGGATTGAACCTGAATGATCGGAGCAACGGTGTCCACAATGACGCGCTGACTGGGCGCGGCCAAATTCACATCGGGTGGGTCCATCCGACCGGCCTTGTCGACAGTCGCCAGGGTGTACCAATATTCTCCATCTTGCGCCACTTTGCAGCTAAACCGTGTCAGGTTTTGGTTTCCCGACTCCTGCAGTTTCCAGCCGCTGGTCGGCGTCTTGACGTAGAGGCGAAATTCGCTGATGGCAAGGCGATCCGCCGGTTCCATGTGAACGGGCAGATCAAAGCCTTGCGTCTTGGCGTAATGCGCCGGCGCCTGGGTCGGGACAGCCTTGGGCGCTTGCGCAACCGCGACCCCCGCTGAGCCCAGCAGTGCTGCACCGAGCACGGCCGAGTGAATGGTTTGCATGGTCCAATGTCGCAAGAGACTTCCCCATGTCATGCCCGATACTCCCCTTGGTTGAGTCATGCCGACGGACCATCCTTCCCCCCGGATGGCAATCTGGCCGTTGCAAGGCTCTGGTTCTTCCCTGATTGAGGCGGGGCTTTTAAGAAATGGTTCGCATTCTGTCAATACCAGTTGCCGCGGTTCTTGATTGCCGTTGTTCAAAAAGTTGACATGGAATATCCTGGGGGCGAAGCGTGGGCAGTGGACAACCGGCACCGGCACGTCGGCCTGGTTCAACAGAAGGTCACAGCGAGCCGGCGGGCTTGTCCCGGCGGTCCATGCCAATCCGGTTTGATTTGCCGCCAGGATAGGCCCGGCTCGCTGATTGTTCTGTCCGCCGCCGGCGATCCGCCGGCGCTGAGGGATTCGCATCATGACCACGGAAATGGCCGACGCGGTTCAGGACGTAATTTCCGCTGGCATCGCCTTGCGCGACCGGCTTGAGGCTGGGGAGCCGTTGCACCTGGAAGACGAACGGCAGTCCCTCACGCGACGACTTCGGTTTTTGGATGTGCCGGCGCGAAACGCCGCGGGCGAGGCCGCTCTGGATTTTTCCGAAGGCGGCAGCCCGGCCGAACGGCAAGAGCTCACGCGCGCTACCGTTTGTTATGCCTTGACCTGCTGGCTGGATGAATGGCTCGCACGTTATTCCCCGCTCGGGTCATCCTGGCGCGAGCGCTCGCTCGAATCCGAATTGTTCGCCAGCGACTTTGGCCCCGCCAAGTTCTGGGATGAGGCTCGCTACGCTGAGACCCGCGAGGACACTGACGCGCTGGAGGTGATACACCTTTGCGTGATGCTCGGTTTTCGTGGCAACCGCGCGGAGGCGGCCGACCAGGTTGACACGTGGACGAAGCGCGTGCGCGCTCGCCTTGCGAATGCCCACGCGGAATGGACCATGCCAGCCGGCCTTGAGGCGGCGCAACGCGAAGCCCGGCTCGGTGACCCCGCGTCGATGCACCGCCTGGTTTTTTCGCTTCTTCTGACGGCGGCCCTGGCCGCGCCCATCGCCGCGGCGCTGCTCTGGCGGTTCTAGGGTTCTTGCCGCTTGCGGCGTGGCGTCCGCAGGACGTTCTTTTCGGAGTCAAGCCATGATGGCCATGTCGCGCCCCTGGGGCCCCGTTCGACAGTTGACCGCAATCGCGTTTCCGTTCGGACGCGACGACGCCGATTCAACCACGCTGGTGATGGTGCGCTGGGGCTTGCATGTCGCCCTGTGGGGTTGCCTGCTCGCCGCGCTGTGGCACCTCAATCGGTTTGCCGACATCGAGCGCTTGCTGCGCTCTCCCTGGCCGGCGGCGCATCGCGCC
Source organism: Planctomycetota bacterium (assembly GCA_016191165.1). Classification (GTDB taxonomy): domain Bacteria; phylum Planctomycetota; class Planctomycetia; order Gemmatales; family Gemmataceae; genus SIAQ01. Next base: position 26,081 of record JACPPF010000087.1, read on the forward strand.
TGGCTGCCGTTGCTGGCGGCGGCGGTTTATGCGCTGGCGTGGCTGAGCCGGGCATTGTGGCTATCGCTTGAACAGGTGGCGCCGGTGGAAGTTTGGCCTGAATTCGAGTCAGCCTGGGCCGAGGCACGCACCAATTTGGAACGGGCGCAAATCGACCTCCAGCGGGCGCCGATTTTCCTGATCCTCGGCCCATTCACGCGCGAGGTCCGGGCCTGGCTGGACGGGCTAGGCGCGGCGCCAATGTCCCGGAGCGGCGAGCCGTTCCACGTCTTTGCGAACGCGGACGCCGTTTTCCTGGTGGTCGAGCGGCCGGCGACCTCGGCCACGCAAGCACGACCAACGCCCTTGCAGGCGGACGCATCCGTTGGACCGTTGCGATACCTCTGCCAACGAACGGCTGAAGACCGGATCGCGCGCCTGCCAATGCAGGGCATGGTGTTGGTGGTCACGCCGTTGGCATTGCAGTCCGCTGCCGCCACCCGGACCGCCATCGAGAAGTCGCAAACCGAATTGCACATCGTTCGGCGAACGTTGGGGCTGGAGATCCCCCTTTTTCTTGTCCTCGCGGGGTTGCCTGCCGGGCCGGATGTCGGTGCGGCCTGGTTGGCGCGTTTTCCACCGGTCCCCGATCTCGATCCCGCGGAAGTGCCCGCCATGGTTGCCACGGCGGTCGATTGGCTGTTCCTTGAGCAAATCCCGGCCGACCTGCGCGGCTGCTTTCGGGTTGAAGACCAACCCACGGCCGCGACTCGCTTGACGCCGATCATGAACGAGAACGTTCAACTCTACCGGTGGTTGGTCGCCGTTCAGAGTTGGCGAGCCAGGCTGGTTGAATGGGCGCTTGCCGGCACGCGGACCGATGACGCCGAGCCGGGCATGGTCGCGGGTTGCTACCTCTTGAACGGACCATCGACCGGCCAGGCCCTGTGGCACGACCTGCTGAGCCATCAACATACCTTCGCGTGGACGCCGGACGCCATCGCCCGAAACGCCGAACGCGCCAAGTACATCCGGTGCGGCTACGCCCTCGGCTTTGCCGCCTTTGGCATCGGTTCGGCTATCCTGGGCTGGCTCGTCGCCGCACGATGGTAGACCAGCCTTGTCATTTGCCTTTCGCCTTGGGAATGGCGTATCCCTGCACCGTCAACGTGTATTCGCCCGTGACGCCCGGCGAGGTGGAAGAAACCAGGACGTGATAGGCGCCTGAAACGCGCGGCGCGAAATCGATTCGGGAGTAGCGAGACTTCCCTGGGGTCATCACGGTGTTTTGCACGAACGCGCGCTTCGTGGTCAGTTCGCACAACCGGACCAGCGTGTTGAAATCGGGGCTTTCCAGCGTGATCGTATAGGGGTGTTCCGCCTGCAGCGCCACCGGATGCCATTTATAGAATTTGCCCTTGTCATGGGTCTGGTCCTTCGCCGTGAGCTTGTCGCGAAATACGACCGTCGGCTTCAGCGCGGCAACCTCGGTCACGCGCAATTGGTAGGCGCCTGTTGTTGCCGGCTTGTAGGTGGTGGCGACCAGCCGATAAAGGTCATCCTTCGCCGGCACAAATACCAGGCGCGAGTGAAGGTTGTCGGGGTACCGCACGTCGTCATTGAACAGGATCGAGTTGAATCGCCCGTCTTCAATTCGCAGGTAGGTGTCAAAATCCCCGGTGAGGTCGATCTGATAACAGCGGCCTTTTTGCAGGCGAACCAGATGGCTCGCGCGGTAGCTTCGCCTGGTCGCGTTGAAGATGTCGAGTGGCAGGTCGGCGCTCAATTTGCCGGCCAATCCCTTGCTGAGCTGGGCCAGCTCCACCGGTCCCTGGGTTTCTTTCTTGCTCAGGTGCAGTGCCTTCTCGTAATCATCGATGAGCCGGGCGCGATTCGGCGTGGCCTTGAGGCGATGAGCTTCTTTCATGAATTTGAGCGCCTCGTCGATCCGGCCCAGCTCGCGCAGGGCGATGCCGCGATTGTTGTGCGCTTCGTCGTAGCCGGGGGAAAGCTTGAGAGCGGCGTCGAAATGTTTCAGGGCTGTCGTCGCGTCATCGAGCTGCACCACGGCGGCGCCGAGGTTGTTGTGGATGATCGGATTATTCGGCTCCGACTCCAGCGCTTTGCGATAGAGCGGGACGGCGGCCGCGTATTGACCCCGCTCGAAATGGACCTTGGCCAGGTTCGTTTGTGCTTTGGCGTAGCTGGGGTTGTAATGTAATGCCTTGCGGAAGAATTCACCGGCCGTGGCGAAGTCGCCTTTTCTGCCCATCCATACCCCGAGGTAGTTCAAGGTATGGTGGCTACGCGGACGCAAGGCCAGCGCGGCGCCATGGGCCGCCAAACCCGCGATGTCCTCGTTGCGCTCATAGGCAACGTGACCATGCTGGTAATGGAGCCAAAAGTTGCCCGGATAGTGGAGCAGCGCCGAACGCATGAGCGGAGTGGGGTCCTGCCGATGGTAGCGTTGCAGCTCCGCGGCCACGATGATGACCTGAGGCGGTTGTTTTTCGGGTTTCATCTCGTTGACCAGGCTCTGCAAACGCTTGCCGTCGGACCAGGTTTCCCCACGGCGAAAGCGATCCCGCCACGGATCAGGATCGAGCTGGCGGGCCATCTCGAGCAGTCGCTTGATCCTGCCATCGGCGGGGTTGCCCCAGCGGATCAGGTTCTCCGCCCACGCCTCCAGGGCGATGGCGATAACGTAGCGCGCGCTCGATTGGCGCATGGCGGGCAGAAGCTCCTCGAAGTCGTCTTTCTGAAAGTCCCAGCCCTTGGTTCGGAAAAGCGCCGCATATTGCTGCGCCAGCATCGCCTGTTCGGTGCGCGCCGATTTGCCCGCGGTCGGTTCGAAGACGTTAAGGCGAATCCCGTCGAGCTCGCGGGCGAAGGTCTCGTCTTTTTCATCGCCGGCAAGCGTCGCGTCCTGTTGACGCAGGCGCTCCAGGAGGTCTTCATCCAACAATTGCGGATCGCTGTCCGCCAGTTTGCTGGCCTGGCGCCAATGGCTCTTGGCCGCGCGGAGTCTCTCCTGCCAGGGCTGTAGATTGCTCAACAAGAAGTGGACCTGGTTGGGGTCGGCCAGGAGTTGGATCAATTGCTGGCGTTCGCGGTCGGCGTCGTCGAGCGAACGCGCGACGAGTTGATTGAGGTTGCGAGCGCGCGCCTGCCGCTGGGAGGAATATTGCTGATACCACAACCCGGCGCTGGCGATACCCACCAGCAATACCAGCAACGACGCCGCCAGAGTAAGCGTGACGCGGCGCCGGCGGCGCTCCTCCCGAACCTGCACGTGGGCCTTCTCGCGCGCCAATTCGGCCTGCCGGAGTTTTTCCTGGGCTGCCTCGCGATAACGCGTCACCGCCTCCGCCACCTCGCGCGCGTTTGCGAAGCGATCCTCCCTGGTTGGCGCCAGGCATTGGCGCGCGATCTCAATCAGGGCCGGGTCCGCCCCGCAAGCATCGAGAGCCGCGAATGCTTCGCCGAGGTCGCCGCGCGCCGCCTTGTTCACCATTTCCGAAGCGCTGCCGACGAACGGCGGCTTTCCCGTCAACAGGGCGCACAGGATGCCTCCCAGGCCGAAGACATCGCAGCGCTCGTCCAGGGTGTCCGTCTCGCCGCGCGCCTGTTCGGGCGCCATGAACGCGGGTGTGCCGATGACGTCGCCGGCTCGCGAAAAGGCGCCGTCGTCGTCCCGCATGGGCGCGTCTTCGGCCGGCGCCGCTTCCCGCCGGCCTGCGCGATTCTGGCAGGCCTTCGCGAGGCCCCAGTCCATCACCTGCACCTCGCCGAACGCGCCGACCATCACGTTGCTCGGCTTCAGATCCCGGTGGATCACTCCCTCGCTGTGCGCATAGGCCAAGGTTCGACACACCTGCTCGAAAACGCCCACCCATCGGCCATCGGTGTTCTTGAAGTCGGCAGCGCCGATCAAAGTGGTCAACGTTTGGCCCTGGATCAATTTCATCGCGAAGTACGGCAAGCCGTCGGCCAGTCGTCCCAGCTCATGGATGGGCGGGATACCCGGATGCTGTAAACGCCCCGTGATTTGCCCTTCCTGCAAAAAACGCTCCTCGGCGTGGGGATGATTGCGCGCTTGCGGCAGCAACACCTTCACCGCCAGGACGCGGCCGATGTGCGGGTCGTTCGCCCGGAAGATCGCTCCCATGCCGCCGCGAGCGATTTCGTCCCCAATCGTCAACCGGCCGGCCTGTTGAATGGTGATGCTGGATAACGCTGAATCGCGTTTCATTCCGGGAAGCGTCGTCTGAATCGCATCCAGCAATTCGCTCGGCGGCGTCTCAAGCAGATCGTCCGTTTGTTGTTCCAGGAGGGATTCGATTTCCTGAGCCAGCAGCGGGTCCCTGGCGCGGAGCTCGCACAGAAACTCCGCCTGCTGCTGGGCCGTGAGATCAAGCAGACGATCGAGCGTGGCACTGACTTTCTGCCAGGTTTCAGGATTCATGCTGGTATCCCTTCAACTCGCGCTGGAGCCACATTTGCGCCTTGCGAAGAAGCCTTTTGGATTCGGTGGCGGAAACCTGGAGAATGTCCGCGGTCTCGTCAAAAGTGCAGCCAAGAAAATAGTAGATGCGAAACGCCCGCGCTTCGTCAGCCGCGAAGGCGTCCATGCGGTCGAGGGCGGCCTTCAGGTCGATCATGAAGTCGGTCTCTTCCAGAGCTTCGCTTCCGCGGGCCGCGGGGTCGAAGGCGCTCAGGTCCACCTGTTTGCGATCACCGCCGCGCTTTTGCGCCAGTTTGGCGCGAGCGGCATCGACCAGCAGATCGTGCATCTTGTTGGCCATGTACGAGAAGAACTTGCCGCGATCTCCCGGTTGCCAGATCGTGACGTCACTGCCGACCAGCTTGCAGAAAGCGTCGTCGACGAGCACGGTGGTGGAGCCCTCCAGCGGATTCTCGAACCGATGCTTTCTTTTGCCGGCAATGGCGCGCAGATCCTTCTCGACGAGTCGATAAAGTTCGTCCGCCGCGCCGCGGTCTCCGCAGTCGGCCTTCTGCAAGAGGATTGTGACTTCGCCTGGATTGACCATGATCGTCCTCGCGGGCAGAAAAATCTCTACCGATTTTAACGCCGCCGGGCCGGGATCGCCATTTTTCTTGGGCGATTTTCGGACCATGACTACGGCCCGGGTCGCGGCCTTGCCACGAAAGGTCGGTGACTCGAGGTTCAATTCAGCGTACAATGGCGCTGGGAGGAAGCGCCATGCCGATTCACGATTGGACCCGCGTCTATGCCGGGCTGTTCCACGATTTTCATCAATCGTGGTCGATCTTCATCAAGAATGCGATGAATGCCGGTCTATTGCCGAAGGGGCTGACGGCGCTCGTTGAGCAAAAAGTATCGACGAAGGAAACCGATGTTCTAACGGTCGATCAGCTTGCCGACGGCGAGGCGGATCGCGGTTCCGGCGGCACCCTGTTGACGATGACAGCGCCGGCTACGCGAATTGTGCGCAAATCCTCCAAGGAATTTTACTCCGATCTCGCCAATCGCATCGTCGTCAAGCACCAGCTTGGCCGTACCGTGGCGATCGTTGAAATCGTCTCGCCTGGCAACAAGGATTCCAAACGGGCGTTCAGGGAATTCGTCGAGAAAAGCGTCGCGTTCATCCGCGCTGGCGTTCATGTGCTCGTGGTCGATCTCTTTCCGCCCACGAAGCGCGATCCGTTCGGCGTACACCGCGCGATTTGGGACGAATTCGAAGACGAAGATGTGCTGTTTGAATTTCCCCCCGGCAAGGATCGTACGCTGGCCTCCTACGATGCCGGCCGCGAGAAGGCCGCCTATGTCGAGCCGATCGCACTCGGCGAGGCGCTGCCGGATATGCCCCTGTTTCTTTTTGAAGGCCACTACATCAAGGTGCCGCTGGAGGCCGCCTACCAGACGGCCTGGTCGTTCTTGCCGCGCGAGTTACAGGTGATCGTGGAGACGGGCGTGATGCCGGCTGGCGCCGAAAACTCCGCAGGGCAGTAGCTTGATGCCAGCCGCCGATCTTCCTATCGCAACGGATCCTTCCTACTTTTCATGTTTTTTCAAAATCGCCTCGAAACGCGGATCGCCGCGGATCGGCACGAAATCAGGATCCTCGCGCGTTTCTTTGAAATACGGGTAGCCGTGTTTGAAGGCGTTATCGAGACATTGAAACGCCTTGTCTCGGCAATCGGTCTGCTGCTTGACATCGTCGCTCGTGAGCGGGTTCTTGCCGCGTGCCTTCGCGATTGCCGGGATGCACAGGGAATAAACGCAAGCCAGGCGATAGGAGATCCTGTCATTCGATGCGGCGTCGGGATTCTTGAATTGCAATGAATCAGCGCCGCGAATCGCCTGGGCGGGTTCATCCAGTTGAAGTTGCAGGCGGCACACGTTGATTTGGAGATTCCATGTCCCAGGATCACTTGGATAGTCGGCCTGAAGCAATTCCAGCCGCAGCCGAGTCGCGTCCACGCTGGCGCGGGTCCGGGCGACCTGTCCGGCTGCAATTTGCATGCGTGCGAGTTGATAAAAGGCCCAGCCTGCCGCGTAATGATACCGGGGCGCCTCGCCGGAGGTGGAGAGTTGCTGCGCCATGAGCGCGTATTTCTCCACGTGCTGCTGAGCCTCGGCTGGCCTGTTTTGGCTAACTTCCAGCTCGAACATCCTCTTGGTGGCGGTCGCCCGGCGAACGAGCATTTGCCGATTGAACTGACCCTTGGCATGAAGTCGCTCGTACAACTCGGCGTACAGTTGGTTGGCCTTGGTCAGGTAGGCCCTTTTCTTGGCGACGTCTTTCTCGTCGACGGACGCCTTGGCAAACGCGTACGCCCGCTGGTCCAGGTAGGCCGGCGTTGGATGTTCTCGGCACAAGTCGTCATGGACGCGGAATGCCTCCTCATATCGCTTGGCGTTCTCCAGGCTGTCGGCCAGCTCGGATTTGGCTTTTCCCGGCGTGAACTGATCGACGATCTTGACCGCCGCCGGATCTTCGGCGAGCTTGCGGCGAATCTGAAGCGCTGCGGCGAAGTAGGCGTCCTTGTCTTTGGTGCCGTCCTTCGTTCCCTTGTGCGCAAACGAGCTGCCGATGATCTGCAGCAGCGTTGCCCGCCGGCTGAGGGCCAGCGGATCGCCCGGCGCGAGTTCGAGCCAGTGGTCCACCATTTTCAAGCCCTTGTCGCACCACGAACGGGCCTTCTCCGCGTGAATCCACGTCGATTCTTTTGTTTCGATCACCGACTCGTTTTCGGCCATGGCGAGCACGGTGTAGAGGTAGGAATTATTGCGCACTGAATCGATGGTGTCCGTCCCGGCGTTGTCATCGACTTGCTCCTGGAGTTTGGCGATGAGTTTCGCGAGCAGCATCGACCGGCGCTGGGCGGGGACCATGGCCTCCTCCGCCAAATCGCGGATCTCGGTCATCGCCAGCCCGAGCGCCAGCATCGATTGTTGCTGCCGTTCCTTGGCAACCTTGGTTTCCTGGACGATCCGGGCGTTCAGCCGGTTCGTTTTGATGTTGTCGTACACCAGAACGCCGATGGTAATGCAAACCAGAGCGGCCACCGCGGCGAACGCCGACGTCAGCCACGGATTGCGCTTGCACCAGCGCCAGGCGCGTTCGCGGTTGCTGACGGGCCGCACGCTGATCGGCTGCCCCTCGCGATAACGCCGCAGATCCTCCGCGAGCGCCGCGCCGGACGCATAGCGCCGCTGTGGGTCCTTGTGCAAGCAGTGCAGGCAGATCGTTTCGAGGTCGGCGGGAATTTCCCGGGTATAGGCCCGCACCGTGATCGGCTCCATCGTCCGCACCTGTTCGAGCGTGTCAGCGACGGTAGCGCCCTTGAACGGCGGCCGACCGGTCAAGCACTCGTAGAGGATGGCGCCGAGCGCGTAGATGTCGGCCGCCGGCCCGACATTCTTGGACAGTCCGAACGCCTGTTCCGGGGCCATGTAGCTGGGGCTACCCATGATGGCGCCGGTGCGCGTCAGGCCGTCGTCGCTGTCGAGTTGCTTGGCAAGGCCGAAGTCGGAGATCTTGGGGGTTAGGGGTTGGGGGCCAGGGGTTTGGGAAGAAGAGGAGGCCGATTTCGATGCGAGTGTACTGGAGGCAGAGACCTTCATCATGGTCTCCTTGCCATCTGCTTCCCTAACCCCTAACCCCTGATCCCTTCCCCCTAGAAGGATATTGAGCGGCTTCAAATCGCGATGAACGATGCCGTGTTCGTGCGCATATTGCATGGCGCGGGCGAGAGATTCGATCAAGATTGCGGCCTCCGGCGCACGCAGCGGGCCTGGCTTCAAGCGTTCCGCAAGGGTGCCGCCCGCGACGAATTCCAGGGAGAAGAATGGAAACCCGTCCGGTGTCTCGCCGACTTCGTAGACCTGCACGATGTTCGGATGCGACAGCTTGGCCGCGGCCTCGGCCTCGACACGGAAACGTGTCTGGTCATGCTGGTCGGCGTGAGCGCCTGCCAGGATCATCTTGAGCGCCACCAGGCGATTGGCCTTCTCCTGTAACGCCTTGTAGACGACGCCCATCCCCCCACGGCCGAGGATGCCGAGCATCTTGTAGCCGGGAACCTGAACGTTCGACGAAACCGTTTGCCCTGCCGTTGGCGCGCGGAGCTGGAAATCTTGCGTCGCCACGACGGGCTGCCACGATCCCGTTTTCTCGCTTTCGCTTTCGTTGAGTCCGTCGGTTTTCTGGGGGTCGGACATGTCGATACCTTCTCAATGGGGTGCAGCACCGAGGTCACTATTTGCCAACATCCCTTTTACGTTCGCCGGGCCTGCCAAAACAAGCATTACGCGCGGAAATCGATAAACACCGCCCTCGCCAGCCATGCCGGCGTCTTGGCGTTTTCGGCGGCCTGACAATTAGACGTTTCCGTTCGCGGCGACCATCGTTTATCCTACTACATCATGCTCGCCAAACTTACCACCTGGCCCCTCGTTGGCTACATCAAAATACCTATCGCCATCAAACGGGTCCTCGATTGGGGGCGCATTCGGGCACAACGGCAATCAGCCGTCTGCCCGCCATTTGTCGCCTTATTTCGTCGCGCCCAGCGGATTTCAGCCACGTTTCGCGATATGCCTCGACTAACGGAATATCAATTCAGCAAGCGCGGCAGGGTCAAACGCCGACGCGCCAAGATTTACCTCACACTTGTGGTGAATAATTGGGGCCAAGAAACCTGGCGTGAGCTATCGAGTGAGTGAGTCGCCCGACCTGTGGCCGTAAGGGCGGCGCAAGCTGTTCGCAAGTCCGCCGTGGCACACGATTCCAATCGTGTGCCACGAAATGCGCTGCTGCTTATTGAGGAGCAGTTGTTGGAATGATGAAGTGCGTCTCGACCTTGCGGGGGTTACAAAACAACACGCGTCACGCAAACAAAACCGGTGCGGTGTTCACGAGGACGGACGCGACGGTCGTCGTCAAGCTGAATGCGTTGCCGGTCGGTGTTTGCGTGGCGCCCGCTGAGCCGGTGGTCTGGTCCCAGGCCTTGAAGGTCAGGGCGGCGGAGCCGCGGAAGCCGAGATTCGGAACGTAACGGATCCGATCGGTGTCGCGCAACAGAAGGGCGGAGGTTTTGGAAACGAGGCCAACGGTTTGCCAGCTCGAACCGTCGTCAAGCGAGTAATCCCAGCGGCCTGTGGCGAGGCCGGTCAGAGCGGTGATGGCGATGCCGCCCAGTGCATCGGGATCGGCGTCGGTCACGCCGCTCAAAAGAATCGCTACCGGATCTGCGGGTGGGTTATCGTTGTCGGGCAGGATCGGAGTCAAGACCGGTTTGACATTCGGATTGATGACCGGCGCGTCGTTGACCGGATTGATGTTGAGCGTGGCGGTCGCGATGCCGTCGCTGAACGCGGTTGCGCCGCCAGCGTGTGTGATGTTGAACACGGCGCCGGCGCTGCCGTTCGTGCGATCCCAGGCCCGGTATTGCAAGGTTGCCTGGCCGTTCTGATCCCTCGTTGGCGCAAATCGCAGCTTGGCCGTGCTCGGCAGCAGCCGGGCGGAGGAACTCGAAACACTACCGAGTGTTTTCCAGGTGGCGCCGTTGTCGGTCGAGTATTGCCAACTTCCCGATCCGGTCGCACCCACGATGGCGACGCCCAGGATCGTGCCTGGGTCCTCGTCGGTCGCGAGGGCGGGAACGAGCAGGCTGGCGACGGTGACGGGCGCGCTTGCCGTGTCCTCGCTCGTATTCAGGGACGGGCCGGCGGGCGACCCCAGCATTGGCGCGGCGTTGGTAAAGGACGTCACCGTGAGAACATTGGCGCTGAACGCCGTGGCGCCGCCGGTCTTGCCAGTGCCCGACAGGTCGGCTGTTCCGCCGGGCGTGCCGGTGATGCCGTCCCAGGCACGGAGTTGCACCGACACTTTGGCGTTGAAGTTCGGATTCGCGATAAAGTGTATTCGGTCCGTGGCGGTCAATAGCCTGGCTGTGCTCACGGCGACGGCCCCAAACGGCGTCCAGGTGTCGCCATCGTCGCGGGAAAATTCCCACAGGCCGTTGGTGGTGTCGCTCAACGCGCCGACGGCGACACCGACGGAATCGCCGTCGGCGTCACTGAAGAGTCCACCGCCGCAAACGTCGGCGATCAGGATTCCCATCGCCAGCGCGTTTTGGTCATCAAGCAAAGGCGCCGATGCGGAGGATTTCGTCCAGGTGGGCGAGTCGTTGACAGCATTGATGGCGACCTTGGCAGTCGCGATCTCCTCGCTGAACGCCGTCGCGCCGCCGACCGCGCTAATGTTGCTCATGCTTCCGGAAACGCCAACGGCTCGATCCCGCGCGCGATATTCCAGGGTCGCCTGGCCGGTTTGATTCTTGGCGGGGACGAAGCGCAGCTTGGCCGTGCCAGGCAACAAACGGGCCGAGGAATCCGAAACAACACCCAGCGCCATCCACAGCGTGCCGCCATCAGTCGAATACTGCCAGGCTCCGGGCCCGCTCGCGCCAACCAGGGCTGCCCCCAGCACGGTCCCGGCGTTGGCGTCGGCGGCTTGCGCGCTCGTGAGCAACGCTGCCACGGTCACGGGGAGGCTGGTCTTGTCCTCGCTGGTAACGAGCGCTGGCCCGATGATCGAGCCGAGCGTCGGGGCGGCGTTGACAAACGTCGTCACGGTCAACACGTTGGCGCTGAACGCGGTCCTTCCACCGGTCTTGCCCGTGCCGGTCAGATTGACAAGACTGCCAGCCGTGCCGTCGCTTCCATCCCAGGCCCGCATCTGGATTGTTGGCTTGCCGATGAAACCGGCGACAGGCAGGAAACGAACCCTGTCAGCGCCAGCCAGCACGGGTGTTGTCGTGGCCGAGACCGCGCCGAAGTTGGTCCAATTAGCCCCATCGTCCACTGAAAACTGCCAGGTCCCACCGGTCCCAGTCAGCCCGACCACGGCAACACCGGCGAAGGGATCGCCATCGACATCGCGGAACGCGCCCTCAGCAAAGGCCGCAGTCGTTTGGCCAGCAGCGATGACATTCGGCTTGTCAACCACGGGCGCGCTGAGTGACGGCGTCGTCCAAAGTGGCGCATCGTTCGTCGGCGTGACGCGCGACGTGACAATTCCCGTCTCCGCGCTGAATGGCGATGCACCGCCCACCACGAGCAGAGGCAACGTGCCACCGGCAACGCCGAGCGTTCCGTCCCAGGCGCGATAGACCAGGGACGCCTGCCCGGTCCAGTTCACGGCCGGCACGAACCGAATCTGATGGTTCGTGGACAGCAGACGCACGAGCGGATTGGCCAGCCCGCCGAAATCGATCCAGGTACTGCCGTTGGCGGAATATTGCCATCGCCCGTTGCCGGTGAAATGGATGACCGCGATACCCGGATTCGCACCGCCTTCGTTGTCACTCAGATGCCCGGCAAGGAACGTGCCCACGCGCGTGCCGACCGGCGCTGTTACGTCCTCGGCAATGGCCGTCATCGTATGGACAAGTTGCTGCGTGCTGGGCCCGGCAGCCTCCGACGGATTGCCCGCCAGGTCCGTGGCCGCGCCACCGTCGATGGAAATACTCACCGATCCCGAACCCGAAACTGGCGTGACCAGGACGGTCCAAAAAGCTGGACTGACGCTCTCAAAACTCAAGGTCCCGGTCCCGGTCCCGGTCGTGTTGAGATGGACATTGCTGGCCGACAAGTTGCCAGCGACGGTGGAGAAATCGGTGAAGAGAACGCTGAAACGGATACCGCCACCGACCTCCGCGGGTTCGCCGATTTCGACCTGAGGGCGGGTGTTGTCAACGATAAACGTCTCGCTCGGCCCCGCTGAGCTGGAGAGGTTGCCCGCCTGATCCGACGCGGACCCGGCGTCGATGGAGATGCCAAGCCAGCCGTCGCCGGTGATGTTGGTGAGCGTGACGGTCCGGGTCGTGCCCGTGCCGCCGTCCAGGCTGACGCTGGCATTCGCCGTGCCGGTCGTGTTCAGGGTGATGTCGCCTGTGCCAAGGGTGCTTTGATCGAAATGGATGTCGGCGTAGGTGATCGTGAAGGTGATCGGCCCGCCCGCCGTAAGGGACGACGACGGCTGGCCAATCGATACCGTCGGCCTGGTGTTATCGACGACAACGTTCGCAATCGGCCCCGCGGCGCCTGCCAGATTGCCCGCCAGATCAACCGCCGAGTCCGAGTCGATCGAGATGCCCAGCATGCCGTCGCCGGTGATGTTGTCGATCGTGACCGTGCGTGTGGCGCCGTTCGCGCCGTCAAAGCTCAACAAGCCGCCCGCGCTGCCGGCGGTATTCAGATGCACGTTCGACGCGGAAAGACTGCTCGTCCCGACGTTGGTGTCCGCATAGGTGATGGTGAACGTGATCGGCCCGCCAGCGGCGAATGATGTGGAACGAATGATACTCGAGATCGTGGGCGCAACGTGATCGAGCGTGTAGGTCTGATTCAGACCGGTCGGCGTCGTGTTGGCCAGGGCATTCGTCGAAAGGTCCTGAACGTTTTGCCCACCGGCGAAGCCGAGCGTCAGCGTCCCTTCAAAGGCGTTCAGACCATCGATGGGAACGTCGTAAGTCGTGCTGTTGATTTGCGCGACGTCGCCCAGCGTGCCAGCGTTGACCGTGAAGTCCGCGGCGTCCACGTTTTGCACGGGCTCATTAAACGTGACGCGGAACATGACGTTGCTGGCATTGATGAACTGGCTGGCCGGCGCTTGGCGCACGACACCGGCCACCCGTGGAGGGGTCGCGTCAAACACGAAGTTGACGAGCGACGCTAGTTCCGTGGGCGACAGAAACGCCGCGGCCTGGCCGCCGAAGGCGTTGGGGGCGACGAGTGCCAGGGCGTCACTCTCGGCCCCGGCCCGGGTGTCGTTAAGGATCGTGAAGTGGGCGAGCCGCACGGTTGTATTGGCGGGAACGGTGAGGTTGTAGGTCCAGTAGATGTTGTCGCCGATGACCTCGACAGCGCTAGGCACGATGCCGCCCGGCCCGTGGATGTAATGGATGATCGCGGGCGTGCCGCTGCCGTCGGCGTCATCGGTGCCGATCCATTGATCCGTGGTTTCGACGAGGTGGTCGCCGCATCGGAGCCGAGATTGCCGACGATCTTGACGGTGGTGATTACAGGCGTCGTGGGAGACGGGTTGTAGAAGATATCGACGGTGCGGGCGAAGTCCTGGTCACCGGTGTTGGGCACGTGAATTTCGCGCGCGACGCTGAGGCCAGCGACGGTTTGGCTTGGCGTCAGAAAAGTGCGACCATTGTCGAATGAAGGAGATGGGGCGTCGGTCGGTGCAAAGGGGTTGCCGGCAATTTGGAGTCGATTCAGACCGTCAAAGGCGTTCGACGTGCCGGTGATCAGTTGGCCGGCGCCCGTGCCGTTCGACTGGACAAGGAAGTTCACGCCTGCGAGGGAGCTCAGACTCTGCACCAGAGCGCCGCGCAGCGCAAAAGAACTGACCTGCCCCGCCTGGACTTTGACCGCGTCGGTCAGTCCCACGACCTGGACGGGCGTGGTTCTTTGGACATTCGTCCCGTCACCCAGTTGACCCTGCGCGTTGAAACCCCATGAGAATGCCGTACCGTCATTCAGCACGGCAAGCGAATGGTTTTGGCCACCCGAAAGCGAACGAACATTGGCAAGCCCACTCACCACAACCGGGGTAAGGCGGTTGGTGGCGGCAGTGCCGTCGCCCATTTGTGCCGTGTTATTCAAACCCCACGCCCGGACAGTTCCGTCCGTCAGAACGGCCAAGGAATGTGCACTACCTGCGGCGATCCCCTTGACACCCGTGAGTCCGGAGACCGAAACGGGAGTTGATCGCGCGGTGGTAGTTCCGTCACCCAGCTGGCCGTAATCGTTGGCGCCCCAGGCGCGAAGCGTGCCATCCGATTTCAGCGCAAGAGAGAATTCGATTCCGCCGCCTGCAATGGCCACGACGCCCGTGAGGCCACTGACCTGAACGGGGGTTGATCGATTGGTCGATGTTCCATCGCCAAGTTCTCCAGAGTTATTGTAACCCCAGGCCCACACGGTGCCGTTGCTCAGCAGCGCGAGCGAGTGGTATCCATGCGTTGCAATGGCAACAACATTGGTAATCACTCCGACCTGTACGGGGGTGTTTCGATTTACGGTCGTTCCATCGCCCAGCTGCCCATAAAGGTTTCTGCCCCAGGCCCACACGGTGCCGTTGCTGCGCAGCGCAAGGGAGGTTTCAACGCCGGCAGCGATGGCGACAACGTTCGTCAGTCCCGCGACTGGGGCCGGTGCTGAATGTTCGGTAAAGGTTCCATCGCCAAGTTCCCCAAAGGCGTTGGAACCCGAGGCCCAGACCGTTCCGTCAGACCGAAGAAAAAGAGCGTGGGAATTGCCGTCTGCAATGTCGATGATGCCCGACACGGGAAAATACGTCGGTGAAAACAGGGAAAATACAGAGTTAGGTGGCTTACCCCACACCGCAACGCTGCCTCCGGCCACGAATTCGCGCACCCAGTTGCCGCCCGCGACACCATTGGCGTCGCCGTCCAGGGCATAACCGGCGGCATCAGTGATGGACTGTTTCACAGTCAGACGATACACATCCTCGGGCAAGGCGGCGAACAGAAGCGTTGCTGTCTTGGTCCCCGAGTTGTAGGAGGCGCTTACCGGCACGATCACGTCTTCGTTGCCGCTTGTTTCTCCCAACAGCCCGTTCGCGCCCGCGCGGCGCAGTTCATAGTTCGATGCCGTGGCGGCATTCAACACCGGCACGTTGAACGTGATTTGCATGGAGGTTGTGCCGGCCGTCAGTGTTCCTCCCGCAAGACTGGGGGTCGTAGCCGTGACCTGCGGTGCCGGATTGACGACGACGGAAGTGGTGAGGTAAGTATTGCGTGCCTCGCCACGAGTGCCGGCCTGGTAAAGGGAACGCACCTCTTGGCCCGAGAGGGCGCGGTTGTAGAGGCCCACCTCATCGATCAGACCATTGAAACCTTCCACGCCCCCCTCGGTTACGCCAATTCGGGTTCTCGCGGTTGCGGCGGCTCCATAGGTCGCAGTGGGAGCAAAGTTAGTTGCCGCCAATTCTCCGTTGACGTAGAGCCGAAAGTCGGTGCCGCCTCCATAAACCGCGGCAACATGGAGCCAGGTGTTTGGGGCGATTGATGACGTGGTGGTAAGGAAGGCCACCTGATCGGGGCTACCAGTTCGGCGAAAGAACTGGAGCCGACCCGCATTGGACAGACGAAGCTGGTACTGCCCTGCCGTGTTTTCGTTGCCGATCTCGCTGACGATTGTCTGAAATGCCCCCAGGCTTGTGGTTTTAATCCAGGTCTCGACGGCAAACGACCCGATGGGTGCGAGAACTCGGCCGCTGAAATCGACGGACTGGTTGACGCCATTGAAGCTGAAGGCCTGCCCAACCTGGCCTGTGGCATAGGTTGTCCCGTTGACGAGCCCGCCCGCATTGGCGGCAGCGCTGTCGCCGGGGTTGCCGTCGCCGCGCCACCAAGAAACCAGGCCGGGAAGCGAAGCCACCGTCGCCAAATTGTTACCGGAGTCCCTGGCCTGCGCCGTCACCACGTAGGTTCCTGCGCTGGAAAAAACATGGTGTGCCTGGTAGCTCGCCTGCGGCTCGACTTCAAATGTTCCGTTGTTGTCAAAGTCAAACACGAAGCTGGCCACGTTCCCGGCGTTGACTGTAACCGTCGCCTGCGCGTTTGCGACGACCGATCCGTTGTTCGAAACGCTGGTGAGCGTTGGACCTACGGCCCAGGCAACAGCCTGTTCGAGCAGCCGATCGGCCGAGCCTGAGCGCAACTCCGCAGTGTTGTACTGCGACGCACCCGAGTAAATCGGACCGAGGTAAACCGCTCTGCCCAGGCCTGGACTTCCTACCACCACAATAGGTTGTCCGCTGGACGTGGCGAGAACGGTGGCCCCGGAATCGACCAATGGCGTACTCGTCGGGAACTCAATATAGTCGGCACTGCTGATGGAAAAGACAGACACCCCGGCCGTTACTGGATGAGCAGCCCCGTTCGGCACGACCGGGGATCCGCCACCAACGTTGCCGAACGATCCCGCCGTATTGACTGGGATGATGTCGTTAATTTCAGTGACCGGGGCGCCGGTCGCCGTGCCGGCCCCGTAGATCGTCCAACCGGTGGCGACGACGCGGCCCCCGGCCAGAACCCACGTTTTCAAGGCTGGTGCGAATGCTCCGAACTGGTTGCCGTTCGTGCTGATTCCATTATCCCCGATCACGACGACGGTGTACGCGTTCAGCTCACCCACGGTATCGACCTGGTAAGGCGACACCAGAGTCGCCGTGAAGTTGAAGTAGGTATCGTTGTTCAACTGGCTGACGATGGCGCTGAACCCGGAGTCGTCCGAGACGCCGCCGGTCCCGACGACGGCCACCGTGATTGCCGGCGCCAGCCGGTCCTCGAGCGGTTCGACGGCAGGCCGAAAGCTAAACGGGCGACGTTTGATGGGCGATTTCTTGCCGATTCCAAACCAATGTTTCAACAGCTTTGCGGTCCAGGTATGGGCGTTCATCGGGTGCCTCCGAATGGGAACGGCTGACGCGGTGAAAAGGCCGCTTCACGCTATTCCCCTCTTCTCCGGGCACTCCGATCGTGGGGTATCGGACGCGAAAAATAAATATTTCCATAAAATAATAGTTGTCGCGTCCGTTTCTCATTTCTCCTGTGCCAATGAGGTCAAGCCATGAACTCGCCCACGCCCGTCGGGTCCGCCTTTGACGATAAGCTTGACAACGCCCGGGTAGAATCTCGCCAAGGCAACACGACCCTGCTAGGGCAACTGCTCGATGCGTATCGGCCCTACCTCTTGCGAATTGCCAATGAGGAGATCGATTCCCACCTGCGCGGCAAGGCCGGGGGGTCGGACCTTGTGCAACAGACGTTTCTGGAGGCCAACCGGGACATCGCCAGTTTCCACGGCAAGAGCGAAGATGAGTTGATGGGCTGGTTGCGCCAGGTACTGCTTCACAACGTGGCCAACCTGCGGCGTCAATTTCGTGACACCGCCAGGCGGAACGTGAGCCGCGAGTTTTCATGCGACGGCCCGGCCTCGTCGGTATTGCGGGTTGGCGAGTTGGTTTCAAACGACGCGTCCCCCAGCCAACAGGCGGTGGCGTGCGAGGAGGCCGAGGCCATGGAAGCGGCGATTCAACGGCTTCCCGACGACTATCGCAAGGCCATTCTGATGCGGCATCGGCAACAGCGGTCGTTCGCCGAGATCGGCGCGGCGCTGGAACGTTCCGAGGAAGCGGCGCGGAAACTGTGGGCAAGAGCAATCGAATCGTTGCAGGCGGAACTGGCTCCTTCTTCTTGATTGGGCGCACCATGCAAAGCGGCCACGATGATGACGGCTTCGCGCAACATCTTGCCGCTCTGGACGAGATGCTCGCGGAAGGGGCGACCGCGGTCGTTTCGCAGAGCCTGAAAGAAAATCCGCGGCTTGCGTCGGCCTGTCAGGTTTTGCAGCGTCTCGAATCCCTTTGGCCTCGCTCGATCTCCGCAACCGCGGCCCCACTTCCCGAGGGCTTTGGCCGTTTTCGCCTGATCCGGATTCTCGGCATGGGCGGCTTCGGAGTGGTTTACCTCGCCGAGGATAGCCGGCTCAGGCGGCAGGTGGCGTTGAAGATGCCGCGCCCGGAGTCGCTGATGACGCCGATGGTGCGCGAACGTTTCTTGCGCGAGGCACGCGCCGTCGCCCAGTTGCAGCATCCGCATATCGTGCCAATTTTCGATTCTGGTGAAATCGGCTCGTGGTTTTTTCTCGTGTCGGCATATTGCGCCGAGGGCAGCCTGGGCGATTGGCTCAAGAAGCAGAAGACGTTGCTGCCGTGCCGTACCGCGGCGCATCTGACCGCGGTGCTGGCTGACGCGGTCGAGCACGCACACCAGCGCGGGATCTTGCATTGCGATCTCAAACCGGCGAATATTTTGTTGACCTCGGTTACTGAACCTCGTGGCGACTGGGCCGGGTTTCCCTTCGCGCCCCACGTCGCCGATTTCGGGCTGGCCAAGGTGATCCAGGTTGCCGCCCAGGGTGAGGGCGACGCCACGCTGACCGGCACATCTGCCGTACTCGGCACGCCTGCCTATATGGCGCCTGAACAAGCCCACGGCGACCGTGCCGCGAAGACGGCCGCCACCGACGTCTATACCCTTGGAGTGATTCTCTATGAGCTGTTGACCGGGCAGCCGCCTTTTCAAGCGGCCTCCCACCTCGAACTCCTGCAAAACGTCGTTAGCCAAGAGCCAACGCCTCCCAGGCGGCAACGCGCTGATGTCCCACGCGACCTGGAGGCCATCTGCCTGCGGTGCCTGGAGAAGGACCCGGCGCAGCGCTACCGCACCGCCCGGGAATTGGCGGAGGATCTCGCGAACTTTCTGGCGGCCCGGCCGACACGGGCCCGGCCGCTCTCCGTGTGGAGCCACGCACTGAAGTGGGCGCGCCGCCGGCCGGCAATCGCTCTGGGCCTGCCGGTTGTCTGCTTGGTCCTCGTGGTGCTCCTGGTCGGCAGCCTCTGGTACAACCAGGCGCAACAAGAACATGACGCCGACCTGGCGGCCGCGGGCCTGCGCGAAAAGAAGCAGGCGACGAAGCTGGACAAACTCGGCAAAGAACGCAACCACCTCATCCAACGGCAGGGCTATCTCGCAGCACTTCAACTCGCCGGCAGGTACTGGAAGGAGAACCGCACCGATGAACTTTGGGAGGCGTTGCACAGCCAATGGCCCCAGGCCGGCCAGGACGACCTACGCGGCTTTGAATGGCATTACCTTTGGGCACAGGGCCGACGCCTCACGCTGGTATCCGCACAGAGCCAGACGGTTGGGCAGGTTCGATTCGCTTCGGATGGCCAACGATGCTTTTCTTTGGGCGCAGGTCGATTCAATACCTGGGACACCCGCACAGGAAAATCACAGACCGAGCAAACTTTGACATCCCCTCGCCCTCTCAAGGGCCGCGCGATCTCAGCCACCGCCCATCACCTCTTGACAACTTCGATTAACGGCGACTTCAGCGAGGCCGCGCTCTGGGATAGCGCAACGGGCAGGCAACTGGCGACCCGAAGCTTCCGGATTACGGAAATCAACCTCGCCCAACTCCATCCGGATGGCCAAAAGATTCTTGTCGCCGGTTATGATGAGCGGATTGCGGGCATACTTCAGTTATGGGACACAACCACCGGCCAGAACCAACTCTTGTGGCATCAACCTTACAAGCACCCTTCGTGTGTACGGTTCTCCGCCGATGGAAAAAGGCTGGCCTTGGCGGTCAACATCCTTCCTGCCGCCCCCGCTCTGGAAAAAGAGGGAAGACGCTGGGAGATGCAAATACTGGATTCGAATTCGAGTCGGCCGATTGTGTCCTGGTCCGGCCCAGGTGAGCAATCCAATGCCCTGGCATTTTCGCCCGATGGTTCGACGCTCGCCTCCGGTGACGATGCCGGCGCCGTTACACTTTGGGACGCCAGCACGGGGAAACAACGCCACAAGCTTACGGATCTGAGCGGCAACGTTCTTGGCCTGGCGTTTTCTCAGGATGGCAAAACGGTCGCGGCTGGCGTACGAACGATTCCGGCACGGTCGGCGAACCGCGTTGCCGTCTGGGATACGAGCACGGGAAAACCACGTTGCGCGCCGCTCGTTAGCGATTGGTCCGTTTACGATTTGGCCGTTGCGCCCGATGGTCTGACCGTGGCCCTCACCTGCAAGGACTATAAGCTGCGCTGGTGGCGGTGGGCCGAGCGCACGCCGCCGTTCCAGTCTTTCATGGCACACGACAACACCGAAGCGTGGGGAATCGCGTTCGCTCCGGACCGCCCAATCCTTGCCACCGGAGGCGACGATCACCTGGCCAAGTTGTGGGACATAAAAACTCACAAGGAGATCAGCCGCTGCCAGGGGCACAAGTCCCTGGTGATGGCCGTTGCTTTCACGCCGGACGGTTCGCGCCTCGCCACCGCAGGCCACGATGGCGCCGTCCGCCTGTGGAACTCCCGTACCGGACTGGAGCTCAAGGTATTGCTTGGCCACGCCGGTGCGGTTCGCTCCGTGGCCTTCAGCCCGGACGGCAAAATGCTCGCCTCCGCCGGCGATGACATGACCGTCAAACTGTGGAACGTCGCAACCGGAGATTTGCAGTCATCTGAACTCCGCCACACCAACAAGGTTCGCCAAGTCGTCTTCGCCGCGGATGGCCAAACCCTGTTCAGCGGGGGCAATGATAGGGTCTTCCAGGTCTGGCAAGCCACGACCGGCGCGTGGGTCCAGACGATTCCAGAAACCAGCGAGGTTTGGGCGTTGGCCCATTCCACGCGGGAGCCACTGCTGGCCGTGGGCACGAAGGAAGGCGATGTCAAGTTGCGGCGATCCGACTCCACAGACGTGCGATTTCTACTCAAGGGGCACAGTCATGGCGTACTCGCCCTGGCCTTTTCCCCCGACGGCAAGACGCTCGCCTCCGCCGGTCTCGGCCAGACGGTACGTCTTTGGCACGTCGCCACCGGTCAGGAGTTGCTTTGCTTCAAGGACCAGCCTTCCCAGGTCAATGGCCTTGCCTTTAGCGCCGATGGCCGCGTCCTGGC
Organism: Planctomycetota bacterium; assembly: GCA_016191165.1. Classification (GTDB taxonomy): domain Bacteria; phylum Planctomycetota; class Planctomycetia; order Gemmatales; family Gemmataceae; genus SIAQ01. The sequence continues at coordinate 47,122 of JACPPF010000087.1, forward strand.
GGCTGCTCTACATGACGGCAATGTGCGCACCTGGCAAGTCGCCAAATGACGACAGGATATTTGCGGTCACCGCCACGGACTTGGGGGGAACGGTAATTCCAACGTTCCATTCGCGCCAGAAACCGCTTATACTACCCCGATCATGCTCGCCAAACTCACCACCTATGCGCTGGTTGGCATCGACGCGTTGCCGGTCGAAGTCGAGGTCGATACCGCGCACGGCTTGCCCAAGACGATCCTGGTCGGCCTGCCCGACACGGCAGTCAAGGAGAGCGTGCATCGCATCGAACGCGCCCTGGCGAACCTCGGCTATCAGCGTCCAAGTGGGCGCACCATCATCAACCTCGCGCCGGCCGATTTGCGCAAGGACGCCGGCGGGTTTGACCTGCCCATTGCGCTCGGCATGTTGGTCGCGACGGGGCAACTGCTTCCCGAACATGTCGCCGGCTGGGCGATGATCGGCGAACTCGCGCTCGAAGGGAGCGTCCGGGCGGTCAAGGGCGCCCTGTCCATCGCCATGGCGGCGAAAGCGGCTGGCATCACGCAACTCCTCGTGCCGACGCCGAACGGGCGCGAGGCCGCCGTCGTCGAGGGCATCCGCGTCTATGGCGTCAACACGCTCAGCGACGCCGTCGGCTTGCTCACGGGGCAGACCACGCAGGAGCCGATCCAGGCCCAGATTCACGATCTCTTCCAGAAGCTCAATCAATACGACGTTGATTTCGCCGACGTGCGCGGCCAGGAGTACGCCAAGCGCGCCATCATCGTGGCCGCGTCGGGCGGGCACAACGTGCTAATGATGTAGACAAAATTGAGTTAATTTTTCGTTATGTTTGCCAAATCATACTCGCTCTTGAGGGTGGGAATTACCAAGGCAACCACTTCCCAGGAAATATATACACACGTCCACATGTTTGACTCGACTTCAGCTGTCGATCCAACGGATTGTCTAGATTTCCTCGATTTTTTTGTGATCGTTCACATTTCGCTCCAATCGCAACTTGATTTCTCTGTAAGTGCAGAAGGATAAATACGTTATGAAAAACTACCTTTCCTGAAAAAGTGCGCCAGCTGAAAGAAAAAGAGCCTTGGGGCCGCAAAATCCAGGAAAAATGCTATGTTTTCGCACTTGACTTTGTCATTCGCTTTCGTAAGACCAAGCGATTGGATCCACTCAAATCTCCTTATGTGGAGCGGAAAAAATGCCCGAAACGACGCAGGGCGCTCGCCCTTCGGTTTCTTGCGATGAGGTGATCGAGGCTGGCGTAGTGCAGTTGGTGGAGGCAACATCCCGCCTCAGACCCACTCCCACTACCGAGGCAAGCACCAAATTGGGGGCGGTTTGTCTGGAAGTCTGGGGGCAGGTGCTCCCGGCGGTGATTCGGCGGCAACATTCGGATGCCTCGCCAATCGACGCCAAAATCACCGATCAAATGCGGATTACCCTTGACCTGGTGCAGGAATGCCTAGTGAGTGACAATGTCCCTAGCGAACTCATGAAGATACTGGAAAGTTGCGAAAAGATCATCCTCTACGTGGCGGAGTTTCAGTCGTGCAGTCGCTTGCTGACGGAAATACTAACGGAAGTGGAAAAGCCCTCTGATTTTGCGCTTGGTATGCAGATTTGTAGGCTGGTGAGGCGTGGTTTTGATCTGCTCTTGATTGCCGCAAGGAACTATGAGATTGACAACCGCTTCAAAGCAGATTTGGCGAACGACCAAGAGAACTTCAAAAAGATTATCGAGGCCGCACTAGGGGAAATGAAAAGATTCAAAGCTGGTGACAGCGAACAAGCAGAGTTGCTCTCGAAATACAAAAGGCATATCAATCTACGCCTAGAGGGGCTTTCGATCCTACAGAAAAGTGGGAGTGTGGAAGCGGATAAATTCATCAACGCTCCTGACGACCAAGTGAACAACGCGGCATAGCCTACCGACAGCATCGCGATAGTGTCCCAATAGGGAAGCGGGGAATCTTCGCATTTTGGTCATCCCAGAACGCCCGAGCACCCAAAGAATGTCACCCATTGAGCGCGCCCTGAAAAAAAACCAAATTGATTTAGCCAGCGAAGTGGGACCATTCTTCGAATCCCTGATAGATCATTACCATCTTCTTGTTCACACAGAGTTCCTTGCCCGGTGCCGTCTCAGAATCGATCCGGCCGCCGCAGAATATGTGTCATTTATTCAAATGGCTCAGGACTTCCTGATCGCTTCGTCCCGAATTGCAGGCAAGATAAAAAAGCAGTATCCCCAAGACTCAATGCATCACGCTCTTGCGCAAGGTGCGGTGTTGTTGACCGCCGACTTGCTAGATTCTTATTTGACTCGGCACAAGAACAAAGCATGCTAAAGATTCTTGACCAGCATTGTGCGAATGACAACGCCGGAGTTGGAATCTGATCATTTTGAACATGCAGCGTTCGAACCATTTTTACGCAGGATTCATATGGCTGAATCCATTCCGACTCCCGCAGTATTGGTTACGGGCGACGTCTCCTTGGAGTGTTTTTCTATTCTTGAATCTGAAGGGTACGCGGACTCCAGCACGAGTTCTCAAAAGCCTCCGATCCCGATGCTCAAGTTTTACGGAGGCGCACAGCTATTAGAACGAATCCTTCGCATTCTCGTAGCTCGCCGACTTGCACACGCAAAGGGTTATCGGGCGCACCTCGCCCAGCGACTTGACGCACAACGCGCGAAACCGGCGGCCCTCGAGGAGTTGATTGATCCTTTGACCTCTGTTAATGCGTTGCATGAACATTATCTGCAGGAGCTTCAAAAGCGCCGTTCGAAGTTATATGAAGCCAAAAACGCTGAATTGATCGATTTGAGGCATTTTCATATCGAGCGATTGAAAATCAACGCTCTTGAGAATCAACAATTCGCGACGCTTTATCACCAGATAAGGACGGCGCTTCGGGATATGGATTATCACTCACATTCTCGTTTTCTGAGTGATGAAGCTTCAAATGAAGATGAAGCAACAGCCACAGGAAAACGCCTTGGTGAACTTGAGCAACGAATACATGCCTATGAAGGCCAGAGAAAGATCATTTTCTCTTGTCCATCGAATCTGGATTCAATAGTCGGCGCACTAAAAAACGCATGGCTGGTAAAGTCGTACCCTCATTACGACACGATTCCGGGAGCTATGCGCCTGGAGCGGGCCAGTGATCCCCGGTTTTTCTTGGACAGCCTATCTGCAAAACCTGACCATTCCGGTGTTGATTCCGAAGAGCAATACCACCGATGGATCAAAGATGCAGCGTCAACTTTCAAGACGGCACTTGAATCGCGGCGCCCGATCGTATACTTTTTTAATGACTACGGTAGGATGGCAATGTCTCATGCCGTCAAGAGTATGATGGCTTGTCATGGAGAGGACACACAAACTGTTGTAGTTTTGGTGACACGGGACCTTCGTGCTCTGCTAAACGATTCTAGGCTTTGGCAGATCCTACAAGCTCACTTGGATCGAACAGTTATCATTCTGAGTGCAAGCGCCGCAAGGCGGGCAGGAATTAACATTAGCAAAGGAATCTCTTGGGAGCGAACAGCCTATGATCTTCATTCACAGATTCGCGGCAACCAGATGTTGAAAGATTTCTCTCACGCACGCCATATTGTCGTGCGCTGTGGCATTGCGGGTGCGTTGCATGTTCACGATCGGAGCAGCGTTCTCTACTATTCAACTGAGTCAATGGAGGCCGATGCACACGATCGGGATCGCACCGGCGGAATGGGCTATTACTCCGGAATAATCGGTGCTACTATTGTTGAGAGCATACTTTGGGAACTGGCAGGCTCATCAGACATTGAGACCGTTTTCCGCAGAGGCGTAGGGCCGGCGATTCATCGAGGGATCTTGAATTGCCAGGCCTATTACCGAGAGGGATTGGGCAATAGTGTTGGGGACGCAGTTAAGGCGATTGAAAGGATGAATCAAGAGGATCAGTCAGAAGTTGGCGAGAAGGCTCCAAGGTGTTTGCGTGAACTAGAAACGGTGGAAAAATGGAAAGACAGCGGTGGAGTCGGTACGAAAGGAGTCGCGAGCACTGTCTTTGAGGTCGATGTTCAGGACGACCCACAATGGACGATACTCGATCCACGACATCGTGAATTTGAGAACGTTGCTCATCGGATTGTGGCCGAAGGAATTGTTAAGGCACAGGCAGGTCCGATGGGTTTTCCAGTCGGCCGCTTTGGAAATCTCGTAACCGTCGACCGGCGAGAGATCGAGGGCTACCGAACGATTCGCAACCTAATGCGAGATTATTGCTCGCCTGAAAACAAAGACCGTTCAAAAAAACCATTGTGCATTGCCGTTTTTGGTCCGCCGGGTGCTGGGAAATCCTTTGGTGTAAGGGAGATTGCAAAGAGCATTGGGCAGGGCCAGAAGGAGCCATTTTTGTTTAATGTAGCTCAGTTTACGACCCCAGACGATCTGGCAACTGCGCTAATCCGCGTCAAGGAGGTTGCCGTAGATCCTGTTGTTCCATTAGCTTTTTTTGATGAATTTGATGCTTCTTTGGATGAGCAAGAGTTGGGTTGGCTTCGTTTTTTTCTGGCACCCATGCATGATGGGCAATTCAAACATCAAAAAGAGACGCTAAGTGTTGGTCGGGCGGTTCTAGTTTTTGCGGGAGGAGTAAGTAACACTTTTGTTGATTTTGGGAGAGAACAATCAGTCGACCCAAAGGATGTGGACATGTTTCGCCAAGCCAAGGGTCCAGACTTCGTTAGTCGACTAAGGGGCGTTGTGGATATTATGGGGGTAAACCGTACAAATGAGTGGGACAGCGCATTTGTGATTCGTCGAGCCGTAACGCTACGGATTCTGTTGGAAGCTACCTTTGGAAAGCTATTGGAGGACGGGAAATGCAAGGTCGATTCATCGGTCGTGAGCGCTTTTCTGAAGGTTCGAAGATACAAGCATGGCATAAGATCGATCCAAGCCATTCTGGAAATGAGCCAATTGTCAGACGCAAAGTCGTTGCATAAACATCAGTTGCCGATTGAGAGCCAACTGTCCCTGCACGTGGATGCCTGGGAGTTTCATGAGCTAATTAACCGGCACGAAGTCGAGATGGATTCGAAAAAGGATGCTCTTTCGTAAGGGCAGGCACGCGAAACCCCGACGATGTTTTTTCGTGATGCGAACTTTTTTCAGTTGATAATTACCTCGCTTGATCATATATTTCCCACTAGACGAGTAGTTCGTTCGCTCGTATTTGATCAAGGGGGAGAAATGACCATCGATGCGAGAGCACTGGATTATGCTCGGGAAATGTTGTGCAACCAAAGGGACATGGGCGCATTGGCGAAGAAGTCCTGTGTCCTATTCGCGGATCTAGTCGGATTGAGCGAGTTCAAGCGGCATCATACACAGCGGGAGGCCCTTGACAAGACACTTGTTCACAACGCTGTGGTTACCGATGCAATCAGGAACTTGGGTGGCGATGTCATCAAGTACCTGACCGGTGGTGTTCTCGGTGTGTTCGTTGACGACAACGCTGCGGAAAGAGCAATTCAGGCGGGACTGCAAATCCTTGTTGGAATTGACACGGCAAACCAAGCTCAACATTGGCTTTTTCCAAAGGAGATGAGCACTAAAATCGGGATCGCCTGGGGCGAAGTCTGGACGTTCAGCTTTCCGGAGTCTACAGAAAATGACCTACAGGGTCTGGCGGTGGATATTGCTTGTCGGCTGGTAGACTTGGCCAGTTCCCAGCAACTGATTTGTACCGATGAGGCTTACCAAGAAGCGACCAGGAAGCCGGGAGGTGCAAGTAGCTTTCCCAACAGCGATCCGGAACCGACAGCGCGACTCGTTAGGGGCCTCCACGATCCGATCAACTTACGCGTTATTGCGCCGGAAGGGAAAGAACGCGAAAGTATCAAACTCGCCGGGCACCCGCGTGCTATTCCTGACTGGATGCATCGAAAAATAGACGAGGCACGCAACGCATATCGGATCGCGCAAAACGGAAAAGAAGAACAGATAGATGCGGCAATCAGGGCATTTAGCGAAGTTGTTTACGGATTCAGGGACGCGCGTGGTGATGTAATCAAAGGGGATCCAGGAAACTTTGAGGCCAACGTGCGTGCGGCCGAACTTCTTTTGCACCGTAGCCGATACAACAAACCGGGGATTCAGGGTGCCGCCCTAGAGGAAGTCATCAAACACCTGTCACTTGCCAAGCAGACTAGGCCTGATTCACCGCACAGCTGGCTCCTTGCCTGCTGGACTAGGTTCAAGCGATTCGAGTTGCAACGGAACCCTGACGACTTGGTGCGAGCCGTAGACTTCGCTGAAACCGCAAAGAACGCCGCAGAGAAAATCTTGGACTCGGTAGGCACCTTGCTGGCCAAAACCTACTTGGCACGGATGTTGTTAGCGAGGGCCGAGTGGAGCGCTGACGACGTTGCTTCAGCAAACGATATCGCGGCGGCGGCGAAATACTGCGGTGAGGTCCAGGAGGTCATACGTCATGTTCAGGGTAAGCGGCTCGCTCAATACCTGGTTACACACGTACTTGTGCGCCTCGCTCAAGGAGAAAGCGACTATGACGGTATCGAGAAGATGATAACAGAAGCAAAAGAAGTTGATCCGACCAACTCAGATCTTGAACATGCGTATGCGAAGCTCCGTGATGCACGCACGGCAATACTTGTGAAGTAGATACGGAGTCCGCGTCAGTCCGCGTCCCTGTGGTTGATGATAGCTAGATTCGGAATTCATCCTTGTCCTGCGTCCATTTGGCCCATTCACCTGCCCGGACTAACAGTAAGGAATCTCTTTGGTTTGGTCCAAGGACCGTGATGACAGGGCCTGGCATTCGAAAGCAGGATCGGATTTGATCAATGCTCATTTGCAAATCCATCATTATCTGCCGGGACAGCGACGTTGCCAAAATCGCAATCGTATAATGGGACCCGATAAAATCGATCGCGACGGTTTCAACAATCAATTGTTCTTGGAGCCATTCGTGAAGAAATGCGCTGATTTGGTGGGCGGCAATGCCGTCGTTGGCCATCTGATCCCTAGGCTCGACCATAGGTGGCCGATCATCTACATATGGGGCTGTTAGGGCAATGTCATAGGAAATCGCCTCGCCGTCTCTTTCAACGTAAACGCGAATTGGGTTGGAGTGCGAAAGGGACTGCATGGCATCTTGCCCACTGGATTGATGGGGTCCTGACGACTCACGTCGAACTATCGGCCGACCCGCGGGGCCAACTTCACCTTTTTTTGCGTCTGTTTTCTCTAATAACCGGCGAAGTTCGTTGTTTTCTACAGACTTGTAATCGTCTTTCCGACCGTACGTTTGATCGTGGTCGTTATCATCAGCCGAAGGCGGTTTCATTGAATCAAACATCGGCGTGATTTCGTAATTGGGGCAAGAATCCGCAATTGGCGATGAAATCCAATTTGGGGATGGTAGACTAACTGTAATGGGGAATTCGCGGCAACAAGGCGAGCAGCGATGTCACACCGGAGAGACGGGAATGGGGGAACCGAGGCAGAAGACTCGTTGCTCTAAAGGTTAGGTCATGGTGCGGCAAAAGCAAGCCAATTCGTAGAAAAGAGAAAATGATCAATTTAAGGCGTCCTAATACTTTGGCGAGAATGATCATTTTAGATTATAGCTTAGTGAAGGTTGGATCACTCGCGGCTTCAACCGCCTGAAGAGAACTGAACAAAACTCAATATCGAAGTACATACGCCGGGCTCTTGCTCAATCGGTCCCTGCTGCGGATGTAGGTCAGCGTCGTCCTGGGATCTGCATGTCCGGCAAAATCCTGCAAATCGATGATGTCTGATCCTCGCTCCCTCGCCGTGGTGAGGGCTGTCACCCTGAGCGAGTGGACCGTCACCGCCGGATCGAGCCCGAGCCGCCGCACATATATAGAAAGGAGGGACTGGACGGAGCGGCGGGTCAGCGGCCGCGGTTGGAATCCATCCCGCCCCTTGCCGCGGGCCGATTTCTGCGGACGAAACAACGCAAGCTCACCGGTGTCGCGGCCGACGACAGCAAGCCATTCCTGCAACCGCTCGATCGCTTCCGGGTGCAACGGCGTCCGTCGCTCCTTCCCGCCTTTTCCCCGGATCTCCAAAACCTTGTGTCCTCCCGTCTCCTTGTAATCCATCACGCGAAGTCGAGTGAGTTCACCGACGCGGCAACCCGTGTACGCGAGCACCGCCAGCAGTGCTTGGTCGCGAATGCCGGCCGGCGTCTCGGTATCCGGTGCATTCATCAGTCGGCGGCAATCCTCCGGCGAAAGACCAACGGTCTTGCCGTCCCTTGGCACCGGCGGCACCATGACGAAATCGCTGTGGGCCGGGTTCGCACCGGCATACCCATACGTCTGCAAATACGAAAACAAACTTCGGAGCACCGTGATTTTCCGAACGATCGCGACGTTCGATAGGCCATCCCCGCGAAGTTGATCACGCCACGCGGCGACCTGATGCGGGCGGACGGTGACGAGCTGCTCCAGGTGGTCTGGCGCGATGCCGACGAAGTCGAGGAACTGCCGGAGTTCCCGGGCGTACGCCGTTCGCGTTTCAACGGACGATGATTTCGTAAGCCAGGCCGTGCACGCTTCGGTGAAGCGGACACGAACATCAACCGCCGTCAAACCTGGCTCGCGGTCGAACGCCGGAATGAGCGCCGCGGTGGACGCGACCGCTGAATTGTGGTTCAGCCCTTCTTGCTGCTCGGAATCCTCACCGACCATTGACGAACGATTCGATTCATTTTCTCGATGCCGATGCTTTTTGGAGTCGGATTTCATTGCGTGCAAAGTGCGTTTCGCGAAGTATGATACGAACGCGAACAAAAATGCAAGCGCCCAAAAGAACAGGATTCCAGATCGTTGCAATCACTTCTACTTCACAACAATTCGACCCCCTGCCAAGCGTTTTCCCCTCGTGCTTGACGCATAATCGAAAACATGTTCCAGCCGTTCATCGCATTCTCAAGGTTGCGCGCTCGCAATTTTCGTGGCTTAATGTTCGACCCCGTACCGAAGGTCGGCACGGGTGTCTGAGACCATCGTTCCTTTCAAGAAAGGCAGGTTCGCATGTCCACGAAAACGAAGAAGGCGCCGTCGGCTCCCCGGCGACCGGAGAAAAAATGGGGACCGTTTGCTGGCGGCGTCGGCGTTGCCGTCTGGCTCAACGAAGCCGACACGGAGCAGGGGAAAAAGTTCTTTCGCTCTAATGTGGCGCAAACGGTTATGTGGCGCGGAGGCATTTCACGTTGGCAAATTGAGTGCCTTCAGATTCTCTTGCCAGCCCTCCCGTTCGGTGTCACTGTTCTCGCCTTGCCTTTTTGGCAAGGACTCTGAGAGCGGTCTTTTTCATCACCGAAAGGAGGTTGCCCATGGCGACCAAAGAAAAACGCGGGAAGAAAACGCAACCCCGCCATCCTGAAAAGAAATGGGGGCCGTTCGCGGGCGGAACCGGCGTGGCCGTCTGGCTGAATGAATTCGAGACAGCAGCCGGCACCCGCTACGCGCGAACGATCACGCTTTCCCCACGTCGGTTTCGCGATCCGAAGACCAATGAGTGGCGAGATGGCGCCTACCGTCCCGTCGATTTGTCGGCGATGCTGTTGGCTCTTCAGGCCGCACTCGACTACTGCCACTCGACTCCGCTTCCTGGTGAAGCGGCCGAGCCGGAGGAAGTCGATGCGCTCGCTGAGGGCGAAGAGTCGCCGTCCGATCCGAAGGCGCCTTTCTGAAGTGATTCTGTCCTTTTGCCGCTCTCAGAAAAAATCCCCATGCTCGTTGCATGGGGATTTTTCAGTTAAAGGAAGCCGCGACTTCCGGTTTGAACGTCACATAACTTTCGTCCAAGCATTCACCCTTTCCATTCCTTTTGGAGTGACCATGTTCGAACGAATCTTGAAGGATCCGAAGGCTCTGGCTCGTCATCAGAACGGGCCGCTGGCGGAGGAACGTCGGCGTTACCTCTTCCACTGCGCCGCCAAAGAACAGACGACTGGGGAAACGTTGCACGGCCTCGCCAACTACCTGCTGGTCATTGCCGAGGCGTTGCGCCTGGACAAGCGGCCTGGCGAATTGATCTCGCCGGACGAAGTCGATGCCGAGGTGCACCGGTGGATCCATCGTCCCAGACGGAAGAACGTCGGCAAGTTGCAGATCGCGTTTCGGAATCGCGCCATTCGTTGGCTGACGTATTTGGGACGGATGCAACTGCCTCCCAGCGTTCAGCGACCATTTGCCGATTACGTCGCCCAATTCACGGAGCACCTCTGCCAGGAACGCGGTTTGGCGCCGGGAACCGTCGCGCTCTGCGAGCGAACGATTCATGGATTTCTTGGAACGATCCACAAAGCCCGTTTGCGACTCAAAACACTGACCGTGGCCCAGGTGAACGACCTGCTCGCCAAGGATGTTCAGGATCGTGGCTTTGCACGCTCGACCGTGAGTCGGCAGGCATCGGTTCTGCGAGAATTCATCCGCTTCGGGGAAAAACGAAACTGGTTCCGTCAGGGACTGGCGGACGGAATCCAGGCTCCGCGTGTGTATCGGCACGAAGGCTTGCCGGTCGGCCCGTCTTGGGACGACGTGAAGCGGCTTCTGACGGCGGCCGAGGGAGATCGGCCTACGGACATTCGCGATCGTGCCATATTGATGCTTTTGGCGGTGTATGGCCTGCGCGCCGGTGAAGTCGTCACGCTGCGACTGGAAGACTTCGATTGGAAGCACGAGGTCCTGAATGTTCCACACGGCAAACGAAAGAAACCCCGGACCTACCCGCTGTGCCGCCCGGTTGGAGATGCCGTGCTCCGCTACTTGTGCGAGGTTCGACCTCGAACCGATTACCGGGAAGTCTTCCTGACTCGCATCGCACCAATCAAGCCAATGGACCCGTGCGCGGTAGGAGAGATGGTCCAGAAGCGTCTACACGCTCTCGGCCTGACGCTGCCGCACTATGGTTCGCACGTACTTCGGCATGCTTGTGCCACCCATCTGCAGTCGCAAGGTCTGTCGCTGAAAGAGATCGGCGACCACCTTGGGCACCGATCCCCGGAAACCACCCGCATCTATGCCAAGGTCGATCTGGCGGCGCTACGCGCTGTCGGAGACTTCAATCTGGAGGGCCTGCTATGAACATCAGCGATTTGGTCACGCACTATGTCGCCTTCCGCCGCACGCTGGGCGAGCGGTGCGACACGAACGAGCACATTCTTCGCTCTTTCTGCCGCGCCATCGGGCCGCGGACACGGGTTAACCGGATTCGCGCCAAAGCCGTTGCCGCGTTCTTGAACGGTACCGGCCCGATTACCCGCGCATGGCACGGCAAATACTCCGCGCTGAAGGGGTGCTTCCAGTTTGCGGTCAGCCGCGGCGACATGGACAAGGCGCCGCTGCCGACAGAAGTGCCGAAGCGTCCGCCGACGCTTGTTCCATACATCTACTCGCGTGCAGAAATCCGGCGCCTGCTGGATGCAATCCCATCGTACCGGCGCTTCCCGAGCCACATGGAGCCGACCACCCTGCGAGCAATCCTGTTGCTGCTGTATGGAGCCGGGTTGCGGCGCGGAGAGGCGCTGAAATTGTCGGCCGCCGACGTAGACTTGGCGAACTCCCTTCTCACGATTCGCAATACCAAGTTCTTCAAGTCCCGGCTGGTTCCCATCAGCGCGGACTTGACGAAGGTTCTGAGCGATTACGCGCGCTGGCGAGCGGCGGCGCATCCGTCAGCCGGCGCTACCAGTACCTTCTTCCTCAACAAACGAGGGAATGCCGTTCATCGATGCACCTTGGACAACGCCTTCAAACGGTTGCGGGAATATGCCGGCGTGCGGCGCTCCGACGGCGGACGCTTTCAGCCGCGGCTTCATGATCTTCGACACGCCTTCGCGGTCCATCGATTGACCGAATGGTACCGGCAGGGAGCGGAAGTCCAACGGCTCGTGTATCACCTCTCCGTTTACCTTGGCCACGCCCACCTGACCGACACGCAAGTTTATCTGACCCTGACGCCGGAGCTTCTGCAGCAGGCGAGCACGCGTTTTGAGCGGTATGCCCGCAAGGAGGACGGTGATGCGTGATCCTTCCTTGCTCGGTCCGTGGGTCCGCCGGTTCCTGATGGAGCACATGGTGAGCGAGCGAAATCTCGCCCGCAATACCCAGCGGAGTTACCGCGACGCCTTGCGGCTGTTGCTCCCGGTTGTTGCTCGGCGCGCCCGTAAGCCAGTTGATCGCCTGGTCGTGACCGACATCTCAACTGACCGCCTGCGACAGTTCCTAAACGAGCTGGAGGAGAAACGCGGATGCGCTATCTCCACGCGCAACCAGCGCTTGGCAGCGATCCACGCACTGGCTCGGTTCATCAGCCGGCGTGCTCCGGAGTTGGTCGAATGGTGCGGACAAGTGCGAACGGTGCCGTTCAAAAAGGGTCCGCAGGAGCTGGTCCCGTACTTGGAAAAGCCGGAGATGGATGCCCTGCTCGCGGCCCCGGACATGGCGACCGCACAGGGCTGTCGAGACCATGCCGTGCTTCAGTTCTTGTACAACGCCGGGGCTCGGGCCAGCGAGGCCGCGGAGGTTCGCATCGGCGACTTGAACTTGCCGCACGTGCCGGGCCGGGACCAAGCCTCAGTCGTGATCCAGGGCAAAGGGAACAAGCAACGGCTGTGCCCTTTGTGGGCAAGTACCGCCAACGAACTGCGCCTTCTCATTGGCAATCGAGCCGAGTCAGAATACGTCTTCTTGAATCGTCGCGGGCAGCCGCTGACCCGATTCGGCATCCACGCCCTCGTGGAACGCTACGCAAGAAAAGTGACGCCGAAGTTCCCTTCGATGGCAAAGAAACGTGTGAGTCCGCACACGATCCGCCATACGACCGCGACTCACCTTCTGCGAGCTGGAAACGACATCAACACGATCCGTGGTTGGTTGGGCCATGTCTGCCTCAGCACGACGAACATCTATGCCGACGTGGACATGGAGATGAAGGCCAAAGCTCTCGCGAGCTGCGAGATCAAGGAAAAAAAACCGAAGAAGCGTTGGCGCGACGACAAAGGGTTAATGGGGTTCCTGGAAAGGTTGTAACCCAAGAAGTTATGTGGCGTTCGACTTATACCCGGTCCGATGAAATGGTCGGTTCCCTCGCCGGACGCCACATTATCGCCTTGGCAACATATCTTCGGTAATGTTGTGCACAACATTACCGTTCCGTAAGCATCGCCCCACGTCGGTATAAGGATGAGAAGACCGGCGAATGGAATGACAGCGGAAGCTTGCGCCCGCAAGACTTGCACGCGCTCTTGCTCGCGCTTCAGGCTGCGGCCGAATTCTGCGCGACGACTCCACTCCCTGGCCAGTCGGCCGAAGAAGAGCCGCACGACATTCCGCCTCCTCCCGTGGGCAACGGCAACATCCCTTTCTGAGAAAGGAAGTCTCAGGCAAGCCCTTCCGTCACAGAGACGGAAGGGCTTTTGCTGGTAGAAATCAGAACAACTCGCCGGCAGCTGGGGTGCTCGCCTCCTCTTCATCGTCAGCCGGCTGGCGGTCCGGTTTCGTGCGATTGATGTTCTCGTCCTCCTCCTTATCGACCGCCTCGCGGGGAACGCCGGCGGCGGGAGAAAGCGGATGATGGCCCGCCGCTGCCTCACGGTTCTGCATGGCCCATTCCAGAAGTTCCCGCAGCTCATCGATGGCCTCGCGCAGGACTCGGACTTCCTGGGAAAGCGTGTCGACGGTCGAGGTCAATTGATCGAGGCCGCCCTGGTCGCCATTGCTCGGCGACATATCGAGAACGGTCGAAGTTTTCTTGCGGGACATAAGAGATTGGTAAGTTCATTTCGTTGCCGGAAGATCGACGGGGAATTCTTGCCACGTCCAACCGTCCGGCCCATCGGTGGGCCAGACACGAACGGGCCTGTATTCGTCACCGAATAGCTTCTGCAACTCGGCGATGGCCTTGAGATGTTTCGCCTGAAGGTGCGGACGCACGGTGACGAGATGCTTCGCTTCGTCCCGCAGCACGATGAAATCGAGACTGCTGACGAAGGGCGCAACCGCAGGCGTTGTGCGTTTCACGTCGTCGATGGCGACAAACGCCAACCCGCGGTTGTTCATCCATGAAATATATTGTTTGAGCACGAAGTGACGCGGTTGCTTGATCGCTCGCCGCTCGCCTTGGCCGTTGGATGAATCATCGGGGGGCGTCACAACCCGTGTCACCTCCCGCCGAATTGGGCCACGGGCGAGCGACTCATCGACCGGTTCACAAATCGCAACGCGCCGTCCCTCCTTGAGAAGTTTGTGCAGATAGGTTTCGAGCTGATGGTGTGGAAAGCCTGCCATCGGAAGGGTTTGATCACGCGTGGTCAGCGTCAACCCGAGCAATTTGTGGGCAGTCTCGGCGTCCTCCCCAAACAGCTCGTAGAAATCCCCCATGCGAAAAACGAGCAGCATATTGGGATGCTTCTCCTTTGCCTCCTGGTACTGCTGCATGATCGCCGACCGACCAATTGGTAACGGCTGGGATTTCACTGCGGCCGGCGCCGACGCTGTGGTTCGGATTCGGCGTTTCCTCTTTTCGGGCGGCGGCTCCGCTAGCGGCATGACCGTCGGAGAGTCAAGAATTGGCTCGGGGCCGAGGATCTGAAACGCCATGCGGCGGATATGCGACTTGAGACGGGCGTATGGTTCTTTTCCTTCGGTGATAATCTCCACGAGGACTTCGCATGCATTGGCCATGGGCTCTTTCCCGTATTCCTCGGCCATCGGCTTTATTTTCTCCCTCGCCTCATTCATGTGCATCGCCTTGTAGCCGAGTAGACGCACCACGGCGATCCAGTGCGGTAGCGTGTACATCTTCTGCAGCAGTTGCTCCTTCTCCTTGCGGGTGAGAGCAATTTCCGCGGCCGGCGTTGGCTGAGATTCGGACAGGAGGCAAATGCTGCCACAGACGAGATTCCACGGCAAATCGATGTACGTCACGACCGACAAATCATAACGGAAACTCCAACTCACCCTGTTTCAGCTCTGGCGGTAGCGCCAAAAACACGGCTCCGTGCGCCGCTCGCCAAAATTCCCCCGGACCCACGCCAAGAATCCGCCGGATTGCCTTCGCCTCGTCCGCCGTCAGATATTTCAGGAAGTCCCCCTTCGTACTTGATTTCGCGTCGCCGACCAACTTCCGGTTCTTGCTGAGCAGTTTCTTAAGCCGTCGCCGCTGATTGAATCGGCGGTTGTACAGGCTCCCCTCTTTGAAGCGATATGTGATGCGGTCGGGGAAGAACCAATCGTCCACATTGAGTGGTAGTACCTGCGGCCCATTTCCCCAGCTCTTGCCAGATGTTGCGGCAAGACACTCTCCGATTCCGCCGATCGCGACCGCCTGCTCGTACTCAATGCGCACGGTCGGATTTTGAAGAACACTCTGAACGGACCATTGCGGAATGCTCGGATTCGCGATGTATTCCTGAACGTAGCGGTTCTGAAAGCAAGCCGACACGAGCACGCGAACAATCCTTGCCGTCCGTTCGGCCCGCTCCCGAAAGTCAGTGTCGGTTTCGCCGGCGAAACGCAGGGAGAGCTTCTCGATGAGTCAAGCATATCAAAGCAGGCAATCTTCATCGAAAAACCTCCCGCAAATGCAGGAGGTTTCGGTGCCTGTCCTTTCTCATCAGGCACAAAGGTGACAGCGGTGCTTCGGCGCTTCATCGAGCTGAATGGTAACGGGCCATCCCTGCGCATCGAACTCGCCCGCGAGGGCCGCCTCGATGCTTTTCAGGGCTTCGCCGTTCGTCATCCATGAATACGTGACGGATTCGACTTGCAGGAAGCCGTCGGCCGTCCGCTTGAGAATGCCGAATTCAGCCGCCCCGTCCTCGGACGTTGCATCGTTCAGCCATAGGTAATCGGGGTGGCCTTCGAGAGAAAAGCCTGTGCAGAGACACCAGGTGGTCCCTGTGAGTTTCTCGGCCAAGTGCCGGGCCGTATCGACGGTGCCGACACGATGGACGCGGGTCTTATGCATCATCGTCATCGCCTCCTTCCAGTCGTCCGGCCATGAAGCCGACGTAGTAGGTCATGCAACCGTCGCCGAAGGCATCGGTCTCCACGGTGTACGTGTCTCCGCATTCCGCGCAGGTGACGGTCATCGAAATGTCATCGACGCCGACGATTTCGAGCTGGCTGTCGCACGAGCGACACCGGCCATCTTTAGGATCGACAAGCATGGGGTCTCCTGAAAAAGTGTGATGGTTACCACGGAATCGGGATGCGGGCGAGACGACAGAACTCCTGCGTCTCGTCCCAGGTGAGCTGGCGGCAGACGTAGGTGTCGCCTGTCTGCCAGAAGATGCGAAGGGCCTCGGCGCCTTCGGCAAAGGCGAAGAGGCTTCCGTGCTGGAACTTCGGGGGCAGAACCTCCAAAAAATACCAGAACGTTTCCTCGTCGATCGCGGCGATCGTGCCGCTGACGGAAATGCGGGGAATCATCGCGCTCCATTCCTCGCCGTCGGGCCGCGGGACAACCTCGGCCTGATGCAGGAACGCGACGAACTCCGCAAGGGTGCGGTGCTGCATGGTCACTCCTTGTGCTGGTGATGTGAAAAAACGACAGACGTGCCTCATTCGGAAGAATGAGGAGGCGGAGCTTCTCACAGAACGGCGCGATTGCAAAGCGCCAATCGTTACCCTTTGCCATTGCCCGGAAATCGTTTGTTGGATTTGAGCGCCAGCTGGTGGCGCTCGCTGTTGAATGTGGCGTTGAAGTGCTCCAGGAAGCCGGAAGACCCAAGGATCGCAACGTCGCGACCATCGAGAAAGCCAACCTCCGTCGGCCAACGGTAGATGCCGTCGCGATGATGGAGTGAGAGTTCGACCCGACTATACCGGGCGGTCACAACCTGACCGCCCACTCCGCGGAAGTCTGCTTCCGGTGCGTCAATGCCCGCGGCTCCGACGAGAGGCAGCAGGAAGGATGGAAGAACCGTCACGTCCGAACCGGTATCAACAAGTCCCAGGATGATCTGAGTCCCGAGGGGGCCGCTGACGTGAATGGGAACCATGGGGCGATAGATCACGCCTTCATTCTGTCCCGGTATCGGCCGTACTTCGTACTGATGATAGGGGAAAATCATGAATGCACTGGACCGATGAAACGTTCGTTGGCCGGCGGCACCCATTCATAGGCGATGTTCATCGAGGGAATCCAACCGACGGCGGGCACCGCTCCCTTGGCATCCGCCGAATTTCTCGCCTCGGCGGGGGTGTCACCGCTTCCGAGCAGGTACAGGCCGTCAGGCGTCCACGCCAGCCACTTCCCGGCAAGGTGCTCCGGGACACGTTGTGCGGTTTGAATCGGGGTCATAGGTAGCGAAGAAGAGGAATTGACGTCGCCAAGATATCACGCCTGGGGTGATTTCGGCAAGAAAAGAGGGCCGTGTTTTGAGACTGCGGCGTCATCGCCCGGATGCATGGGCCAGTTCCTTTTCAACAGGGGCGATGGGTCGAGCGTGGCGTTGCTGGGAAGTGCGGCGTAGAATCTCCGTCCGCTCCGGATCGAGCACTTGCGACGCTGGAAGCGTCTGCATCGAAAAGGGCCGGCTCGGGTGGCCGTCCACGAGCAGCCGCACATAAGCGGTGTAATTCGGCAGGTTGCAAAGATCGGACGGAGCAAGTTGCCCGAGGTGCTTGCTCATCGCCGGCGCCAGCAGTTCGGCGTCTTCAAGCCCAACGCGGAATGATAGGAGGGTGCCGCAGTTGCCGATGACGGCGTGGTAGGTGTCCGGATCCAGCTGCCGCGTCAATTGGTGACTCAGCGTCAGGCAGAGGCGGTACTTTCGCGATTCGGAAAGCATGATCGCCGTCGAGGGCGTCGTGAGCGACTGAAACTCATCGAGGTAGAGAAAGTGATCGCGACGGTCCGCCTCCGGCATGTCGGCACGGGTCATCGCTGCCTGCTCGATGGCGGTCAGCAGCAAGCTCCCAAGCAACGTTGAATTATCCTGTCCGAGCCGCCCGCGGCTCAAGTTCACGATGAGAATCTTCTGCTCGTCCATGACGCGTCGCAAATCGAGGGAATGTTTCGCGGGTCCGGTCGTGATCGCCCGTAGCTGCCGGCTCGTGAGGAACGGCACGAGCTTGTTCGTGACGGACGATACGGCCTCCGTCCGATACTGCAAGCTCCATGCGGCAAACTCGTTCTGCCAGAAAGACCGCACAATCTCGTCCGACACCTTCGCGACGAAACTGTCGCGATACGCTTTGTCGGTCAGCAACTGCAGCATGTCGAGAAAACTGCCGTGCTGCTCCACCGTCGCAAAGATGGCCGAGCGGAGCAAATTCTCCAGACGCGGTCCCCACGAATCGTTGAGTTTCTTGAAGCACGAGACGACCCCGGACACGACCTGGTCGATTCGAGCTGGATCGGAACATGCCAACGGATTGAAGGGGACGACGTGGTCGGCGGCCGCGTCAAAAATAATGGCGTCGTTCGTGCGGTGTTTGGGCACGCGTTCAATCACGGCGGCCGCCAGGTCGCCGTGGACGTCGATGACGGTGAGCCCGCGGCCGCCGAGCATGTCTTGATGGATAAGATTCAGAAGCAACGTGGATTTGCCGGCTCCCGTGGAACCGACGACATACAAATGGCGTCTGCGTGCTTCCGCGTCCATGCCGATCGTGCGAGTGTCGCTACGAAAGAGCAGCCGGCCCAAGGTCAATGTCTCCGGATCCTTTTCGGATGGAAAAGTCGGCGGCGGTTCCAGCTCACGAAACTCCATCGTCTGCATCCGCTCGGCGGCGACGGTGGCGGTCGGCGGATGAAAAAGTGTTGCAATCTCCTCATGTGAAAGCAGACTCCCCTCTCCGCTCAAAGCGGTGGGTATGCCTCGGCGGATTTTCCCAAGATGAAACCGTGCCAATCGCGATTGCGTGAAAGCACCGAAGGCTCCGGCGAGCTGCAGCAGCCGATCCGCGGCAAGTCCGGCGGCGTCTGCAGGGGCATTCGCTACCAATATTATATGCGTCTCAAATAGGTGCCCGCCGATCTTGGCCGACGCGGCCTGCAGGTCGTCTTCGCGGTCATGCAGCCGGCTCGTCGAGGTGTCGAGCGTCGTGCGGACGGGATGAGGCGAACGTCGGGCGAGAACTCCCAGGATCCACGCCGCTAACCAGCCCCGGCGACGAGTAGCGTGCTCGGCATAATATTCGGCAAGGCGATGATGATGACGGAAAAACTCGCGCTCAAGAATTCTGAGCGCGTGCTGCGCGGTCCGGCGACGACGCCGGCCGGCCGGGACAACGTGAATCTCGACGGAGCATGTAATCCCCTCCTCCGGCTTCACGGCACGAAGGATGGCACTCACCGGGTCGGCGAACGTGCCGTTCAGAAGATCCTCGAATTGGGCGTGACGCAGAATCGGAAATACCTCGGGCGTCAGTTCCAGGCTGGCACTCCACGTTCTCCATTCGGGCGGCGGCTGGTCCAGACTCTCGACGGCGGCGAGCGTGCAGTTCGGATAGTTCGCGGCAACGGGGCCGGTGACAACCTCATCGACCGCGTCGGCACACTGCAGGAACAGTCCGACTCGTCCGGCAATCGCCGCGTACCGGAAAACGATTGGCTCACCGACGCGATGTGATTGGTGAATGGCTGCGAGGGCACGCTCCATGTAGCGGGGGCTGCGGTCGTTGGTCGCCGGGGCGGTCAAAAGCCTGAGCACGGCGACATGGTACACGAGTAACCGCCCCATCGAGGTGTATAGCTCGCGTGAGGCGGATTCGCCGCCAGGCCTTTGTCCTGCGGACCTTGCTCCTCGACCGCTGGGTAAAGGGGCACGGGGTAATAGCCGTACCGGGCTCGCAAGTGCGTTTGGCGGTCGGGCACCTTAGCAGACGGCAAGCGGAGAATCCACGGGTTTTGCCAGGCGAACCGGAGCTTTCAAGCAAGGGGCCGTCGGGTGCAAGTTGACAAGCGATTGCCAGTTGCCTGCATGGTCGAGAAAGAGAGACGCGAAGAGCGGATCGGAATCCGTGACGAAGGTATCGAGTGGTGCGGCGTACACGAGGCGGCGCGAGGGCGTTCGTGCAATCTCGGACGCCAGCGCCAGAATGTGATAGGCGCGGGAAATCGACTGAGTGAGAAAAACGACGCGGAATCTCGGCCGCTCCCATTTCTTCCCTGCGGCGAGCCATTGTGAAAGCAACATCTCTTGGTAGCGTTCATAGGTCGTGAGTTTCTGGCGGATGCTATTTGTGGCGTTGGCATCGACCGAGGCCATGCTGTTGTCGATTTCAAAGGCGAGATTGAACAAGCGTCTCGCCGCGGCCAGTCGGAAAAAACAATCGGGCTGCACCTGCTTGTCGCCGGCCGTGAACGCCAGTTCGTTTTCACGAATGAATCGCTCGATTGTCACGCGGCGTGCGGAACATGCCCGGAATGTCTCGACGATCGCTTCCGCGAGGCGAAACGTATGCACAACCAGAGACGGCGACACCTCGGCAAAGAACGCCCGCGACGGGCGTGGCGCCTCAATGCCGCACGTCATGTCGAACCCGAGCGGAGTCAGCTTGTAATAGTTCTGCAGTCCCCCGCCGGCCTGGGCCATGGGCCAGAAACGGACGGCACCGGCTCCGCACAGCGATTGCAGGCGCTCCCGGAGTCGCCGTTCGTTGATAAATGGTTCACCCTCAAAGGCGCTGCTGGCTCGGAATAGCAGTGCCGTGGTCGCGGGCGTCCAGCTCAGGAGGCGCAGCAGCGAGACATCGCGCGGTGACAGGTTCACGAGGGTGGACATGGAACGGAACGTAGAATATCATCGGTCCCTTTTTCTTCCCACCTTCGCATGAACAAGCAGTATCAGAGCGTCGATGACGCTCAGGCGCAGACGACGCTCCCGGAGGCCGCGGCGAAATGCAGCGTCGTCCTCGAAGTCCACGGCAGCGGCCGCCAGATCCGGTTGGACTGCCCGTTCAGCTGCCCCGGCGATCACGCCGGCAAGCGTGAACTCTCCGTCGATACGGGAAATCCGCAGAAGGTGTTCGCCTGTCACGCGTATCAATGCCAGATGCGCGGCAACCTCCTCACGTTAATGCACGGCTGGCTCACGGGCACGCGACCCACTGGTGACAAACTCAAGGGCGAAGAATTTAAGCGGGTGCGAGGCGTTCTCCTGGGCGACTCCCCTTCTCCGGCGGGCGGACCAGTCCCGTCCTCCGTTGCCAAATCCGCGGAATTGAAAACGTTGCCGGCACGCAATGTCCCGCTCGCTCAGAGTGAGAACGAGAAGGCACGCGAACTCGTGACGCTCGACGAGAAATTCTTGCGAGACGTGGCCCACATGCCGCCGACGGCCGCGAGCTATGTCCGTCGGCATGTCTGCCTGACGACGGCGATGATGGAGAAATGGAGGGTGGGCGTCCTGCCGCAGGATGGCGGCCCGGACAAGCGGGGCTGGTCCCTTCGCGGACAGGTCCTGTACCCGATCCTCGGCGAAGACGGCAAGCTTCTCGCGTGGGCGGCTCGCGATCCGCAGTTCGAGACGAAGGAGCAAGCTTTCAATGCCTTGCGGCCCGACGAACGCGCGAAGGAAAAGAAACCCGCGAAGCACCGGTTCCCCGTGGATTTTCACCGCGGCCAGGAACTGTTCGGACAGCACGCGGGCCGGCTCGTTGAGCCAGGTTTCCGCGAGGTCATCGCCGAGTGCGGCATCCTCGTGGTCGAGGGCTTTAACGATGTCCTCGGACTGGACGGTATCGGCGTGCCGGCCGTGGCGATCATGTCGAACAAGATCACCGAGCAGCAGGTGAGCAAGATCGAGCGGTTCGCGAAAAACCTCGGCGGCGGGAAAGTAACGCTCCTGTTCGATAACGACGACGCCGGCGACGACGGCGCCAAGGAATCGCTCTGGCTTCTCGGCCAACGAGGGCTAGACGTGCGTCTCGGCTGGAGCCGTGCGATGCACGGCGGAAAGTTTGCCGGCCGCCAACCGGAGAATCTCACCGGCGACGAGTGGGAGAAAGCAATCCGGCCTGGGATCGTCCGCCAATGACGGCGTCCGCCGCGCCTTCGGGCGCGGACACACCGGACGCCTCTCGCATGGAGGCATGGCACTCGCTCGCGATCCCGCGACTAGCGGGGTCGCATGGAACCGCTCCGCGGTCGTGACGCCGACGGCGCATGGTGCCGGAGCCACGGAGCGACCCGACGCAGGTCGGGTGCGACCCCCGCCCAGACGCCGCGTCGGTCACGAGGAAGCGAGTGCCAGCGTGTCGGCCTGTGGCGGGGGTCGCGGCGAAGGTCGCGACGTGGTCTCCCTCATCGCATGGCCCTCCGCGTGGCTTTCGGAAGCCACCCGAACGGTCGATCTCCGATCGCCTCTTGACCGCCGCTCGATCGCCGTTGCGGGCGATCTCCCGGCGACCGCTTGGCGCCGCTTGACACGAAGCCGCTCCTATCCCCTGCTCGCGGCCGGGACCCTTCAACCTCCGAATCGAGTTCTTCTCTCTCGCATAGAAATCCCCGTACCCCAAAACTCTCTCGACGACCGGTTCCTCGTTCGCTTTTTTTTCAAAAGCAGGCGGGCGTCAGCCCGCAATCCCCTTTGCTTATACAGAATGTATTTGTAGATAGCTTTGTAGGTGATGATCGATGCCTCGATTCGTGGCTTGATACTGCGACGAAGCTCGGTGTGTGTTTCGAAAAAGGTCCGGCAAATGCCGATAGTAGGTCCGGCAAATGCCGATAGTCCGCTCTGAAAAAGGTCCGGCAAATGCCGACGCCTTCCCTTCAAGAATGCGGTGCCATTGCAGTCTGCCGCGTCAGTGCCCAGACCGCGTAGTCCGGGAACCGGAAATCGAATTGCTCGATGCGGGCGAGCGTTGCTTCATGGGCGGCCTCGCGATACCGCTCTGGGTCGGTGGCCCGGTGGAACGCGAGCAAGGGCGTGTACGTTTGGTCGTATTTCTGTCGGCCCTCCGTGGACGAAAGATATGTGTGCAATGCCGTCTGCCTCTCTTCGTCGTATACGCGGCGAAGCTCCTGTTCGTCCTGGGACGATGAATCCCGTTCTTGCTCCCATTGCTTCCGCTCCTGACGTTTTTCATGAGCGTAGAACCAATCGGGCGGCGTGCGATTGTTCTGGATGCCGTCGATGAGGAAGGCGGGGGCCGACACGCGAAAGCCCGTAAAGCCTCGTGGCTTTTCGTGCATGGCGGCATCGGCAATCCGGACCCAACGTTGAATGAGCGAGCGGGCATGCGTCTTGAGTAAACGCCGTATGCCCGGTGCATCGACGCCGATTTTTCGAAGCGGCTCGTTCAATGGATCATCGGAAATCGCATTCTTTTGACGCAGGACGCGTCCTGATTCCGATTGGCGGAAATACTCGCCTTCGTAGAAAACGACGACGTAGGAGCCCTTGCCACGCTTCAGGAACAATTCCTTGGGGTCGGTCTGGCCACGGCCAAGCGCCAGAACGTGATGGTCGAGCAGTTCCCGGATGCAACTCGTCAGATCGAATTTCCGCTTCTTGAGCGGACGACTGGCGGCGAAGCCGATGCCGTTGAGCGTGAGGTCATCGACGTTCATGAAGACACGCTTCGACCGCCAGAAACGGTCCTTGAGTTTCAGGAAGAGTCGCCGCGATGCCGGAGTGAGTTGGCGGAACAAATCGAGATCGAAGAGCAGGTTGCCCCCGCTCGCACGGCAGAAACGGTAGAAGGCGGGGTTCCATTCGATCCGCCAACACCGATCATTATCGACCGTCTTCCCCACGCCGCCGACGGTCGGCAGAAGAATGCTCAGGAACTGGAACGCGGCGAATTCATGCTCCTGCGTTTCGGGATTGTAAAAGCCGTCGTTCTGGTAACTCGTGAACGCCAACCGAAAGAGCGAGTCGCGAAGTTCGGCATATTGCGATCCGCCCGTTTCGAGTCCGAGGTGCCGAAGCATCCAGTAGGGCGTCGCGAGCAGCATGGGATCGGTATCGCGACGTTCGAGTGTGGCGCCGAGCAGTCCCCAGAGCACCAGTTCATCGACCGACTGCAAACCGGAAGCGGCCCGCACGGTGACGCTGGCCGTCTTGGCTCCGGCGTCGGTCATGAACCCGTACTGCGTTTCGAATTTATTCGACGGCAACTTACCGCCCTGAATCGGCCAGAGTGCCGTTTCCAAAAGTGAGAGTTGAGCAACCCCCTCTCGTTCGATACCGGGGAGCCTGTACCGCTTGAGCGGTACGGCGTCAGTGCCAACGGAAAGAAGTTCGGTTGAAGTCATGGGCGACCTATCCGAAAATCCGGGCAAGGAATCCCTTCTTCGGCTTCGGGGTCTTGGCGGGAACTGTACTCCCCTTCTCCGGCTCCGTCGAAGGAGCTCGCTTCGTTTTGGCGGTGATCGGCTGGCTCCCGCCTCGGGCATCGGGCAAGGCGAGATGTTGTTGCAGCGAACCGATCAAAACATTTCCTTCGCGGAGACGTTCACTGAGGCCGCTGATGAGTTCCATCTGCTTCGAGATGAGTTCGGATTGCTGGCCGATCTGCTTGTTTTTTATTTCCAATTCGCCCCGCAGCATCGCGAGCAAATCACCGTCGCCGTGTGCGGCGGACTTCGCCGACGAACCGGGGGCGGCGCTCCCCTGCTCCGTGTCGGCGGGCACTTCTCGACGCAACAATTCCTCGCTCAAACGCCACGCAAAATTCTCGCCTTTGACGCGAAGTTGCATCGCATCGTCAACACTCGGTTGGATCTGGCCTCGGTCGGCGTGAGTGTCATTTTTGATGATGGGATAGATGACGCGGCGGATGGAACTTGGTGATTTGCCCGTGAGCTGGGCGGCTTCTTTGACAGTCAGGAATGGTGCCATGGGACGGTGGGGGAGTGGTGGAGGCAGTGTACCATGAGGAGCGGCGGCGGCAACCGATCGCAACCGTTCGACAGGGGATTCCGAAGGCGTTCCATAAAGGGTTTCATGGTGCTTCCATGACACAGTTCGGCGAGATACGGGAATGGCGGAAAGCCGCTTCCAAAGCCATCAAAACGAGTTTCATCGAAACGCTGCCGACATGATGTCGGTATGCCATGGTGATGTGCTGATGACAAGTTGCTGACAAGTCGTAATGGAATCCTTCTGGTAGGAAATCTGGAACGGCTCCAAGAGGGGATTGCGGAATGTTCGCGGAACCGCTTCACCTTCCAAGAGAGTAGTGGCGTCTGAAAAAAAGGCCCAAGCACGAATGCTTGAGCCTCATTTTTTTTCGTCCTTCGTTGTCGTCATTCCAGAGAATCCTTTCATGAAGATCGGTCACGCCGACTGAGTTGCCTCAACGGGCACCGTGCCGGAAGAGGTCGGCGACGGTAGATGGTCATCGAGCATGCGCTGCAGGTCCATCGTGAGCGAAGCGAATCGTTGCGGGCTTCGTTTCGCAACCGGCGCGAGCACCGTCGTCCAGGCGTTGAATAATCGCCAGAGGCTCGGTTCCGGACCGAAGTCATGGCTTGGCTGCCGCCATTCCTGAATGACTGCGGGGAGCGCGCGATAGGACACGAACCCGCGCTCGAACGAACGGAGGATCAGGCTTTCCGCGCGTTCATCGGATAGCGTCAGGTGCTGGAAGCGCCGGATGCGCTCGGCTTCCACTCGCTGGAACTGGCCCAGCGAAGCGACGGCCTGGGCGATGGCTTCACGGAAACGGTCCTGCCCGAAGCGAGTGTGCTTGCGGGCAACGAGCAGGTCGGCGCGGAACGCCAAATTATCGCATACGAAACATCGCGATCCGGCACAGAAGCCCAGTGGGAAACTTTTGTTATGCGCTGCAGCGCATAACAAAAGTTATGTCGAGTTGATCATTATGCTGAGTTCAATCAAGACTCCGTTTCTGGCCGTCGCAATTGTCGTTGTGAAGTCCGCATAACGAGATTTGGCGTCCCCGTCGACTTGCGGCATCGGCTGGATGCGGTCGGACAGGCAACTCGAAAACTGAAGAGGGCAGATTGGGTCACATTGTGATTCCGAGCTTCTGTCGACGGTAGTGCTCAAGATCGTTGGCACAGAGCATGCGGAAATCGTGACTAGCGAGCATCTGAGCCTTCTCGGCCCATTGGATTGCTTCATCGACCTGGCCGAACTCCGCGTACGCTGCAGCCAATGTGCGCAGGCAAGTCCAATCTTCCCAGCCAGACAATTCACATGCCTCACGGGCCAGTTCGATAGCAAGACCGCCATCGCGGAAACGCGAGTCGGAGGAGGTGGACCAAAGCTGTGCGAAGTCACGGTAGGCTTCCGAGGCTGTCAAACCGAGACGTAATGCCTCAATGTGATCAACCGTAGCCGCTTCAAACTCGTGCCGGGCGGCATTGGAGATTGCACGCTGATGGAAGGCGCGAGCGTATCGAGGATCAAGGCGGATGGCTTCATCGTAGTCGGCGATTGCGCTGTCGTGGTCGTTCAGTCCGGCGTAGGCTAGGCCTCGATTGTTGAATGCCGCCGGCGAGTTCGGCTCAAGGTCGATCAGGGCGGAAAAATCAAAGACCGCCAGTTCAACCGCGCCTTTCTCGAAGTGGCATTCTCCTCGACGATAGAGGCACAGTGCGAATCGCGGGTTGCACGTGAGCGCAGCCGAAAAATCCTCGATGGCTCGGTCATAATCATTCTGCAGGCGATTGAGATCGCCTCGCAGGTAATAGGCGTTAGCGTAATCGGAACGGCATCGAATAGCATCATCCAGATCGTGCGCGGCGAGACCAAGGTCTCCCTTGATAACATGAACAAAGGCGCGGTTGAAAAATGCGAAGGGATTATCCGACTGAAGGCGTAGTGTTGCATCGAAATCGGCAATCGCCTTGTCGAATTCCCCAATGGAAATGTAGGCTGCCCCCCGGTTCTGAAGTACATTGGGAAGTTTCGGATCGAGCAAGAGTGCGGCGTTGAAATCGCTGATGGCGCGTTCGCAATGTCCTTGAGCTGCCAGGGCGAAACCCCGGTTGTGGTGAGCCAACGCGATAGTGGGATCGAGCTGGATCGCCCGGTCGCAATCCATGATGGCTTGGTCGTAGTCCTTCTTCGCGATCCAGACGAAGCCCCGATTGTTGAATGCAGTGGCAAAGTGCCGGTCCAATTCAATGGTGATGTTGAAGTCGGCGAGGGCTCTGTCGTATTCCTTTCTCAACATGAAAAGATAGCCCCGGTTGTTGTAGGCCAGCGCAGACCTCGGATCACATTCGATCGCCGCCTGAAACTCGACCAAGGCCCGATCAAGCTCTCCCTTGGCAGCATGCGCAGTCCCTCGCGTGATATGCGTAACTGCATTTTCCCTGACAGGCGCCGACGCGAAAGCTTGTGACGAAGGCGGGAACAATTCAGACGTGAGTAGCGGTGCATAATGATGTTCACTGAAAACGTGGTCCAGCGCCGCTTGGCTGATCGGCAGCCCTAAACGCCCGCCGCAGTGTGCACAAATCGGTGCCTCCGCTGAAACCATTACGTCGCTTTCGACGGTTGTCTGGCACCTTGGGCAACAAAGTTGCATGATGGCGGAATTCTTTCGGACGGTGGAAGCGGTACGAAGGAATCTATCGTTCGCCAACTGACACGGTTGCAGCCACGGCCGATGGCTTTCTAGCCATCGGCCGCTCTGAAGTTTCGAGTGATGAGTGTCCAGTGGCAATTGCGCAAAGCAAGTTACTCAGGTACGGACGATCATATCTGAACCTATGCGACCCTACGTTGTCCCAACCTCAACTATCAAGTCACCGTTTACGGGATCAACGTGCAAGTACAACCCGTCGCCCAAGGCCAAGGCGGGTCCGCTTCCTGTTTGAACCGTTGACGGCCCTTGTTCTAAAGTCGGAATCGTTCCACCTGAGGAACTGGAATTGAAGTTACTGTCGCCTAAGTAGACGGCAGTGATCGCATGTGAACCGACGGATAGGTTGCTGATGATGATGGTCACGTTTCCGAAACCATCGACCGTCGCTGTGCCGATCACGGTGTTTCCGTCTCTCAACTCGATGGTGCCGGTCGGAGACACATTGGGCGGCGGCGTTCCTGACGCCATGAGACCGATGGTAAAGGTAAGGCCTTCGGATGTCATTCCGACCGAGAAGTTGGTCGACGTGCTTGTTCCTGTCGTTGGTGGCGGTGGCGGCGGAGTGACGGTCCAGATGAAGCTTCGCGTCACGCTGGCTGCGGTGCCGTTGGCGGTCGGGTCGCTCGCCGTGATCGTCACCGTGTAGGCGCCCGCCGCGTCGTTGGCGACGGTGCCGGAAATGACGCCGTCGGCGTAGGTCAAGCCGGAAGGCAGGGTCCCGCTCACGACGTAGGTCACCGGCGCACCGCTGGTGCTCCAGCCGGACAGGTACAGGCTCGCCCACGTTCCGGCTGCGCTCGTCTGATCACCAGGATTATCGAACGTGACGAAGGCAGGGTCCCGCTCACGACGTAGGTCACCGGCGCACCGCTGGTGCTCCAGCCGGACAGGTACAGGCTCGCCCACGTTCCGGCTGCGCTCGTCTGATCACCAGGATTATCGAACGTGACGACTGGGACAATCATCACGACCACGGTGGCGATGTTGCTTTCGACGCCGCCAGAAGTGACCATGTAGGTGAATGAGTCCGGTCCAGTGTAATTCGGCTGAGTTGGCGTGTAATCGAACAGACCGGTCACCGGATTGAGGACCACGGAGCCGTTTGTTGGTTGCGTGACAACCGACGCGATGAGGGTGCCGTTCCCGCCGGAGCCGTGCGCCACGAGATCGACGGTGGTCACTTGGCCTTGCAGCGCCTGCACTGTGAAGTAATTGGCGACCGGAACGCTTGGGTCGGGTGGCCCGGAGTCGGCCGTCAAAACAACGTCGCGTCCGCTCACTCCGCCCTGGTACGAAAGAACATACTTGACGCCGTTGACAGCCAGGAGCGAACCTTCGGGCAATCCCAGGAAATTGCCGTTGACCGCGGACGGCCCGATATTGCTGATCAGCGTGATGACCATGCCCGGCGAAGGCGTGAATCCGATTGGGGCATTGAGGTCCAAAATGCCGCTCAACGAAACCACGCCGGCAACCTTTATCGGGGCGCTTGGGTAAACGAGATCTAGGCTCAGGATGTTGCTGCCAGTCTGCGTAAAATCGTCGGCGTCATCAATCATGCCGCCCGCTACGACCTGGGTAACGCCTCCCGTAAGGCTGACATTGCCCGTAGCGACAAAAGTCTGTGACGCAGCTACCGACAATTTGCCCGAGCTGACCGAAACATTGGCTGCCGTCGTGGGGCTGACGACATCGAAGGCGCCGCCGGTGACGCTCACGTGGGTCGCATACAGGAACGCGACCAGATTGGATGCGACGGCGCCGATATTGAATTGGGCCGTCGCAGGCCCGTCGAGATCGTTGATCGCGACGGGAGCCGTCAGCGAACCGTTCCTGTCGAAACGGACTGTACTGTTCGGACCATCGGTGTTGATGGTGGTATTGGTTGTGCTAGCCTGAACGATGACCGTGCCGCGCGGCAGCAGAGGCTGAATGGGGGCGGCCTGGTTAATGGCCACGCTATCGACGAGATACGTGATTTGGGCGACATTTCGGCCCGGCAGGTTCGTTGAAAAAACGCCGACCGTCGATCCGAACAACGTGAACTGCGCATTGTTGTAGGAGGTTTGCGGATCTCCCAGTCTATCGTCAATGGTAAGCGCAAGCGTACCGCCATTCTTGACGACCGTCACGCTTCCCGCGACACCGTCCAGACTGAGAGCGCCAACATTGACGGCGTTTTGCCCAGTTCCGGACGTGATACTAAGAGGCGTCGTTGCCAGAGTAGATTGGACATTGACAATGTTATTGCCGTTTCCGGTATCGATAGACGCCGATTGGACGCTACTGACAATGATCTGTTGAACTGGATCTCCGCCGACATGTGCCGTGATTGTGGTTTCCGCCGTGGCGCCTGCACCGGTTGCCGCTACGGTGTATGTAGTATTCGCGCCATTCCAGGAGTCGGCGACGTTCACCGTGTTGTTTCCCGGGCCGCCAATTACGGTTGCGCCGAGTCCAAGATTGCCCTGGATGTTGAAGGTGTTATTGTCAGGCCCGCCGACGATATAAAGTCTCGTGTAATTCGCTGCCGGCGCGTTGAAGTACATACCGGAATATTGTGGACTGCTCGGATCGTTGACCGTGATTTGCAGGTTTCCTAGGACGTTTCGCACGTTGATGGTGATGTTATCGACACGCCCGTCCAGGCCGAGAGCCTGAAAGTCTTTCATGTTGAGAATGAGGGGCATGGCCGCTGGCTGGCCCCCTTGATAGATCGGTGCACCGAGCGACGTCAAGAACTTCCCAGGCATCGGCGGCGTCGCTATCCAGGGCGAGTTGCTGACAAAGGCCCCGACGTTCATCCACTCGCCGAGCATTCCGAACGAATCCAGTCGATTGTTGAGCGTATTGATGGCAGAACCGCCGACGACGGTGCCGACAATGGTTCCATTGACAAAGGCCGGACCGCCCGAGTCGCCCTTGGCTGTCTCATATTCGTCGATGCCTGGATTTGTTGTGTCAACAATTACCGGCGGTCCGAAAAATGGATTGGTGGGAACGCTGGCGGTTGCTAACAATTGAGGTGCAACAGCTGTTGCCAACTGATTGCGGAAAGTAATGGTATAGAGTCCGAGTGCGGGGCGAGCGACCGTGATGTTCCCATTGAGCGGCTTTCCACCTCCGGTAAGGGCGACAGTGGCTCCAGCGGCGCCAGGATTGGTCAGGTTTCTGGTGGCCCTCGCGGCTGGCGGCAACGCCAAGAACTGATAGTTGCCGGTGTTGACGACCTCGACATCGGCCACGGGCCCCCTTTGCGCATTGTTGACAATGCCAGTGACCCGCAGGATAGCCGAGTTGCCGCCAATTGCCCCGCCGACTTCCAAAAGGTCGCCGACACTGTATTGCGCTTGCCCGCCGTTCACGACTTGGGCAAAAGCCACTGCTCCGGCTGCGGTAGCATTTGACAGGGCATCTTGCACCTCTTGTGCGGTCGCGTTCCATTGTAGGGGTGCCGTTGTAACTGCCGGACTCGAAGGGTATGTGAGTTGGAAGGTGAACGGTGCATATTGCAGGTTAAGAGTTACCGTTTGAACCTCGGTCGCGGGTGTTAGGCCGGGGAAAAGGTTGGGGTTTCCATCGCCGCTTAGCAGGTTCAACGTGTCGAATTGAGGTGAAAGGGCGAGGTCGAAATCGCTCATCAACCGATTGGGGGCTGCGGAGCTGATGTTGAACGACGCCCCTTGTCCGGTGCCGCCGAAGACGGCCGCCGGGTACGATGGTAAAGTTGTGTAGTTGCCAGGAAAAATGATCCGGACGCTCGTCACGCCACCCGCCGCATTAAGGCCGGTGACCATGAGCGTGGCAAGACCGCCGTCGCCTGGGACAAACAATAAATCCCCGAGCGTATAGCCTGCTCCGGCTGCCTTGACCGTTGCGTAGGTAATGCCGGGTGTAATTGGACTGATAGCAAACGTGGCCCCACCATTACCCCCGACGGGTATTCCCTGGGGATTCCATGGCAAGGTTATGTAGTTTCCTGGGTTAACTACCTGGACGCCGGTCACCGGCCCCATTGCTTGGTTTCCGCCTATGCTAGTAACCTGAAGCTGGGCTGCAACACCGCCCACGAGAGGAGAGACGCCTCCGACGACGGTCAAGACTTGGCCCACCTGATAGTTCTGCCCTCCCGCTAGAACCGATGCGGTGGCGACGCTCGTAAAAGTATTGGTGGCTGGAACACCAATGATGGTTTGGTTGGCTCTATAACCGGGTACACCGGCTGGCGGCGCAACCAAATTGAAGGTTGCCCCTGCCGCGTTGTTGTTGGCGCCTTGGACTAGCTGAGTTGGCGCATTGACCAAGTTCGGAAACGCCCCTGGTTCATAATTGCCAAAACTCAACACGTCGAAGCCGACCACCTGACCATTGTCGACATTTGTAACCTTAATGCGGGCGCGGTTGAAATCTCGCACAGACTCATGAATACCAACAGGTGTGCCCCCCATGATTTGCAAAACGTCGTTCACGGCGTAGTTCGCGCCTCCGACCCCGAGATTAATGCTTTTCAAAGGAGCGCCGATTCCCAGAGGCATGATCACTTGGTTGGCACGGTTTCCCGTAAATCGGATGAACCAACTGATCGACTGATCCTGCATGTATCCGCCGGTCACTTCAGTATTTAAGTTTGTCAACGGTGTGAGCAAGTTTGCGTTATTCGGCGCATTAACGAGGGCGGCCTGGACCTCGGCTGCCGTCGCGTTCCAGGGAATGGGCTGAGTCGTAGAAAAGCCCCCTTGGTCAGGTTGGGCGTACGTGATGGCAAACGTCGGAATGGGATTATTAAGATTCGGATTGATCAACGCAGGCGTAAGTCCCGTCAACTCGAGTTTCTGGATGGAGTTGCCCATGAACGCGCCGGTGGCTTCCAGGGTGTTGGTGCCCACGCGCAGGGTACCGGCAGTATCGAAATCGCGGCCGGCAATGTCACCGGTCAGGCCAGTGCCCATATTGCCGTATCCGGAAAATCCGAAATCCGTAGGGTTGGCAACAGGATCCAATGGGCTCGTGGCCAGTGGATAGCCGACTTGGTTGGGATTGCCGGGCTGGCCGCCATAATAGGGGCCCACCAGCA
Organism: Planctomycetota bacterium; assembly: GCA_016191165.1. GTDB lineage: Bacteria > Planctomycetota > Planctomycetia > Gemmatales > Gemmataceae > SIAQ01. The sequence goes on from JACPPF010000087.1 coordinate 79,783, forward strand.
ATCCGGTTGTGCCGCCTGCGCTTCCCGTGAGCCGCATGACGGCAATGTCGTTCGTCTCGTTGACGGTTGCTACCGGTTGATTGAGTGCTATCGCCGGCGGCAACGCTGTGTAATCGCCAGCGTCGACCACGATGACACCTGTCACCTGACCGAGTCCGTTCACGGCCGTCACCTGGAGGACGGCCCGACTCCCTGTGTCTGCCCACCCGCCACCTACGCCTCCCCATGCAGGCGGCCCCGCTGGAGGGGGCGGATCGCCGGGATATGCCGGTCTAGCCACACGACCACCAAGACCTACAGTTCCCGCTGCTCCACGCGGCACTCTCGGCGTTCCGCCGAGAACAATCAACAGGTCCCCGATTGCGTAATTACCCCATCCGCCGTTGACGATGGGTTGCCCTGCTGGGGGTAGTTTCAGCGCCACACCGGTGTTGTTGTTGATCGCGATCAAGCGGAATGTGGCCCCAGTGGCGTATTGGAATTGTTGGTCTTGCGGAACGGTATATGTGATGGGGAGCGGATTACCGTTCACCGGGTTTGCCACATTAAACGTCACGTTGGCGTTGCTACCACCGTCGGCGATGTGCGCAGCTGTCAGGATGTCCGTGCCATCCTGCATGAGAGTCCCTGTGCCGATTCCCCCCACGTTGATTCGGGCAATACCGCCCAGGTTCATCGATGTGCCAAGTACGTTTGCGACCCCGCCGGCACCAATCCCCGGCGGTATGTAGACGGGCCCTATCACCGGAGTGACGCGATCTTCGAGTAACTCCACGTGCGGCCGGAAGCGCGATGGCTTGCGGAAAGTCTTGCAATTTCTGTGGCCACAAATAGTCTTCCAAATGGCTTTCCATTGCATAACGAGGCCCTTTCATTGGTGAGTTCGAAAAACCCCTATGCCACGGTTCCATCGCTAATTTGGAGTACTCGGCATTTATGTACGATGCACTATGAGCCACGATGAGCCCTACTTAACCCGATGATAGATTCGACACCCGGGCAGCGCCATGCCCAACTCGACGACACCCCCGTTTGTCACATTGGTGTTTCGAAGGTGGAGCACTTGCAAGCTGTTAAGGCCGCCCAGTTGCTTTAGACCCGCGTCCGTAACCCGCGTTCCTCCAAGGTTCAGCGATTGTAAGCTCTGCAGGCCGCCCACGTCCTTCAGCCCTGCGTCTGTCACTTGCGTGCCGTAAAGGCCCAGGTATGTTAACCCCTTCAGGCGGGCGAGTTCCTTCAGCCCCGCGTCCGTCACATCCGTCTCGGTAAGGTTCAGGCGTTGCAACGCCTTCAGGCCTGCGAGTTCTTTCAATCCCGCGTCCGTCAGTTCCGTATTGCCAACATCCAGATCTTTCAAGCTCTTCAGGCCGGCGAGTTCCTTCATGCCGAAGTCCGTTAATCTCGAGTTTTCGCTAAGTACTAGCGTTTGCAAGTTCTTACAGCCGCCCAGTTCCTTCATACCCGCATCGGTCACTTTCGTGCCAATGAGAAATAGCGTTTCCAAGCTCTTTAATTGGGTTAGGTCTTTCAGACCCGCGTCCGTCACTTGCGACTTGATGAGGTGCAGGCTTTTGAGACCGGCCAATTCCTTGAGCCCCGCGCCCGTCACTTTTGTGTGACCAAGGTCGAGCCATTGCAAGTTTTTCAGTCCCGCCAGTTCTTTCACCCCGGCGTCTGTCACTTGCTTGCAATTGTAAAGGTTCAGTCTTTGCAAGCACTTGTGCCTAGCCAATTCCTTGAGTCCGGCGTCCGTCACTTGTGCGCCGCTAATGTTGAGGGATCGCAGGCTCTTGAGACCGGTCAGTTCCTTCAGCCCTGTGTCCGTCACTCGCGTACCGTCAAGCTCCAGGTATTGCAAATTTTCCAGACCGGCCAGCTCCTTCAGACCCCAGTCCGTCACTCCCGTTCTCGCAAGGTCTAGCACTTGCAGGTTTGTCAGGCCGCGCAGCTCTTTCAGCCCCACATCGGTCACCTTGGTGACGGCAAGGCTGAGTCCAAACGGCACACCGGCATCGGGCAGGTTGGCTATTGATTTCTCATTCCAAGTGTCAAAACGAACCATTGGCACAGCATCTGTCGAGCCAGCTTCTTGTGTCACTTCAAGGCTTCCATCTTTGCGCACGCCCATCCAGCCGTGAAACGTCGCCCCGGCGTCTTTCCAGGCTTCGGCGACCTTAGGCGGTAGCGGCTTGGGACCGGCCTTGGCGTCGCCCCCCGCGTGAACCAAATGCGGCAAGCTGCCAGCGAGGATCAGGGTGAGGGCGATGGTCGCAACGATGAATAAGTGTTTCATGATCCTTCCTCCCGTTAGAGGCAAGTCTAACCTGCTGGAGGTTTCACTGGGCCTCTCGATTCATCTGGAGGCACCAGGCGGAACGCCATCTTTTTCTCAAGAACCGGAAGTCACTTTCGGCACAAGCAAGACGAACCAGAACGGATCTTATTTCCGACTATTTCCGTGTCGGCAGAAAACATTCGGTTTTGATGAAGAAATACCAAAACCAGGATATGGCCTTTCCCTACCCTAAACAATCCGCGGACAATCGGCAATGTTATTTTCGAAAATTCCAGGAGTCCAACTCCCTGGCAGCCTGCTCACCGACTTGCGGTGATTTTCTCGTCATTTCATTCCTTCGCTCGCCAATCCCCGGGGGAACTGACTGATCTATAGCAAAACGTGATCGCCGGTGCCACAGTGTGCCCAGCCACCGAGTGCTGGCACGGAAGTGATCTCAGCAGTTGAGTAGGCAAGCTACGCGGATGGCCCGATCGCTATGGGCACCTCATCGATGCCGGGCCGTTCTTGCTCCTGCCTATCGAAAGAACCCCATTCCATTGGAATGGGGTGGCCTTCTCAAGAAGGCATTGGCGTAGTCGCCAAATTCGCGAGCAGAGCATGCAGGCGCATCGTGCGCCGTGCGAGGTCGGCGGGGTTGCGTTCCTGAAGCCCGTGCAGAGCCGAGGTGAACGCGTTGAGAAGTGACCAGCCGGTGCGCGGCTGGAATGCCTCGTGCCGGGGCTCACGCCATTCTTGATAGACCACGGGCAGTTGACGCTGAGCGATGATGCCTTTCGCAAGGCACGCCCGGAGCATGAGGGATTCGGCGCGCTCGTCGGTCATCGGCGTTTCCTGCATGACCGCGATCCGTCGCGACTCGGTTTCCTTGAAGCTCCCGAGCTGCATCACGGCACTCGCGATGGCGCTACTGAAGTGAGCGGCACCGTTCACCGTGTGCTTCCGCTTCACCATGAGGTCGGAGCGGAAGGCGAGATTGTCGCAGACGAAAACCCTGGCTCCGGCACAAAACCCCAAGGGATAGGTTTTGTCATAACTTGAGCGGATTCCGACCGCAAGTGTGACGGTGCCATCCGTGGTGAGTTCGGTCGCCAGATCGAGAACGCCAAAGAATCGGGAACCGCTTTTGCTCAGGGCCAGTCGCCTTTGGACGACGGCGTAGCCGGCCTCCGCCAAGGTAGTGACGGCGGTGTCGAGGACGGTGGTGTGCTTGATCGGCACCCAGGTCTTGGTGGACGTGGGGAGATCGACGCGGGCCAGGTCCTCGTAACTGACTTCTTTGCCCCCAGCGTGGAGCACGAGTTCGGCAGGCATTGCCTGTACCTCCTGTTAATGAGAAGGATCGAGGTCAAGGCGACATGCCTTGACGGGAAGGAGGTTACACGTGCTTGTCAACAAGCGCAAAGGGAAGTTGCCATACGATGAAGCTGATCACCACGCCATTTCAGAGGGATTCGAGCCATGCAAGGATGTCTACGTCGGATCGCCAAGTGGGTTGAGTTGCCGGGCCGCTGGCGCCGACCTCGCAGGTCTCCAGGGCTTTCCGCTTCATCGCCAGGTCGATCTCGATGTAGCGGTTCGTGGTGGTGATGCTGGCGTGGCCGAGCCAGCTTCGAATGACGTTGACTTCGACACCCGACTGCAGCAGATGCATAGCCGTGGTGTGGCGAAACGTGTGCGGAGTGACTTTCAGGCTTTGCAGTCCCGGCATCGTGGCCGCGGCCTTCACGGTGTATCGGGCGATCAAATTGGCGATGCCCGACCTGCTGAGCGGCTGGCCGTGCTGATTGACAAACAGGTAACCATCCGCGCCCGGCTTCAATCCGCGCTCTTCCACCAACTGGCGCAGGTGTTGGACGGTGCTTTCCCACAGCGGGCACGTGCGCCACTTGCGGCCTTTTCCGAGCAGCTCGACTTTGAAGGGCGGCGTCAACGTCAGCCAACTGCCGCATGTGTCCGCGACTTCCTGGACGCGGGCGCCGGTGTTGTACATGAAGAGCAGCATGGCGTAATCGCGCCGGCCCGAGCTGGTTTCTCGGGGCACGCCGCCAAGGATCGCGCCGAGCTGGTCCTTTTCGAGATAGCGGATGGCCGGCAGAGCGGCGCCACGCTTTTTCGGGATGGCCACAATCTGATGGCAATGGTCGAGCAGCAACGGCTCGCGCGCGGCGATGTACTCGAACAGCTTGCGAATGCCGGCGAGCCGGTGATTGCGCGTCTGAATCGAATTCCCGCGAGTTTGTTCGAGATCCACAAGGAAGGTGAGGACCAAGAGCTCAGTGATGTCCGTGACCAACAGGTTCACGGCCGATTTCTTGGTTTGTTCTGACGCGAACCGCAGCAGCAATTTCATGCCGTCGCGATAACCTTGGATCGTGTGCCGCGAGGCATTTTGCCGACAAACCAAATGATCTTCGAAGTAGGAACGAACAAAGGGTGCCAAGTACATTGTCTTCGTCATGGGTGCGTTGCCTCGTCAAAGTGGGAACCGAAGTGCCGGTGGAAGCGCACGTTCGCTTCGCGGAGCAGATCGGCAGTGATCGTCAGATAAACCTCAGTGCTTTGAGGATCGACATGCCCGAGGAAGGTCGATAAAACCGGCAGCCGGCTCTGCACATCGACGCCGTCGCGATACCACCGCAACAGCCGATTAACAGCGCACGTGTGGCGCAGGTCGTGAAGCCGAGGCGGATATTGACCGGGTATGCCACTGATCCTCAAGGCACACAGAATCTCGCGGAATATGTCGAGCAGCGTCCGGTTGCTGATGGGTCGGCGCCTCTTCGCCACGAAGAGCGGATCGTCGTCGCGGACCGGCAAGAGAAGCGTCCGTCGCACGTCGAGGTAGCGTTCCAAGCAATGACCCACCTTTGGTCCGAATGGAACGTATCGGCTTTTGTGGAACTTCGTTTGCGCGATGAATAGCGTTTGTCGGTCGAATTGAAGATCGCACAAACGAAGGCGCAGCACTTCGCCGTGACGCAATCCCAGAGCGCAAAGAAGCGTCAGCATCGTCGAGAAAGTCTCGGCGCGACGACTCCACATGTGGTTGTCGGGTAGTTTTTTGGCTTCGGCGAGAATGGCGCCAAGTTGGTCGCGCGTGAAGATGAACGGTTTGAAGGACGAGCGCGGCAATCGATGCGGGCTGGTCAAGAACACTGGCACGGGATTTCTCGTCACGAGATTCAGGCTTTGCAGGTAGTCAAAGAAGCGGCGAACGAAACGCATCTTGTGAATGCGAGAGCGCGCACAACACGTCAATGTGCCCAGCCACCGCTCCAGGAGATCGGGCGTAACAGCCTGAGCGGAGAGAACGGCTTGATCGCGAAGGAAACCGTCGAAGTCTTGAAGCGCGTCTTCCTGGCACCGATAGTCTTTGCCCAGCGCCTGCTGTAAGTCGATATACGAACGAACATGCGCCGTCAGAGGTCCGGGTGGCGGGGATACAAGGCGCAATTCAGCGAGCGCAGCCTCCGGGTTGTCGGTTTGGAGCGCACGGACCAAACGCTGCCAGCTTTGCCGTCCTCGGCTTGTACGGTACTCAGCGAGTAAATCGGCGCCAATCAGGCCGGTGCCAGCCAGCACTTTGAGGAAGCGGCCAAGCACCGCAAGCCGCTCCGCCGCATACGGTATCGCTTTGCCGGCGACGTCACGAATCATCCAATTCAAAATCGTCCGTTGGTTGATTGCCAATAGCTGGATTCCCGATGAATCATTAGCGCTTACGCCGACCAGGAAGTCTGGGATGACGTGGCGCCCGATGTAGCGTTGGTGCCAGCGCTCGCCCGCCGTCGCCGCCAGATGGTTGTCCCAGACGCGCTCGACATCGAGTCGCCGCAATTCATAGCATTTGGTTTTGTCGATCACAGCAATTCCTCGCCATCGCCCATGGCCACTTCTCGCAACTGATCGAGGGCGATCATGGTGTACCGTTGTGTCGTGCTGGTGTTGAGATGGCCGAGGTAATCTCCAATGGTCTTCAGAGGGGTGCCAACCTCAAACAAGCGCTGGGCGCAGGAATAACGAAACGAATGCGTCCCCGGTTTGGCGACGGCAACTCCAGCTTTGGCAAGATACGCCCTCACCCGACTGGCCAGACCGTCACCCGTAGCGAGCGGTGTAAACGGCGCTACCGTCGTCAAAAAGACCTCCCGATGCGCGCTGCTGGGCCGATCCTGACGCAAGTAGGCGAGGACCGCCTCACCCACCGGCACCGACAACGGATAGGTCGTGTTGTTGCCCGCCTTGCGGCCGCGAACATGAAGAAGCTGACGGCGCCAATCCAAATCGTCCAAACGAAGTTGCACGACTTCGATGCCCCGCACACCATAAACCGCCAGGAGCAAAATCATCGCATAATCCCGGCGACCGACAGGCGTCTGCCGGTCAATCACCACGAGCATCGCGTCGATCTCAGCCCGGGTCAAGAATCGAGGACATTGTTCGTACCGATACACCCGCGGCGCCAATACCGCGCCTGCCAGATTCACCGCGGTTTTCCCGCGCCGGTGCAAATCGGCAAGGAAGTCGCGCAGAGCCCCGCATCGGCTGCGCAAAGTAGTTCGGTTGCACGTTTTCGCATGGCAAGCCAGGAAGTGGTGAATCGTCTCAGGTCGCAGTGAGCGTAAATCGCTGATCCCTTCGGCCGCGACGAATATCATCAACGCCTGACATGGCCGGCGACTCAACTCCAAGCTGTCCAAACAGAGCCCGCGCTGCTCGCGGACGCGTCGCAGGTAAGCCTCGACAAGATCAGCATGGGGAAGCGCTGATTGACGCGTTTCAGGTATGGGAATGAGTTGTTTCTGCCGCAGATAACGAACGAACCGTTGCAACGTCTGCCGAAGTTTTGGGCGATGGCTTTCGAGGCAACACACCTGCGCTACGTAGCGATCGATCCATTCCGGGACAGCGGCAAGCTCACGGACTCCTTGCCGCGCCATGAATTCACCAAGCGACAAAAGGCGGTAGGACAGAAGCCGCATGGTCCCTTTGCTGTATCGTTGCCCGGCCATGTCCTTGAGCAAGTCATCAATTGGCTCCCGCAGCCATGAGCCATGGATGCGCGCGCGACCTCTCTGATTGGACAAGAGCGTGTCCAGCATTGCGAACCTCTGTTGGTTGAAAATCTGCGTGGTGTAGTTCGGCGGGAATCCGTTCCTGTGCAGTCAACAAGGACGATGCGAGACCAGAATCTCGTTATGCGTTCTTGAAAAAACCGAAAATGCCTTGCCGATCGGAAATCTCATCGCGATTCAACATAACCCTCGTCTCGCCATAACTCTGATCCCAACTGTTCCTGATGCCGACGGCGAGCGTGACGCCGACGGAGAGGGCCGTCGTCAGATCGAGGGTGGCAAACATCCTCGCCCCGCCTTGTCGCGAAACGGCGTAGGTTGCTTTCTGAATCTCGAAGCCGCCGTTCTGCAGCAGGTCGGTCACCGACTCGACAACGGTCGAGTGGCGGACCGGAAACCAGGTCTGCGTCGGCGGCGGGGCCTCGATCTGGTTGAGTTCTTCGCGGCTCACCTCACGCGCGCCGCAGTGCGTGACCAACGTGGTCGTACTCATCGGATGCTCCTCATGAAACGAAATGTGAAGGAACGATCCAGGAGCAACGTGCGCCTGGTGGCCGACGCTACGGGAGGGGATTGAGGGGCGCAAGAGAAAATATGGGAGGTGTAGCGGCAATACCGCCTGCTTTGCAACCATTTGCAACCAGCCTTGAAAAAATGATATACAATGCGAAAATAGCTCTCAATCAACGGAATAGAAGATGGATACTCTTACGAAAGAGCGCCGATCAGAAGTGATGGGCCTAATCAGGAATAAGGACACGGTCCCCGAACTCGTCATCCGTAGGCTTCTTCACGGGATGGGTTATCGATTTCGGCTTCACGGCGGTGCGCTACCTGGTAGGCCGGATATTGTGCTTCGCCGGTGGAAAGCGGTGATTTTCGTTCACGGTTGTTTTTGGCATAGGCATAAGGGGTGTCCGAAGACACGGACGCCGAAATCGAGGATTGCGTTTTGGGAAGCCAAATTCGACACGAACATGAAACGGGATCGCGAAGCCGGAAGAAAACTCCGACGTCTGGGTTGGCGGGTGCTCGTCATCTGGGAATGCCAGCTTCAAAAGCTGGACTGGTTACGGAGTCGGATCGAGACCTTCCTCGAAGAGGAAAAACCGTGCGTTCCATCGAACTCTTCACGGGAGCGGGCGGGCTCGCGCTAGGAACCGCTACTGCCGGATTCGATCATGCTGCCGTAGTGGAATTCGACAAGGATTCCTGCGACACACTTCGCCTCAACAAGACCGCTGGCGCCAAGTATGCGAAAGATTGGACGGTGATCCAGGCGGATGTGCGATGGTTTGATTTCGTTGATCTTGGGGAAATTGACTTCATAGCGGGTGGGGTGCCTTGTCAGCCTTTCTCGCTGGGCGGCAAGCATCGAGGCCACGAAGACCACCGCGACATGTTTCCGGAATTCGCACGTGCGATCGCTACGCTCCAACCGAAAGCGTTTCTCATCGAGAACGTCAAAGGGCTCCTCCGCAAGAACTTCGCCGATTATTTCGAGTACATTATTCTTCGCATGTCGCATCCCGCCATCCCCGCGAAGGGAAGGTCATGGAGAGAACACCGAGCCGAGCTTGAGCGCGTACACACGTCGGGCAAAAAGACTGGCATGGATTATCACGTGGTTTGGCAACTCCTGAATGCTGCGGATTTTGGCGTACCGCAACGGCGTGACCGTGTTTTCATCGTCGGCTTCCGATCAGACCTGAAAGTCCGATGGGCCTTTCCGCAGCCGACCCATTCGGCAACCGCTTTGCTACGATCGCAATTCCTAACCGAGGAGTATTGGGAGACGCACGAAGTCCCGAAAAGTAAGAGGCCGAAGCCAGACCACGGTATGCTAGACAAGCTGCCTACAATCTTCAGGGAAGAATGCCGTCCGTGGCGGACCGTTCGAGATGCGATTCAAGGCCTCCCGAAGCTAAAAAGCGGAGGGCGTTCCCTTGAAGACCCGAATCACTTTCTTAATCCCGGCGCCAGACCCTATAAGGGCCATACCGGAAGCGTTCTCGACGAGCCCGCGAAGACGCTGAAGGCTGGAGATCACGGCGTCCCAGGCGGTGAGAATACCGTTGTCATGGACGACGGAGAATTTCGGTATTTCTCCGTCCGTGAAGCCGCGAGAATCCAGACTTTCCCAGATTCCTACGCATTCGCGGGAGCGTGGACTGAGCAAATGCGACAGGTCGGAAACGCGGTCCCGGTCGATTTAGCTCGGATCGTCGCCTCCGACATCATCGTCCACCTCATCTGAATCATCCATGCCGGGCTTCAATGGGAACATCTGGTTCCACTTGCTCACTCGATGCGTTCCGGGTCTGCCCTTGCCTGGAGTCTTGCTCCCATATCCGCTTCCGTTCCATTCGGGTTGGAAATGATTGATGAGAGCGAATTCGGCCGCCCATACGAACCAATCGCTCTCGATCGTCAGAAATTTGCTGGCCATGTCTGAAATCTCAAGGTTGTCGCGGTTGGCGAGCTTGCCCGAGTGCTCATTGAGCCTCGCCCGTAACGTTCGTTTGCTCTTCGTGGTCGCCTTCGACGCCTTCCCGATGTACACCAGTTTCTTCTTCCAGAAGAGCGCGTAAATGCCGCTCTCCTGAGGTGCGACGTTCCGTTGAAGCGGAAGCATTGGGCTCGCCTCCAGCGTCTCCAGCACCTGATCCCTGATTGCCTTGTCGAGTTTGAACTCAAACCGATGTGGATCTGGCTGTTGAGGCGGGTCGTCTTGTTGACCAGATTTTTTCGCCATGGGCGTACCCTTTCCCTGGCACGTCCGGACGGGGTACGCTGACCTCGGCGAGAGCGTGCCGGTGCCTTCGTTGGTGCCACGCTCCTACTGAGTTCATCTCCCCAGATCGGCCTCAGCGGGAACACACGTTCTCGCCTTTCTACAGCTGGTAAAACCGGAAAGCCACGGTAAAATCAGGACATGGGAATCGACCTCAAAATCCTGGCCAGCAACTTCCGCGAACGGCGTGGCGAATTGCTATCAACGGCAAGCCTCCGCGCGGACCGCGATCCACGATTGCTGTCGGTTTTCTCGACGGAGGCCGCGCCATGCATCGTTCAACCGCTCCCTGAAGGACTCAAGGTAGGGCATTATGAGGACGGCGGGTTGCGGTTTGACGACAAGGACCGCTACGGACGACCGCTGACGTTCACGACTCCCGACGAACTGAAGGCGCTCCGGGATATTGAGGAAATCAACGAATGGAATCGGGCGATCGTTGCGTTCCTATTGGCGTTGCCAGCGGACACGAAGATCATCTTGTATTGGTGCTGAAATGATCCGGTGCTTTTGCTGTGAACGACGCCTCGGACAGAGCGCCGAATCATGTGGATGCTCGGAGGAGTTTTGCGCGGGCTGCGCCTATTGCTTGAATCACTGCACGTGCGGCGGCGGTGACGGTGCGGACAATCCGTTCATCGCTTATTCCCAGGCGCCGCGCCACGACTCGAAACAGGATTCGCCGGGGAGGGGACTTGATCGTTCGAGTTGAGCCCGTGCCGACAGTCGGGCCGATGGCTTGAAGTGGTAGCGATCCAACGCAATTGGGTTGCGAAAACGCAGAGCCATTGGCCCTCGTCGCCGACACCCAAGTCTCTGCCACAGCGCATGAAAAAGCCCTCGGTCGGGAGACCGAAGGCTTTGTGCTACTTTCCGGTAGCTTGCCCGATGGCCTTTCTGCATTTCGTCAGGAGTGCATTGAAGTGGCCGATCATGTCACGCCACTCGTCGTCGCCACGCCATTCCTTTTCATCGTCCCGCAGTAGGCTGAGGCGATCTTCACAGGTCATCTGAAACAGCTCCGCGAGGTGTAACAATTCAGGAGCGGCGGCGATGAGACAGGCATTCGCGGCATATTCAGCTTCGTCTTCTGTCCTCTCTTCCGATGTTAGATCATGCTCCGGAGAATTAAACGCTTTGAATATGTACGCTATCGGTTTTGAGTTTCGGTCTCCGCGCAACTCCCAAACTTCATCCATGTCATCGGTTTCATGAAGTGTCCACGGGTAGTATGTGTGTTCCGATGGTGTAGGCATCTTTGCCATGATGTGGATTGGAAGGAAGTGAAAAAGGCCCGCGAGGGCAACCTGCGGGCCGCAACGCGAAGCCTCGCCGTCAAGGTGGAGACTTGTACTACCTTGACGGCATAGAGGCGAAGCGGTGCGAGGGTGGTGTTGCCATGAGCGGGGCTGTCCTTCCTTCCCTTTCCTAAAATGGCAGCATGCGCATCATCGACTGGCTGATCGATGTACTGTATCCACGGAACGGCGAGCCCGACCGTGCCGGCGTGTGGACGAAGCTGCTCGTACTGGCGGCGCTCGGTGGGCTTATGGGTATCGGCATTCTTGCGAGTTGGCGGTGCTGAAGGGATGAGACCCCAGCGAGAATCGTGTGCCCGCTTCGCCCATGTTTTACCGTGGGTGCGACCACAAAAAAAGCCCCCGCGTGGATAGCGGGGGCTATCGGCCTCGGGCCTACGCTTTCTTCTCGACTTGAGGAAGAGCGAAAACGAACGCTCGCGCCGGGCGGGAACCGACGACTTTCTCGTCGCCGGTCGTCGCGTCTTTCTCGGTCACCGGGACCTTGGTGAAGACGCGGATCGCCTTCTCGCCTTTCTTGACGCGGTAGCCGCGTTGGTTCCATGCCTTGAGGGTCAAGACATTGACGTAGGGCTGACACTGGTCGGCCCAGTCCGGGAACCGCGCCTTAACGGCGTCGAGGACGATCTTCGAATTCAGTGCGCTGACGTTGTCCTTGTAGGGGACGCCGAGCGTGACGGTGGGGGACGCTCCAGCGGAATTCGTGGGCGCTAGAGTGGGCACGACGATCTGTGCCTGGGCCGGTGATGTAGGCGAAAGGTTCGCCATAAAGAAAAAAGAAAAAGAAATAAAGCGCCTCGGCCGCGTCCGCGTGGATGCGTCGAAGCGCCGTCTCTCAAGCCGGCCGCATGGCCCGCAGTCAAGAGAGCGAGCGGCGCGGTGATCCCGCAGGTTTGCGAGGCCCTTCCTTCTGTTCTCATCCAGTGACGGCCGAAGCAAACCTCTTGCGCGGTCACCCCGCGAGCGACCTTGACGGCATCAGGGCACCGGCCGGCTACAATGCGGAAGCTGCGAGCAATTGAGTGGGAAACAGAACATCGTACCGCATACAGTTGTCCCGCGCGCATCGGATGCCTCGCCTTGGCCGTGCATCGGCGCTTCAGGGGAACGAAGTGTCCGGGTGGGCGGGACCATGCGTACGCGTGCAAAGATGCCCGGCGCCCTACGTGCCGGCGCCAAGATCATCGACCGGTGATGAGTCTCTTCCAAAGCGGCCCCTTATTTTGCCCGATGGCCGCGTCTTGCACGTCTCGGATGAAGCTCTCAGGATGCTCCTTCATCGATGCGCACATTTGCTTCATCGCGTCGGCCTTCGAGGAAGCCTGGATGTTCCGGGCATATTCAAAACGGATGCGGTACAGCATGGAAATGGAGGGAAGGAAGTAGAAGGCGGCGGATCGCTCCGCAGCAGCCGGGCCGCAGCACGCCGTGGCGCAGCGGTCAAGGTGGAGACCCGCAGGTACGACCTTGACGGCGAGCAGGCGTGCTACCATCGCGCGGCTGTGAGCGGGGGGGGGGAACAGAACACCAACAGAACAAATACATATTGGTGGGGCGACTTGCCGGTTCAGCGTCGTGCTGAAGCGGCGCGACGCGAGCGGTGCGCAAGCGAGCGGCGCGGGTGCAGGGTGCGGACACCCTGCTTGCATTTCCGGAACCGATCACCCGAAGCGCCCCGGGTTGGACAGGCGAAGTGAACGGAGTGAACAAGCTTCAAAAGGCAGAAATGCAAGCAGGGGGTCGAGCGAGGCTCCGACGAGCGAGAGCCCCCTGCACCTAAGTCGCTGGCGGGAAAACACTTACAAAACATGATACAAAAACAACGTGTTCCCTTTGGTTGTTTCCCGATGGAACACTTTCGGGAACACCTTTTGAAACAACTTAGGGAACAGGTTTCTCATCGTTCGTGTGCGATTGATTTTGGCGGCGATCGGGGGTCGAAAGGCCTTCTTGCCGACCTGGATCGCTTCACATAGGTTGCCGCCATGCGTCTATTTCTTTCGCTGGCGATTTGCATTCCCGCTGGTCTATTCATGGGCCTGTGCGCTGCGTATGACAGCGGCGCCACGGATCCATACTTACAAGTGGGCCTTGGCGGATTGCTGGGGCTGGTAATGGGCCTCGGCATCGGCGGATGCCAGCGCTTTGCGGATGTGGTTTACCCTGGGAGCGATGACGATGGAAAGTCCCGTGAAAGTGATCGACCGCATCAAGATCATTCTGGACGACTGCCCAGGGATTACGGCGAAGGAAGTGGTCGCTAAACTTTCGCAAATGGGCATCGCTGTAACCGAGGGCTTTGTCACGTCGGTGCAGGTCATGTTGGAAGATCGTCAAAAGCCCAAGACAACATGATACCGCAATCGGCGACGGAGCCGTGGCCGCAGAGCATGGGCTGTATTGGTCACGGCTTCACGAACGGGCTTCGGAGAATGGGACGAGCATCGCCCGCGACAGTTTTCCAAATGGGGGCGGAAAGAAGACGCTCCGGTTTCATGTCATGCAGGACTGCCAGGCGGACGTGCTCGGCGCCCTGTAGGTTCTTGATCGCCTCGCGGATGTTGTGAAGGCGTTCTTCGGATTGCGTCACGAAAAACACGCGCACGGCGGGGCGGTCCACGTCGGGCCAGTGCTTCCGGTAGACGGCGGTCGCCAGGAGTGCGTGGAAACCGGGGATTTTTCCGGCGACCTGTGTCAGAGTTTCCGTCGAGCGATCGTATTCCCAATATACGAGTAGGGCGGCTTCGCCCTGGCCGCTTGGATGCGGGATGCGAAGGCAGCACGATGCGTCCGGCCAGCAGGACGCGTAACCGCCATCGGGCGTCAGCAGCTTCTCGCACAGGATGAATCGCTCGGAAAACTTCGCTTCGAAGTGAACGTTGGGGACCGTGTCATATTCCCCGATCCAGCGTGGCTTCTGAAGTCGTTGCAGGCCGCAGGCGTCGTTGACGGTGAGGCGAAGCTTCGCAACCCCAAGGCGGTGCATCACGGTCTCTGGCCTCAGCTCCTTGTTTGAGAAGTGTAAATCGCTACGACCGGTCATCTCCTGAAGAAGCTCTGCTCCTCGTTCTGTGAGTCGAAAGAGACGGCGCGGCCTGCCGCTTCGTTCCATCGCGAAGGAAACCGACACGGAAATCGGGAGGAGAATATCGTGTGCGCAGAAAAGCCGAAGGCGACGAAGGCAGGCTTTCCCCGAATGATCGGCCGGGAAGTGCCGCTCCCAGAGCGTTTCAACGTCGAGGAGCCCGACCTCGCCGATTTCGGACAGGACTGATACGTCACGCGAGTTCACCCGAATTGCTTTGATCGTCATGGAAGCCTCCTCATATCGCGAGCGGGGAGCGTGGATCGTCGTCCGGCTTGTCTTCCTCGGCGACGTTAGGAGCCGGGAGAATGCGTGCTTGCCGTTGCCGTTCGATCAGGAGCGCCGATAGGTGCCGGGCAAGCGATTGCAGAAACTGTACGCGTTCAGCTTGGATCGACGCCGGCGAGCCGTATTCGGGGCGGGCGAGGACGGTTTCCGTGAGTGCCTGCAGTTTCTTCCGTCCGAACTTCGGCGTGCGGAGAAACGGCTGCTTTGGCAGCGGGAAGGCGACGCGCATCGTCCCCTTGCCGGCGATGTAGAGAAACGCCGTGCCGATGGGGAAGCCGGCGATGGCGCTCGCGGCCTGGCTGTATTGCTCTTCGGTCGTGAAGAACTGCACGCTAGTGACGATGTCGCGGACGACAATGCGGGGCACGAGCGTTTGCTTAAAAGTCCGGCTGCCGCCGCGGCTGTTGGTTCTCGCCCAGTTCGCCGTGGTTGTATGCGTTTGGCCTTGAGCCGCCGACGCGCTGGAACTTGTGCCGCTGGTGTCCGCCCGCGCCTCGCCGACGGTCCGGCGTAGCGTTTCTTCATCGCGTGTCTGCGTCCGCGTCGTGCCGTGGTCGTCGCGGCGGCCCTGCGTCTCGGTCGTTGTCGCGGTGGTGCCATTCGCCTCGGCCCCGCCCTGCTGGTCGCCTTGCTGCCAGTTTTCGGCCGTGTCTTCGAGAAGCACGATGTCGTGGCCGTCTTGAAACTGCATCGGCTGCCGCTGGACGTGCTTCACCTTGGTCGGCGACAACTCCGGCAGCTTCACGAGCTTGCCGAAGTAGGTCGCATCGACTTCGTTCTGATGCCGGAAGAGGATATGCACGCGGCAGGCACCGGTGAGGGCATTCAGCAGCTTATCTTGCGTGCCATCCGGAAAGAACTGCGTGCCAGCGTGGGCGCAGCAGAAATGCAGACGGAATTTCCGGACCTGGGTGACGCTTTCCCGGATCAGATTTGCCGACGCCGCAAAGATGGGAAGCTCGTCGACGAACACGCCGAATGGCCGACGCTGTCCGCGCGGGGTGTTGTAGGCGGCGAAGAGAAATTCGGAGAGCCAGACGTTGGCGAGAATCTCGCGATCTTCGTCGCGAAGAACGCCGCCGGGCTCCAAGTTAATAATGACGATGGCGCCTTCCTGAATCAAACGCTGCGCATCGAGGACCGCTCCCAGTTTGCCTAACGCCAGTTCGATGAACGGGTTTTTCAGCAGCCCCAGGAAGCGGTTCTTCGTCGAGGCGATGAGGTCTTCGCGGTCAATGAAGCGCATCTCGCCAAGTTCCTGGAGTTCGAGCTGCGCGATCGGATCGGGGGCGAGCTGCGTGAGCGGGTAATAGATCGGGCTACGGGGATCGAAGAAGTGCCGAACGTCGGGGATCGTGAGTTGCGCGAGGCCAAGGGTTTCGAGATACCAACTCGTGAACTTGAAGAGCACGGGTTTGGAATTGAAGTCCTTTTCGCCCCAGCAATGAAGCAGGATTTTACCGCAGTGGCCGGCCTTCTTGAGGACGCGAGCGCGCCAGGTGAGGGGATCAAGTCCTTCCGGATTGACGGCAAGGGGATTCACGCCGGCGATGATGCCGCCCTGGGCGGGATGGACGATGACGACGGGACGACGGTGACACTCTGGCAAATTGGCGCAGAATGCCTCCATGTCGTTTGCAGAATCGCCGTGCGGATCAATCAGGAGGAAACCTGGCCCGTCCGGTTTCATGGCAAGTCGCTGCATGAGAAGCTGCTGCACGCACGACTTGCCGGTGCCGGAATCTCCACTGACCTGGATGCCTCCGGCGCTTTCGTCAAAGAGCACGTCGAGATTCAGAAAGGCCGACTGGCTCATCCGCGAATTGATATCTGAACGTTGCACAACTGCTTATCCTCCAACTGCTTGCCCCGGCTCTTGCTGGCCCAGGTTTTCGAGAGCTTCGCGGAAACGGGTTTTCTCGGCTTCGAGAAGCTGCTCGCGAGTTTCGGCATCGAGACCGGGGACAGCGCGAAGAGCGTCCATGCGCCGCTGGTGTTCTCGTTGCAGCTGGACCAAACCTGCGGAATATGACACGGGCTGTTGGGTATTTGACGGCAAATGTCCTTCCGCCTCGTCGCGGATGTAGTCGGCTTCGAACGTATCGACACCCAGAGCTTGGACAAGCGTTTGCAGCGATTCGAGCAGCACGGCGGGATCGCCTCCGTCCGCAAGTCGGTCGGCGAAACGCCGCACGAGGCGAGGTCGGAATCGACGGAACTGCCGCTGACGGAAGGCCAAGGGAACATCCTGCGCCTGGGCGGCCCAGGATGCGGCGCGGCGAAAATCAGGCGCCTCGGCAAGCTTGAACAGTGCGACCTGGAGCGCACGCGCTTTCTGGTTGAGTCGGCGAAGGTTTTCACGTTGCCTCAGTTCGATCGGGGAGAGCAGGTGCTGAGTGACGCCCCTGCCAACAGGGGTTGCCACCATCCACCGGATTATCCAGTAGCCGGCATACGCCACGGCGCCCAGGGTTGCCAATCCGCAAAGTATCTCCATGTTCCACCTCTTTTACACGATGGCACCGTCCGGTATTGGAATGATGCCAGTTTTGGGAGTCCGGCCTCGGTACTTCACGCAATCCGGACACGGCGGCTCGCCGCCGTCCGGGTCGCGGCGGACGATGGTGTTCCAGGCGAAGTAAGCGTCGCACGTCTCGGCGATGCCGAGCTGCTCCCGCACAATGTCATGGTCACGCAGGGTCCACGAGGGATCGATCTTCACCTGGAGAAAATTACGGTCGCCGAGTTGTTCGATGAGCCGGCCATAGCGATTGTCGGCTCCGCGCGTGAGCTGCCCGAGCGAAACCATGCCGACGATGCTGTCAAGAAAGTGGATCGTAAAGATATCCGCGCCGTCGCTCGGCGGATCAAGGCGGATGCCTTGCGTCTGGGCTTGTTCATGGGCGCCATACCGCGATGCACAAATGCAGCGAAAGCACGGTCGCAAATCCTCATGCCAGAAGATGACTTCTCCGGCTCGGCCGCCGCGATATAGGCCCACCCAGATCGCCGGGATTCCTAAGCGCAGTGCGACTTGGTTGCCGAAAGCTTGTGCCTTAAACGAATCCGTGCAGAACAGCAGCAAGTTACAATCGCCGAAGTGGGCGTCGATTGCCTCCTCGGAGAGTGTTGTGAAATCCACCGGCAACCCGAGGACCTCGGCCTCCCGGTTGATGCTCGCGACCAGCGCGGCGGCGGCTTCGACCTTGAAGTGGCCGACGTGGGCGGCCATGTGTCCTTGCCGCGCAAGATTTGCGGATTCGAGCATGTCAGGATCCGCGAGGACGAAATGCTGAATGCCGCAGCGGGCAAGGTCGCAAATGAGTCCCATGCTGCCACCAGCTCCAATGACGCCCACTTTGGCGTTCAGGGTGCGTTCGATGTCGAGCGAGCTTTTCAGTCGATTGAGATTCATGGTTGTTCTCCTCGCATTGAAAGTTTGAACAAGGCCGGCCGAACACGTACCGGCCTGGAAAGTCAGAACAGGATTAACTGCGCGGCTTGCACGACACGTTGCTCGTGCGGACGGACGACGTAGGGAATCAGAATTCCGTCACAGAAGATGGGCAAAAGGAACTCCTTGAGATCCTTGTTTTTTTCGTTCGCGAAGGATTTTCGAACATACGCAAGGTCGCCGCTGCTTGGTTGTCCGCAGCCTGGGGGATGGGAATGAACCAGGCCTTTGCAATCGAGTCCGCATTCGAGCATCCTCTTAAGCACGCGATTGAGGCCTGCGGCGTCCAGAGTGAAGGACGCTGCGGTTGCCTTTCCGTTCTTATCGGGAACATAGTGCGTTACGACGGGTGACCCTTTGAGTCCGATGAGTGCGCCGCCGGCTTCGTGCGGGACTGATGCGAGGTGCCGCATGATGTCGAGGTACGGCGCCTGTAGCATTCGAATGGACGGAAGCGGACGAGACCACGTTGCGACCTTCGGAGGATCGTCACACTTCTGGTCGCTCGTGCTGGCGTGGGGGATTCGTGGGTTGTCGTCGGGCAGCTCGTCGTCCGGCGAAAAGAGGTCGTAGGGCGGCAGGCCAAATGGAAATTCGGGGTCGAACGGGAAGGCGCCGCACTGAAGTAATTCAGGGAATTGGCGGAAAAGGAACGGGGCCATTTGAATGCTCCGAGTGATGTGGTTGGTCGAAAGGGGAGAGACCATCTCTCCCCTTGGGCTTGGCGGGTTGGCTACCGATGGAGCGTGCCATCATCGATTTCCTCGATGCCGTGCAGCGTTCCGTCGTCGATCTCTTCGATGCCGAAGAGAACACCGGGCAGGATTTCGGTCATGGTTATCACCTCCTTTCGCGATGTTGAAGGCTCGGGGCGAGCGATGGTTTACACATCAACGCTGCCGCCGGAGTTGTCAAAGCGGCCCGTGCGGATGTACCGGGAGTACCGCTTCATCCAGAGCGAAGCGATGGCTTTGGCGCGATCGAGGGTCCTGGGCTCGTACCCTGGCTTCACGCAGATTTCTCCGCTGTCGTAGCGGTGATGGGTCTGAGAGTCGTTGCCATAGGGATCGCCGGGGCACCCAACGGCAACGATCTTGAGGTAACTTCCGACCGGCCGATATTCGATCGTGTACTCGTCGGCGCCGTCGATGCGGTAGCGTTTCGTAACAGTTGCCATGGGAATCGTGTCCTTTCTGATAGGGCGATGACGCGGGATCTACTCGGCAACTTTGCCGTTGCCATTCTGTTTCTCGTGCTGGCGGTGACGGAAGCGAAGGAGCTTCGTCAGTTCGGGAATGCAGATGACGGCGTGCTGGATCGTCCCGTCGGTCGTCGAGATCTCCACAGCCTCGCCGGTCTTTTGCGAATACTCGCATTCGGCGTCGCTGTGAAACGCATGGATGAGAATGTCCTTCGCCTCGGTTGCGACTTGCTGTGTCATTTTTGCTCCTCGTGAGTTACGTGTTGATCGACTCTATTAAGAAGGACAAACAACTTCCCGTTGCACTACAGTTGCCGCGGAAATTTCCGGGAAATTATCATCGCGTACTTCCTGCGTCGCATCCTCGGGATCATCGGGCACTGGGCCGCCGTCGGTTCCCCATTGGTCCAGGGAATATCGATGAAATTCGGAATCGGTCATGGAAGTTCTCCTTCAATCGAGGAAAAGGGCGAAAGCGTGACTGCCTAAAGGAGAGACAGCGGAGCGGGTTGACCGGCTACAGAAGGGAGATAAAGATTTCGGAAGACGTGTAGTAGTGGTCGTCGCGTCAGTGTCATTGCTCATACCACCGGCCAGAATGCCGGTGCTTCAAAAAGCACAGCGAATGGGCAAATCCAAATGGGCAAACTTAAGAGGAATGGCCAGGAGAAAGCCGTAGTTGGCGACTGCGGAATGACACCGGACGATTTGTCAGATTGGTTTGTTGCTTTCGATCCGGACGCCTTTGAGCGTTGGTGTAACGAGCAAGGGATAGCACCGAATAGACGCGATAAAGCGGCTGTTCGGACATGGACAGGCGCATGGTTGTTCGGGCCGGTTTCGCTCCGAGAAAGGGAACTTGATATGCATCGATAGTTCACGAAAGGGTGTGCAGACGAGAACGACCTTGAAGTGATGAAAAAAATGAATCATGAATCAATCTCTTCAATTGCCCATGCATATCCTATGCGTCGCGATTCTTCAATCGCTTTTTGCAAGACAACGGTCCCATTCGGATCGTCTCGTTCAGCCATCAATCGGCCACGCGCAATCTCTGTGTCAATGAGAAGATGTTGATAATTGCCGGTGCGGGCGTAACGGTCCGACGTAGCAAGGGCACCGTAAGCCTCTTGCGCGTCACCCGCGTTCGCTCCGGGCAATGCGGCGACAAGAGCGCATGCTTGTGCTTTCAACAATTGGATGACGGACCGATGATAAAACGTGTTGTATCGTCGCTCCGGAAAATCTTTATAGGTTTGTTCAACTGCCTGGCTGAATTCGTGAGGGGTCATTTCACCGCTGATGGTTTTTCTGCGAACAAGGAAAAGCTTGGCGGTTATCACAGAGGTACGCCAATCGTAATGAGTTCCATGCTTGTCCGGTGCGGGTTCTTGAGAGGACATGACATCTAGGTACTTGGACATGTCCTCGAATGAAGTTGCATGATGGATCATTGACAACCATTTGCAATATAAGACTCTGATGGAAAGGAGTGGTGCCAATGCCGATGCGGCGTCGAAGTCGATCTGAGCACCCACCCAATCGCCGGCCAAATCCTTCGCATACGCTCGAAGTCCAAGACAGTCAGCCTGTTGCTGAGGGGTGCCAGAAAGCGGAAATGCCAGATCTGCAAATTCTGTCG
Source organism: Planctomycetota bacterium (assembly GCA_016191165.1). GTDB lineage: Bacteria > Planctomycetota > Planctomycetia > Gemmatales > Gemmataceae > SIAQ01. The sequence goes on from JACPPF010000087.1 coordinate 100,940, forward strand.
CACGTTGAATCTCCCCGGTATACAGTTCCAGCATGGCCGTACCGAATTGTGCTAAGAACATCGCAGGTCTAAGACGTATCACCGACAGACGATCGCACGCCCGATATGCGACCTGTTTTGCGTCCGCTGTTCGTCCGACATGCGCTAAGCAAGTTGCCGTCGCCAAGTCAAAGAGTGATGACGTGAGAGGGTCATCGAAAATGGGCCCAGCCGCAAAACTGTGTCCGCGATAGAAATGGCTTGCAATAGAAAGACGCAAATCCCACTCTTGCAAGCGAGTGACCATATAAAACGACGTCGGCAAATGAATTTGCTTGGTTGGCTGGTACAAAAAACTCAGTGGTCCCCACCCAAACCGGCCCATTAATTTTGCAAGAAAAATGCACACAGACTCTCCGAGTGGCAGGTGAGTAAGAAAGCCCCAGGTGCGCATCTGTGTTGTCAGCCACGCTTCGCCGGAAAGATGGTCTGGCTCGTCCAACCTAGCAGTCAAAACTGCCAAAGCATGCCAAATCAAATCACCCGCGCACCCGTGTCCAATGGCTTCGGCAATGGTCCGCGCTGCGGCCTTCTGATTTTCGATTTGGATTTTGAACTCTATCGTGGAATCTTCAAGCACCGACAGCCTCTCTTTGCATTGCGCGAGAATCGCGTAGAAGAGCTGACGGTTTGCAATCTTCCAGGCGTCAGATTTACCTTCCTGAATTCGCTTTCTGAAAAAGTTCCTCACAATAGGATGGACATCGAGGATTCGCGAAACGCGTTCCTTCGAAACGCGTTCCTCGTACTCTGACAGAAGCCCGTACTGACGCAGCCTTCCGATGGCTTCATTCAGTTCTAGGCAAATGACCTCTTTCGGTGATGAACAGATGCCTTCGATCGGGATTTCCATTAGGGGATCCAGTTCGGGAAGTGCAATCGGATGGTCGAAGACTGCAAGGGCTCGCAAGACGAACAATTCTGTGTAGCGTTTGTCGGATTCGAGCGCTTGTTCATACGCCGCGATGACCCGCTCGGCATGGCGGCCAGGTCCTGTCGTCGGAGATATAGGGATCTCGCGTCGGGGATCGCCTTCAAGGTAGGTGACTAGGTATTTGCCTGCAAGTATCAACCCGAGTGGATAGCCTTCGTATTCTTTGATTAACGACAGGATGGAAGGTCGGTCATCCGCATCAAGCAAATCTGATTGAACACCGATGTCATTCAATAACGCCCGTGCCGCGTCTTCCAACAGCTCCTCCAGGGCAAAGGTGGATACGCCTCGTCGATCGGTCGTCAAGTCCGACGGCTTAAAGCGAGTCGTCAAAATGCAAATGCCCTGGAAATCTCGCTCAAGCAGACGCATTAGAAAATCAACGAAAGCTGCATCTCGAAAATGAGTGCCGCGGTTTGTTTCCGGCGGGTTTTGAATTACTTCCGTCCCGTCAATTACGAGGACCGTCGGTTGTCTTGTTACAAGTGCGGCAAGCCTTTCCGATTGCTCATGCAATGTTCCGCCGGTTGGATCGGGATCGCCGAAGTGGGCCAGTGCGGATCGAAAGAAAAAACTCGAATCAATGCCTCCAGACTCTTTTTGGCCCTGTCGATAAAACGAATAGCCGAAGCCACAGACCATGTTTTTCCAACCGGACTCTTTTAGGTCATTCACCCACCTCTTCACTAATGCAGTCTTGCCGAAGCCACCGAAGGCATGGATTACGACAATCTTGTTCTCGCCTTCTGCCAAGGATTGATTCAAGAATTGCAGTTCATCGACTCTCCCGAAAAGTGGCGACTCGGTCGCAACACGATCGAGGAAACTGAAATTGAAGGCCTTGCCCAAGTCAATCGGATCGCCTGCCTGCGCGGAAGTCTCTTGATTGACACCCACCCCTGCGACCGAGACCGGTTTCGTGGCAGCTCTGTGATCCGTCGGAGTGCACTCGGCGATGTTCGGCGGTGTCGCATGAGGCTCTGCACGGCTCTCTGATCCTGTCCACCGCGCGTTCAATGCAGTTGCAAGTGATTTCAGGCTTGCTGGCTCGTTCGAGATACAGTTACCGTCCCAAAAAAGGTCGATCTCATTTGGTGAGAGCTGATTGTAATCAAATAGAACGTAGTACCCGCCATTCCTTTTTCCTTTCTTAATGCACGTGTGAATGAAGCGGCGCTTGGTACTTTTTTCCCTCCCGAATAGTTCCTCGTGCCAATTGTTCGGTTTCTCCAATGAGTTATGCAACGAAGCCGCGGGACTTGCGTTTCCACCAGTCAGAGCCACAGGTTGGTCGTCCTTGTTAACAACAATTGCTGCCCTGGCGGCTACTGCAAGGAGGCCGACAGCCTGTATGGCCTGTCGATCCCGAATAGTCTTTCGGTCGCTGGAGCGAACTTTGTCAATGGCGTCGTGCGTGAGCGTCGTCGCCACCAGCAAAGGATCCGCCTTACCTTCAAACCACAGCGAAAAATTTCTATTTTGCATGACTGTGCGTTCCCTTCATTAGCCCATGCGAAGAAAAGAGTTACGACTCGGGCCGGAAGTAGAGCGGAACCAAGCGGAACTCGGCCGGAACTCGCAACGGTGGACGACTTTTGCGCGCATGATAAACCGCCAACGTCGGAAAAATTTATGTCTGGCGGCATGCGTATGATGCACGGGAAATCCCAAAGGATTGGGACCGAGCTGTAACGAAGCTCGGCCCCGTGCCGCACCAGACCGGAAAGCACCCAGTCTGAGCGACCCGAGACCATCAGGTTGGTTCCTTGTCATCATCCATGATGACCGTGGGCCGATCAGTGCATGGTTAGATTGTCGTAAAGATGTACGCTTGTCAAGGGTGCTTCCGGAGGAAGCACCCTTTTTTTGTTTGAAGGAGTTTTCCCATGCCAAATTGCACTGCGGTTCTCGCCGACGAATCCTCCGTGGACGGCAGCATGATTCGGCGGCCGCCGATTTCGTCCACTGGCGGCGGATCGGCCGTAGCCGTTCATGCCGGTGCGCCGAAACGTTGGAAACGGAAAAAAGAAGGTGGAAGAAAGCCAACCGTTTGCAGCACCTGCGGCAATCCCTTGTTCGGAGAGGGCACGGTCGTGGTTCGTTGCGGATGGTGCGGATGGTGCTGAAACCTCGAAGGATTCGCTCTGTCTCGTCGTTGCGGTTGTGCAAAAACTCTTCGCCCGTTCTCGTCACTGGTATCAAACGGAGGAATCAGCCATGGCTACTCGTCACTTACGACGTTCCGAAGATCATGAGTTGTCGGCCATTTGGCCGGTCGCCTGTACGACACGTTGGTGCTCGATGAACGCCCAGTGCGGTAAGGAATTCGACAAAACTGACGTTCGGCGCCTACAGGTCGGGCTCCTCCTGGAGGCTGTCATCGATAAGATCCGGGGCACGAAGTGCCGGCGGACGATTCGAACGTTGTGGCTCAATCAATGGGACAAGAAGGAGACTGCCAAGGACCTTGGTGTCTCCGAAAAGGCCATCTCGGTGGCCCTATGTAGGTTCAAGAAAGCGGCTGCTGGAATCGTGGCGGCTCCGGAATTCCAAGAGGTTTACGAGCGTATTTTCTGCTAACCCGGCGCATTCAAAGCGTTGCTCGTTTCTTCATCCTGGCCCTGAGACATCTTGGGGCCTTTTGTTTTTGCCGGCATTGGCGGCGGTTCTGAACACGTTCGACATACTTCCTCGACATACTTCTCGATGATTTTGGCAGACCCCTTGTTCCGAAAATCCACCGGCCCTTTGTATCGCATCGACCGTACAATCGTTCGCGATTCCTTTCGTCGCGACGCTTCGCAGCCGTTGAACGCAAAGTGCGCACGATGATGGACGATGACATAGTCGCGAGTTGTGGCCTGACCGTGGAAATGGACCTGCACGAACGCCAACCGTTTGGTACCGTCGGCAATGAAGAGGCAATAGATATTCGACACAAGGCGGCGGATCGCCGCGCGAAGCCGGAGACGCGCGTCATCCTGGTCCGGAGCCTGGTTCAACAGGTCGATGAGAGAGTGGCACGTTGCCCATGCGGACATGAGCGGGGTTGCCGCCTGTCGCCTTGCTTCGTCGAGTTCTTTCGTGATGGCAACCTTCTCTGCCTCCAAGGTCTTCGCTGCGGTCGCGAGCGCATCGATGTCGCCCTTGTCGAGGAGCGCCGCCGATATTTTCGTCAAACGGCCGTCGATGCCCGCAAGTCGGCCCGTGAGAGCCAGCACGGCGTCGACCGTCTTGGGACCCCTGGGCACGAGGGAGTCCACGTCGATTTCCTTGAGTTGGGAAAGGATGGCACGTTCAAACGGGACTGACGGGAAGCTCGTCATCTTCGCACCTTCAATGCCCTGATAGGCGCGATAGGACGCCAGTATTTTTCCGCTGCTCTTCTTGCCCCTGTCCAGTTGGAAGAATGTTCCTCCGTCCCGCGCGTCACGCAATAGATTGGCAAACAAATTGATCCCGCCTGCGGCCGGCCGTCCCGGTTTATTGTGCCGATTGGCGAGTGCGGCTCTCGCCGCGTACCACTCTTTCTCTGACACGATCACCGGGTAGTAATCGGGGATGAGTTCCCCGGTAGGGTGACGTTTTTGCCCGTGTGCGATCGTGTGGGGCTGGTATTCGCCGACAACGGCCCGATTTGAAAGAATCTTGGCGATGTATGATCTGGCCCAGTAATCGGCACGACCGATGGCCGGGATCTTTTCGGCGTTGAGTTGTTTGGCAATTCTCCCGAGTCCGTACCCGTTGATCGCCATTTCGTAGATTCGGCGCACAGCGGCCGCCGCTGGCTCGTTGACAACGAAGGCACCGTCCTTCACGTGAAGCCATCCGGGCGTCCGCTTCGTCAAGACTTCTCCGTCACGCCCCGCCCTCTCCCGCTTGGCAGACCAGGCTCGGCCGACCCGCTCCGACTTCATGCGGGACTCGCTATGCCCGCGACTCAATTCCATGATCGCCATCATGAGCGTCATCGGCTCGACGGCTTCGTCATAGATCGTCTCGACGGGCAGAAGCTGCACGATGCGGATGCCGTTGTCGATCAAGTTGAGGAGCAAGGTGAGTGCCGGCCGGATATGTTCGCGCGTGAGCCGATCCAGCGATTCGACGATAAGATAGGAGCCGCGGGCGATGCGGCCGGCGTGGACGAGTTCGAGGAACGTTGCCAGGGCATGGCGGTCTGGGTTCTCCCGGTGCTTGCCGGAAAAGCCGCTGATGCCCTCATCGCGTAGCGTCAACGTAGTGTTGAGCATGACGCCGTTGCGGTCGAGCCATTGATCCCGCAATTCGGTCTGGCGCCGAACGGAGTCGCCTTTTGATTGCTCGGGTGAGCTGAACCGGAGATACGAATATGCCGTGGCCGGGGTGCTGTTCTTGGTTTTCATCGCCATCGCTCCCTGTAATGTGGACCGTGTTGCTCCTCCTCGCGCTACACAATTTTATCCACAACATGTTGATGATCGGCACGCCCGGTTCGGGCAAGACGATGCTGACGCGGCGAATGCCGACGATTCTCCCGCCGTTGACGCCCAGCGAAAGCCTGGAGACGACGCGCATCTACAGTGCGATGGGCCGGCTCGCGCCGGGCGAGGCGCTGCTGGCGACTCGGCCTTTCCGCTCGCCGCATCATACCATCAGCGACGCCGGCATGGTCGGCGGCGGCACGATCCCGACGCCCGGCGAGATTTCCCTCGCCCATCATGGCGTCCTGTTCCTGGACGAGCTGCCCGAATTCAATCGCCGCAGTCTCGAAGTGCTTCGGCAACCTCTCGAAGAGGGCAAAGTGACGATCTCGCGCGCGCTGAACTCGTCCACCTTCCCGGCGAGCTTCGTGCTGGTGGCCGCGATGAACCCGTGCCCGTGCGGCTAACGCTGATTTTCATTTCGTCTGGAAGTACCCGTTTCGCAGCATCCGTGTCCTTGGGCACGAACCTGTAGCTGACTACCTCCGTCCGACGCTTTTTCTTGGGGCCGGTCAGCTTTACGTCGAAGACGGGGTAGACCCGTTCCACGAAGCTGGCGAGCAGTAGGCCGATTTGGGTTTTGTCCGCCGCAAGGATCGTTTCTCGAATCGAGTTGAGTTGTTCGAGGGTTGCCCGTGCCTTTTGTGTAATCGGGACAAGTTGCGGTTCGATCTCGGCTCGGCGTTTGTCTAGTTCCTCAGCCCGCTTGTCGAGGCGTTCTGCCATGCTCTGGTTCTTTCTTCTTTGAACGACGATCTCTGAGGCAATCCCGTCTAGTTCATCGTTGATGGCAGTGAGTTCGGCCTTCAGAGCGGCGACGGTGGTGGTGAACTCCTGGTCGTAGAAGTCGAAGGCCCACGAAAAGACCTTGGTAGCGTCCGGCCTTTCGAGGATACCGTCTTTGAATTCGATCTTCTTGACTGTGAATTCGGTTTCGACGTGTAGCTTCTGAGCAAGGAAGCCGTAGATGGCGTGCGAGGCGGGGTTCTCCGGGTGGTGGCCTTTGCCGAGTACAGCCCAAATGATGCTGAGGATGGTCTTGCCGAGTTCGGACTTCTTCAGCCATTCGGCTTCCGTCAAGGAGTTCAAGTCACCCCGGCTAATCGTGTCGATGCGGTCGGCAACTCTCTTCAACATTTCTTCTATGGCGGCGTCGAGAGTTTCCCACCGTACCGTGTTGGCGTTGCACTTCGCCCGGATGGTCTTGCGGTAAGTCCCGCAAACAAAACAGCGGTAACGCTTCGCTTTGCCCTTCGTTTTCTGAAGTGTTTTGGTTCCCGGCATGAATGAACCGAGAACCATCGGGGCGTCACAGTCAGGGCAGAAGAGTTTGCCGTTCAGCGGGTGGGTTGCCTTGTCACGGGTCCGTCGCTTGCCAAAGCTGTCATTGACCTGGGGGCGGTTGTCGAGTTTCTGCTTCACACTGGCGAAAAGATCGGGCTTGATGATCGGGGCGAACACGGGGCGTTTCGGGAAGATGTACTGGTCCTCCGTCTTCTTCATGACAAGCGTTTCGTCCTTTTTCCGCTTCACCGGCATCGGCATCTTATCCAAGGTGATGCGGTATTCACCGACTCCCACCTTCCCCCACGCCGGAAGGCCGACGTAGGCCGAATTTCTCAGGATGGTTTCGACACCGTGGTAGCCGAACGGCTTGTCATAGTGGCCGAGACGCTGATTCCAAAGGCTTTCGGAGATGGCTCCGAACTCAAGCCCCGAATGATACATCTCGAACATCTGGCGAACGGCTTCGAGCCTGTTGACCTCGACGGATGGTTCGTACCTGTATCCCGTGGTCTTCTTGTCACGGGGCGGCATGTTGTTCTGGATGACTTCCCGTTCGACTTCGAGCCGGGCGTTGACGATGAATCCGGCATTATCACGGTCTACACAGCTTTTGTCTGTGTAATAGATGACTCGATATTCGTGAGGCTTCTTGTACCGGGTCCGCACGACACGCCAAAGCGGACGGGTCAGGTCATTCAGCGGGTAAAGTACCAAGTCGATTCCAAACGGATTGTTCCCGGTCGTCGCCCACCCTGCTTCCGCCATCTGAATCATCTTCTGGATGTTTTTGTCAGCCATACCGGAGACGTAGCGGGTACTCCCTTCAGCGGCAGCGGCGACACGCCAAAAATCACCGTCTTCCAGCCCCGTGACGTTGAGTTGATCCACGACGGCGTACAGTCCAACGTCGTACTCTCGGAGTTTGCTGCGGAAGACGAAAACTTCGTCCTTGTCACGGATGCCCCAGCGGTCGAAGTTGGAAATCACGATCCAGTCGATGGAACCCGCCTCGACGAGTTGCATCATGTCGTCAAAGCGATACCGCTTCCGACCCGTGTTTTGCTTTCTCTTGTCCCAATCCCGAAAGAAGCTGGCAGATTCGTGCCGCCTGATCTTGTCCTCGAAGCGGAGTTCGTCGGGAATGTGTAGATCGTGGGAATCAAGCCAACGCTGGACCGGCTCCCAATGGTGTTCCAGGCGTTGCTTGGGCGTGCTAACTCGACCGAAATAGGCGAGGCGGTCGCCGGACTGTGGACAGTTCTTGATGCGTGTTTCCATACTCGATCTCCCTGTCACGCACAAATGGCGTGAGTCGTGGATTTCTGGTAATCCTTCGCAGGGAGTCGTGAAAAGAGTAGATTCGACGGCATGAAGCCTGAAGCCACACGTTCAGACAATCCCCTGCCCGCACCATCGCAGTGCGGTTGATTACGCAGGAAATTGCCTGAAGGGGGTCGGGCCGTCGTCCCTAGAGGCAGAACCGGGAAGCTCGCAAAGCGGCCACAAAAAAGAATTTCCCGATCCGTCCCATTCTAGTGCGGAGACGTGTGCTTGTAAACCTGCGTTGCCATCTTCCTTGTTCCGATTGCGTTCTGAATGCCGCATGGTTGCCCTGCTCGCAGCGGGTTTCTGGTGATACCTCGTGCCGAGAAAGAGGGTCGAATCTGAGCAGTTTCGTCCCAGGAGTTCAGTGGTACAAAAAAAGGCGGGCAAGGGGTTGTTGACCCCGGCCTGTGACCGGAGGTTGAAAGATTCTTGCTTAACACACCCCTTTCTCCGCACTAGAATGTCCGGTGTTGAGATGAAGAGTGACTCGAAAACCATCCAGAGGGTTGAGTCACGCCAACTCTGGCAGGCACGGCCAGCAAGTGGCGACCCTGGGCAGCCGCAAGGCTGATCCATCTCAAAAGGTGCCAATCAGATTACCTGATCGATCCCCTTCAGGCTGAGCATTTCTGCCAGCCTCGAACCCGGTGCGTACCTCGTGGGGCCAGTGCGTAACTGGTCGGCGTGGAAGGTACGTCCACAACAAAAGGAGAACACAATGTCGCAACTTCCCGATGGTTTCTGGCACGACAACGGCGTGGCAGTCTACGACTATCCGCCCCAGCACCAACCGAAGTACCAGCTTCTCGGCTGGATGCCGGTCGAAGAGTTCCGGTCGCTCAAGCTCAGCATCGCCATCAGCGGTAAGATGCTCACGCCCATCGTCGTGGACGAGGATGGCGAGATCATCGACGGGCATCATCGAGACTTGGCTTTCGTGCAACTCACCAACGAGGGCATCAAGATCGAGAGGCCGGTGCCTCACATTCTCAAGGGCCTGTCAGAAGAAGAAAAGCGGCACTTCGCTCTCCGGGCAAACATGGTCAGGCGGCAGATCACTCGCCAGAAGCGTCGGGAGATCATCGCCGAAGAACTGCGTCGGTCTCCCGATCTGGCCAACCAGTGGATCGCCGAAATCTCTGGCTGCGATGGCAAGACGGTCGCCGAGGTCCGCAAGGAGCTAGAGTCACGGTCGGAGATTCCCACCGTGGCCACGTTTCGCAGGCGAGATGGCAAGACGTGCCCGGCCAAGGTGATCGTGCCACGGACGGCGAGGCAGGCCGAGGACGTTCGCAAGCACCTGAAGGTGATCGGCACGGACGTGAGTACCTGCTCTCCGAAGATGATAAAGTTCCTCGCCGACGAAAAGGCACGAAACGAGGCAGCCGCCAGCCTACCTCCGATTACGCTCAAGGACATCGACATTCGCAACTGCTGGTTCCAAGACCTGGACCTCGCACCTGAGTCCGTCCACGCAATCATCACGGACATTCCGTGGGAGCAGGACTTCACCGAATCCGGCCAACTCGCCGAACTCGCTGCTATGGCAGATCGTGTTCTAGTTCCTGGCGGTTTCCTGGTCACGTATAGCGGCCAACTCTACCTCGACGTGGTGATGGCCGAGTTCTGCAAGAAGCTGAAGTGGGGTTGGCAGCTTTGCTCGTCCTGGGAGGGTGAAGCCTCCATCATCCACCATCGTCAGGTCGTCAACAAGCACCTGCCGATTCTGGTCTTCTCGAAAGGCGAGTGGAAGAAACGCCGGAAGTGGGTTGACCGACTTCCGCCGACGACAAAAGACAAGTCGCTCTACCGAGATCAGCGACCGCTTCCAGAGGTCGATTATCTCGTTGAGAAGTTCAGTGATCCGGGCGACCTCGTGTGCGACCCGATGCTTGGCAGCGGGTCTACAGCCATAAGCTGTTTTAGGCTGAATCGGCGGTTTGTTGGTTCAGAGATGAAAGACGACATCTTCAAGCGTGCGATGGCCCGGTTGCACAAAGAAGTCCGTAACGACGAACCACAATCCGATCATGCTCAACAAAAGGAGATTTGAAAAATATGGAATTGGTTTACACAGCCTTGACAGGGCCTATAGTGGTTCCCGTTGAGGTTGTTGAGGTAATCGCACGAGGACCACCAATGACGACGTTCATTTATCAGTTCCAGGGTGCAACCACATTGCACCCTGGAACCAGAAAGAGGGTGATTTGTGGTCAACATGAAGCATCGGTCGTCCTCAGTGCCCATACTCTCTGCTGCGGACCAGTTGGCCTACGCCGAACTGGACCGTCGCCTTGCTGTCGTCCGTGATCGTGTCCGTGGTGTAGCCAAGGGCCACCACACAGGGTTCTACCTGTTCGGGCGTCCCGGCACGTCGAAGACCTACACGGTACGGAAGACACTGGACGAGTTAGCGGTCCCATACTGTTACCACGATGGGCACTTGACGCCCATCGGCCTGTTTGACTTGCTCGAAGAACAGCACGACCGAGTGATTGTCCTTGATGACGTGTCGGCGATCTTCAACCAGCAGATTGCCCTCCAGCTTCTTCTCGCCGCCCTGGGCAACCAGCCCGACGAGTCTGGCACAAGAATCGTCAAATATCGCCGTAGCCAACGGAACGAGGTCGTCCGCTTCACTGGCGGGGTGATCTGTGTTTCCAACCTGGACCTGCAAGGCGATCCGATAGTCAACGCCGTCAAAAGCCGGGTGCATTACCTGGAGTACGACCCGACCGACGAGCAACTCGCCGCCCTGATGAGGATGGTTGCGGTGAAGGGGTGGCCTGCCTCATCGCCTGTCATCAACCCGACCGAGGGTTTAGAAATTGCAGAATTCCTGATTTCCGAATCCAAGAAACTAGATGTGCGTCTCGACATGAGGCATCTAGTAGACAAGGCGTTCCCCGACTATCTCCAGCATAGAAACGGCGACGCCGAGACGCACTGGAAAGATTTGATCCGCACCACCCTGGAAGAACACCTTCTCGATCTTCACCACACGCCGGTGAAGCCTCGGTCACGCCAGGACCAGAAGGCCCTGGAGCAGCAGATCGTGCGTGAGATCGTCGGCATCTACAACACGAAGGACGAACGGCTGACTGCTTGGGATCAACGAACAGGCAAATCTAGTCGGGCTTTTTACCGCCGTCTTCAAGAGATCGAGCGGTGACAGAGTGACACTTGTCAGAAGTGTCAATGTGTCGCTGCCTTTTTTCTTTTTTTCTTGTCGCATTCATTGCGAGAAATGGAAGTGAGATGCTTACCTACTTCAAAGGAGATCAACCATGACCCAGCTTCTATCAACGAAGGACTGCATTCGTCTTTTGCAAATCCCAGAACACCGATTGGTCTATGCCTATCGCACTGGCAAGCTGCCGGAACCTAGTTTCATCATCGGCGGCACGAGGGTCTTCACGAAGGACGACGTGCGACGTGTCGCCGTCTACTTCGGGATCGATCTCCGAAAACTAGACGCACAAGGAGAAACCCAAAATGTACGAAATTGAAAACCCGGTTCCGAGCGATGCGGTCGAGGCTGCTCAGTGGTTCATGAGCAACCACCCCGACCACAACCCGTACTGCACGTTGCCGGAAATTGGCAAGGCGTTCGACGTAGACGGCATCCAGGTCGCCAAGTGGCTTGGGCTGTTCGGGCTGCGGTACTGGAATGGCTACCCAACTATGACGGCGATCAAACGTGGCTTCGTAAAGCCGGATGGGAAGAAGTGGTTGTGGAATAAGAACAGAACAACCGCCATCGTCAACGACTGCCTGTGTTCACGGACGCTGCTCGTCAAACTTCGAGGACCGATCAAAGCCAAGAAACTTGAGACCGGCGAGTGCGTTGTCGAGATGGCTGACGGGACCGAACTAGCCCGCACAAAGGAAGCAGTGGTCGCCTACGTCATTGCGGCCTGCTTGAACACGGCGACAAGAGACCCGATGTTCGCCAACCCGCAGTAACACCAAGACCCACGGCCCCCGCAGGGGCCGTGGGTCGTTCTTCATAGGCATTTGCACAAGGATACCAATGAGACATGATATGATAGTATCGTCGCCGCCGATTTTGGTGGACACGGCTCGGTACTTTCAAGAATGGTCCACTGCCAAGCTACACGGCTACCAGACCCGGAACCAGTGGTCGCTTGAAGACCGCAAACCCATCAAGGGCGAGAAGGCATCTGCCTTCTTCATTGACCTCGAACACATCGAGGAGTTCCATCGGAAGCTGGGCGTCGGCCTCGTTGACGTAATCGACTACAACGGCCACGAGTACCGGGTGACGGCCAGGATTCCGCTCTTCCACCAGAGCCAGACCCGACCGGCCAAGATTCAGCAGCGGACGAAAGATTACGTTCACTTTTCTCGGCTCTACAACCTGTCGCTCCACAAGTACATCGAAAATCAGGATCACTGGAAGCACCATCGCAGCCAGGAGCTTTTCGAGTCAGAACCTTGGAAGCAAAACTTTTTCGGTGTCAGCAAGATCAAAAGGCACATCAACGGTCTGGAAGTTTTGGGCGGCTTTGCCGGGGATCGGGTGAAGGTCTGCTACCTGGACCTCGATTTACACAAGGGCGAGTCAGCTTCCGTGTTTCTCGATGGTGTGCGGGTGATCCTGGCGGCGATCCCTGAGTTGCTTCAAGACCTTCACGGTTCACGACTACACTTCCAAATCGCCGACCGGGACGCTGCTGGTATCCACGTCGGGTTCCTTCTCGATCAGCCAAGCGAGAGCGAGGATATGGCGGCGGCTGTCCGGCTCTGGCTTGGCGAACTAGCTGACCGGCACCACGAACTACATGAAGCATGGATCACATCCGGCTTCCGACCCTGGATCAAGACGGAAGTCTTCCCGTGCAAGACCAATGGATTCAGGCTTCCTCTCTGTCGAGGCCGGACCATGCTGGTAGATCGGCCCCTGGTCCTTTTGCCCAACGGCAAGCAAGACCTGTGTGCGTTCATGGCGTTCTTAAACGGCACCACACCCACGATGCCCACCGATAACGTGGTGAAGTATCTTGCCGAACGTCTGAAAACGCCTGATCCAGCCCCGGCGAAAGTAAATCAACAAGGACCAACCAAGACCGGCCCCAGGCTGGCCACACCCAAGCCGGACACGCTCTCACAAAAAACTAGGATTATCTGGAAAGGCCGAACCCGCCCGACCCTCGTCCGCTTCTGGCTCGGCCACTACAACCCCAAAGGATCACTGAACGAAGTCCTGGCGGTCAACTGCCGTCTAGCTACGCTGTTTCTTCCTGAACAGGAAGAGCGAGCCGCCGAGTGCCTCGACACGTTCGTGAAGGAACTACCCGAACACGCCTGGGCCTGTTCGAGTAGACTAGAACGCCAGGATTGGGCGACGATCAGCAATGACTTGCACCGTATCCTGTCCAGAGCGTACAAGGGCACCCTGAAGCAGAAATACGAACACGAGTCGGCTCAAAAACTAAACCTTGTGGCCTCGCACTGGCGGTCCATTGGCTTCAACCCCTTCGACAAAACGACATGGCACCAGACGGAAGAAAAGGTTAAGCTCGTGATCGACTGGACTGAAAAAGATATTGCTGACTTCCAGGTTCTACGTCATCACTTCGGGCGTGCCAGAGACATCGCACCGGTGACGCTTGTGAACCGATGCGTTGAGCTAGTCATCAGGAAGGAACAAGAAAACAAGCCAATCGCTCTGAACTACTGGCAAATCTTCTTTGAGGACCGTTTTGGCCTTGCGTGTAGGGACACTGGCAATAGGAAGCACCAGCGTCTCGTTCAAGAGTTAATAGAACTTGGCATCATGGCAGTTACACACAAGCACATCTACACGACTCACAAAGCGACGAAGTATGATGTTGGTCGCCGAGTATATGAGCGAAAAGGTTGGTCGCTGCATCCGCTCACCTTCGAGGAGCAGCTAGAAAGGGTGTTGGCGGCGTGATGAGCAAAGACAAACACCAACAACCAACTTGATCTATTATAGTAAAAGATTGGTTTGTTCTTCATTTCACTGTAACGTCTTTGCGTATCCCACGTTGCGTCCCCAGCAAAAAGATACTGTTTCTTGTTGCCCTGTTGCTACGAATCCAGGGCGTTCTTCAACCTTAATAACGTCACTTCACGACCTTGTTCCTCGATCCAGGCGTGCTTTCTCTTGCTGTTTCAGGACCGGGGGCGTCAGCCCTGACACGCAGAAGGTTGAAGGGCGGCTGTTGTATAGTTGTTGTATCATGTTTTTTGCACGGCCAGGAGCCACTTCTATTGCCGAGACGAGAGCCGAGGAGCCAAGTGAAGGAGTTCCGGTTAATAGGGAAGATGTTTCAGTGAGCATAGTGGGCCAGGATCACCGGCCCCGACAGGGGCCGGTGATCGGTCAATCTAGTAATCCCGTCTAGTAATCCCATCTGGTAGGTAGTGTGTGCATTTTGCGACATTGTAGAAGCCGAAAGGCTGTAGAAAAGCATTCCACAAGAGTAAGGAAAGGCGTCCATCTCTGCTTAGTCCATATTTCTGCATTTGTGATTTATCGTTTTCTCATTTACTGCTCTACACACGCCTTCAACGTGTATCTATATTCAACTAGAACGTGTTCTATACGCTGTGTGATATACAAATCGCCATGTCACTATGGCACTGTTGAAACCAATTTGCAACACATTGTCATTTATGTTATACTCCCGCCTGTTGAATCGGCGACTAACCAGCCGATCTGACATCGCCCTTATTAACTTCGCAAAGGAGAACTACAATGAAAAAGACAGAAAGAATGTATGTGGAACTGGACCTAGCCTCAATCGTGGGGGCCAAGGAGAACCTGCGGGATACAGTCCCGTGGTTGAGCCAGCTTGGGTATGGCATGTTCCACAACACAAAGGACAAACCGATGTCCCTGGTGTCGATGGCCTTGTCAGACGACGCTCAGGAACAAGCGGGGTTTGTCGCCCTGATCGATGAAAAGGAGCCGGGTATCAAGGAGTTGGCTGACAACATGACGACTACCGGCCAGTTAGAGCCGATTCGGGTCAGGCCGACTGACCAGAAGGGAGAATACGATCTTGTGTTTGGTGCCCGGCGTATGCTGGCTCGTATGTATATCTACGCTAAGAGTGCGGGCAAAGTGCCCGCCCGACTCACAGCGGAGATCGCAGAACACGATGGCAGGGATGCTTTGTACGCCTCAATCTCCGAGAACATTCGGGCCGAACCTAGCCCGATTGACGATGCCCGGAGCTACGATAGGCTCAAGAAGAGTTTCAACATGACCGCAGGGGAGATTGCTGACGCTACTGGCAAAGGCGTAAAGGCTGTACGAACTCGCCTCAAGCTGTTGAGGCTGCCAAAGGAACTTCAGGAGAAGGTTCACTTGGGAAAGATCGGTGTCGAACGTGCGATCAAGCACTTCGACGGCAAAGATCAAGATGACCAGACGGACAAGGACCGTCGCAAAGCACCGTCGCTCGCTGAGATTCGGCGGTATTATTCGGCACCACAGGATGACTTGCCGGATGAGATTCGTCCGTTAATCACCGAAGAGGTTCGCCAACTGTTTGCGTACTGGCTTGGCCTTCAATATGAACCTTGCCATGAAGAACAGGTGGTGTAGTTCTCTGTAGTGGAGAACCCCCGGCCTTTGTAAGAGGTCGGGGGTTCTTTTGTTATTACCACAACGAGTTCACAGAGACCGCTCTTTTCCATTCATTCAATCATAACCTATCTCGTGTATACAATCAGGAAGCACCAAGCCGACTACTGACCCATCTTCTCGAACAGCTTCGTGGTGAGCCTGATATATTCGCTCTTTCCACCGCCCAGCCGCCTCACGCTATCACTGAGGTCATGGGAACCGCCCAGGATCACAAACCCGACCGGTCCATTCTCTAGCACGGCCTTCACCTGGGCATCGTTCCTTGCCTTTACCTTCCCAGGATCGAACCTCAGCTTACCATCCGGCGTGACAGGCTTGGCCTTGTCGAGTAGATCAGTGTCTTCAATGGGCACCACATCCTCGATCTCGCCGGTGATGAGAAGCCTTCCAGACACACCCACTTCGAGCAAGCGGACCTCGTGTTCACGGATCATCGTCTTGATCTGGTCCTCGATCTTCCTGGCCTCGTCTCCCTTGAGGGCCTGCACATCAATCAACTGCTTCCGTAGCTGACTGACCTGATCCTTCTCCATCTTGCGAAGGACGCTGATCCTGTCCTTGTAGTTCTCCATGTCCTTCGATGAGAACCCCTCGCTGAAGACCCGCTTCAAGCCGTGGTGTTTGATGAGGCACCGGACGAGGGTCAGTTGTTCAAGCTGAACGGCGTCAAGTTCAAGCAGATGCTCCTCGTAGAGCCGGTCTAGTTCCTCATCGCCGATCTCACGGCCCAGGGCGGCACGCATGTCGATGGCGAAGGGGTTGCGTTGAACAAAGTGCCAGTCACGAAGGTGTATTAACCTGTGCGTGGGCTTGTTGGCCTTGACCAAGACCTCGACCTGGATGACGCCGGGGACGGCACGCAGGAGGTCATCTACGTGGGCCGACAGGTCATCCAGGCGAGCCGTGATCTTCGGTTTGTAGTTGGTGAGGGCTTGAGCGGACTCGGCCTCCTGGTCGGCGACGAGCTTCCTCAGTTTCGGACGGCGGTCTTCGGTCGTTGGCTGCTGAGATGGTCGATGGCGGGTAGTGTAAATGTAGATCGCAAGGGCGACCAAGCCGACCGTCATCAGGCCCAGAGCTATAGAACCAACCCGACGCATCTAGTCTCCCATCAAATGTGCGTGTCAAGGTCATCGCTATCGTTGACCTCGTATGGCCCCAAATAAAACACCCTGTTGTGCGGGAAGGGTATCCCAGAAAAGAACCGCTCATGATACAGTTCGCCGTGTTTGGGTAGCTTGTAAAACGCAGGTTCTAGTTCCCTCCACCGCTTGCCAACAAATACCGAGTATAGACATGCCCATTCAACATTACCTCTGAGGACCGGTTCGGCCTCAACCCAGCGTCCGAACACAACCCTGCGAGCATAGAGATATGCCCATTTCGGATGCGTTCTAATAAAGGGTTCCGCATCGACCCAGCGTGTGTTCATGAACTTGATGGCGTAGAGACAGAGCCATTTTGGGTCTTTCGACGCAAGAATAATCTGCTCGGCCTCGCTGAAGTTCGAGTCTGGATCATTCAACACATAAAAATAAGCGGCTTTGGCGTCCATGATGTAAAATGCGAAGGCACGTTAGTCAGCCAGTTTTCCAAAGCCATCTCGAATTACCTTGGCGATCAGCTTCCGCCGCTCCTGCAAGAAGTTCTGGTACTCCATCTTCTCCCAGCCCGCAGGCAAGGCGTGCCAGTAGCACATCTGCTTGAGTTCATCGGGTGAGAACCGGGCGGCGTAGAGTGGGAAGTAGACTTCTGGCCCGTCATCAGAGATGGCAATGTTGTCCGACCATTCGACCAGAGCGTAGTTGGCGATCTGGTTCGTGTCCCTGGTCTCTGTGATGCCCTTCCTCGCCAGATACGCCTTCGGATTCAGGTGGTGCCGCTCCGTGGCCGACTTCTTCGCATGGTGAGCAGGGTCGAGGAGTTCGGACACCTTCATCTTCGAGAACAACACACGAGCATCGAGCAGGTTGAGCGAGGCATAGTAGGCAAAGAGCGAAGGACTTCTGGCCGACGACGTTGCCAGTTCGTTGGGCAGGCCGATGTTCCAGAAGTCTTCCGTCAGGGTGTTGGTGATCGTCTTGTCGAGGAGGGCGAGGAACTGCTTGCCTTCTTGAAGCTCCCGCAGTGCAGCCAAGTCCTGCTCCATGACGGATTCCGGCGACCCGGTATACCGGCTCGTGAGCGAGGTCATGAAGAACCATCGAGCGATGGCGTTTCTTAGGGTATACGGCTCGACGCCGAAGGTATATCTGCCAAGCAGGTAGTAGGAGTAGCAGTAGAGCAAGTTGATCTGTGAGGAGATGTGATCGCCCTGCCGATAGCCCGCTCGAATCAGTGTTTTCAGGAACTCGTGCCAGTCTTGAAGCCCAAGCACTTTGGCCTGAGCTTCTTTCAAAACGGCGAACTGCTTGTCACGGCGTTCGTCCGAGAAAACCCCGGTGTCCAGGTCTTTGCCACGCAGCAGCGAGTACACATGCTGTAGTCTGGCTCGCCGGTGCCCAAAAGCCACGCTGACTCGAAGCAGGTGATCTGGGTCGGGCTGGATGAAGTGATTGAACGGAGACGCCGCCCCGGTAGACGGAACACGAGTCGCACGACAGAATGCTTCGAGGTCAGCACGGCCTTCGTCCCAGAAGACGGACATCAGAGTAAGGATGAAGTCAGCTTGGTTGAGCGGTTGGCCCTTGCTGTTGATGCGAACGAAGATGTCCGCAACCTGCTCTTCATTGACCGTGGCCGAAAGCTCCATCGCCGTGAACGGGTAGTCCTGCAAGTTGAAAAGTCGGTCGATGGTTTCGGAGAGGCGGTCTTCTTCGTCCTCTGCAACTTGCCGCTTGTCTCGAAGCCGTTGCAGGAAGTCCTTCGTAAAGCGATTGCGTGAGACCGTGCCCGACCAGAGTTCGCTGATGTCAATGATGAACTCCGGGTCTCGCCGGGTTGCTGCATTGGCGACCTCGAAGGTGCAGTCGGATGGCCGGAAGGAGATGGCGATCTTCTCTTTCTTGAAGTCCTCTCGAACAACCGGGATTCCCTTCAAGACGGCGAACAGCGAGGTCAGCCGTTGCTGCCCGTCTACGATCAGAAGGCGTGCGTACTTTTGCTTCTCGTCGGTGCCGATCTGTTTCTGGCCGTTGTTGGCTGCACTAGCCCAAAAAAGCAGGTAGCCGACCGGGAACCCCTTGAACATCGAGTCGAAGAGGTCACGGACTTTGTTGTTGTGCCAGACGAATGGCCGCTGGATGTCGGGCAGCCCGATCTCGCCCATCTCGATGTCATGGACGAGCTTCGACAAGGAGTATTTGACTTCTTTGAAGAGCGTGGCAGCCATGTGAACCTCGAAACGAGACGATGATTTCCTGTTGGTGCATCCAGAGCCCACTTCTGCCTCTTAACCTCGGCGACCTTGCCCAGCAGGTAGCCCACTTCGTCACCATCCAATTCGGCGACCGGGGCAACCCCGTGGATGTTGCGGATCAGGTCTTCCTCAGCACCCAAGAAGGTCGAGCAACCCGGCTGTCCCTCGGAACGTCCAATCATGTGGCCTTTGGGTAAGATCATCATTTCGAGAAGCCTGGGCGTGGTCCAGTCTTCGCCCAGCAAGCAGCCCAGGATCGCCTGGAAGTGTTCGCTGATCTGGACAGCCCGCAACTTGCGTGCGGCGTCCTGGCGAATTTGTTCGGGTTCTCGGATGGTGGGTTCGGTCATGGTCTCGTTTCCCTGGTGTCCTATTCGTCTGGCATCGAACCTATTGTCCTCGCCCATTATTGAAACGGGACGCCTTCCGGCTGCGTTTCACATGCTTCTTTTACTTTGTTCAAGAGGACGTTTTTTTCCAGGGCAAGTTGTACGCCTAGCACTTCACCGTTCGCCCCTTGATAGATATTGTGGAATCTCTCATTGGCGATTTCTTCCTTGAGTTGGCTCGGCAGATAATCTGTTATGCTGCCTTTTCGGTTGGCGATGACACACTGCAACTGAGGCCGTCGCCGCAAGGCGTCGAGTAACATGGTATTCACATGATCGTCACCGAAGCTGTAACCGAGAATCACAACACATTCGCAGCGGTAAAGCTCGCTGCGGAACTTCGTCAGCAAGGTCAGGTAAGGATCACGGGGGATGACCTTCATCGCCGTCGCAAAAATGAGCAACGAATCGTAGGTACTCGGAACCTCCTCGGCACGCTCTGCCATCGGCCACTTCACGCTGCATACACCAAGTTCTTCATCTTCGACCCAATCGAGTGAACCGTGAAGTTTGTAGAGCAGGGCCTCAAACTTGTGTCGCTTGTTTTCAAATAGATCAGGCTTCCAACCCTTATGGTCAAAGCCTGTCGTCCACTTGCCATTGATCTCACCGAGAGCATCATTCAGGGCCTGCTCAACGCATTCGTCGTAGTTGAGCGTGAACAGATGAAGGCGATACCCACCAGCAAGGAAATCTTTCAGGCTTCGGAAATACTTTACACTTGAAGGATCGCCGATAGTGAGCCATTCACGAAGGCGTTGTTTGCAATAGCCAGAAACGAAGTCGAAGGAGTTTCCGGCGTTGCTGTCAGCAATTTCGGCGGGTAGCTTACCAAGATCAGCAAGACGCTCGTGCCAAGATGCCACAAAGGGGTAAAGCGAGGAGGAACCTCGGCGAGCCAGGTCTTGGCAAGCCATGAGAAATTCTTCGATGTTTACAGGAAGACTTGGCACCTTGCCCGCACACCCTCGACCAAAACAGATTCCTCCATGAACGAATCGCATTAAGGGCAGGAGGCAAGGGTAATTGCGATCAATGTCCGTTGTAATGCGGTCAGTGATCTCTGTTGCGAGTGGCATTCCCGCATCCTTGGAGGCACCGGCCCCAAGAAGGAACAAGAGATCACGTTTGGTATCTTTTGCTGCCATTACAGGAACCACAGGCTTGATCCGAAGGAAACATTTGTTTCAATGGAGTCAATAATTGACGGAACCACGGCAGCCATATCCGCTACACGCTCCGAAAGCAGTTTTGCGTAGGCGAGGGTCGCCGGTTTGGTCTTGGTTCCGAACCCTCGCCAGTTTACGAATCCCAGATGGAACACATCCCGAAGTGAATCGGGAAAGGACAAGGAAGGGTTCGAGACATACTCACGATGCACTTCTAGGGTTACTGGCTTCCGCCCCCTCCACGCAGCCTTTTCCTGCCGCCCCTCCATTACAACAAGCGAGTGACGTGGTGCTAGATCGACCACGCTGCCTTCCTCGGCAACAAACCCAGGGTCATCGAAATCCATGACGGTGAACGAGGAGTCGTGAGAAAGCCGAAGAAGTTCAAATGGCACCGGCGATGGCTGAGCCTGCTTCCGTTTGCCTAGAAGGTTCGCAATGGCAGAGATTGTATCGTACCGCTCGAACTGAGATACATGCAGAGATATTCTCGATACCTTGCTTTGTGCTTTCTCCAAGCGGTCGAGCGTGCTGCCAAGGCCCTCGGTCAACTTCGGCAGAAACTCATTGTGCGAAGTGCTTGCCCCAAAGAATGAAAGATCGAGGAAAAGTCCGTTCGACAACATGCAAATGGCATAGCCCAGATACCGTTCCTTCGTTTGGCCGGTGGGGTTCCTCACCGTGGTCGTCCCGATACCAATTACCAATGCGGGCGGTTCGGTAGAACGCTGAATGAGCCAAGGAACGCCGCCGAGCTTAGCGAGGGCACTTAATGCAATGTTCGGGATGGCGAAACGAAACTGCGATCCAGCTTGAAGCAACTGCCTTGTCACCATCTGGGAGGGAACACCGTGTTGTAGCAACGCAGCCTTTATCGCACCATAGGGACTTGGGCGATGGTATTTCCAATTACTGCTTCCGATGATATAGGCAAAATCCGCCTTCTTCTGGGACTTTTCCAGGTGAGCGTAAACCGACGAATACAGTTGTTTCTCGTTCCCAGGCTGGAAGCATGTCGTTGGCAGGCGGCAGGGTTCTAGCTGGTCTTTGCTGATAGATAGCCCTACAAATTGATGCGATCCTGGGAACGATGCCATACCACTACGAAGTGCCGTGTACAGGCTGTTTGCGTAGTCACGGTCGTCCTGACAAAAAATGAACAGGTAGTGTGGGTCCGGCGTCTTGGCAGGTTTCAGCGGGGAGTGCTTTAGAATTCCACGGAACTTATCGACGTGGGTTTGCTTCCCATCTTCGGAGAAGACGTAAACAGGACGCCTGATTTGTCGAACACTTGGAAATCGCATGGCTACTCGGCTATCACAAGTGGTTGGTCGGAAAGAGAAACTGGAGGATCATTTGGGAGCGGAAGGCAAAACTTTGCCAGGCTGTGGTCATGCAATACCTGTTGAACAGCCCGAAGCTGATCTTTTGCGAGTGCTGTGTTCATTCGGCCAGCTTTCGTCAAGGAAAATCCCGCAACTTGCAAGTGGCGTGTAACATCCGCACTCGCTTTGGGACCGTGAGCCTGCTGTAAGTAGTCGTTCAATAATTCTCGGCGGCAAGGAAGAGTCCATTCGCCCAAAGGAGCCTGAATGGGAGCGTTCTTGCCTTGCTCGATCACAGCCTGTTGGCCTTGGACGGAGACAAGGATTCCAGACCGACGACCATCATCTTCATCTGCGGAAGGGATCGCCGAAATCGGCACGACACGCTTGCCGATAGCCAGTTGTCTAAGTTGTGGGTCTTCGAGCGTAATGCAAAACCGCTGAGACGTAGCATAATTAAGGATAAGGCCCCAGCGATCTGGCCGTGGCCCAAACCCATAGAAAGATCGGAAGGAAACGCCACGGAAGAAGGTATAGACATTTGGAAACATCGACTCGGACGTTGGAGTATAACCCGTGCAGCCAACGTGCTGGCGACAAACGATGAACTCCTTCCCTTTGAGTAGACGAGCAAACCCCTCTTCCACGGCAATCTTTACAAACGAAGGATCGTCAAAAATGTTAAGGGCCTGCTCGGTAGTGTTGCTGGGTGGATTATTGGTCAGGTGCAGGAAGCGAAACGTCGATTCATTTTGACGCCGAACGACACGATGGGCGTGGTGAGGCGTTTTCGGCGGTTCGTCCCTACCACCGTCCACGACTTCAACGGCTACCTTGAACTCTGTTGCTGGCAGAGTCACTTCAAACCAGTTTAATGCGAGTTTCATGGGTAGCTTACCCTAATCCTAGTAATGACCTGAGCTTCTTTCGCTCGTGATCCGCATTAGTCGAGGCACGGACTTTCGCAGCGATCACCCGGTCTCAATCTCGGCGTCGATCCCCCGCTGGCTCAACGATTCCTTGATCCCCAACTCGACGGTGTTTTCTCTGATGGCCGCATCGCCCTGGGCGATGATGATGACCTGGCAGTGGAGTTCGGCACCCTCCTGCACGAGCGGGTCGATGACTTCGTTGTAAATGTCGTTCCAGTTTTCCCAGGGAACCGATTTCAGGTTCAGGCGAACCTTGTTGAGACGGCGTTCGCCCTTCACGATCTTCACACCCCCGCCGCCGCCTTTCCAGCCGTCGTCCAGGCCCACCTTGCCGTCGCTGGTATCGTCGCTGGTGCCGGTGGCTTCACCGGTCGTACCCACGACCGCTGGCTCTGGTTTGGGCATCAGGGTCTTTGCCAGATCGGGCCGCAGTAGCCAGGCCGACTCGGTGATCTCGCAGCGGTCGCCGGTGATCGTCTTGTCGCCGAAGTAGATCGTGTCGAACTTCTTCTTCTCGCCATCGCCGAGGGCGTAACCGAACAAGCCACGCTGGACGCCCTTGGCAAAACATTCCGGCAGCACCTGGGCACCATGCAGCCGAGGCAGGTGAGTCAGTTGCGTGAAGTAGTCGGCCAGGGTGCGGACGTTGATGACTTCTTGATCTTCGGGCCACAAGCCGAATCGTTTACCCAATGCACTCGTGGGCACTAGGAAATCGGGATCGAG
This sequence comes from Planctomycetota bacterium, assembly GCA_016191165.1. Taxonomy (GTDB): domain Bacteria; phylum Planctomycetota; class Planctomycetia; order Gemmatales; family Gemmataceae; genus SIAQ01. Next base: position 124,530 of record JACPPF010000087.1, read on the forward strand.
CTTGTCCAGCAGCGAGCCTTCGTCAATCAGCTTTTCCAGCACCTTGCTGCTGAGCGTCGTGCGGCCACTGTACGATGAGATGCCCATGTCAAGGCACCGCACCGTCTTCTTCTCAGCGGGGACGAGGATGTGGCGGTAAGCCGTCGTCAGGGCACCAGGCAAGCGGGCCTGAGCGTCTTTCAGACGGTCGGCCAGGTCTTTCATCTGCTCCTCGGAAAGTTGCTTCTTGGTAGCCTTGTCGTCGTCAATGCTCCGCAGGGCCAGCAAGCGGCGGGCGGCGTCGATGATCTCGCTGGATCGCTGTTGGTCAGGGGCCAGGAACACGAGCATGTTGGCGTGCTTGCGGAAGCCCTTGCCGTGCTGCTTCAAGATGCGTGTGACGAGTTCTTCGGTTTCCTTTGGCAGACCGTCTTCCGTCGCTGGTTGGTTCAGGTCGAGGACGACCAGGCTCAGGCGTGGTTCATCAGCTACGAAGTTGTCGTCGCCGACTTCGGGGTAACGGAAGACACGGAACGTAGCATCGCCGATTAGATCGTTCAGCGTGGTCTTGGCGAAGTCACGTACCTTCTCTGGTTCGGAGCGAACGAGTTCCTCACGATCCACGAGGATGCGATTGAGGTTGGGTCGAGAATCGAAACGGTACAGACCGCCGTCCTGGTAAAGAAACCACAGTCGCTCGGTCATGCGACCCAGGGCGTCGGAGATGAACGGTGGGGCCATTTCGGGATTGAGGACGGCCAGGCGAATTTGCGGCAAGGTGCAACCACGCTGTTGCCCGCCGCCGAACGAATACATGAACACAGTGCGGGCACACTTCTCGGCCACGCTTTCCTTGGCATACTCGCTGCCTAGCTGCCGGTCGATCTCAGGGGCCTTTGCCATCTTGCCAGCAATATCGCTGTCCACGACGGAATGAAAGGTGTTGCCGGTGCCGGTGTGCTTGACCAACTCGCTCCGAACGGCAGGCGAGCCGAGGTTGATGGAACTGCTTTCGATCAGCGGTTCGTTCACCTTGGCCTGGTACTGGTCGCTGATTACGTCAGCCAGGAGCCGCAAAACGCCACGAGTCCTCTGGAAGCTCGGCAGGGTGCCCCAGCGTTCATACAGCACAGAAATCAGTTCGGGGTGAAAGGGGTACGCCGCCAGCAAGTCGTCCTTGTAGGCCATCTCACGGCAAGCGGCAGGCACGTCCTCGCCGAGCTTGCGGTACATGGCCCAATACGCCTCGGCGGTCGCACGGTGGTCCTCCTTGTTGCCGAGGTCTTCAAACAGTCTGCGGCGAATGACCTCATAGATTTCCTTTCCCTGCACCGTCTGCCGAATCATCTCGACTCGGCCCATTACTTTTTCCAACGATTGGTAGGCAAGCTGGGCGTTGTCGTCCATGAACTCGGCAAGCTGGCTGGTCAGTGTGGCGATCATGACGGCGTGAGGGCAGTTGGCGACGGCAATCGTCAACTGCTGAAGGAACGTGAGCGTGGTGCCCTTCAACGTGCTTTCGCCGACATGGATGCTGCCTGCATTGATAAGGTAGACCAGGATTTCATCAAGCAGGATCAGGCAAGGGCCTGCTTCTTGAAGCATTTGCCCCAGCACGGTCGAACCAGGAGCCGATTTCGTCTCGTCGTTCTTGGCAACAAGTTTGTAGAGTCGTTCACCGCCAAGCTGGTGGGCCATCTCGCCCCAGAAAGTGCGATCCGAGGCGACATTGAGAGCCGTGCCAACGAGACATGCGACGTTGGCGGTGGGAATGTTCTTGATGGCGGCGGCGTCGAGCAGGGCTTTGATGGGCGGCAGCTTGCCGACCTCGTTTGGCTTCTTCAGCAGGTGGAAAAGGGTGAGCAGGGTGTGTGTCTTGCCGCCGCCGAACGGCGTCTGAAGCTGAATGACCGGCTCGGCTTTACCGGTGCCCGAAAGCCGTTGCATGACCTCGATGAGCAGGCGGGAGATGCCGTCCGTCAGGTAGGTCTTCGAGTAGAAGGTGCCTGCGTCACGATAATCGACGGCCCCACGACCGGCCAGGACTTCGCCCAGGTCGGCGGCAAAGACCGAGGAGTCGAACTTGCCCTGCCGAATGTCAGCGTGGGGACTCACGACCTGACGCCATGCCTTTAATGTACTCATGGGCTTCCACCTTCTTGCCTTGCTCGTTTTGTTGCCATTATTCCTGAACGCCTGATACGGATAGACCTCGCTTGCCAGTCAACCACTTCAAGGCCATCTTGGGACCAGCCGCCGCCCGCAGCAGTCGCACTTTCTGATCGTCCAGCTTGCGTGGCCCTTGCAAGAACCGTCCAATCGACACGGCCTTGTCCCGCCCCTCCGGTCGGAGGATGTGATCCACCAGCACAGGTTCATCGAGGACCACGGATTCCCCTTCGCTGGCGACGATACGGTAGCAGTAGTCGGCCTTCGGGTAGGCCGGATCATCGCCAGGGTTCTCCTTGGCTTCCTGCACCTGCCACACGGCGACCAGGAAACCCGCCTGCTCCGCTTCCTGCCGCAAGTTTTTGCCCGATGTAACGAACCAAAGGCGATCCCCTGGCAGAAGTTCGGCGAGCAGCTTGGCGTTTGAGTGCCATGCCGGAATCGGTCCCTCTGCGTTCTTGCGGTAGTCACGCCAGTAAATCAGCATATCGGTCATCCTAGAACACCTTCAATGTCATGCAACGTCTTGCCTCACCGAAATCAAAACAGCTTCCCTTGCCGCCCCGCCGATTCCAACTGGTCACGCTGATTCAAAAGGCCCTGCATCAGTTGCTTCTCCTTGTCGCCATCGGGGAGAATCTCGCTGACGGCCTGGGCGACCAGCCAGAGGTTCGAGTTGCGGCCCTGTCCGCTGCGACCAAGGAACGCCGTCATGCCCTCAGTATCGTTCTTTTCTCGGAAAACGCACAGCCGGTGCAGCACGTCGATGAGACTGGCAGGAGTCGTGTCGGCGTTCGGCTCGCCAAGGTCTTTGATCTTCATGCGTTTGGCAACCGGCACCGCCAAGACATTTTCGCCCGCCTTTTCCAGAATGCCGGTTCGGTCCCACATGGTTTCGGTATCCATGCCGAGGGCTTGTGCGAGTTTGAATGATTCGTCGGCGGGCACCTTCGCCTCACCGTATGACCATTTCCAGATAACGTAGAACTGCGTATCGGGGTCGATATTCGCTGTGTGAGTCGTTTTCATTATCTTGTTAAGGGCAAACGAAGTGACCAGGCCCCTAACCTCATCTAAGAACTTCCCAACGGTGACTTCTTCGCCGGAGAGTTTTGTGACCCGCTGATATTTGCCGAAAACGCTCAAAGCAGGGCCGATAGCCGAGATGAAAAAGTCGGCACCCCGAATGCCCTGGGACCAGAAAAAACCGAGACGTTCCTTGGCAACCTCGTTGAGTTCTTTGCGAACGTCATCCCAAAGACCATCATGAGTCTGAGACGACACTTTGCGACAAACAATGAGTATGCTGCTCGCCAGAGCCGCACTGTCCATCGCTCTGAGACGGCTTGTTCTTTCTGTGTGCAACGGCCAGGAGCTTGTCACGAAAAGGCCCGATTTCAGCAAACCTCCGATTAACGTCTCCCAGGCTGAAGTTGTCTTATGAGCAAACATCACCCCAACGACACCGCCCTCTGCGAGAACTCTCGCCATTTCTGAGAACGCCTTCAACATGCTTTGTTCATAATCTTGAGCCGTTTTTCGCTTTCCTGGGTAGCTAGTCCCCAAATGACTGACCATTTCGTCGGCTTTTGGTGTAAGCAAAGTCGAAAAGAGAGACTGATAAGTTGGGGCAAGGACTCGTTTCAACCAGACATAAAAGAAGTCGCTCAACTCCGAATACGGGACGGCATCATAATACGGCGGATCAGTCATGATAGTTGAGATGGTTGCTTCCTCGATTGGAAGCCGCCCAGCGGAGGCTTGCCGGACAGTCCCTGGCTCACCAAAAGCCAGTTGTTCGATAACTCGAACTACCCAATCGACAGCATCAACCCAATTACCACTCGCCATTCCGAAGGGGTTGCATTCAACGTAATCCCAAACCATTGGAAGGGCCTGACGACCGAAGACGTGCCCAATTTTTTCGCCGGTGCTTTGCCATGTGCATAGTGTGCAGTTGCGATCCAGGATTCTACTCAGGCAAAAGGCAAGGTACGTTCGTAACGGTGTCGTGTATTCCTGGTCCTTGGGCAGCGGAGCCTCGTTGATTATCTTGGCAAGTACACATGCTACGAGAGCTTGACGGTCGTTGTAGAGCGATCCCCAGGTGGTTAGCCCGAACAAAGGTGCATTGAAGACGCCTGACCACGGTTTTAAGGGTTCCTGTGGAACACAATCGTCGCCGTTGTTGGCTTTATACTGGCGAAGATTCGCCGTCGCCTGTGCGAACATTGCAGTGTCCTGTTCATTCGCTGCTCGATACACTTTTCCTGTTCGACCGTGCTTAGCAGTTACCACCGCCATGAGCGTCTGGTTGATTTCCTTAGCGTGCCCTTTCTCTTGCAAATACTTGCTGTTGGCAACAGTTCCGCAGAAGGGACACTCAGCTTGGCCCCTTCGCATTGTTCCTGCCTCTGGATCAAAGTCAAAGACCTTTTCCTTACCGCTCTCAACCTGAAAGTGAAAGGTTCTGGAGTCTTGATTCAACACCATGCGAATGGCAGCCTTTGACCGAGGCATGTTCGCAAGCCAGAGTTGACGGACCAAGGGAATTGTTGCATTACAAGAAGGATTTGGACATTTCACGGTCCTCGCCCAGAGGTACGCCACTGGCACGTTACCATCTGAATCAGGCGGGTAGAATTTGCCGATCTCGCTTCTTGCCTTTTCTAATACCCACTGCCCCCAATACCTTACATCTGCGGCCAGCGGGTTCTTGAGGTACTCGGCCTCGGTGATCTCGACCTCTGGAACGAGGTCGTCAGAAGCCTCAACAGAATCACCTTCGCCGAACAAATTTGCTGCTTCCTGTCCCTTGGCCCTTCTCTGGGCCTTATTGTGGGCGATGAGACGTTTGATGTAAGCAGGCAAAGGGCGGCTATTCGCCTTGCCGTATTTCTGTGGATAAACAAGCGTGCAAAGCTGGATCAGATGGGCCACAGGGTTTAGGTCGATGGCCTGGGCTTCGCAGCCAAGGCGAAGGGCCTCCAGCGGGATGGCCCCGCCCCCTGAAAATGGGTCGAGCACCTTGGGAATATCACCTTCGACGTTGGGATGTAGAATCCTGTGAGCAGCGGCGATCAGTTTGCGTGCCGGTTCGATGTAATGCGACTTGTTGGAATTCTCCCATTTGACAAGATGCTTGATGTACTCCAGACAGCGATTGCGAGGCGTATCCTCTGTGGCGGACCCTTCGCCGTTCTTGGGCTTGAATTCGTTTTCATTCAGCAGTTCGCTGACGAGAGATCGAAAGCTCTCAGGGCATTCAGGATCGTCGGGATCAGGAATCAGAGAAGCGAAGACCACGGCTCGACATGCTGCCAACGGACGCCGTGCCCACCAGATGTGGAGAGTCGAGATGTGGCCGTGCCGAATCGACTTCTCACGAGACGACTGCTCGGAGACTTCCTTGAGCGGCAGGGCGACTTCGATGAGGCGTTTCAGCATTTGCTTTGAGTCCGTCGTCTAGCGGCCAGCCAAGCTGACGCTCTGGAGAGCGAGAGCCAGCTTGTAAAGGTACAGATTCACGTTGTCGTGGGCCGAGGCTGCGGCTCGCAGTTTCGGCGTGGTCTCGTGTGCCACGATGATGCCCCGAACTTTCACGCCCGCAGGGGTCGCTCGGCGTTCCTTCGCCCAGCCCATGTAGCGGGACAACTGCCCTACAACCTCATCATCGGTCTGGTCTCGCTTCAGTTCGATCACCACGAAATCGCCGGTCGTGCGGTCCCTGGCAAGGATGTCGATGAAGCCCTCGTCGGCGGCAACCTGTCTGCCAAGGTATTCAATCTCGGCAGCCCAGGGGAGCGATTCCCACTGCTCCACGATCAAATCCTCCAGGTACTTCTCCAGGGCCAGGGCGTAGTCTGTGACCGCCGCCTCAGCCGTGTTTCCATGAGCAGGCTTGAGAAGTTGCCGCCGCCGCTCCAGGTGATCGAACAGCACCTTCAAGACGGAGTGGGTCCACTGGATCGCCTCGTGAACCCGCCGAGGATCATGCACAGGGAAGGAAGCATCCTTGCCAAAGCCCCAACGATACTGTGCGAACACGAGATCGCTGTCGATCCTCACATCACCGCTGATCCCCGCCGCCGTAAACTCTCGCCGCAACGCCGTCCCATCAAGCTCGGTGCCCTTTCTGGCCGTACACTCGACCACCAACACCTGGGAGTCCTGATTGCCGCTGGTGCGGTTGCTGTCGAACACGCATTCCAGCCATCGCAGTTGCGGATGTTCGTAGCTGGCCGTCTTCTTTCGCCGATGTAGCGTGGCAGTTGCCATGCGAGCATCGCCAGCAGCGTGCGAAGCCTCGACCAGCTTCTCGAAGAAGTCTTCTTTCCAGCTTGTAGGCATCAAGGTGTCCCCAACCGGGCTGTCATTTCATGGGCGTGGCAGGAAAATGGTGTTGCCAGCATTCCCTGCAAAGCCCTTCTCTGTTTTCGTCGCCGTGGACCTTTCCACAAGCGGGACAGGCTTCAAAACCAGACTCACCGCAGGAGAGGCACACATAGCAAACATCGAATGTCGTGTCAGAATCGCCTTCTTCCACGCAAGCGTTCGCACCACACTTCGGGCACGTCACGATCTGCGGCAGATTGCCGTGGACTGACTCGAATTTCTCCACCCACTCCTCAGCCGCTGCTTCAGCCTCGCACCGATAGCCGCAGAAAAGGCAATGGGCGAATTTGTCGTTTCCGTAGTAATCCAACTGAAGACATTTCGGACATTCGAGGCCAGGACGGTGTTTCTCGAATTTCTCAGCGATTTGGGGCTGAATGTGATTCCGTCGTTCCTGAATAAACTCCTCGTACTCGCCGAGGAACAAGCGAAGCCGATCCATTTCCATGCGAACACCGTCGCTAACTTGCTCAAGGTGTTCGGAGACGAACTCAATGGCGAAGGAGAAGGTCTTCGTGATGATCGAGATCGCCACGGCACGGTCGCTGTTGACCGCAAAGTGTCGAATGCGGTTGCGAAGCTGACGCAGTTCGTTGATGACGGCAAGATGCTTGGAAGGAATCTCAACAGAGCAGAGGTTTTTCAGTCTGCCAATGGCTTGATCGAAGACCACGCTCTGAAAATCTCCGCACTCGTACTTCGGGCGGGAAGCCTGATCTACATCTTTGAAGATCAAGCACCAATCCCTCATTTCGAGTCGTGCCTTGAGTAGTAGCTCGACTCCATCGGCAAGTGCCGCAAGGGCGTGTTTGGTCATGCGAGGGCTACCATCCTTTGCCTGCTCCCCAGCGAGGATGAGATAGTCCAAGGCGTTTTCGGCCAAGCCACACGTAATCAGTTCACTCATGGTCAGCGGCCCTCCTCCAGTCGCTTTGCGTCACCATGTAGCGAACGACACTCACTTCCTCCTTGGGGTTCAGTTTCGAGGCCGGGTCTTGGATCAGGTAGAGTTCGGGCTTCGTCTTGCAGTTGACAACGACGTACAGCCAGTAGTCCTTGCCGAATCGCTGAGCCTTTATCCATTCGTTGGGGGTGAGGGCCACGCTGCCGCCCTCGGCTCGGCCTTTGACCTCGATGTAGCGGTCTACTTGGCCTTCAAGAAGCGAGGTCAAGTCCCAGCCGCAGTTTTCTTCCTCCACCGACACAGCCTTTCGCCCTTGTTCAAGCTCGTGCTGCTTGGCAACCTCGATGGCGATGCGTTCAATCTCAGGATCACTCGTCATGCCTTCCACGGACGCCACGAGTTCTTTGGGAGGCGGCAGGATCACAGCCACGCCCATGACTTCGGGCGGCTTCTCTGAGATGTGCCTTTCCTGCTCGATCTCGGTCAGGCGGTCCTTGAGACGCAAAGAAAGCTCGGTGCGACGGGCCTCTTCCTGGGCACGATTGCCCTGGAGTGAAAGCCTCTTGGGGTCATTCTCATCACGAATTTGCCGAAGCTGAGTGTCGTACTTGGTGATCTTCTTGGCCGACTCGCTGATGAGAAATTGTAGCGACTTGCGGACGTACTTTTCCTTGATCGCCAACTCCCTGGTTCGGCGGTCGGCGATCTCACCGAAGTAAGCTGGCGTGACTTCCTCTAGGGACCATTCGATGGTGTGGTCTTCGTCCGTGGCCGTCTGGCGAACCTCTTCTGGCACCTTCGGCTCGGCGTCGGGCGTTTTCAGATCAAGGAGTGCATAAGGCTGGCTCTTGCGAAAGCGGTCTGCCGTCAGATGGATGGCGAACAATCGCTCGCCGACCGGGTGCCCCCGTCCATCCTCGACGCCGCACTTGAGGAGCCAGAGAATGGTCGGCTCGGTTGCATCGGCGTTGTAGAAGATAGCCCCTTGACGCAGCGACGAGCCGTAATCGAGAAGCACACGCTCGACCACGCCCTCGAACAGCGGGTGCCCTGGGCCGACGAATTCCAGATCGGTGTAGCCGACTACTTTTTCCTTGTCGAAGGTGATCTGCTCGTAAACACTGCCGATCTTGCCGTACTTCCGCTCCAGGTTGTCGGGCAGTTTTCGCAGGTCGGGCGGCACTCGGCTGATCGACCAGCAACCCTTCTTATCCTTGAGCAGCGTGATGGACCCACCAAAGGAACGGTACGCCTCCACGAAGAATTTCTCGATGTATTCCGGCATCAGCCGGTGTTCTTTGCTTTGCTGCTGATCTGCCAGCAACTTGCTCATGTCGATATAGCGTGAGCCGAGGGCTTTATCCTCCATGTCGGCACGAATACGGGCGACTTGTTCCTCATCGGTCTGAAGGTCGATCTCGGCGAGAATCTCAGTCATGGTGCGGCGGCGAGAGAGCCAATCCTTCATCAGCGAATCGAACCTGGGGGCGGGGATGATCTCGCCGATCACGTCGTACACACGGTCGCTACCCAAAGCGAGCCGCATGTCGGCCAGCTTTCGCAGAAGGCGATCCATGACCTCGCCTTCACGAGTGTTCTTGGCGACGAGGTTGTAGATCATCGCCTCGTTCTGTTGGCCGTAGCGATGGATGCGGCCCATCCGCTGCTCAAGCCGGTTGGGATTCCACGGAATATCGTAGTTGACCATCAGGGAGCAGAATTGCAGGTTGATGCCTTCGCCCGCCGCCTCTGTTGCAACCAGGATGGAGGGCTTCTTCTCGAAGAATTCCCTTTCGGCGGCAATACGTTTTTCCAGGGGCATACCGCCGTGAATCGTGCAGCAGTGAAAGCCGAGGTTGGTGAGCTTGCCAACTAGAAAATCGAGCGTGTCCTTGTGTTCGGTGAAAACGAGGAGTCGTTCCAGCCGACCTGAAAGCTGTTGGGAAACGACGCTGCGGAGTTCCTCGAACTTCGTTTCGGGTACACTCCGTTCGGTGTGCTTGGCGAGCTTCACGAGGCGGTCGAGTTCCTCGATCTCGGCTTCCAACTCGGCCATGTTCTCGGCCATCGTGACCCGCTCAACAAGGTCGTCCTCAAAGTGCCAGCGGTCGGCCTCGGCCAAATCATCCAGGTCTTCCGGCAATTCGCCGAATTCCTGCTTGAGCTTGCCGAGCCGCTGCAACTCCTTGAGCTTTCTGTGGCGGCGTTCCAGCGACATGCGGATGGCAGCCAGGCTTGAGGCTAGGCGGCGTTGCAGGACCGTCAACGCCAGGCCGACGTTGCGGTTCTCGGCCTGGGCTGCTCGCTGGAAATTGTTCTGCACGTAATCGGTGACGGCTTCGTACAGCTTCAGTTCGTCACCTGTGAGTTTGTAGGGCAGCGTCTGGACATGCCTGGGCGGGAAGCACGGCGAGCCGTCGAACTTCCTCATCTCTTCCTTGAGGCGGCGGATCATGATGCGGTTTTCGTCGTGGGCACTCGCCTCGGCCAAGATGTTGCCGTTGACGTACAAATCACGGTCGAGCAGTTGCAGCAGCAGGGCGAAATTGTCGGGATCGCCCTTGTGCGGCGTGGCAGTCAGGAAGAGAAAGTGGTCGGTGCGGTCCCGCAGGAACTCGCCAAATTCGTACCGCTGCGTTTTGTTGATCTTCTGCCCATAGCGGTACGCTGCCATCTTGTGGGCTTCATCGCAAATCACCAAGTCCCACCGCACGTCCCGCAGCATGTTTAGAATGTCGTCCTGGCGGGCCACAAAGTCGATGGACGTGATGCACTGCGGATTGTCTTCCCAGACGTTGCGTCCGAAAGTGGAACTGACCGAGCCTCGGTCGATGACGGTGAACGACTCGTTGAACTTGTCGTGGAGTTCTCGCCGCCATTGCGGGGTGAGGTTGGCGGGCGTGACGATAAGCGTCCGTTCGATCAGACCACGAAATTTCAGTTCCTTGATGAGCAGTCCGGCCATGATCGTCTTGCCCGCACCAGGATCGTCGGCGATGAGAAAGCGGATGCGGGGCTGCGTGAGCAGGTGCGTGTAGACGGCATCCATCTGGTGAGGCAGCGGATCGACCTGCGACACGGACACGGCGAAGTGCGGGTCGTACTGGAAGGCCAGCCGGATGCGGTGGGCTTCGGCGGCGAGCCGGAAGTGCGTCGGGTTGCCGTTCAGGGCCGCAAGCTGCCCCGCCCCGGTGATCTTGACCACTCTCCCGAACTCCTCGACCTTGAGGAGCTTCGTCCAGAGCCGCTTGGTGCGTAGGCCAACCGCCTGGACCTCGATCTTGGTGCCACGAGCTTTCGCCGTAAGCACCCTGACCGGCTCGGTCCAGTGCGGGCCATCCAGCGTGGCCCCCTGCTCAAGTTGTCGCAGAATCTGCTCTACGTTCATGGTTCGCTCGCCCACTGCAACGCCTTGTCACAGCACGGATTACGCCTGCTCTCGCTGACGACGCCCCGAAATTCGTGGCCCTGCTCGTTTTGTTGACAAACGAGTACAATCATCCTATGCTGAACACTCGTCCCTTGCAATCTTGGTAGGCGACGAAATGGGTTTCGGCAAACGACTTCAGACGTTGCGTAAGGCGAAGGGCTACACGCTCCGTGACCTGGCCTCGAAGGTCGGGGTCGGCTTCACGTACTTGAGCAAGGCCGAGAACGGCAAGCTGGCCTTCGCCGATTACCCCGGCGAAGCGTTGATCGTGAAGTTGGCGAAAGCCCTCGACGCCGACGCCGACGAACTCCTCATCCTGGCGAAGAAGATTCCGGCTCAGATCAGGAAGAGGGTGCTGCAACGTCCAGACGCTTTTCGCCAACTGGCCGGTTTGGATGACGAGGCACTGGACAGCCTTCTCGCCCACCTACATGATTGACAACAATGGCGACCCGATTAGTCCCTCATTTCATTGAGTTGGTCTACGATGCGTTGCTGAAATCCTTCTGGCGAAAGAAGGCACTTCGCAACTTCCTTCGACGTTCCCACATATCTGAAAATTTCCTGGGGCAGCTTTCCGAGGACGAATCAAAAAGGGATTGGCTCGACCGGCTGTTTCGACGCCTCGAAGAAAGTGATAAGGGCCAGGCTGCAATCCAGCAAATGGCGAAATCCCTGATCGAGCAGACTTCATTCCCAGACCTGGAAAATTGGGAAGATTCGGGTCAAAAGATTCAGGCAGCCGAGGCAGCAGTCGATGCCCTGAAAAAATTCGTCAAAGGCAAGGATCAGGCAGAAGAAAAGGAGCGGGACGTTGAGGAACGCCGAAAGCGTGCCGCCGAGGACCAGCGGAAGGTTGTTCGATCACAAACCGATCTCGTGAACCTTCGGAAGCGACTGGATGCGTTGGTGCCGTCAATCGGCACGCAGCAAGGCGGATACGATTTCCAAGACTGGTTTTATGACTTGATGGATTTCAGCGACATTGACAATCGCCGTCCTTTTGTCCAATCAGGGCGGCAGATCGATGGCTCCGTGACTATCGACGGAACAACCTACTTGATCGAACTGAAATTCACCGCAACCCAGGCAGACGCCACTGACATAGATTCCCTCTTAGCAAAGGTGAACACGAAGGCCGACAACACAATGGGCATCATGGTGTCGATGGCTGGGTATTCATCGGTCGCCATTCAGCAGGCGTCATTTGCCAAAAGCCCGCTCTTGCTGTTTGACCACAACCACCTTTACATGGTGCTTGGAGCGATAGAGGCATTCGCCGATGTAGTGCGGCGGGTGCGACGGCATTCTTCGCAAACGGGCAACGCATATCTCTCGACGCAGGAGTTTGGAGGAAGCAAGTAATCTCCACGAATCGAAGGTGGCGATCACGAGAACGCTCCAAACGGCCCCGGATATTCCACCCTCCCCACCACGCCCGCCAACGCTCCCGGCACCAACTCGACGGCCATCCACGATTCACCGCCGCTGAAAGGGGAAGCCAGGGGCACCGCAAGCGAAGCCGAGAACCCAAACCGTGGATAGAACGCCGGGTGCCCGAGGACGACAACAATTCTGTGTCCTGCCTCTCGGCACGCCCGCAGTCCTTCCTCCACGAGCTTCGTCCCGATCCCACGCCGCTGATGTGACGGGATCACCGCCATCGGTGCCAACGCCAGGGCCTCGACCACGCTGGTCTCTGTGTGGATCGAGAGCCTGCTGAACAGGATGTGGCCGACGATCTTGCTCTCGACCTCGGGCACCATCGAGAGCCGGACAAAGCCGCCGTCACGCAAGCCGTCTACGAGATTGGCTTCGGCTTCATGGCCGAAGGCCAACCGGTTGATCTCGAAGATGGCGGCGTGGTCGGCGGTGGTTTCGGGGCGGATGGTCACGCTGTTCACTCCTCGCTGATGCGGTTCAGCAACGTCTCGACCTCCGCATCGATTTCGGCGTCGGACTTTCTCGGCAGTGGCACCACCGCAGGCTCCTTTTTTGCCTTCCGTTTCTTCGAGCCGCCCCCACCCACCGGCAAGTCAAGGGCGACTTCCTTATCTCGTGGACGGCCTTTCTCCCTCGCCTTCATGTTCTTCTTGGCATTCTTCTTCACCCGCCAATGGTGCCGCACAACCTTGATGAGATTGATTTCGACCTCGACGCCTCGGCGGGCCAATGCAGCCCGAATCGCAGCGGGCTTCATGTCTCCGTCTCGGTCGAGAAGTTGGCGGATCAACTCGCTCTTGTTCATGGCGTCAGTGTACGCACGAACCGGTTAAAGGGGAGTTCGGAAGTACGGGCCAGGGTGAGCAATAACCAACCACAACCAAGAGGAGGAGACCATGCACACGATCCAGAAGAAGAAGCGACGTACCCACCTTATACCGTACTTCACCCGCAAGCTCTTGATCGAGGCGTCCCGCCTGGGGCTGAAGTGGGACTACAACTACCAAATCTCGCAGCGGATCGCAGAAGTCCCTGACCTGAAATACCCGGTGGAAGATTTTCTGGTCCAAGACCACCGGTATGGTCAGCCGTGCGAGCAGCACATCCACTGTGTGATCTCACTGGAGCCATTCAAGAGGGATTGCGTCTTCTGCGACGTGCCCATCGAATTCTTCGAGAAGCTGCCGAAGATGCGAACGAGAATCCCGGCTCGATTCATCGGCGAGCGATGAGCAGCGTTGGCTCACCGTCATCACCCAGCACAAGTGCGATTTTCCCCTGTTCAGGAAAGGAGGTCAGGCCACATGGCGACACTCAAGACACTCGCTCGCAAGCTGTCCCCGCCCTTGCTTGTTGAGGATGCTGAACGGTTCAAGGCCCCTGATTTCTTGCCAGTCGTCCCCACGTCTCGGCTCTGGCTGCCCAGGTGGGAGATCGGCGACGACAAACGGTTTGCCCTTATCTTTCGGGACACCTGGAAGAGAGTCCCGATTCGGGCAAGGCGGCTCATGGTGAGGCACTGGCGAACCTGCCCAATCTGGTTGATGCAAGGCTTGTGGTCGCCGACGATCTCATTGACTGACGATTGGGAGTTTTCAGATGTGTGCGGGCGGAAGCCGAAGGACTTGGGCGGATGCGGTCGTGGAGGGCACAGCCTCTACTTCTTCGCTCCGATTGTGGACGCCATGCCGGTGCAGCATGTTGGCGAGTTGATCGCCCATGAACTGGCCCATGCTGTCCAGTACGCCAGCGGCGACCTTCCACAAACGAATCGAGAATTGCCGAGATGCTGGGATGACACAGAAACCTTTGCCGATGAGATCATGCACGAATGGGGATTCGATCCTTGGGCGATGGATGACTGGATCGAACGTCACTGGAAATGGCCTGATTGATGTTTCGTCGTGCCGTCCGCTGTTGGTCACAGCGGGCACTGCTCCCGGCGTGCTGGTCCCACGCCGGGGGCATCGTTTTTCTGGACCGGTCCAGGTTTGAACGAGGCCGGATGAGTTTAGTCGTACAGCACAAGGCACTAACAAAGATCAATGCCTTGTGAGGGTACGACAATGCCGAGCCAATCCGAAATCCGTGAGTCCATCACCGCCGACCTGTTCGCTCTTCTCAAGAAAGGAGTCCGGCCCTGGCAGCGAAGTTGGAGCAGCGACCCTGCTTGCTGCGGTCTGCCCAGGAACATTTCGTCCGGTCGAGCCTACTCAGGCATCAATGTCCTCTGTCTCGAAGCAGCGGCGATGGTTCGTGGCTACACCAGCAAGGTCTGGGGCACATACCGCCAGTTCGCCGCTTTGGGTGGTCAGGTCCAGCGTCGGCCAGCCGACGTGAAGCCGGGCCATTGGGGGACGCAGATCGTTTTCTATCAGCAGATCGAGCGGGCCTCGAAGGACAACAACGGCGACGAGAAGATCGAGCGATTTCCGTTGCTCCGCACGTACACCGTTTTCAATCTTGAAATTGTAAATGGTGCTGCCCTCGATCATCTTCGTCCTGGTCGTGCCGATGCCGTCGAGGTCTTGCCCGACTACCAGCACGCCGAGGATGTGTTCGAGGCGACGAAGGCCGAGGTCCGGCACGGCGGCGACCGGGCATTTTACAAACGGCCCATCGGCGGCGAGTGGCCCAACCACAACAGCGGCGATTTCATTCAGATGCCGCAGCGGAGTCAGTTCAACACGCCCGCCGACTACATCACGACGCTGTTGCATGAAGGCGTTCATTGGTCGGAATGCCGTCGTCAGTGGAAGGGTAGTTATGCAATGGGCGAGTTGATCGCCGAAATCGGGGCCTGCTACCTCGCTGGTCAGCTTGGGGTTCCCATCGGCGAACATCTCGAAAGCCACGCCAGCTACTTGGCTTCCTGGCTAAAGGAAATGGAGAGCGACGACCGGGCCATTTTCAAGGCCGCTGCCCAGGCGTCGAAAGCGACTGACCTGATCTTGAGCTTCTCACGGCAGGAGGCACCCGAACCGGAGGCGGTGGAAGTCGGTAAGGAGTGAGTCGAGACAGAAGGACAAGCAGCCGCCCGCAAGGGCGGCTGCATCACGAGGGTATAGCCGTGAAGCTCAAAGTAAAACAAGTCGGCAATCCCGACTACCCACGTTATTCCATTGCATGTGAGAATTCGCAGTGGTTTGACGGCACGCACTGGACGCCATTCAAGAAGAAAGCCGCCCTGTACGCCTCGTTGCCGGTCGTCCGCAAAGAATGGAAAAGGCTGAGCCAAGAAATGGAATCGGGCCTGATCGAGTTGGTCGGCACGCTGGTCGTTCGACTCCACGGCGTCAAGGACTTAACGGCCAAGCAAATCGACGAACTCGCTGTCTACTTGTCGGCAGCAAGCTCGTTCATTTTGGACTACAAGCGGCCTCGACCGGCGTGGCTGGAAAATGCCAGTGCCGTTGTATCTTGCCAGATTCATTGGAATCTAAAGCCGAGGAATTAAGCATCACCAGACTGCATCAGTTGCGTTGTACATCGAAGGACGACCCACCAAGGAGACGCATGATGGACATGTTCGGCACCGACGAAGATCACGGCACCGGATACTTTACGGTCGGGGCCTTGCGGCGTGCGTTGAGGGGCAAGCCTGCCACGGCCTTCGTCTATCTCTCCGCTGATGGCAAGTGCAGGTGCCCGGTAGTCGAAGTCACGTTCGAGGAGAGCGTTGCTGCCGACGAGGGCGGCGTGGGAGAGTTTGTTTTGTTCGGCGACGGCGTGGGTGATGAGTGAGTCAGTAACGGAGCATGATGTGGACCAGCACACCGACATTCGGGACTTCGAGCCGCCGAGCCTGCGACACATCATCGGTCATCGCCATGTTGTCGAGACGTTGAGCGTGGCCGTTGATGCAGCCTTTCAGGATGCAAAGAGGCTGGAGAACTGCTTGCTTTGTGGCCCACCGGGGCTTGGCAAAACGACATTTGCCTCAGTGCTGGCTCGTGAACTCTGCGTGCCGTTCACGGAAGTTCTGGCTCAGTCGATCACCAACCTCGCAGAGTTGAACGCCCTGGTGCTTTCGGCACCGGAGAAATCGATCCTGTTCATAGATGAAATTCATCTTCTGGACAAGATGGCCCAGCACTCGCTCTTGTACGTGATCGACAAGCGACAACTATTCGTGAGCGGCAGCAGATCGGTGCAGAGCATCACCGTGGCCGATTTTTCAATCGTTGGAGCTACCACGGACCCCCACGGTTTGATCGGCCCGCTCTACCAGCGATTCAAGGTGATCGCCAACCTGACGTATCTCTCGGTTGATGAACTTGCGGAGGTCGTTCGTCAGCGATGCTTGGCACTGAAATGGAAGATCGATGAGCAAATCATTCCGCTCATTGCCCAACGTGGCCAAGGCACGCCCCGAATCGCTCTGAAGCTCTTGGAAAGCACGAGGCGGTGCTGCCGTGCCGTAGGTTCATCAGCCTTGACGATGGCTCACTTCCTGCGGGCTTGTGAGCTTGAACAGGTCGATGCCATTGGCCTTGATGCCGTGCAGCAGCACTATCTTCGACTCCTTGCCGATGGCCCGTGCAGGCTCAACGTCCTTGCGACTCACCTTGGTCTGCCGACGAGGACGATCAGCGTAGTGGTGGAACCGATTCTCTTACGGGCCGGTCTCGTGGGGAAGGACGGTAATAGTGGCAAACGTCTGCTCACGAAGAAAGGCCACGAACACCTGTCGCAATCGAATGAAGATCAACGGTAAGTCATGATGGAGTTGTGTCAAATGACCGACAAGAACGAGAACAAGACGGCGGTCTCCGTGACCGAGATGGCCCGGATGGTCGGGCTTAGCCGCCAACGATTTCATCAACTGGTGAAGGCCGGTGTGTTCCCTCAGCCGCTTTACGATGCGGAAACAAAGCGTCCATATTTCGACGCCGAGTTGCAACAATCCTGTCTCGAAGTGCGGCGTCGAAACTGCGGTGTGAACGGAAAGCTGATCTTGTTTTACGCTCGTGGGTCGAGACCCTCGGCACCGGTGAAGACAGTGAAGCGGAAGCCGGTCAAGCGAGACGACAACAGGCACGCCGATCTGATTGAAGGACTGAAGAGCCTCGGTCTCGCCGCCGTGACCGTCGCCCAGGTCGAGGTCGCCGTCGCCGAACTCTTCCCCGGCGGCACCGCTGGGGTCGCTCCTGGCGAACTTCTCCGGGCCGTTTTCCTGCGTCTTCAGCGAAAGAATTAGCGTGATAACGTGTGGCGATAACAGACCTTATCGGACCAGTTGAGCGAAGGAAGTGTCAAAATGCCGTCACAATCCAATCCAGAAGGCCGACGTGATCGGACCGATAATGTTTTCCGGGGCCTGACTGTCGGCAAGGACGAGGCCACTCTGTTCGCCCGGTTCTTGGGCGACCATGACCTGTCGGCGAACACCCGGCGAGCCTTCGCCCAGGACGTGAGGAAGTTCGCCTCGTGGTTTGTCGAGGCCAACAAGGAGCCGCTGACCGTGGGCAGGGTGACGGCCCGTGATGTGTCCGACTTCCGTGACTACCTCCGGCGTGACAAGGGTCAAGCTGTGTCGAGCGTCAACCGGGCCTTGGTGACGCTGCGGCGATTCTTCGGATGGCTGGTGCAGCAGGCCGTGATCCCGGCCAACCCCGCATTGAAGGTCAAGGAGCTTCGCCGCCAAGTGCTGGCACCGAAGGGTCTCGACCGATCCCAGGTCCGCAAGCTATTGCGTGAGGTCGAGCTTCGTGGCGACGTGCGGGCCAATGCGATCTTCAGTTTCATGCTGTACGTCGGTGCCCGAATCGGGGACACCGTGCAGCTTGAACTGGCCGATCTCCTTCTCTCGGATCGCAGCGGCACCGCCGTCCTTCGCTTCGGCAAGGGACGCAAACAAAGGTCCGTGCCGATCCCGCTTCCGGCCCGGCGAGCATTGCAAGCGTACCTGGAAGTCCGGCCCCCGGTGACGAGCAACAAGGTCTTCATCGGTGAACGTGGCCCGCTCACTGATCGTGGTGTCCGTGCGTTGTGCAGCAGATATTCGGCAATCACTGGCATCAAGCTGCACCCGCACCTGCTTCGACACACGATGGCTCATCAATATCTGGACGACAACCAGGGCGATCTTGTCGGACTGGCACAAATCCTCGGCCATGAAAACCTGAACACGACTGCCCGTTACACGAAGCGGACCCAGGAACAACTGGCTCAAGCCGCCGAGAAGATCAACTATTGATGGAGGAACATCCATGAACGAAGAGACCAAGACTGAGGCAAAGCCCAAGTTCCACATCAACCTACTCTACCTGGGCGTTCGTGAAGGCAAGGACGTGCCCAGAGTTCACGAATGGGCCGAGATCGAAGCCATTCCGAACGACGGCAGCCCGATCCCAAAGGACGTGAAGACACGAATCTATGGAGCAGCGAAGAAGAAGTACAACAATGTGGCTGCTGGTGCATCGCCCGGCTCGATCTACAAGTTTGAGGCCGATCCCGACAGCGACCGTGGCAGCATCTATTCTCATTCGGCCAGCTATCAGGGTCAGTGGAAGAACAAGGATGACGTTGCTCGCTGGCAGTCTGAGAGTCGGGCCATTGATTACGCCATCGACATGAAGGCTAAGGAAAAGAAGGACAACAGGCGTCGTGTCGATATGGAGTCGCTTCAACCGATCTGCGAAGCGTACTTCAAACTGGTCGGGGCACAGAAGACCATTCTGCTGGCCGAAGTCATCCGGTTCATTTCGACATGGAACCCATCGAAGGCCACGAATCACGGTCACGATGACTGAGGAAGTCTTCAGATCACCGCCTCGTCGTCCTCAAGCTCAAGGGCGGCGGGCTTCGTGTGGATATGGAGGTCGTGAGCGGTGCCGGAACCAATAATCCCCATATTCTCCAATGCTTGCTTCACGACCGTCTCCCAGACATTTCGCACGGCGGCACTGCGGTCGGAAAACGGCACGACGAGACCATAGGGATTCAATGCCTTCTCCGTGGCCGGGTCCGATGACTTGCGAAGCCTGTCGTAAATCATGCGGGCCAGCGTCAGGTAGAGAGTTTGGTCGTCAGCGAATTCACGGGGATTCATGGCTCGGTCCTTTCGAGATTTGTCTGCTCCATTATACCGGCGAAGTTGTGTAGTACAGCGAAGGGTGGTCAGGACAAACCGGCTCTTGGAGACCGCCATGAGCGTCATCGAAAACACGAACTCATGCCAAATCAGCTACGCCCTCATCCGGCAGGCGATGGAAGGCGAGCCATACACGATGCAACTCGCTGGCAACGACGGCCCGATTGTCGAGGAAGCCGTGAACCAAGGCATCGACGGGCACCTTGAAGCGTGCTTCTGTCCTGACCGTGGCGACCGCTTCGAGTGGGTTGGCGGCAAGCTGCACTGCATCGTCAGCAAGGCGAGCTTCCCGACCTTGATTCGCAGGTTGTACGAAGTGGAAGACGAGGAAGGCGAAGCCGCTAGACTCGCTGACGACATGCTTCGTGTCCTGGGCATCAACGAATATGGTCGGCTCGTTGGCCGTGAAGCTCTGGGCCTGGACTGACGAGAAAGGCGGGCCATGCAGCCCGCCCTGGTTGATTCTGTGAGTTGAGTTGTACAGGGCAGGACGAGCCAACAACCAAGAGGACCGAACATGAGTCGCAAAATCTACATGGATGCCGAGGTCGAGATTCTCGTGCCCGTCCGTCTCAAGGGCGAGCTTATCATCCGAGCCGAAGAAGGGGCCAACCTTCAAGAAGTTATCAAGCGATGGTCGCAACAGCGGCTTCATCCTCACGCCGAGGTCGAGGCCGATAACTTTGCCATCACCAAGGTCGGGGCAGAAGAGGTCAATTTCACGTCGAACGGGTCAACCGAGTCCCGTCTCCTCGGCGATCTGCTCGAAGAGCAAGCCCAGGCCGGTATCGTCACGGTCAAGTTCGACGTGCTACGGGCCAGTATCACGGACTCGAAGTGACGAGTAGTACGGGACAGGCCGAATCAAACAAACGAAGAGGGTACGTCATGTGGTCCATTCTGTATGAGTCCGAAGACACGATCAACCAGATCGGTCCCTTCAACACCGAGGGCGAGGCGATGGAAGCGGCCAAGGCCAGGGGCGAGTTCGACATTCAGGATCAACGGGTCTACATCATGGACCCCAACCATCGAATGCGTGAACTGAGCGAGTCCGATCTGATCGAGGACTAGCTGAGTTGTGGACGAGGAGATTGCCGCCAAGCAAGTCCAAAAAAGGGTCAATGTTATGATCGCTACCGAACCATGCCCGTCGCAAACTGCCTACAACAAGGCTCGCAAGCTCGCCAGGGACGCCGCCAAGAATGATAATTGGATGCAACCAGTTCCAGAAGATCACGAGGAAACCGACTACGGCAACTTCACCCAGGCCCATGAGGAATCGTGGGAACAAACGGATCATTTCAACCACTACTATCGCCTTTCGCTGATGGACCTCGCCGATCAACAAGCCAAACGATTCAACATCGAGCGAGTGATCTCTTGGGAGGCGTGGTACTACTGCTTTTTCGCACCACTCAAAGACACTTTTTGGGAAGAGTGGGAAAACAAGATCAACCTGTATGAACAGTGGGAGGAATATCGGGACACGGCATAGCGAACATCAAGCCCAAGCCGGTATCGTCACGGTCAATTCGACGTATTACCCGGCCCCACGTCAAGGTCTAGTGAAGTTGTGTAGTACCGGGAAGGGCGAACCACAAGCAGTTTTCTCGGTCTACGGAGATTGAATTATGGGCTGGACCTATCCATTCGGTTCGTCACGCAAAGACCTGATCGCCGAACGCACCGAAGCCAGAGAGTGGAAGGCTGGCGAGATGCTGGTCAAGACGACGTGCCTTGCCAAGTGCTTTCGTGGCGGCAGCTTTTCCGGTGTGTTGTGGGTCGTCTGGGAACGCACCTTCACCATCGACGGCAAGGAAGCTCGGCCCACGGAACGCTGGATCGGTTGCGACATGATGGAGTACGCCAAGCAGTACGAAGGCTGGGGCTACAAGGACTTGGATGAATCGATGGGACCATGCTCTTGGTCATGTCCCTTTGGCTATCTCGCAATGGTGCCCATCGACCGAAACGGCGGCAATGCTGACTGGCGAGCCGGAGTCATGGCTTACCACGAGCGGCAACTTGAGAAGCGGAAAGCCAGGGTGGGCCAGCGATGAGCAAGGGCCAGCCGCTTGCGGCTGGCCTTGTCCTGCCTGCGTGAGTTGTGTTGTACGGCTCTTGGCAGGAGGACAAACATGATCCGAATTATCACCTACGCCTTCAACAAAGACGATGGATTGGTCGTCAGTCGAGTCGGTAGCGAAATTGCGGTGCCGGTGCTTGACTTCGAGAAGATCGGCGAGGGCGGCGACTTCAATCAGCCGTTCGAGTACCACCTTGAGAAAATGCCGATCACGGTCATTGGTCGTGACTGGCCCCGGTACAAATGGACGAAGAAACTCCCGTTGGAACTCAAGAATCGTCACCGTGCCTTCTGGGGTTTCCCAGCACTGAAAGGAGGTCCGAACGATGCAGCGGTCGAGCAGAGTTGAGTGGTACAGAGGAGTGCGGATCAACGAGGCACGAGGAGCTTGACCATGACGAAGAAAGACGCACTGCATCTGGCATTGGCAATTCTGCGGCCCTTCGCCGAAGCCGGAAACATCTACGCCGACTACCAGGACGACGAGAGATTCACCGACGAGCAGTACCAAGAAATGCTCGATACGCTTCAAGCCCTGGAGGTCGAGGCCGGTAGCGGCGAAAAGGAATAGGCCAGGCTGGATCACCGCATCAGGTTCACTGGCAAGAGGCCCGCCGCAGGCGGGCCTTGTCCTTGCCTTGCGAAGTTGAGTTGTACAGGGCATGGCATGAGACACACCAAGCAAACGAAAGCCTTCATGGTCGCCAGCGTCAGCGAAAACCTCAACTCGTTCGGACTGACCGGGATGATCTTGATGGCCGGTGACGGCGAAGCGTGGGAAGTCGGTGCGTCCAGTCTCTACGTGAAGGCGAAGGGCGAAATCATCCACGTCCCCGTCGTCGGCAAGACCGGCAGGAACTTCGCCAGTCTTGCCTTCGAGATTCCCACTCGCCTGCCTGACGCCCCGGCTGGCGTTGTCGATGAGGTCTGGTCATACACCAGCGATTCAGGGAGGGAGTGATAGGAATGACGATCACCGTCCACGATGATTTGGCCCGGTACATCCGGCAGATGGCCGACTGTAATGGCATCAGCATCGAGGGCTTTGCCAACGATCTTATCGAGAAAGGCATCAAGGCCGACCTGGAATTGGCCCACACCGAGGAGAGTGCGAGCCGATTCATGTGCGAACTGCGATCTGAACACGAATGCAATTGGGCGGCTCTCAAAGCGAACGATGAAATCACACGGACGAATGAGGAACGACCATGACCCACGATGAATTTGACGACTTCCTACAGGAAGCGTGTTTGGCAGTCCATGACGAATGGTGCCAAGCAGGAGGCAAGGAACTCACCAGCGAAGAATTGCAACAGCTTAACGACCTTCTGACTCAGTTCTTTGGCAGCATGGATGAATGAGGGAACTCCAATGACACGATCCGTCCAGCAGTGGGCAGCCGACGCTGCCGGTCCTGTTCAGGATGCCTGCAACATGAGCGGCCTCGTCTTCGCCTTCAATGAGTGCTTGGCCGACCTCGCCGCTCACGGCCTGTGCAACGACGAGATCGATCAGCATCCGATCTGTGTCGCCTGGACCGACAAGCTCGATGATCTCTCCCGATCACGAAGACTTGAGCCGATTCCCTGCGACGAGCCGCTGACGAAGCTCGTGCCACGGTTCGCTGACGCCATGCGGTCGCTCTGCAAGGAAGGTCTCGACACTGACACGAGGAACCGGCACCCGATCACTCAGGACTTCGTGCGGCAGGTGGTCCACGTCACCGGCTCTCGATCAACGGTGAAACTGTTCGAGGCTCTTGATGCGTGCAAGCAGATGGTGGCGGGCCAGTAGGCCCGTCCTTCTTCGACCCTGGAAGTTGAGTTGTACAGGATCGGGTGAACCAATCACAAGGAGACCCCGATGACGAAAGCCGAACTTCTTCAGCGTGTCGAGAACATCATTGAAGCGGGTCGCAAAGCTGCAAAGACCAACCAAGGCCGAAGCCAGATCGACAGCATCACCATTTGCACCGAGGGATACGCCGAGCCGGGGTATGACGATCCCAAGTCCGGCGTCATCTGCTTTGCGAATTGGAACGACGTGACACGCTATGACGGTCACGAGTTCCACGTTATTGATGAGGCACCGGGCCGTGTCGCCGCACTGGTGGAAAAGCTAGGCGTCGAGCTTGACTGGTCGGACGAATGGTGCCAGTGCGACGGATGTCACAAGGCTGTTCGCACCCAGGCCAACAGTTATCGCTGGCGAGCGAGTTACGCTGACGACGGCAGCGGCAACGTGCTTTGCCACGAGTGCCTCAAGGCAGACCCGACTGAGTACCTTCAATCACTTGAAGGGTCGAGTAATCGGTGCGTGACCATCGACATCGATCTCGAAGGGGCAGGCTACAAGCTGCTGAGCGACCAGTTCGAGAACGGACTTTACGGCGGGCAGTCTGACCGCCCTGAACTGATCGCCGACGCTCTTTGTGAGCAGGGTATCAGCCGCTTCATCTTCCGCCTGGACAGCACAGGGCAGTTCGACCTGAGCTTCTCGGTCTACGTCCACGAGGAAGAGTATCACCTGATCGACCGAGAGGAATTCGAGGCGGCACCAATGGCGGGCGTCGATCCAGCCATCCAAATGCAGAAGGCTCTGGCCGATGCCTCAACGAAGATGGCGGCAACCGAGGGCGGGATCAAAGTTGCCAAGTGCGACCTTGACAGTGGCACCGCAAGGGTGCGAGTCGTCAGCCCAGAGGAATTCGTGGCAGGCACGGCCCTCGACTTCTGACAGGGCCGGGCTGATCGTGATGAGTCGTACAAGAGAGTGTGGAAGCAACAACGAAAGGAGAAACAAGTGGACGAAACTGAAATGCTGCGGCGAAAACGCATCGCCGAGATCAACAGCGACGATCTGACTCGTGAGGCCCTGGAAGCCAAGCATGGCAAGGTCTGGTCAACCGACGAGATGATGGAGGAGTTCGAGGCCATCGGGTTTATGTCGCCCTATGTCGTAGTTCGCATGAGAAGTACAGGCGAGAAGGGGTCGCTCGAATTCTCCCACTCGCCCAGGTTTTATTTCAACTGGCAGCCGCACAAGTAGGACAAGGCCACGCCGCTTGCGGCGTGGCTGGTCCCATCAACACGAGAGACATCACCATGAGACGACGAAAGAAGCCTCGCAAGATTGTTCCGCCGCCCAGGACCAGGGCCGAACTTGAGCGAGAGTTTGGCAAGGTGTGGGACACCCACGAACTGGCTCGTGAATTCGTAATCACGTCCATCATCGGCAGCACCGTCGTTGTGAGGCGAAAGACCGACGACGTGGTTGGCACCATGAAATACCAGAGCAACCCGCCGCTCTATTTCGGCTTTGTCGAAGCCCCAAAGACCGATTGAGGAAATCATGGCACAAGCACACAAGACAACGACCGGCGAAATCTATGACGTTCAAGACCACGGCAACATCGTGCTGGTCTTCCTCCTCGCCGATGAAGATCAGCAGGTGATCCTGGTCCCATTCGATCATCGACCCTTCACTTGGTTAATCCAGGGCGAGGGCTGCGAGGCGAGTGACCTGATCGGGCGGCGTGCTGAGTACAACGGCGATACGATCACTTTTTTGAATGAGGACGACGAATGACGAACAACGGAAAGCCACGGTTTTCTCTGGGTCGAGTTGTCGCAACGCCCGGTGCCCTCGAAGCAATGGCGGCGAGCGGCCAGAACGCCGCCGAGTTTATTGATCGCCATGCTCATGGTGATTGGGGCGAAGTCGATGCCGAGGATCGGCAGGCCAATGAAGATGCCCTTGTCCACGGCGACCGGCTTCTTTCGGTCTACAAGACGGCCAAAGATCATCGCCTCTGGATTCTGACTGAACACGACCGGTCAGTGACGACGATTTGCTTGGCAAGCGAGTATTGAAGTGCAGCACGCCCGGCCCACGCCGGGCGTCTCTCGCCAGTCCGCACTTGTTGAGTTGTACAGGGAAGGACGAGATACAATTACCAGCAACACGAGGAATGATCGATGGGCCTGACGATCCACTACAAACTGCAATCACCGACCACCAGCATCAAGGCCGTGCGTGATCTTGTCGGCCAGCTTCGCCAGCGTGCCCTCGATCTGCCTTTCAAGGAGGTTGGCGAGATCGTGGAATGCAGCGGTGATGAATGCAACTACGAAAAACTTGATCGGGAGCATCCGATGAAGTGGCTGTTGCTCCAGGCCGGTCAATACGTCGAGCATGACCAGCGACATTACAAGGTCGCTCCTCGTCACGTCATCGCCTTCTCGACGTGGCCCGGCGAGGGTTGCGAACAAGCGAACGTCGGCCTCTGTCAGTACCCGGCCATGTTCGAGGCCCGTGATGGACGACGGGTGAAGTCTGGGCTGCGAGGTTGGTCATGGGGCAGCTTTTGCAAAACTCAATATGCCTCGAACCCGGATTGCGGCGGGCTTGAGAACTTTCTGCGGTGCCATCTCTCCGTCATCAAGATGCTCGATCACGCCAAGGCCATTGGCATTCTCGGCGACGTGAGCGATGAAGGCGAGTTCTTCGAGAAGCGTGACGTGAAGGCGTTGGCGAAAGAGGTCGGCGACTGGAATTCGATGATAGCTGGCTGGGCTGGCCGCTTGAAAGACGTGCTGGGTGATTCGGTGCAGTCAGCGATCAGTGAATTCCCAGACTTCGAGCATCTTGAGGCGAAGGGACGGAAGGGCGAGTAGAAGTGACTCAAAGCGTGCGGTGTCCTGTATGTGGCTTGTTTGTCCGTGGACTATACGGACCAAGGACGACGGCCCCAACAATGCCACATCATTCTGCTGTCGATGGCTTCTTCGCTCTTGCGGAAACTAGATTCACCACGACCCCGCTGTGCAGTGGCAGCGGCCAAGTGGGACCGGTCGCAGCAAGCGATGATGACGATGAGTGCTTCTGAATGGCAGCATCGAACCCTCGCCTCTCGATCATCGTCTTTATTTTGGGCACCTGTGCCCAAGCTCATTGCGACGAATGGCATCCGCCATTCACCAACCTGCCTACGAAGCCTGCGTCGGCAAGGTGGTTGGCAACAATCTGTTGCCGATGAGCAGGCCGACCGAGCCTGCCATCCCTTGGCAGGCATCACGAGGTCGCCGTGTCCACGCATCTCTCTCGTCACTTCGAGCAGGCTCGCCTTGCAAGGGGCCTCAAGCCCGGTCAGGTTGCACAACTCTGTGACTCCTCGAACGTATCAAAGGTCGGCAATCGCATTCGTGTGTTCGAGCTTTCGGGAAACGTGAGCAAGGAACTTTTCGGGAAGCTGGTCGCCTTTTTTGAGATCAACGCCGAGACCATCGAGAAGCTGGCCGAGCAAGATCGCCGTGAGTTCTTCGACCAGTGGTTGGCCTGGGTGAATGAGCCGATCACCCCCCATCTCGTGATCCGGGTGATGGCGGCGATCTACACCACGAGGGCAGTGCAGAAAGAGATTGCCACGATGGAAGCGGCAGAATCGTGGGCCTCTGGGGTCGCCAGGGAAATCAAGAAAAGATGCTGTTTGGTGTGGAGCCGACGCATTTCGATTTGGTTTGGTGAGGATGGATCGGTGATCGAAAGGACCGAGGCCGTGCCAGGAGAGCCGAATTGCCCGTGGATCAAGATCGGCAGCAGGACGTTCATGTTCGGCGAAGACCTGCGTTCGGTTGCACCGGTGACGTGGCCGAAAAAGCCGGGTGAGTAGATGAAGACAAGAGACAAGATCATCGGGATGTTTCTGGGCGTCGGCATCGGGGATAGTCTCGGAAAATGCTGCGAGGGGTGGAACTACGAACTCGTCCGCACTACTTATGGTCGGATCGACAGGTACATCGTGCCCGGTGGTTCCGATGACACTCAACTAAGTCTAGCGGTTGCTGAGGGCCTTCTGCTATCTAGCGGCAAGCTGGACATGGACGCCCAGGTGAAGGCACACGTCAAGGCATTCCATGAATCAACACAGGGCTGGGGGCCGACGACGTATGGAGCGGTGCGGAGGCTCAGCCAGGGCGTGCCGTGGAACCTCGCCGGGGCACGGGGCGGTAGGATCACAGGAACCGGTAACGGCACCGCCTTGAAAGTAGCTGGTGCTGCTCTTCTGCTCTTGCAGGATATACCTGGAGCGTTTGAGTTCATCCACCAGCTATGTAGCATGACTCATCAAACGAGCTTGGCGGTCTCCGCTGGGCTGGCTCATGCCAGCGGCCTTGCTTATTGCCTTGAGACCGACGTTACCACGTTCAAGGCTGCCGAGTTTGTGAAGGTTGTGGTCGATGCCAGCATGTTGGGCAGGGCCTATTTCCCTGACACGCTGACCGAGGACGACATCACCGAACGACTTGCTCTCTGCGGTGACTACGCCGAGTGGCCCCCGGAGCGATGCGTGGCTGAGATGGATGGTGGACGCAGTTACGTCTATTGCAGCCTGCCATTCAGCTACATGTTTTTTCTTCGTAACCCCACGTCCGTGGAATCGCTCTATGATGTCGTGTCGATGGGGTCTGATGCCGATACCAATGCCGGTCTGGTCGGGGCACTCGTGGGAGGATTGAACGGCACGGCGGTGTTCCCGCCCCACCTTGCTGACGAGCTTGAAGCCAGTGATCGGTTGGTGGAGATGGCGGACCGTCTTTGCGACCTGTTCAAGATCGTCTAGCGACGAGTCGAGGACACGCACTACCAGGGATGCTCGCCTCGATTGGTCAACCGAACGTATTCGTACCATCGCTGACTGAGTTCGAGGGGTGGTCGAGCCAGAATCTCGTATGCGATCTGGATTCTGTCTGGTGCGGACGTGGCACGCCGCTCATGGCACTCGTTGACGAACGCATCGTGCTTGCCAAGTTCGTGCTGAAGTCTGAATTCGAGAAGAGATAGCCAGAGCCGGGTGAACATCGAAGCCGCCTCGTTTCGTCATGCAAGAACGCCCCTGATGTATTTTACCACGCAGAGCGACCGCCATCTTGTGATTGTTCAGTCCGCCGATTGCTTCGCCAAGTCAGAAGGCATCTTCGTCATCAATGAGTTCCTGTTGAGGGGCTGGTTGAAGGGCGTGGCGGCTATTGGGCCTCGGATCAGGTTGACCGGCGAGGTCACGGCGGATGTCGGTGGCCAACTCGCTGACGCACTGGAGCGGATGGACGCAACACCGCAGGATGAACTACACGATGCTCTTTGCGGTTGTCCGGTTGGCGGCAAGGAAGCGTTCTGTGTCTTCTTGCGGGGCGGCAGCTTCGAGCTTGTTGACGGGGAGACGACGAGGCCGGACGACCGGCGGTGATCCTGGTGGGAAATTCGCAAAGTCACCGACTTTTTGGGCAATTTTGAATTAGGTTTGAAAGATTTTTAGCCTTTGGTTCCATCCAGCCCAGGTTCGCCTGCATTATCATCGTCGTTTTCTTTTTTGGCTTCGTGTTTCGGAAGTTTTAATTCCGTGCTTCAAAAACGTGTTTCAGATTCTTGGTCCCATCTGCCTCGTATTCGACAGAAAAAAACATGGTACTCCAGGCCGGGCCTTCTTTCGCAGGTTTTCATGACTCCCCTTTGCCTTCCTCCTGACGCCGCCCGCCTCTGCGAAGAACTTGCAGCACCGCCACTACTCGTCCGGCATCTTGTCCTCGTCCACGATGCCGGTGGCGATCTTCTCGACGGACTGACCGCCGCTTTCCCCGGTCTCGTCCTCGACCGAGCTACCATTCTCTTTGGGGCGGCGACCCACGATCTGGGCAAGGTGCTACACGCAAGAGAACTCACCGGCCCCGGCGACCTCCACGAACGAGACGGCCCCGGCCTTCTCGAAGAGCATTGCGTCTTGCCAAGGCTGGCTCGATTCGCAGGGACGCATGGGCGTTGGCGAGAGACCGACGACCTGGAAGACTTGCTCGTTGCCTTGGCCGACGCAATCTGGTGTGGGCGTCGGATCGAACAGCTTGAAATGAAAGTGGCGGCGATCCTGGCAGCGATGACCGGGCTGGAACGGTGGGCAGCGTGGTCGAAGCTCGATGCTATGTGCGGCGAGATTGCCAGCCGGTCAGAAAACCGGCTGGCGTGGATTCAGTCGTGACCTCGAACATACCACTACTTCTTGCGAGCCTGCTTGAAAGCGTCCCGCAACTCTCCTTGCGTATCGAAGGATATGAACACGGATTCTGTCTCGGATGCGTAGTAAAGCCACGCCTCACCTTTTCCGAGCGGGGAACGCACATCAGGTTGACCCAGAAAGTTGATGACATCCTGTTTCGACATGCCACGGGCAAGTCGTTTCAGCATCGCATCCGCTCCTCCTTGCCCCTTCTTGGTTTCAGATGTTGGACCGCCTCCGGTGTTTGGCGGTGGGGACAGGGACGCCTTCAACTGGCGAGCCACACTCGTA
This sequence comes from Planctomycetota bacterium, assembly GCA_016191165.1. Taxonomy (GTDB): domain Bacteria; phylum Planctomycetota; class Planctomycetia; order Gemmatales; family Gemmataceae; genus SIAQ01. The sequence goes on from JACPPF010000087.1 coordinate 154,373, forward strand.
GCCGCATTGAACCGTGATCGCTGTACAAGGTCAGCTTGAACTTCGTAGGCTCTCTGTCTTTCGGATTCAGGACGGCCCACCAGACTATCCGCCGGTCGTTCTAGTCGCTTCTTAGCCTCTTCATTGCCCTGAGCTACGGCCTTCTCGTACCATCGCTTCGCCTCGGCAAAATCCTTCGGCACGACAACACCGCACTCGTATTCAACTCCAAGCAAGAACTGAGCATTAGCGTGTCCATGTCCGGCAGCCTTCTTGAGCCACTGGAGTGAGTCGGCCTGGTTTTTAAGCCGGTCAAATAGTAAGGCAAGGCCAAATTCGGCTCTGACATCGCCTTGACTTGCCGCCTTTTCGTACCATGCCTTCGCTTGGGTCGCATCGTTCGGAACCCCCTTCCCGAATTGATTCGCTCCTTTACCATTTTCATAGGCGTAGCCGAGGTCAAACTGACTATCCTTGTCGCCTTTTTCAGCCGCCTTCTTTACCCAGGAGAATGCTTCGGTTTCATCGATATTCAAAGGTCGTGGGGCATCAGGAAAACTCTGGCGGCTGTAGATGTACAGGTAGTTCAGGGCTTTGACGTTACCTTGCTCGGCTGACTTGCGGAGCCATTTGACCGCCTCGCCGATGTCGCTGAGATTGCCGATTCCCAAGTGGTACATGACGCCGAGCTTGAATTGGGCTTGAGCGTCACCTTGTTCGGCGGCAGTTTTGATTTCGGCAAGGAACTGGCCTTCCTTCGGTGTGGATGGCGACGGTGGAGGCTTCAGTTTCCCGTTCTCGTCCCATTCTCGACGTTCCACTTCCTTGTTGTTCTGATACACAATCTCTTTAGTCTTGCGTCCATTCGGCGACCATCCGACTGACAGAAGTAGGTTTCCCTTGTCGTAGGTATATTGAGATAGTTTCAGTTTCCTATCAATGTCATACCAGTTGGTCTCGATCCCATGAAGCTGACCGTCGAAAATGTGGGTTTCGCCATAACTCGGTACAACGTACCCACCGGGAAGTTTGAGCGTTTTTCCAGTGGGAACCCAATACACCCACTTTCCGTGCATCTTGCCGTCTTTCCACCGGCCTTCCCACGCCTTGCTGCCATCGTCGTACCATGCCGTCGTCTTCCCGTGATGAACAAACTTGCCACTGGCAGCCGTAAACCCAGAAATCTCTTCCTTCAAATTGGGACTGTCTTTAGCCGGGCCGCTCCGGGTGTGAATTTCCTCGCCTTTTGGCCCTCGTGAGTAATCAGCAACAGAATCGACTTTCGCTCTGGATGAGGACCGCCAACTTTGCATCCACAACATCAGAGGCACGAGAATCAACAAAACGACGCCACCTGCCCCGATGGTGATCGCTTTCTGTTTGGGGTTCAGCCCGTTCCATTTGTTACCCAAGAAGGGGCCAAGCAACGTGTGCGAGAACCCTGACGGTTCAGAATGACTGCCGAGAAAAGCCCGCACGTCGGGCTTGCGAAGGACGTTGATGGCCCAGATGCCCACTGGAACCGAGATCATCAGGCCCAAGATGGTGAACCCGGATGGCAGCACGTCGAAGGCACCCGTGTAAACCGTTCCGGTGAACAGGAAGAAGAACCAACTTCCAAATACCAAACGGGCGGCAAGAAGGGAGAACCAGTAGCTCCGTTGCTTGTAGCCGAGCCATGTCGTGGTCAGGACCGCAATGTTCCATCCTGATGCTAGGCAGACGAATATGCCATCCAGTTCGCCAAGGCCATAAACGCCGAGATGTTTGATTCCCATGAGGCCATACAACACGCCTAAACTGGCGATCACCGTCTGAGCGATAAGGACCGGCATGAGGCCGGACAGTGAGGAAGTAGCCTTCACAGGTTTCGAGGATGGAGAAGCGGTAGCCGGAACGTGGGCGGGAGGTTGAGAGGGCCGGATCGGGGGCGAGACAGGCACCGAAGGCGGCATCGTTGAGAACAGCCCCTTGATCGTCTGGGCAGGCACCCATTGAGCCAACCCCACCTTCCACACCAGATCAGCAGCGGCAAGCTGCCCTTTCGCCGCAAGCTCTTTGAGTTGAGGGACAGAACATGGGCCAAGTTTCTTGCCGTCTTTGGCGTAATACCACTCCTCAGCGGCGGCAGGCAAATCAGGCGGCAGTGGTGCCTTGGCCGCTGGAGTTCGGCTTTTTTCAGGAACCCACTCCTTGGGCGGCTGGACGGTCGGCGAGACAGCAGGAGCGGCTTGGGCGAGGGGTTGTCCGTCAAGAAACGTGATCTCCAACCCCGTTTGGGTCAAGCGAATCACGTCTCCCGGTTTGATCCAACTCATCCGGCCCGGCTGCCCCGTTCCAACCTGAATCTGCCAATCTCCCTGGGCTTCAATCATCCACCGGTCGGCGACTTTCCTGATCTTGGCGTGGATAGGTTGCAAGTCGGGTTGATCCGGCAAGGCAATCTGACAACTACCATCCCGCCCGATGAGGGCAGAGTCCCCTTCCACCCTGATCCGTTCGCCATTCTGCGTTTCAATGGTAAAGGCCATATATGCTCCGTAATGTTAGGCGAGTTTGAGCGGCCCTTGTCCGTTCTTGAGTTTCTGGTCCCACTCTTGAAGCAGGGCATCGGAAAGGCCGGATTCCCTCTCGATGGTCAGGGTCGCCTCAGTGTTCGATTTCGGCAGGCGGGCTTTCACTTCCAATCGGCCATTTTCCAGGTAGGTGAAGGCAACCTCCACGGGCGTTCCTGCTGGGAGTCCTGGGGGCAAC
>JACPPF010000088.1 GCA_016191165.1 Planctomycetota bacterium
GACGCCGATCCTTCGGGATCACTACCGCTTTAAGCGGTTCAATCATTGAGGCTGCGAAAGCAAACCTCGCCGATCGACCGGAGCCTTTTTTATTGATTAACCAAAACACGCCTCGTCGGTCTGAGGCGGAGCCTCGTTAGCTGTTGATTTCGATGGCCAACGCCTTGAGCGAAGTGTGCATTTCGATCAGGAAGGTGGCGGTCGATGCCGCGAGGGCCAAGATACTTGCCATGAAGATCCAACTTACCAGTACCGCAAGTTCGAAACGCCAAAGCGCGGCAAGAAAAAGCGCCACCATGAGGGCCACATCCAACAACACACTGATCGATGCCAGCGTGACCGCGACCCGCAGGATCTGTGCCCGGCGAAAAAGCGTGTCGATCTGCGGTCGCAGACGGCTTGCATCGGCGGGCGCATGCTGGCGCGACTCGGCTGCCAGGAGGCGCACGCGGTCCGTTACTCGGCCGAAGCGGTTCGTGAGCGTAAGCAGGAACAGCGCGGCCCCTGAGATCAGAATGACGGGAATGATCGCAATCTGGAGCACCGGAACAAGTTCTTGCACAGGAAAATGGTTCATGATATCACCTCGTGACCAACATGCCGACGACTTTCCAGTCCTGGTGCGCCACGGCCGTCCTTGACGGGCACATTCCAGATCTCTTGGGCGTAGGCGCGGATGGTGTTATCGCTGGAAAATCGTCCCATGCGTGCGGTGTTCAGGATAGAGCGTTGGGTCCAAGTTTCCTGGTCTCGATAGGCCGTTTCCACGGTTTTCTGACAAGCAAGGTAAGACGCGAAGTCGGCAAGAATGAAAAACGGATCGCCGTTTCGTAGCAAGGCCTCGGTGACGGGTTGGAACATGTCGCGGCGCTCCGGCGAGAAGTAACCGTCGCGGATCAAATCGAGCGCCCGGCGAAGTTCCGCGTTTCCGTGGTAGTAATCGGTCGGGCGATAGCCGGACTTTTTCATGGCCTCGATTTCGGCCGTGTTCAGACCGAAGAGAAAGAAGTTCTCCGGCCCGACGGCGTCCCGAATCTCGATGTTGGCGCCGTCGAGGGTGCCGATCGTCAGGCCGCCGTTGAGCGCCATCTTCATGTTGCTCGTGCCCGAGGCCTCGCTTCCCGCCGTCGAGATCTGTTCCGACAGATCGGCAGCCGGAATGATGAGCTCGGCGAGGGAAACGCTGTAGTTCGGCACGAACACGACCGCGAGCCGACCCGCAACGTCCTTGTCGTGATTGATGACGTTGGCAACCGCGTTGATCAAGTGAATAATGGTCTTCGCCATCCAGTAAGCGGGGGCTGCTTTCCCCGCGTAGATCACGGTTCGCGGCAGGCACCGGCAGGTCCCGTCCTTGATGCGATTGTAAAGCACGATCACGTGCAACAGGCTCAGCAACTGACGCTTATACTCGTGAATGCGCTTGATGTGGCAATCAAACAGCGAGTTGGTTTCGACGCTGATCTGGGAATCGGCCGCCAAGGAAGCAGCCAGGCGGGCCTTGTTGCCTTGCTTGACCACTCGCCATGCGGCACGAAAGTCTGGATCGTTGGCCAACGGAAGCAGTTTCTCCAAGTCCTCAAGCCGCGTGATCCAGCCAGCGCCGATTTTGGACGAGATGAGGCTCGCCAATTTGGGATTCGCTTTCTTCAGCCACAGACGCGGCGTGATACCGTTGGTCTTGTTCGAGAATTTCTGGGGGAACAGCTCATGAAACTCCGGGACACTCTGGCGACAGAAAAGCTCGGTGTGCAAGGCCGTCAGAAGTACGTGCCTGGGCCCCCGTGGAACTACGGGGTGAAATGAGCGGCGCGAAGCGTGGGCGTGGGCCGAATCAAGACCAGCGGATAAGGTTCACTGCTCGAGGCTGATCAGGCCCACGCGCATTGCATAGCGCGTCAGGCCGGCGACGTCGTGAATATCCAGTTTCTTCATCAGATCGGAGCGATGCTCCTCGGCGGTTCGCAAGCTGATTCCGAGCCGCTTGGCGATCTGCTTCGATGTCTTGCCTTCCGCGATGAGCTGGAGAACCTCGCGCTGACGTGGCGTCAGTCGCTCGAGCGAGCTTTTGCCCTCGTCAACAAGCCCCGCCAACACGTGCTTGGCGACGGCGGCAGTGATGTGTTTGTCGCCCTGGACGACGGCCCGAATGGCGCCCTCCAGTTCCTCCGGGCCGATGTTCTTCAGCAGATAGCCGGAAGCGCCGGCGCGCAGAGCGTGCAGAACATGCTCCTCACTGGCGTTCATGGACAGCATGATAACCCGCACCTTCGGGTGCCTGGCAACCACACGCTTGGTGGCGTCGAGCCCGTTCATCTCAGGCATCATGATGTCCATCAGGACAATGTCCGGCTTCATTTCTTCAACAAGGTCTAGGGCTTGCTGGCCGTTGTTCGCTTCGCCAACCACCTCGACTCCCGGCAACTCCTTGAGGAGCGCGCGGATTCCCGCTCTCATCAGGCTGTGGTCGTCCGCCAGCAAGACGCGAATCGGTTTCATGACGCTGCGCCCGCTCCTTTCTCACTTTGATGTTCCATCGCTGTCAGCGGCAACTGGACACGAACGGACGTGCCCTTTCCAGCAGACGACTCGATTTCAATTCTCCCACCCAGCAATTCGATGCGCTCCATCATCCCCAGCAGGCCGAGACTGTTCCCTCGAGACGCACGCCGACACGCTTCCTCGAAGTCAAATCCTTTGCCATCGTCGCGAATGGCAAGGCAGAGTTCCGCGTCGAGCTGGCGCAATTCAACCCAGACTCTACGCGCGGAAGCATGCCGCACAACATTGGTGAGAGCTTCCTGGGCGACGCGGAAACAGGCCGTGCGAACGGCTGCGGAAAGCTCGGCCACGGAAGACTCGGCGTCGAAATGAAACTCGAGCGCCGTTCGGGCAGCCAGCCGTTCGACATGCCACCGCAATGCGCTTTCGAGTCCAAAGTCATCGAGGACCGCGGGCCGCAAATCGAGCGACAGGTTTCTCACCTGTTCGATGGCGGCATCCACGATCTGCGCGCTCTCCGCAAGGCGCGGCCAGAGCGTCCGATCGACCTTGGTTTTGACAATCTTCAGGTTGACGCTGACGGCGCTGAGGACCTGGCCGATTTCGTCGTGTAGTTCCCGGGCGAGGGCGCGGCGCTCCGCCTCCTGGATTTCCAGGATCCTGCGGGACAGAGCCCGCATGCGCTGATGGGCCTGGCGTATCGACTCCTCAGCTCGTCGGCGCTCGGTGATGTCGCGCAGGATCACGGTAAAAAGCCTGCCGCTCCCCGCGCCGTTCTGAGCGATGGACGCCTCGATGGGGAATTCCTCGCCATCGGCCCGCACGCCGCTGACGGCGCCGAGCGCGTTCATCGCACGGCTGGTAACCCCCGTTTCGCCGAATGCCTTGATGTGCTGGGAATGAGCCCGACGAAAGCGCTCGGGCAGAATGCGGTCCAGCGGCTGGCCGAGCAATTCCGCCGCGCAATAGCCGAACATGATCTCCGCGGCGTGATTGAACAGGACGATGCGCTGGTCCGCGTCCACCGTGATGATGGCGTCCATGGCCGTATTCACCACCCCGGCGAAACGCTCCTGACTCTCGATGATATTTCGTTCGGCCCGCTTGCGCTCGGTGATATCCTTGGCCACGCCGCAGGACAGCGTTACTTCGCCGCGCTCGTTCCGGACGGGGAAGCCGCGGTCGAGGATCCAGCGTAGCGATCCATCGGTCCGGAGGATACGGTATTCGATCTCCCAGTGCGCCTGGGCCAGATTCTGAAAGTTCGCGATGACACGGTCGCGGTCGTCGGGATGGATCGCATCGACAAACGAGCGCGGTTCCTGATACAGGCTCGCACAGGTGCGGCCCCAGATCTCCTCATAGGCGGGGCTGACAAAGACGATTCGGTCGACGGTCGGAGTGCTGATCCAGAAGACATCGCGAATGTTCTCCGCCAGGAGCTGAAACTTCGCTTCGCCGTCGCGCACGGCCTCCTCCGCTCGTTTGCGCTCGGTAATGTCCTCGAGCGTGCCCTCCAGACGAATCACGGCGCCGGCGCCGTCCTGCACTGGCACGCCGTGGAGGTGTAAGTGCCGAAGCGTGATGCGCTCGTCATGGGTGCGAAAGTCGAGCGCCACCGGTTGCGCGGTTTGGATCGCTTGCGTCCAGGCCTGAACAACCCTGTCACGGTCGTCGGGATGCACCAGCTCCAGGATTTCGGCGGACGTAGGCGGGCCGAGGGCGGGGTCCCGCTCGTGGAGACGATAAACTTCTGGGGACCACCAGCCGCGCTCGCTTCCGACCTGGATTTCCCAGCTGCCGAGGTGGGCATTTTCCTCCGCCCGCAGCAGTCGATGTTGTACCGTCCGCACGGTGTCCTCGAGCTGCCGCCGCCGGCTCAGTTCCTCCTCGAGCTCTTGTACTTTCCTGGCGAGCTGGTCCGCAAGCACTCGGAAATGGTCCCGGTCAAGCTCGGCAGACACTTTCGCGGCACGCGGCGCCGAGCGAAGCGCCTCATCGACCGCCGCCAGAATTCGGTGCGGCGGGCATGGTTTTTCGAGAACGACAAGGACGCCGCACGCCTGGGCCAAGGCACGCATGGCTGGATTGACCATGGCAGCTGTGTGCAGGATAACGTGAATCTCGTTCCCACCCGGTTTGGCGCGAAACTGGCGGATGAACGCAAACCCATCCGTGTTCGGCATGATGAAGTCCGTGATGACAAGCACCGGGCGTTCCGCGTCAAACATCGACAAGGCTTGTGCCGCGTTCTCCGCTGAAACTACTTGATGCCCATGCGTGGACATCAGCGCGCATAAATACTCACGGACGTCTGGTTCATCATCAACAATCAGAATGGTCGCAATTTCACGACCTCCCGGGCCACGGTCACGAATTGGTTCGCCAAGGAAAGCCCCTGGCGAGGGTGATGCTCGCTTGCGCAGAGCCTTTCATCTTCTTAAATGGAACCTCGTCTGAAACAGTCTCGCCCCAAGCAACCGCAGCGCCACACTTGCCGGAACAAGACCATTAAGCCAAGTTCAGTAGTTCCAAAATTCACTCCGAGGCAATATGGAGCTCAAGTTTTTTGCCTCAAAGGGGTTGCATAACAAAGCCCAGGGTCGCCAGCTCAGCGAGCGCACCCTGGGTCTCGACGCCTTGATCCGCCTTTGTGGCAGGGACCTGGAACGGGGGCATCAATGATTGAAGAGGAACGCGGGACTGTTCAACAGCGCCCACGTCAGGTCTTGCGCGCCGAGCACGCGCGCGCTGGGCGGCGCGGGGTTGTCGGCAAGGTCGCGTTGCAGCCTGGCCAGTTCCTGATCGATCGAGCGAACGTACTGGAGCAGGGCAGCGGATTGCGCGGGGCTACGCTTGTCCCCGGGAATGGCGACGATCTTGGCAATGTTCTGCGGCACGGTGCCTTGCAGCTGCACCGGCGGCGGGGAGGTCGTCACCGAGATGCGGAACTTGCCGATCGTATGGTTGGTGCCGAACTGTTGCCGCATGGTCACCGTCAGGGTGGTACCCTCGGTCGAACCGACTTTGGTCTGCAACTCGAAGACGGCAACCTGGGCTTTGCCGAACTGCGGCGCGATGGCCCAGCCGCTGGCGGGGTTGTTGTCCACGACATTGGCGATCGGGAAACCCGTTTGCGAAAAGGTGGCCTGCGGGCGAATCAGCTTCACGCGTTTGGGTTTGCCCTTGGCGCCGGTTTTCGCGAAGTCGAGGGTGAGCTCATTGAGAACGAAGTTGCCGTTCTGCGCCCGACCCGGGCCCTGGGCGGGGAACGACTTGTCGGGCAACACTTCAAGACGCAGCCCGGTGATGCCGGCGATGTTGGTGTTAAAGGTCACCGAATACGATTCCGGCGCCGCGTTCGGGCCACTGACGAGAATCGATTGGTCCGCCAACTTGGTCAGGACCGCCTTGCTGAGCGCCTTCATGGTCGCTGGCTCGAGCGGTGTCCACACCGGAGTCCGGGTCGCTTCTTTTTCGAATCGAGCGACGATTTCGGGTAGCTTTTTTTCGTAGGCGATGATGGCGGCTTGGCGTTTTTGGTGCTCGGCAATCAGCCGAGCGTAATCGTCGGGGTCACCCTTGATCGCTCGAGTGCCGATCTCAATTTCCTTGGCGGTCGGCATGCGGTTGAGGATTGCGAGATACAACTCCTCGACGACCTTGACGTCATCGGGGTACTTCGCGACGATTTTCGCAATGCGATTGTCAGGGTCCTTGATCGCGTCGTTGAGGACCGGCCCGGTCAAAAGGCTCAGAACGGGTCCGAGCTGCATGCCGCTGGAACGTTCGCATTCGCACGCGCTTTCACGGGGAGGCCGCCCCATTAGCTCCAGGAACCCGCCCGGCACCTGCACGCTGGAATCGATGGTCTGCACGGCCCGGGCGCCGGGGGGCAGACCGGGAATGCGCGACAGCGAGCCGGTAACGCGGTGAATCGAATCGAACAGCACCTCCGCCGACAGGCGGCGCGCCAGGGCGTGCGAGTAGTTGACGTCGTCGTCGCGGTTCCACTCGTTCGTTGCAATCGAATGCTGATAGGTGCGCGACTTGCAGATGGTCTTGATCAACTGATGCACATTGAAACCGCTCTTGACGAATTCGTCGGTCAGCTTGTCGAGGAGCTGCGGGTTGGTCGGCGGATTCCCGGCCCGAATATCATCGATCGGGTCGATGATGCCAACGCCCAGCAGATAGCTCCAGAGCCGATTGACATAGCTCTTGGCGAAGTAGGGGTTGTCCTTGGCGGTGATCCATTTCGCAAGTTGTTCGCGGCGGGTGCCGGCGGCCTTCGGATCGTTGGGAAAGGTGAACGGAAAACTGGCGACGGCGATTTGCCCGGTGCGCTCATTCTTGACTTCCCCGCTCTTGGCATCGCCGATGATCTCGACCAGAGGCAACGCGCCGCGCACGGCGGTAGCCTGGGTTGTGCGGCCCTTGAATTTCGGATCGGGGCTGCGGCTCACCTGAGCGAAGAACGACGCAAGTTCATAGTACTGGCTCTGCGTCCAGCGCTCGAATGGATGATCGTGGCACTTGTTGCAGTTGAAGCGCACGGCGAGGAACAGATGTGTGGTGTTCTCCATCGCCTGATCGGGGTCGCGCAGAATCTTGAAATAGGCCGCCGCGGGATTGGCGACGTTGGAGCCGCGCCCGGTCAAGAGTTGGTAACAAAACTGGTCGTAGGGCACATTCTTGGCGACGGCGTCACGAATGTACTTGCGAAACGCCTCCGCGCCCTCGGTGCCCAAGAACTTGCGATTGACCTGCAACAGGTCGGCCCATTTGTTGGTCCAGTGATCCACGAACTCGGGCCCGCCGACCAGTGAATCGACTAGCTTTTCACGCTTTTCCCGGCTCGGCGTTTTGTCCGCCAGGAACGCGCGAACGACTTCCGGCTCAGGCGGCAAGCCGGTCAGATCGAGATACAGCCGGCGCAGAAAGTCGCTGTCCGAGCAGACGCCGGAGGGTTGAACCTTCACCGACTTGAGCTTGGCGTACACGAGTTCGTCGATAAAGTTGTAGGTCGGCGTTTCCTTCCAGGCGAAACCGGTGCGATCGCCCATGATGATGATGGTGGCGGCGGCGTAGCTCCCCTCATAGCGCGCCAGCACGGCAATCTCGCCTCGGCGAACCGCCTGGACCACGCCGGTCTTGTCGATGGTGGCGACTTCGATGTTGCTGCTTTCGAGAAAGGCCTCGGCACTGACATCGCGCCTGGAGCCGTCGCGGTAGGTGGCCCATACGGTCAACTGTTGCTTCATTCCGACGAGCGGAATGACGGCCGAGGCGGGGGTCACCTCCACCTTCACAACGCGCGGGGCGGCGAGGTCCAGCTTGACGCCCTGAGCGACCCAGGACCGAAGCATTTCATAGTATGGTTCGCCCGGCTGGGTCAAGACGCCGCCGACGTGAGGCACGGCGCCGCTCGCCTTGAGCAACATCAGGCTCCGTTCCGGCGCGGCGCGATTGAATCGCCGGCCGCCGACGTCGTCGATGAGGGCGCGATGATCGTACTGCGGATCGTAACCACGCAACGAGAGTTGAAATCCGTTCTTCCCCTTCGCCGACCCGTGGCACGTCCCGGCGTTGCAGCCCATGCGCGATAACGTCGGCATGACATCGCGCACGAAGCTGACGTCGTAGGATTGCTTCTGCCCGCTGACGACCACGGGGATCTTGCCGGTCTGGCCCTGAAATGCAAACGCGAGCTCGCCCTGCCCGTCGGCGGTGGGGCGCACCTGGCCACGGTCGGAAATCTTGACTTGTGCGGGGGGAGTATACATCACCAGGCGTGTGAGATCGACGCGGTCGCCGTTGTCCAGCGTACCGGTGATGAGCAGTTGTCGATAATCGAAGGGCGATTTCAGGTCGATGCGTGCGGGCAACCCTTCGAGTTTGACCACCTTGGCGTTGGGCGGGAGCTTGTCCTGCGCGATGGCGGGGACGGCGGCCAAAGCGAATACAATCCAGGTCCATGTGGCAAGTTTCATATTCCTGATTCCTTATCTTGTGTTTCAATTGCCTGGCGGTTGAATGGTGGCAATGGTTAGTGTATTCCTCCGGTCGCGCTTACGCTCCCGGCTCGCTTTTCGCTCTCGATGAACCCGTCATTTCTTCAGCGGCACCGGCACGAAATCGCGGATCAGCGCTCCGGTGGCGGCGTCGTTCAGATGCACCACCCCTTCGAAGCCGGCGGACGCGATCACGCTCCCACTGGGATGGTACGCCAGGGCGTAGATCGGCCCGTTGATGCCCTTGAACGTGGATACGGATTTTCCCGTATCCGTCTCGAACACGCGCACCTCGCCTTTCCCGTCGCTGGACGACCCGGCGACGACGCGGCTGCCGTCGGGGCTGAATTTGGCGGCAAAGATTCGCCCCTGCATTGGCGCGAAGGTGCGAATCCGGTTAAAGTCATCGTTGATCTTGCGGTCCTTGGTGCGGAACATCTGGTAGAGCTTCGGCGTGCCGTCGGCGCCGCCGATGAAAAGCTGATCCCTGGTCGGATGGCGATCGACCGCCTGCAAGCCGCCTTTTAGCGCACCCGGGGTGATGCTGGTGATATTGTCCACCATGCGGGCGGTCGCCACTTCCGTCAGTTTCATCGACATGTCGCGGCTCACGGAAACCAGGTGGGTTCCCTTGACCGAAAACACCGTGTCGAGAACCCAGTCGCCGTGGGCGCCCTGGAAGAGCACTTGCGACCCGGTCTGGGCGTCAATCGCGCGGAGCGAGTTGTCGGCACAGCCGAAGGCGACCAGCTTGGAATCGTGCGACCAGCTGGCGCCGTAGATCGTGTCAAAGGTGACTGGAATCGACAGCTTGAGCTTGCGTTTCTCGACATTCCAGATCTGCACTTCGCCAAAACGTCCGGGGTTGCCTCCGGTGACGGCAAGCCATTTGCCATCGGGCGAAAACGACACGGATTGCACCATCTCCGACATGCCGACGAGCCGCGCGAGCAGGCCAGTACCGTCAGCCTTGTGCAACAGGACCTCGTGATACCCGGTAACCGCGAGGAGCGTGCCTGCCTTGTTGAAAGCGAGACCATCAATAACGGGTGGGAGCTTGTAGACCGGGGGATGCTCGGCGTCCACGGACGGCAACCGGGCGGAGGCAGGCGTGTCATCCTTCGCGCCTTGCTCGATCCATTTCTTGATCAACGTGACCTCACGCTGGCTCAGCGGTTCCTTGCCTCGCGGCATCGCGGGCTTCTTGCCTTTTTGCGGGATGATTTGCTGATAGACACCGCTTATCTCTGGCTTGCCAGCGACGATGCCCGCGGCCTCGGTATCACTTTTCTTGAACAGGTCCGCATGGCCCGTCATCACATACCCACCCTTGGCCATCGCCGGCTGATGGCACCCCTGACAGTGCTGCTGGAAGATTGGACGCACATCCTTGTAGTAGCTGACGTTGGCAGGCAGCTTGTCGTCTTTCTTTTTGTCCGGCTGCGCAAGGACCCCACTGGCGACCAGCAAAATCATCGGCGTCCAGGCAAGGCGTCTAAACCAGGGCATGGCGTCAATCTCCAAGTGAAATCAAACAAGCGAATGCTGCGGGCATTTTATTCACGTTGCACGGGATGTTAAGGCAAAGCGAAAAAAACCGGATCGGCATGAGGCGCCGCTACGGGCAGGGGTAAACGTCAATTCATCCATGATGACAGAGACGGGCATCGATTGCAAGGGTTTTTCGCAACCAACTCGCCGATTGCGGCGTAGCGCTCGCATGGCGCCGCGCGAACGCCACACCGCAAGTGGCGATTGGATCAAAGCGACTTCAAATACTCCAGGAGATCCTTGCGCTCGGCATCGGTTAGCGTGGCGCCATATTCGTGCCCGGAGTTGGAGTTACCCGGGATGCTTGTGTCGAAGTTCGGCTCTCGTCCCGGGATTGTGGAAACGTACCCAAGCCTGATCGGGTCGAACTCGTGGCTGCCAACGTAGAATTTTTCGGGTCGCTGGCTGGCGGGCTTGAGGAGATCGTCGAGCGTTGGCACGCTGCCGTTGTGCAGGTAGGGGCCCGTGGCCCAGACCCCCTCGAGGGGCCGGGTCGCGTATTTACCGGGGCCGCGCCACACGACTTTGACCGGGGGAGCGCCCGCGATGGGAGGTCGGGAGAATTTCTCGCGTTCCTCGGCCGTGACCTGGTTTTCCTCGAACGATTTCTGCATGACCTGCTCCATGGCATCGCCGATGGCCTTGGAGAATTCGACGCCGCTGGGCAGTTTTTCCGCGAACATCTTGGCACGCTGGGGATCGACGCCGAGCTTGGCGATATCGTAGGTGACGTCGTGAAAGGACTTGCCGGGCGCCGGCGATTGGTGACAGGCGGCGCAAGATTTCTTGAAATGTTCTTCCCCACGCTTGGCGCTGGCGCGATCGATCTTGCCGAGGATTTCCTCCGGCCAGGTCGGCGGTTTGAGCTTGGTGGCCAAAGCTTCAAGCCGGTAGAGGTTTCGCGGCCGTAACGTCGACGACTTGGTCTGGGGATCATAAACCGCGCCGACGCCAAGCGCCTGACCGAAGTTGCGTTGAAGAATCGATGTCGTATTGTTGTCGAAATGGAACCAGTCCATGCGATAAAGGCCCCAGATGAACGGGTAGCTGACGGGATTGACCGGCTTGTAACCGTCCTGGAACAGGAACGCCCGGGCGGAGCCGAAGGCGTCCACGCGGCCCGGACCCCACTTGGTGTTATTGTCCTTGCCGACCTCGCCGAGTTTTTTCAGAAAGACGGCCCGGGCGCGGAGCAAGCGAATGCTAATGTACAGCTCCTCGAGCGAATGGAGAATGGTCCCTTCCTGGTCAGCGCGTTCGGCCAGGGCCGAGAGCGCTTTCTTCACGAGTGGGTTTTCAACGAGGGTCTTGGCGTAGCTTTTGTCGAACCGTTCCAGGATTTTCTTGCGAAAGGACTGGGCGTCCTGGCCGGCGTCCCTCACGGTTTCCTCCACCTTCAACCCTTCGGACGCCTTTTCTTTTTCGATGATTTTTCGCACGACGGGTACCAGAGCGTCCTTCAGTTTTGCCTCCGCGCGATCGACGATCCTGCCGAAAAACCGGCGTGCCGCCGAGCGGACCTGGGGCGCGGCGGCCTGGTGGTCGGCGCGCTCCTCCTTGAGGCGGGCGGCGAAAGCGAGCAACTCTTCGGGATCCTCGATGGTCGCGAAGGTGGACTCCACCAGGCTGGCGAAGAAGGTGCGCGTGTCGAGAAAATTCGGCGCCCCATCGATGCGCAGGCGCTTTTCCTTATAATGTATTTCACCTACATGGCAGGCGGCGCAGGTCAGGCCGACCATCCGGCCCAAAGGCTTCAGCCCGCGCACGCTGTCGGCGGTCAGGCCCACCGGCAGGCCGTCGGCATGATCGGGGTCGGCGAGAAAGCCCATCGTCCCCACGTCCGCGAGAAACAGGTTCCCCGTGTCCTTGTTCTTCAGGGCCTTGAGCCAGTCCAGCGGGAACACTTCACTCCCCTCGGCAAGGTGATAGAACTCGTCGCGCTCCGCATCCGTCAGGCCGTTCTGCAAGAAGATCGGCCGGGCGGCCTTGACGCTTCCAGGCCCCGGGTTGGCGCGGCGCAACTCCTCCAGCGCCTTTTCAAGACGTTGCAACCGGGTGGTCGTGTCGGCCTCGAAATCGTTGAGCTTGAACCAGGTGAACCACGCAAAACCCAGCACGACCGCCAGAATCGGGAACAACGGGAGCAGAAACCATTGCAGCCGCGATTTGATCGAGGCCAGCCCCGCCGACGTTTCGTTTTTCATCTGCTCCAAGCACTCGGCCTGCTTTTGCGGGTCCGCGTCCCATTTGGGTTGTTCTGTCATGGCGATCCTTTCAAGGGGTTGTCGAGTCAGGAATCCAAGCGATGCTAAACATCGGCTTCCGTGAACGCAAGCGCTAAATGCCTGATTCTGGACGCAACGGCCACATTCCGCATTTCCGCTACTTTCCAATTGATTGGCGTGTACGACGCTGGCGATCGGTAGTGGAATGTCAAAAAGCCTGGACTTGGACCTTTTCCTGGCGGATATTACTCAGAGGTGCCGCAGATCCTGGAGAAATCGCTCCGTGAAAAAGCCATTCGCCGCCGCTGTAACCTTCTTCACCTTCCTTGCCATTGCAACCGCCCAGGACCTGGCGCAGCCAATTGGTTCTTATCTCTACGAACCGGCGTATTGCGTGGACAACATCCTGCGCGGCAAGGCGCGCGCCTACATTCCGCAGCCCGGCGATGTGTTGCTGGCCACGGACAAGAACCTGTTCTGGAAGATCACGCACGACTGGGCCCTGGCGTTCGAGCCGCACAATTCCGCGATCGTCGTGTCCCGTCGCGATGGCCGGCTGGCGATCCTGGAAGCGGGCCCGAACGACACGTTCTGGGTTCGCGTTCTTGACCTGTTGCCCCACCTGAAGGAATACGCCGACAAGGGGCCTGTCTGGATACGCAAGCGCAAGACCCCGTTGACCGCCGAGCAAATGGCGTGCTTGACCGATTTCGCGGAACGCCAGAACGGCAAGCGATTCGCTCTGGGCCGACTGGGTGCGCAGTTGACGCCGCTGCGGAGCCGGGGACCGTTTCGCACGGCGGTTCTGGGCAAGCCGCGCGGTGACCGGCGGGCCTACTTCTGCTCGGAGCTGGTGACGGAAGCCGGCGTGGCCGCGGGTTTGCTCGATGCGCGAACCACGCGCCCCGCCGCGACGTATCCGCATGATTTGTTCTTCGATCAATCTCACAATCGTTACATCAACCGGCATCTCCCACTGGTCCACGACTGGGAACCGCCGGCGCGCTGGCTGGATTACGACGTGAACGCGGAAAAATAAATTTGCGCACCGTTAGCCGGCAGCGCAAGCGACGGAGAATTACGCCCGTCGCTTGCGCTGCCGGCTAACGGGACGAACCTAGTCCGGCCCCTCCCAGTTCGCGTGAAATTTCCCTGCCTCATCAATCCGCTCAAACGTATGCGCCCCGAAGAAGTCGCGCTGCGCTTGCGTGAGGTTGGTCGGCAAACGGGCCGTGCGGTAGGCGTCGAAATAGGCCAGCGCGTTCATCAACCCCGCGACGGGGATCCCAAAATCGATCGCGGACTTCACCACCACCCGCAGATCGCCTTCGCAACCCAGAACCGTCTTGGCGACCGCCTCGTCCAGCAACAGGTTCGGCAAATCCGGCTGCGCGGTGAACGCGGCCCGAAATTTTTCGAGCACGGCCGCGCGAATGATGCAGCCACCACGCCAGATCGCCGCCACCGAGGCCAGGTCCAGACCAAAATCGTAGGTGGTCGAGGCCTTGCGCAACATGGCAAAACCCTGCGCATAGGTCAATAGCGTCGCGCAGGACAGCGCGTTGCGAGCCTGCTCAAGAAATCGCGCCCTGTCGCCATCCAGCGGCATCACGCTGACGCCGAACCGCTGGTTCGCCCGGACTCGTTCCGCGTCGTAGGCGGACATGTCGCGCATGGCCACGGCAGCGTCGATGGTGAGCAAAGGCACCTGCAAATCCATCGCTTCTTGAGAGGTCCACTTGCCAGTCCCTTTTTGCCGGGCGACATCGAGGATCACGTCAACCAGATGCTTGCCGGTCTTCGGATCGAGCTTGCGAAAAACCTTGGCGGTGATTTCAATCAGAAAGGAATTCAGCTCACCTTGATTCCAGCGTTCGAAAACCTCAGCCAGTTCCGGATTGGTCAAACCGGCGCCGCGCCGCAGCAGATCATAGATCTCCGCCAGGAGCTGCATGATGCCATACTCGATGCCGTTGTGCACCATCTTGACGTAATGCCCGGAGGAACCGCTGCCAACGTAAGCGACGCAGGGTTCGCCGTTGACCTTGGCGGCAATGGCTTCGAGCATCGGCCTGACGCGATCGTAGGCGGCCTTGGGACCCCCGGGCATCATGCTCGGCCCGTGGCGGGCGCCGGATTCGCCGCCCGAAACCCCAATGCCGAAAAAGTTGAGCTGTTTTCCCGCCAGTTCCCGATGCCGGCGGTCGGTGTCCTTGAATTGCGAATTGCCCGCGTCGATCAGCAAGTCGCCTGGCTGAAGCCTGGGCGCCAGTTCATCGATAACCGCATCCACGGCCTTGCCCGCGGGCACGAGTAAAATCACGGCGCGCGGCAAGCGCTGGGCGGCGAGAAATGCCTGGGCGTCGGTCGTCGCATCGACGCTGGCGCGATTCCCCTCTTTCTTCAACGCCTCGACCTTGGCCGGATCGGTGTCCAGACCGATGACGCGGAACCCATGATCCGCGAGATTCAACAACAGGTTGCGTCCCATCACGCCGAGACCGACCATGCCGATGTCAAAGAGTTGGCTCATGAGTTCCCCACCGCATCGAATTCGATGTGCTCCAGGCAAAGGGCGGCGCAATGGCGCTGCGCTTGACGCATCTATGAATAGCGTTTTGCCAGGCCCCGTGGTACAGAAAAACCGCCACGGACCGCCGCACCGTCCCCAGCGTCCCCGTTCACGTTCGTTTTCTTGATACCCCAATTGGCCTGGTGTCGCTCCGACCCGGAAGCGTCAGCGCCGGACCGGCATGGCCGTCCGACGCTCGCGCTGCCGGTTCGTTTTTGACCTTTGCCAAGTCTGGGCGGTCGCGCGCCCGTGCATATCACAACCCCATGAATCCCTCTTCCTCGATAGCACTCATAACCGGCGCAGGCAGCGGTATGGGCCGGGCGCTCTCACACCTCCTGGCCCGTGACGGCTACGTCATCGCGGCCATCGACCAGCGCGAAGGCGGCCTGCGCTCCCTGGCCGACGAATTACAAGCAAAACCGTTCGCCTGGCGCGTCGCCGACGTGACCGATCCCGCTGGCCTGACGCAGGCCGTGCGCGAACTGGAAACGCAACTCGCCCCGATCGACGTCCTGATCGCCAACGCCGGCATCGGCCTGGAAACCACCGCCCTTGACTACAACGTCGAACACATGAACCGCGTCATGAACGTCAACCTCCTGGGCGTTTCCAACAGCATCGGCGCGGTCCTCCCCGGCATGATCCAGCGGCGGCGCGGCCACCTCGTCGCCATCTCCAGCATCGCCTCCTACCGCGGTTTGCCGAGGATGCTCGCCTACTGCGCCAGCAAGGCCGGCGTCAACGCCATCATGGACGGCCTGCGCGTGGAGTTGAAACCGGTCGGCATTGATGTGACCACCATCTGCCCGGGCTTCGTTCGCACGCCGATGACGGAAAATCTGGAGGGTAAACTGGAAGACCTGATCGACGTGGAAACCGCCGCCGCCGAGATCGCGCACGCCATTCGCCAAAGACTGCCGTTTCACGCGTTCCCGCGCTGGATGAGCTGGAAACTCCGCTTCTTCCTGTCCTGGCCGCTTACCTGGCAAGATGGATTGATTCGCCGGCGCATGAACCGGATCAACGTCAAGAAGCCGGCAGCGGAGTGATTCGCGCGGCTCGAATCGATCGGCGCACCGAGCCACGTGGAGAATCATAGGGGGCGAGAGTCATTGTTTTATCGATAAACACTACTGTCCGGTTATATGTCGAATAGTGTCAACTGTTTATGACTGGGCGTTTTTTCCTTCTGTTCGCCGAGTGCGTTTAGCATGGTAAAAAGCTGGGTTTTCTCGAAAAGCGTGATGCTGAGAATTTGCAAGATCTC
>JACPPF010000146.1 GCA_016191165.1 Planctomycetota bacterium
GGGACTGACGCGCTCGACCGCGCTGGATGGCCGTAAGTACAACATTGCCTGTGGCCAAATCGACATCGGCAACGCCGCCACGGAGATGACCGCCCGCATGAAGGACGGCGTCCCGCAGCCGAACGGTTCCATGGCGGTTGAGCCGACGATGGATGTGGAGAACGTGGCCCGCGCGGTCGTCTACATGGCCAGCCTGCCGCTGGACGCCAACGTGCTTTTCATGACCGTGATGGCGACAGCGATGCCGTTCGTGGGGCGCGGATGAAACCCCGGCGTATGCCAAGCTGCGGACGGCCTAATGGACGCCATTCCCGCGATAGATCCTCTCGATCCGCTCCCGGTTCAGGCCCAGCACGCGGTCGAAGCGGCTCAGCTTCATCCCTTCGATGCTCGGATTCTTGTCGGCCAGGCCCTCCAGAATTTTCACGTCGAGGCCGATTTCGTAGTCAAGCTGGCTGCGCATGAGCCAGCGGAATAGGCGCGCGCCGCCAGCGGGGCCGGGATAACGCGACTTGGTAAAGGCGAAGGTGAAAATCGCTGTCCCGCTGGCATCGACGGGCACGAAGAAAATGTACAGCCGCCAGCGCACCCGGCTTTGGGCTCCCGTTTTCGGGCACTGCCACCAGTGATCGTAAACCGAATAGACTGGCGAGAAATACGTGGTCCAGTCGTCCATGAAAACGTAATCGCGGCCAATGCCGACGAGCGTTCGCAAGAAGAGCGAGATTTTCTTGCGTGGCCCCCGGTTGATGACGCGCACGCTGGTGTCGGTGGGCTTGAATTCGACCTCGACCTCGTGCATGCGTTCCAGGGGGTAGCCGAAGAAGGCATGCGTCGTCGGCGTGTGTTCGATCTCGCAGAAGTTGTCGACGGTCAATTCGAGCGGCGCCTTGATTTGATGATAGAGGTTGCAGACGTTGTAGTGCCCCTCGACGTCGAATTGCGGAAATTGGCTGTCGGCGCCCGCGTTGCGCACCCAGATCGCATCGAACCGTTCGAGGACCTCGAAATGCCGGGCACAGGCGTAGAGTTTGGGTGTCGCCGGGCTTTCGCCGTTTCCCGTCGCATCAAAGGTCCAGCCGTGATATCCGCACTGGAGGCGATCGTGATACACCTTGCCGAGGCTCAACTTCATTCGCCGGTGAGGGCAATGGTCGATGAGCGCGCCGATTTCGTTGTTGGAGTTGCGGAAGAGAACAAGATCGTTCCCTGCCAGGCGCACGCCGACAACGGCGCCCGGCTGGAGAAGAGAGGTCGGCAAAACGGGATGCCAGTGATCGAGGACGTCCATGATTTCCTGTCCCTTGCGGGATACAATCCGTTACGGTTCGGCGACATCATAAGCGATTTGCCGTTGTCGAGTAAAGCGGAACCTGGGAGGAAGCGAGCCTGCGTGATCGAATGAGCACTTGGTCAATACGATATTTGGAAAAATTCAGGGCTGCCGAATCAACTCCAGCGATTTTTCCACCACGTCGAAGGCTGCGCGAGGCTTGCCGATCTTGCGGACGTTGGCGCGCAGTTGTTCCAGCCGGGACGCGTCCTGCAGGAGGGCGTTGACCTTGTAGCCCAGTGTGGCGATGTTGTTCGCCTTGATGGCGGCGCCGCTTTCGAGAAGGAAATCGCTGTTACGGCTCTCCTGGCCTGGAATCGGGTTGACGATGACCATGACCGCGCCGCGCGCCAGCACCTCCGACGTCGTGAGTCCGCCCGGCTTGGTCACGACCAGGTCGGCGGCCTGCATCAGTTCGTCGATCTCTTTCGTGAAGCCCATCACCTTTACCTTGTGGCGCTGCGGTGGTTTAACCTTGGCAAGCTGGGCCTTGAGTTGCTCATTGCGTCCGGTGATCGTAACCAGCTGGATCGGACGTTCGATGCCCAGCAGGGCGTGGAAAATCTTCTCGATTGGCCCGACGCCAAATCCACCCGACAGTTGCAGCACGATGGGCCTATCGTCCGCGAGGCCATGCCTGGCAATGCAGGCGCGGCGATCCTTGGGTGTGCTGAAGACGGGATGGATCGGAATACCCGTCACGAACACATCCGAGGCCGGCACGCCCCAGTGTTGCAGGTACAGCGCTCCTTCCTTCGTTGCCGTGAAGTACCGATCGCATGGCTGATTCACCCACAGCCGATGGGTCTCGAAATCCGTGGTCACCGTGACCTGGGGCAGGGCAATCTCGTTTTTCGCTCGCAGCGAGGCGATCATCTCCGCGGGCAGGAAGTGCGTGTTGATGACGAGGTCCCATGGCTCGGCGTGCAGGAATTTCACGAACGCCTTGAGGTTCAGCTTTTCAAGGTAGAAACGAATCTTGTCCGTGCGCTGTTTGCCGGAACGAGGCTGATCGAGCAGGTCGTAGAAGTAGCCAAGGGCGTGCGGCGCCTTGTTGACCAGGTCGAGGTAGAACTGGCCATAGATGCGGCGAAAGAGCCGGTTGGTCATTTCGAGGATGTCAACGTTCTTGACGGTCGCGTCTGGGAGGGTTTGGCGCAGGGCGAGTTCGACGCCCTCCGCGGCGCGCAGATGGCCGGCGCCGACCGAAGCGGAGAGCACGAGAATACGGTTGGGCATGACGGGCGTCCTTTCGAGATCAGGATTCAATTGCCAGGGCCTCTTGATGAATGCGCAGCGATTCCTTGCCAAAGCAAACCAGCAGGACCTTTTCGATGGACGGATTCGCTTCGAGAAACGCCCGGACCTCGCCAACGGCGATGCGGGCGGCGCGGTCCATCGGGAAACCGTAGGCGCCGGTCGAGATCGAGGGAAACGCGATGGTCTTCAGGCCATGCGCGACGGCAAGTTTCAGCGATTCGCGATAGCACGATGCGAGCAGTGCGTCCTCGTCGCCATCCTCCGCGCCAAAGATCGGGCCAACGGTGTGAATGACATGCCGGGCCTTGAGTCGGTAGCCTGAGGTGATCTTGGCCTGGCCAGTCTGGCATCCGCCGAGCGTCGCGCATTCCGCGACAAGCTCTTTGCCGGCGGCACGGTGAATGGCGCCGTCCACGCCGCCTCCGCCAAGCAGGCTGGACTTGGCGGCGTTGACGATGGCGTCGACGTCGAGGGTCGTGATGTCGCCTTCAACGAGTTGCAAGCGGTCCTGCATGACGAATTCCAATTTCCCACCACAGATTACGGGGCTTGTAAACGAACCGGTCAAGAAACGTGGACTATACGATTTCATCCCAAAACAGCTTCGTCCCGTGATGCAGCCGGGCGCCGACTTGCTCGATCACCTTGTGCGCCAGGAAACACGCCGCCCGCGCCGCTTTGTCCGGCGCGACGCCATGCGTAATGCCATAAAGGAATGCGCCTGCCAGCATATCGCCGGCGCCGGTGAGGTCTTTTGGATTCGAGGAAAAGGCGGGCACGTGCGCCTCGAGGCCGGCGTGGCGGACATAAACGCCGTGCGGACCATTGGTGACGATCACTGACGGGATGTCGCTGTTGAGTTTCTTGAAGGCTTCCTCCGCCGTCGCCGTCTGGGTGACGGCACACGCCTCGCTCTCATTGCAGAAAAAGAGGTCGGCATCCTTGAGGGCATCGCGCAAGGCGTCGCCGAAGACATGGACAATGAAGGCATCGGAGCAGGTGATGGCGATCTTGGTGCCGTGCTTCTTGGCGAACTTGATCGCTTCGCGGATGGCGGTCTGGCCAGTCTCGGGGTTGGCGAAAACGTAGCCCTCGATGAAAAGCCAGTCGGAGTTCTTGATGCGCTCTTCATCGACGTGCCGGGCCGCCAAGTGGCTGGACACCGCCAGACAGGTGCGCATGGTCCGCTCGGCGTCGGGGGTGATGACGCACACGCAGGTGCCGGTCGCCTGGTTGACGATGATCGGGCTGCCGATGGCGATGCCGAGTTCCTCAAATTCCCCGGCATAAAAAAGGCCATAGCGATCATCGCCGACGCAGCCGATGAAGGCGGCGTCGCCCCCGAGTTGCGAGAACGCGATGGTTGAGTTGGCGACCGAGCCGCCAGAGACGAGTTTGGGTTCGTTCTTCTGGTAGCGTTCCAGGAGGATTTTTTGCTCGTTGAGGTCGACAAGCCGCATCGTGCCCCGCTCGAAGCCGAGCTGGGTGAACTCCGCGTCGGAGACCTCCAGAAAGATGTCCACGATGGCGTTGCCCAGGCCGCAGAGTTGGAATTCGCGTTTCATGGTGTGGCGTTTTTCCAGGCCCGGAGGTGAGCGCAGCGAACCTCCGGGATCAGGCCGTGGATCCCGCGGGTTCGCTGCGCTCTCCCGCGGGCTTCCATCTTCTCATCAAAGTGGCGACTGAAGCGCCACGTCGATGCGGCGCAGCGTTTCGTCCTTGCCAAGAATCGCCAGGCACTCGAAGACGCCCGGCCCAATCATGACGCCGGTGGTCGCGACGCGCAGGGCATGGTTGATGTCGCCCGCCTTCACCTGCTTCGCATCGCTGAATGTTTGCAGGCTTGCCTCAAGGGTGGCCGCGTCGAATGGATCAACCTTTTGGAGCACCTCCGCGAATTGACGTAGCGTTTGCGTCATGCCTTCCTTGTGCAAACGCTGTTTGACCGCCTTCGGATCATATTGCGGATCGCGAAAGAAGAAGGCGGCGTAGTTCAACACGTCGGCATAGATTTTCAAGCGATCGCCGCAGGCTGCCACGACCTTGCCAATTTTTTCGCGATCCACGCCTGTACCGAGCAAGCCCGCGCGTTGCAAGACCGGAATGACGCCGTCGATCTTGTGTTCGATCGGCGCTGACTTCAGGTACTCACCCGCCACCCAGTGCAGCTTTTGCGGGTCGAAGCTCGCGGGCGAATCGTTGACGCGCTCGAAACCGAAGTTGGCAATCATGGTGTCCAGGGACATGATCTCGGTCTTGTCATCCAGGGACCAGCCCAGCCGGCCGAAATAGTTGAGCAACGCTTGCGGCAAATAGCCCAGCGTGCGATAGTATGCGACTGTCGCCGGGTTGAGGTTCTCGTTCTTCTTGATCTGTTCGTCGGTCCATTCAGCCGGAACCGCGTGAACGTTGCGCAAGAGCGCGATCACCTCCGGCGTCATGAACTGCTGCATCTTGCGTTTGCTCAGCTTTTCCTTGGAATTTGGCGCGTTCACGACGGGCACATGCGCGAAAATCGGCGGCGCAACCCCCAGCGCCTCGTAGACGAGTACCTGCGTCGGTGTGTTCGATAGGTGTTCCTTCGCACGGATGATATGCGTAATCCCCATGGCGAGGTCATCGATCACGGTCGCGAAGTTGTACAGGGCGCTGCCGTCCGCGCGGGCGATCACCGGGTCGCCGAGCAAATTGGTCTGCACTTCCACCTTGCCGCAAATCTGGTCGTTCACGACAATCGTACGATTCTCCGGCACCTTCAAACGAATCGTCGTCGGTTTATCACCAAACGAACGCACGGCATCCGCGGGGCTGAGCGTCCGGTCGCGGCCGCGGTGGACGTAGTTCTGCTTTTGGCTCTCGGCCTGTTTTCTTAGCGTGTCGGTTTCTTCCTTCGACATGTAGTCGGGGTATGCATGGCCCGATTCGAGCAATTTCAGGACGGCATCGCGGTAGAGTTGGCCGCGCTGCGATTGAAAATAGGGCCCGAAAGGCCCGCCAACGCCAGGCCCCTCGTCCCAGGTGATGCCGAGCCATTGGAAACCGTCGAGAATCGGCTGCAGCGCCTCCGCGCGATTGCGTTCCGCGTCGGTGTCGTCGATGCGCAGGATGAACTGGCCGCCATGTTTGCGCGCGAACAGCCAGTTAAAAAGCGCGGTGCGCACGCCGCCGATGTGCAGGTAGCCAGTGGGGCTCGGGGCAAAACGGGTGCGTACGGTCATGGTGAATCCGAATCTGGTAAGCCGCTCGCCCAAAGCGAGCGCCTAAACGGCGGTGTCCTGCGGTCGCCGGGCCCGGCCTTCGACGAGCGTGATGATGACGCCTTCCTCCACCGCCCTGTTGTGTTGATTGACGATCTGCCTGTTCCAGGTGATGACCCCGCGTTTGCCGCGCGAACGCTCTTCCTTTTCGAGAACCTTGGCGCGGATGCGAATGGTATCGCCGATGTAGACCGGTTCGAGGAAACGCCAGTCCTTGATGGCAACAAACGCTAGCGTTCGCATTGGGGGGTACATCAACCCCAGGCCGCTGCCAATCGACAGGATCAAAAGCCCGTGGGCGATGGGTTTTCTGAATACGGTCTGCTTGCAAAACTCATGATCCATATGGATCGGGTTGAAATCGCCCGATAGCCCGGCGAAGTTCACGATGTCCGCCTCGGTAATGGTTCGGCCGAGCGATTCCCATTCCTGACCAATTTGCACATCGTCAAAGAATAGGTGAGCGGCGGAAAACGACATACCGAATCCTCCCCTGACAATTTCGTTTAGCGCCCGCGCTGCGTCCCGCAGGCGCTAAACGAACTCAACTTGAACCGGGCAACAGCGGACGCGGCGTACGGTCGTCCGGGTTGATGCCGACGTACACCACCTCCGCCTCGGTAACTTGCAACGTCTCGGCGCCGCGCTCGGACTCGACGGCGACGTGCATGGTAATCGACGTTCGCCCCCACTTGACGAGCCGCGTCTTGAAGCTGACCACATCGCCGACCAGCACCGGTTCCTTGAATAGCACGGCATTCATGGCCACAGTCACCAGGAATGGCAGCGCGCCGCCCGCCTTCGCCACCTCGTGCCGCGCCCCGATCGCTCCTGCCGAGTCAATATGGCTCAGGATCACACCGCCAAAGATCGACCCCAGCGGGTTCGTGTCCCGAGGCATCATCACGACCCGGATGGCGAGGTAGGGTTCAAACATCGTTCATCCGCAAGCCCAGGGGTGAGCGCAGCGGATCCCTGGGATCACGAGCCAGTTTCCCAGGGGTTCGCTGCGCTCACCCCTGGGCTTCATGGTTTTTGAATACGCTTTCGCACGATGCGAACGCCTTCCACCATGTTCGCCAGCTTCTTCTGGGCAATGAAACGCGCCGTCTGCGAAAACCCACAATCGGGCGTCACGTGGACCCGTTCCGGTTCGATGTATTTTAGGACTTCTGTCAAGCGCTGCGCGACAAGGTCCGGTGGTTCGATCCAGGTATTTTTCACATCGACCAGGCCGACCGCGACTTCCATCGGGGCAGGGAGTTGCTTGAGCAATTCGATTTCCGCCATCTCCCGGCTTGCGAACTCCAGGGCAAGCTGCTGGACCTTCGCCCTGCCCAGGTGCGGAAACAGAGGCGCATAGCTGCGCCAGCCGACCGCCCGGCCGCGATAATTGCCGAAACACATGTGCATGGAAATCTTGACATCCAAATCCTGGACCGTCCGGCCTACCAGATCGAGAAAGTAGTCCGGCGCATCGGGATGGCACGCGAAGCTCGGCTCGTCGAGTTGAATGAAATCCGCCCCCGCCTGGCCGAGTCGATGAATCTCGCCGTTGACAAGCGGCGCCAGCGCGTCCGCAATCTCCGCCCGGCCCTTGTAAACATCGCCGCCGATCAGGCAGCCCGCGAGCGTGAACGGCCCCGGAATCGCAACCTTGACCGGTGCATCGGTGTATTGTCGTAATCGGCGATATTCCTCGACCAGGCCGAGACCACGTGAGGCGGTCAGACGGCGCGTACATCGATACTTGTCGCGCTGATCGTGTGCGGGCGGTCCAAGTCGGCGACTCGCGGGCAATGGCTCAATGCCCTCGAGGTAATCGTAAAAACCGAGGTTGAAATCGACGCGCTGCATCTCGCCATCCGTGATGATGTCGGCGCCGGCGCGCAATTGATCATCAATGGCGAGTCGCACCGCGTCGCGCAAGGCTTCCTCGCGATCGTCAACGCCGAACCAGCCCGGATGCTCGGCGACATCGGCGCAAAACTTCGCGTACCAGCCCGGAAATGACCAGCTGCCAATGACAGTCGCGGGAATCAGTGGCAACATGGTTAGGGCCCGTCAACGTGGCGAACGGTCAGTTCGATTGGTATGTTATTTGTGCGAATGGCATCGACCACCAATCCCCTTCCCCGTCTAGCGCCCGCGCGGCGCCATGCGGGCGCTAAACAAATTCCAGGTTTCCTCATGATCGACCTACTTGCAGTCCGCTCACAGTTCCCCGCCCTACAGAATCGTTGCGACGCAATCTTCCTCGACGGCCCCGCCGGCACGCAGGTACCGCGGCGCGTCATCGATGCGACGGTTCACTACCTCACCCACTGCAACGCCAACCACGGCGGCGTCTTCACGACCAGCGTCGAGTCGGATCGCATCATCGAGGACGCGCATCAGGCAATTGCCGACCTGCTCAATGCGCCGTCGCCGAATGAAGTGATCTTTGGCCAAAACATGACGTCGCTGACGTTTCACTTGAGCCGATCGATCGCACAGGTTCTCAAACCCGGCGATGAGGTGATGGTGACTCGCCTCGATCACGACGCGAATGTGTCGCCCTGGCTGCTGGCGGCGCGGGATGCCGGGGCCACGGTGCGCTGGATCGACATTCATGTCGAGGATTGCACGCTCGATCTCGACAGCTTTCGCAAGCAGCTTTCGGAGAAAACGAAATGGGTCGCGGTCGGCCTGGCGTCCAACGGTGTCGGCACGATCAACGATGTGGCGACCATCACCAGGGAAGCCAAGCGCGCCGGCGCGACCGTATTCCTCGATGCCGTCCACTACGCACCACACGGCCCGATCGACGTGCAGGCGCTGGGTTGCGACTTCCTGGCATGCTCCGCCTACAAATTCTTCGGCCCGCACGTCGGCATCCTCTGGGGCCGGCGTGAATTGCTCGAAACACTGCCCTGCTACAAGGTCCGGCCCTCGCCCAACAACCTGCCGGGCAGATGGATGACGGGCACGCAAAATCACGAAGGACTAGCAGGCGTTGCCGCCGCCGTGGAATACCTTGCCTCTGCCTCCCCTCTCCCCCCGGGAGAGGGGCCGGGAGTGAGGACGCGACGCGAACGACTGCGCCAGACGATGGCCGGGATTCAGCAATACGAGCAAACGCTTAGCCGCCATCTGCTGCAAGGCCTGGCCGAGCGCCCGCGTTTCCGCGTTCTCGGCATTCGCGATGTAAATCGGCTAAACGAACGTGTGCCAACGGTTTCGATCACCTGCAAGGATGCGACGCCGCAGCGGTTGGCCGCGTATCTGGCAAGCAAGCAAATCTACACCTGGGCGGGCAACAGCTACGCCCTGGAGGTATCGGAGCGACTCGGGCTGGAGCCAGGCGGGTTCTTGCGAATGGGGCTGGTGCATTACAATACGGTGGCGGAGATTGATCGCGTGATAAGGGCGTTGGATGAGATGGCGTAATTGACGGGAGGTAGAAATGTTGTTTCGTGTGGAGGTCATTTCGTTGAAGCCAGACGTCTGCACCACAGTAAACCGCGTCGCGGCGAGCGAGGAACAGGCAATTGCCTGGGCAAAGAGTGAATTCCGTGTGGTGAACGACGCCGTTCAAGTCTTTCGACTACATCCACAAGAAGCAAGGGTTTTCGCAGAGTTGGAGAAAAACGTCGGTGGTCCAATTTCAAGCCCATTCGCTGGCTGGGAAAATGGCCGCGTAGTTTATCTGGATCTCGGTTTCCCCTTGGAGATTTTCGGTAAGTTCATTGACGAACAGATCGAACCAGTCAAGCGCTTGCGTCACCTACGCGAACTCAGTTTCCGTGGCAACCTTGGAATAACGGATAAGGGCATAGCCGTGGTTCGTGGATTGACACGACTGCACACTCTGATCTTGGATGAAATGCAGATCGGGGACGGGTGTATGCCCCATCTTGCCAGGCTCCATAACCTCCGCACGCTTTATCTTGGCAAGGGCACTCTGAGAATCAATGGAATTGCGCGATTGGGGTTTTTCACGGACGAGTCTCTTCGGTACCTCGCAAATCTACGCAATCTTTTCGCGTTCTCTCTGAACCACAGCGAGGTTTCCGGACGAAGCCTCGGCGGAATGGATCTCAGACACATGGAATATTTTTCGGCCAATGATGGCCCGTTTGTTGATGAAGGGATGAAGCACATTCGGCGAATGACCAAGTTGCGAAAACTGGATTTGTCGAATACGGCGATCACCAACGCGGGCCTGCCAGCCGTCAAAAGGCTGAAATGGCTCGAAGATTTGTATTTATCGGGCACCCATGTCTCAGATACCGGTTTGATCAACCTTCATGATCTCAGCGCCCTCAAATATCTCGGACTCAAGGACACGATCGTCTCCCGGGACGGCATTCGGCAGCTCAAGAAGAAACTGCCGAAATGTTCGATGTCGTGAAATATCCGTGCGTGAGAATCAGTGAGTTGATTGTAGGTAGAAGGGGATTTCTACCCCACCGCCCGGCCTACCAGATCATCAGCATCCGCCGCCGTGATCTTCACCGGCACGATGTCGCCTGCTTGCAGCAATCGAGGTCTTGCTCGGCGTTGGCGAACTCAAAACGGTAGAAAGACCACGCGGTCATGCCATTCATCGGGCTCGCTGGCGAGTGCGAGCAATTCCAATTCCAGGATCGCCTGACCGATGGGCATGTCTTCGGGAATGACAAACAAGCCCGGCATTGATTGGCCCTGGCGAATACGCTCATAGGCGTAACGAGTCATCGTATTCCGGTCCCGTGTCAAGATTTGGCGGCCTTCTCCAGCGGCCCATGCAAGAACGTCCGGGTCGGGTGTTTGCGTCAGGCCGACTTCCTGCACGCGAACAATCTCGAGCATCGGCTGGCGCTGGCGTAGTCCCCGGACGATACTACCGGGGACGTCTTCGTCACTCAGCAGTCGCAGCATGGCCGCCATTCCTTTGAGCTAGCCGCGCCGTCAAGTTCGCCTTCAGGTCCGAGCGGGCAGGGTCGGCTGCCTCAATCTGGTGCCGCAATTCGTCGGCTTGCTCGCGGCGAACTCGCAAGTATTCGTCGATCTCGGTGCGGTGCCTTAAATAGTAGGAAATGGCAAAATGCACGTCTGCCAAATTCAAAGAATCGAGCTCAGCGACAATTTCCTCGGCGGACAGGCCCTTGCGATAATCCCCCAGCACGACGTCGAGTGAGACTCGCGTGGCGCCTACGCGAATCGTACCTGTGTCGTCCAGACGCAAGGGCAAAGGGTCGGTGTGGAGGATTACCATGGTCTTTTCCGGTTACGGAATGCTGCTTTCAATCTAACACGTCCTAGTGAGGATTTCTACCGCACCGCCCCCACCGCCCTTCCTACCAAATCGTACGCATCCGCCGCCGTGATCTTCACCGGCACGATGTCGCCTGCTCGCAGGTTTTTGCCCTTGACGCGGACCATGCAGTCGATGTCGGGCGAGTCCGCGTGGCCGCGTGCCTGCATCTGGCCCGGCATCTCCGGGTCGGGGCCGTCGATGATGACGTCCAGCGTCCTGCCCACCTGGGCGGCGCTCCACGCCATGGCGATTTCCTGTTGTGCTTCCATCAGGCGCGCCCGGCGTTCGTTCTTGATCGCTTCATCGAGGTGGCCGTCCAGCTTCACCGCCGGAGTGCCCGGCTCGTGGGAGTAGGTGAAAACACCGCAGCGCTCGAATTTGGCGTCCTGCACGAATTGGACAAGCTCGTCGAACTCCGCGTCGGTCTCGCCGGGGAAGCCGACGATAAAGGTGGTGCGCATGGTCAGGGTCGTGATGGACGCGCGCAACTTGCCCAGCAGATCCTCGATTTCCTGACGCCGCACGCGCCGCTGCATGCGTTTGAGCGTGCGATCGTTGATGTGTTGCAACGGCATGTCGAGATACGGGATGATCTTTTTGGAGGTGGCAATCGTTTCAATCAACTCATCGGTGAAGAAGATCGGATAGAGATAGAGAACGCGAATCCACTCGATGCCTTCGACCTGGTCGAGTTCGCGCAGAAGCTCAGCCAGGCGTACCCTGCCGTAGAGGTCCAGGCCATAGTAGGTCGTGTCCTGGGCGACGAGAATCAATTCGCGCACGCCGTCGTCAGCCAGCTCCTTCGCTTCGCGGATGACCTCTTCGATCGGCTTGGTCACGTGTTTGCCGCGCATGCCGGGGATGGCGCAGAAGGTGCACGTGCGATCGCAGCCCTCGCTGATTTTGAGATAGGCATAGTGCCGCGGGGTAATGCGAAGGCGAGCGGTGTCTTCGAGCGCGCGGACCGGGGCGGGGCGAAAGAGCGAGCGCTGTTCCCCCTCACCCCTGACCCCTCTCCCAGAGGGAGAGGGGAATGACGTCAGCGCGCGTTCGACGACCTGCGAAATCTCCTCACGGCCAAAAACGCCGACGATCTGATCGACGCCCGGAACCTCCTGCAAAAGCTCGTCCTGCTTTCGCTCGGCAAGGCAGCCGGCAACGACAACGGCGCCGACCCGGCCCTGTTCCTTCAAGGTGAGCATCTCACGGATGACGCCGAGCGATTCTTGCCGCGCGGGTTCGATGAAGCCGCAGGTGTTGACGACGACGATGTCGGCCCCGTCGGCGTCGGGAACGAGGGTGTACCCGTCCTGCGCGAGTTTGCCGAGCATGCGCTCGGAATCAACCAGGTTCTTCGGACAGCCGAGGCTGACGAAGGCAAAGGTTCGTGGCGCCGATTCTTTGGGGTGCGTCTCGCTCATGACGCCCCCTGTGGACGGGCGGTTGCGTCCAGCGGTTCGACCGTTTCGGTCAGGAGGAGTGAGACTTCCACCTGCCGGTCCTTCGTGTCCTCCGGTTCATTGCTGAGGAACGTGAAGATGGTCATGGTGGACCGTCCCACTTGAACCATTTCAGGATGGCGAATCTCAAACGAGCGACCGCTGGCCGTGGTGATCCGAAACGGGCGAAATGGCTCGGCTCCTACATAGCTGGCAATGCGTTGAAAGGAAATCATCGGCTGTTCCTAGGGGTTCGGGGTTTCTTCATTCTCGCATTCTATCGGACTACACGAGCCTTTGCCCCATGAAGCACTTGATTACTGTCAGGAATTAGCGATACCACAATGCCAAGCGGAAACTGCCCCGCCTTTCCGTAATTGTGCACCAGCTCAACGCCGGTTACCATCGTCCTCACGCAGCCCCCGTCCTCAGTGGTCAGTTCGATCACATCACCCACAACCACACGAACAGGAGGATTGGCATCCATGTCTAGGGTTCCTTAATCCAAAAAACTCATAGCGCATGAGTCAAGTTTCGATACAAGCCCGAAGCGTTAGCGAGGGAGGATGCGGAAGATTTCCCTCGCTAACGCTTCGGGCTTGTGTGGCGGGCCTTTTGGTCTGAGGTGAGTCTGAGGTGAAACCTCGCTAGAAATGAAATCAAGGCCAGCCCCCTACCCTTGATAAAGAAGGTTTCATGGATAGTGAAAACGGGTTCCGTCATTTTGAGCTTCTTGGTCGCAAATGATGCCATCTTACGGAATGCGAACCTGCGGATAAAGGCATGCGTTACCGGCTCGAACCACCGCGCATGCGATCCAGCGCCGTCCGGGCCAGGCGGGTCTTGGCGGCATCCCTGTCGCCGGCGGCAATGCGTTTGAGCAGCGCGGTTGCCTCCGGCGTGGCGATCAACTCGAGAACTTGCAAGGCGCGCAAGTCGCGCAGCGTTTCAGGCGTGAGGGCGGTTTCGACGGTGCGAAGCAGGAGCTGGATGCGGCGCGCGGTCTCCAGGTCGGGCGATTTCTTGAGCGCCTGCTCCAGCGCCGGGAACGAGCGCGGACCGATTTCCTTGAGCCGGCGGATCGCCTGGTCGCGGCGGGCAAATTTCGCGGAACTGAGGTTGGTGACCAGCGTGCGGATTTCCTTCTCGGTCGCGCCGCCATCCGGCTGCAAACGTTTGGCGAACACCTCGACTGCGCGCCGGGGATTCGCGAGCAGCGGCCAGACGACGCGATAGGCCTGATCCGGGGAGCCGCCCAGCTCGAACCAGAGGGCGTCGGCATCGTTCCAGGATTTTGGCAACGGCGACTTAGTCGGCACGGTGGACCAGAGCAGGGCCGTGGTGTCGCGCCCGCCGGACAGGAGACGCCGGCTGTCCGGCGAAAACGCCAGGCTGCTGATGAACCCGCGATGTCCCTTGAACGTGTGAATCGGCTTTCCGGTCACCGTTTCCAGCAGCATGATTTCACCTTCCCGATGGGCGAAAGCTATCCACTGGCCGTGCGGGGCAAACGCCAGTGCGGGTTTCGCCAGCGAGCGGGGCAAATCTTCCAGGTCCGCCAGGCGCATCTCGCGCATCAACCGGCCGGTCGGCAGATGCCAAAGCTCGAGGCGCGTCGGGAAGCCGATGACGGCGAGCGTCTCGCCATCGGGCGAGAGCATCATGGACACGATCGGCGCCTTGCTCACGCGGAAGCGCCTCTCCTGCTCGCCGTTG
This sequence comes from Planctomycetota bacterium, assembly GCA_016191165.1. Classification (GTDB taxonomy): domain Bacteria; phylum Planctomycetota; class Planctomycetia; order Gemmatales; family Gemmataceae; genus SIAQ01. The sequence continues at coordinate 14,287 of JACPPF010000146.1, forward strand.
GCGAGGTTCCAGACGTGCAACGTCGGCGTGGCGGGCGTTTCATCCTCGGGCGGCCTGGGGATGAACCACTTGCCCGTCACCGCGCGTTTGCCATCAGGAAAGAACGCGACGGCGGACCATTCGCTGCGCCGTTCCTTGTCGGCCGGCTCGATGCGGCGAATCGTCTTCGCCCGGGCGGGATCCCAGAAGAGGAGCGATTGGCCAATGAGAAAGCTCACGGCGCGCCGGCCATCGGGCGTCAGCATGGCGCGATAGCTGTTGGTTTGATCGAAGCGGAAATCGTCGTCTCCTTCAAGCGGGATCGGCTCGCCCGACTTCAAACTCCAGCGCTGGCCAGCGACGAACAACTCCGGGCGATCGGCCGAGAAGGCGAGACCATCGGCAAGCGTGCGCCGTGTGCGCGGCCCGCCCGATTGTTTGGCCGCCAGGCTTTCCAGGTTGAAGCGATGGACTTGCTTCGCGGTTTTCGCATCCCAGACCAGGGCGGCGCCTTCGACGTTGGAGGCGGTCGCGATCCATTTGCCGTCCTGCCCGAACGCGACCGCGTCCACGAAATGGCGATGCGCGTCCGCGACCACACGGTCTTTGCCGGTTTTGAGGTCCCACAACAGGATGCGTGGCGACGCCGAGTCGAAGCGCGCGGGGCACGCGGCCAGGAGCTTGCCGTCGCCGGACATCGCCAGATGGCGCAGCAAGGACGGCGCCTCGAATTCGTGCCGTGTCTTGCCGGTGCCGAAATCGAGAACGGTGGGACCATCGGTGTTCGCCAGCAGCTTGCCCGCCGAGTCCAAAGCATAAGACGAACCCACGGCGCGATCGAGTTTCGGCAGGCGCTGGCCCGATAGGCCATTCCAGGCGAGCAGGCGCGTGTTGACGTGCCCGACGAGCGTCTTATTATCGCCAAGGAAAGCCAGCTGGCGAATTGACTTGGCGGCATGGTCGATTTGCCGCAGGCGGTCGCCGCCCTTGAGTGCATCCCAGATGGCGATGCGAATCTTCGGGTTTTCGTCGTCGTCGGCCGGGAGCGTCCCGACGGCCAGGAGTTTGCCATCCGGGCTGAACGCGACCGTGTTGGGGTTTCCTTCGAGACCCTTGAGGCGGCGCAGTTCCTGGTCCGCGGCGATGTCGTAGATCACAACCTCGGTTTCGCCCATCACGGCGATGGCGATGGCTTTGCTATCGGGCGAAAAGGCGAACGCGCGTGGGCCGTTTCCGATGGGCAGCCGCGGGGCTTCCTTCTTGCGAAGGTTGCGCAGTTCGAAGGGCGCGTCCTCGCCGAGCGCGAGCCAGTTACCGTCGGGTGACAGGGCGACGCGTTTGCCGGTTTCGGGCGGCGTGGCAATGCGCTCTGCGCCGGTGTTGGTATCCCAAAGATAGACCCGGCCATCCCGATCCGCGGCGGCGAGCAGCTTGCCGTCGCGCGAAAGCTGCAGTGAAACGACTTCCGCCTGCGTGCAAAATCGCGCGGTGCCGAAGCGGTGCAGCGCTTGCGCGGGGAGGGCTTCGCCACCTGAACCAGGTTGGGCAAACCCACGATTCGATGCGACCGCCAAGGTGAGAAGAAAGGCGAGTGCGAAGGAAAGGGCTTTCATGGAAATGGCCTCCCGCGATCCCGCAGCGGATTCACGCCATCATCGCAGCCGTCACGTTGAGATTGGAGTAGACCGCCTGAACATCGTCGTGGTCGTCCAGTGCTTCTAGGAGCCGAAGGATTTTCTGGCCGGTTTCGGTGTCACAATCGACGGGGACCTTGCCGACCTGGGTGATGGCTGCGGAGTCCAGCGGAAAGTTGGCTTTTTCAAACGCAGCCTTGACCTGCGCGAAGACCGTGGGATCGCAGGTGATTTCGAAGGAGGCGCCGAGGTTTTGCACGTCATCGGCGCCGGCGTCGAGGGCGATGCCCATGAGGGTATTCTCGTCGGTGGCGCTGGCGGGGATTTCAAAGAGGCCCTTGCGGTCGAACAGGTAGGCGACGCAGCCCGGCGCCCCCATGTTACCGCCGCCGCGCTCGAAGATTTTGCGAACCTCGCCATTGGTGCGGTTGCGATTATCGGTGAGAATATCGACGAGGATGGCGACGCCGCCGGGGCCGAAGCCCTCGTAGGTCATTTCTTCGTAAGTCGAGCCTTCGAGTTCGCCGGTCCCTTTTTTTACCGCGCGTTCGATGTTGTCCTTGGGCATGGACACGCTGCGGGCCTTGTCGATGGCGACGCGCAGGCGGATGTTCATGATCGGATCGCCGCCGCCCATTCGTGCCGCCACCATGATCGCCCGGCTCAACTTGCTCCACAGGCGCCCGCGCTTGGCATCGACGATGCCCTTGTGGTGCGCCATGTTCTTCCAGTGAGAATGCCCTGCCATTCGATCCTCTCCGGCGCGGATGTTTCCTGGTTATTTTAGACCGGCGCACGGACCGCGCCAAGCCCAGGGTTGAGCACGGCGAAACCCTGGGTTTGGATGCGTCAGGTTTCCGACGCTTTCCGGTGCTCACCCCTCGTTTTGCCCGGGGATCAAGAAACTCAGGTGCAACTCCGCATGGCGGCAGTGCAGTTGATCCCATTGGTCGCGTGTCAGCTCGCCCAGGAATGGACTTGGCTTGCGTTCGGCACTCGACTTCATTCGCTCGATTGAGCTGCGGAAATGCCGCAAGCCGTCGTCCCAGGTCTTTTCCTTGGGCACCAGATACTTGGCCGCCGCTTCTGGAAGCGCGAAGCCCGCCGGCATGGGATTACGGAGAAAGCGATTCTTCATGAACCAGCCCATGACCCGAACAAACCACGGCGCCTGCATCGGCGCGCCGTCGATGCACCAGTCCATCACGGTGGCAAGATGAACGAGGATCTGCCCGGACGACCAATTGCCCAGCGCGCGAAGCGGGCCCTGATTGAGTTTGTCCACGTCGGCGAGAATGTCGTCCAGTGATTGAAAACGCAACGAGCGCCGGCCTGGCACCTTGGCGGTATCGATCGACATGATGCGGCTCTCCGGAGGAATGTGATTCATCGGCAAACGTCACCCTGCTGCCCAGTAGTCGCCCAGTGTTTTCAAGCCGACCATGCGAAAAAGGGTGGCGAGCATCGCCTGCGCCGGATCAACGATCAGTACGCGCAACGGTGCAATCCAAGGCAGCACCAGACCCAGCGCGATGCCGATCACCAGCCAGCAAACGACCGCGAGAAACGACCAGAGCAACAGCGAACCCAGCCCGGCCTGCGAACCCAGCACCAGTTGCCACAAGGTCAGGGGCAGAAGTTCGGCGACCAGAAAGAAGGCGGCGAAGGTTGCGCTGGCGGCGATGCCGGCGAAGAAGCCGGCGACCATGCCCCAGGCGATATCCAGGACGCCGCCGCGGCGCATCACCATCAAGGCGCCGATAACGGCGCCCAGCCAGCCAGTCCACAGGGCGAACCAGCGGATGAAGTAGCTGGCGAAATAATGGCGAAACTCCGCGGCACTTACCTCGGCGTTGTTCGCAGGTTGAAAATCTTTGGCGGCAAGGGATTGCTGAGAGCCGATCATGATTTTGAACCAGGGCAACGTCAGCCACCCGCCAGCGCCCGCCATCGGGCTGTCGACCGTTGGTTCCACCTGCAACTTGACCGCGGCTGTGTGAACGACGCTCGAGCGCCCCCAGAAATCAACCACGGGCACCAGGGCCATCCGCATGACCAGGCAGAGAAGGACCGTCGTCATCAGGGCGGGCACGAAGTTGCCGCCCCGCGATGTCACGCCGGCGGCCGGCGGCGCAAACGGCGCGGTCGGAATCACCGGCGGTTGACCGGCGGCAATTGGCGACGGCGCTGACGTCGGCGCCAGGGGCGGCTGGGGAACGATCGGCTTCGGCGCAGGCATCGGTTGCGGCGCCTGCGCGGGGGGGGCCGGCGCAGGTTGAGGCACTACAGGCTTCGGCGCCGCAGGGGGGGCCGGCGCAGGTTGAGGCACTACAGGCTTCGGCGCCGCAGGAGCGCCAAGCACCTCCACTACCACCTTCAGCGTCAGCTTCACGCCTCCGTTTGCGATCAGCGTTACCTTGCCTTCACTCGGCGCTCCCGGTTTCCACAGGCTGGTATCGATCTCCACGGCCACCGGCGCATTCTGCGGGCCGCTCACCTGGCCTTGCGGTAATTTCAACCAGGGGCTGTCGCTGCTCAGTTGCGCGTACACCCATTTCTTCGCGGGCGTTTGCAACGTCACCTGGGCGCGAGTCGTTTCCTGGTATTTGCAGGCAAGGCGCAATTCCGGTTTGGAGAGATGAACGGTCGGCGGTTTCGAGACGCCCATGCCCTCGAAAAACTGCTGCACGCCGCCGACGCCCTTGATCGGCACGCCTTGCACGGGATAGTTCCAGCCGTTGAGGGAGAACCAACGCTGCACGTCGCCGCTTTCCAGAACGGGAACCGCGGCCTTGGGCTGCGAGCGCATGCGCTCCGCCATTTCACGCTGCGAACGCACGCCTTGAAACGGCGCCTTGGTGTAAGGTTGCGCGACCAGGTCCATGCGCAGTGGTACTTCCACCACGCCGCCGTTGGTGACCACGGTGAGCCGGGCGGCGTAAGTCTGCCCCGCGGCCTGGCCTTTGGTGTTGATGGTCAACTTCACGACCTGTTCGCGCGGTGCTTTCACCTCAAGCTGACTGACACCCGGTTTGTCCGCCAGGGTAAGCCAGTTTTGGCCCTCGGTTACCGTTACCGTCCCCTGCAACATCCCCTGGGCTTGATTGGTGATGGTCAGGGGAACCGTTTTCGATTCGCCAACGAGGAGTTTGCCCAGCAGAATCCGGCGCGGGCTGAGATCAAGCTTGGGGGTTTGCGTACGCGCGCCGGGCAGGGCCGACAGGAACATCGTCAGCCCAATGTCGGGATTGGCGTTCGCCCGGGCATCATCGGCCGCCCGCGCCAGTTCCGCGCGGTTGCCCACCCGGAAGAACTGCGCGATCACGCCCCGCACCAGCAGATCGCGCGCGGCGGCCCACTCTTCCTGGCAACCCTGCGCCAGTTCATCGAACGTTCGGCAGCGGCGACCCGATGGAAACGCAAACTCGCTCGGCAAACCCAGCACGCCCGTATTTTGCTGGGCTTGCAGGACAACCCCATCAAAATGACAATAGGCCGCGTACTCGGGATTGAAATGCTTGCACCGCGGACAAATCTGGACCGGCATACGCTTTCCGCACTTTCGCTGCGTCGAAAAGAGAGCCGAGGAGGCGTGACCACCTCGGCCGGGTAGCGGTTAGTCTACCGAATCCATCAGGAAATGTCCGACCCCCCCACGCCGCTTGCGGCTTGGCGTTCGCGCGGGGCCAGGCGATACGTTAATCCACCGCCATCGGCATGAGCGCCGTCGAGCGATTGTGCAGCCACGGGTACGGCTCCAGGTTGCGCGAATAGAGGGGGCCGAAACGCGTGACAATTACGCGCGGCACCATGCGCCCCAGTGGCCCGACGCCGTAATGCTGCCACACCTCCAGCGTGTCCTGCCGCGGCGTATAGGGAAATACTCGATACGCCGGCTCGATCTGTTTCCTGGGGGCCGGGCGTTTTTGGCCCGGCCCCTTCTTTGCCACTCCGCCTGCCTGAAGGGCGGCGCCGTGCCACGCGAAAATCACCACGATCAAAAGAGTACGCAACATGGAAAAGTCCTCACCAACCGCAGAATCGGAATCCCTGTCGAACTTTAGGCCATTCCAATCCGCCGCCAAGCGCCGGTCAGGCTCCATTTGATCCGATCCACGATTCCATCGCCAGCATAATCCGTACATTCCGCGTGATTGAACCGCCAACTGGAAAAACTGGGCGAATCTTGCCGGTTATTCGGCCCGCAAACCCCCTCATCTTCCTCAAAGCAGCGACAATCGGAATGATGGGTACAATTAGCACGAACCGATACCATCGGCACAATCGACATACGCGACCGGTCGATGTGAGAAGTCCTTACCGATCCGTAACCAACTGAAAATGAATCGCTTACGTCGATTTTTTTGAGGACTTCTCACGGGGCGCGGGGATATCCCGACCGGGAAGTTTGGGCAAGCCAGGTAGATTTGGATTGTCACCTCGGTTTGAACCAGGCCGCCCATATTTGGGCGCTATGAATGCAAGTACTGCAGCTGCATAGGCGTCCAACGCTGGATCGCATTTACGTTTAATGAGTTACGTCATCCTTGAAAGATGTTGGCAAGCGTGGGGGTGTGGGCAGCTTCCCAAAACCCCCAGCTTGCGCTGGGGGCTTGTGAAGTGCTGTTCGGCGATTGGCATTGCGTTTTGATGGGTGAAAAGGAATCCTCAAACCTCGCGTTGATGCAGCATGAAACAGGGGCGGCGGCAGCAGCCGGGTGGCGCGGGCTCATCGCTCCATCATGCTCGGTCCAGCGAGGTGATCCCGGTCGAACTACCCGGAGGAATCACTGGCTGCTCGGTCGGGGGTCGTGACGCACGCTTCCACCCAAAGCACGGCGGCGAGAGGAAGAGCGTCGCCATCACCAGGCCGGCGAAAAAGTAATAGGACGCATTCAGCACGGGCTCCCAGGAGCTGTCGCACATCAGAACCCCACGCGCCAGCCGGGCCACGAAGCTGGCGTTGTCAACGGTCCAGCCGGGTTGCTCGGCGAAATTCGCGGGAATCTGGCCCGCCTCGATCCGCAGGTCACGCTCCCACACCGTCAACGGGCACTCGATTCCCACCACCGCTTCGTAGGCGACGTACAGGATCATCACCAGGTGGATGACGCGAAAGATCGGATTGCGCGTCCAGCGCCAGCCGAGGTGATGGCCCACCATAATCGCCAGCTGGCCGAACACCACCACCGACATGTAAATGAGATGGACGACAACAATGAAGTCGGCAAGCAGGGTCGTGGTGGTCATCATCGAGTCTCCCAACCGGGCATGTAGGTCAGGCTTTCCAGCCTGACAGCACGCGCAACACGTCAGGCTGGAAAGCCTGACCTACAAAAAAATCGCCTCCCCTAACATGATGTTAGCGGAGGCTATTTTATTCCCGTTCGGCGTGAGAAAAACGGGCGGATGTGGCTTCGCGAACACGAACGATCGCGAAACCGCGTGCGGTCGAATTACGCGTTGAGCAGCCGGCAAGCCTCCGTGTGACCTGGGGCCGCATAGCCGTGGCCGCTGGCAGTGACGCGGGCCAGGGCGATCAGGTAGCGTGAACGGAACGCCGGGCGCACCGAGTTGTATTCCTCGGCGCTGGTGCGATAGAATTTTTCGTGGTGCAGCGCGCCGTCCTCACTGATGGCGTAGCGCAGCAGGGTGTCCCACAGCGGGCGGACGGGCCGATCCGTCGTGGTGTAGCGATGCGCGATGGCGGCGGCGCGCGCCTGGTCTCGGCCACGAATGGCTTCCTCGAGCGCGCCGAGCAAACGGGCCGGCTCGACATTGCGTGCGGCGTTCCGGGCGTCCTCGCGCGGATACGGTTGCAGTTCGATGAAGTTGCCGGTGCCATTGGCGCGATCCCGCGCGACTTGCCAGGCGCCCAGAAGCAAACACACGACCTTGTTGCGCTGGTTGGCAACGCGAGCCAGGTTGCGCCAGGCGTTGGCCGAGTCGCAGCCGTGAACCCCGGTGGAGTCGCCGTGAACGCTGCCCACGGGTTTGGGAGGGCTCGCCTGCGCCGCGGTTCGGCCATTGTCGCGCAAGACGAGCTGGTTGGCCGCCAGCGAGATCGCCTCGCCGATCGCCGCCGGATCAATGCCGTCCGCCAGGGCGGCCGCGGCTGCATCGGCGGCGCGATCGGGCGTCGCCCGGAAGAGCGTCATGCTGAAGTCCTCGATCCAGCGATCTTCCATCCGGCGCGAACCCAACTCACGACCGACCAGGCGATGTTGATCGAGCCAGCGCGGCAACGCGGTGCGCAGCGGATTCATGTAGCGGCGGTAATTGGGACTCTCGCTACGGGCACAGAAGCGGACCGATTGCCGAAGCAAGGTGTGCGCCTGCTCGCGGCCAATGATGCCCATGAGGTCCCAGGCGCGATAGGGGAGAGCGACGCGATGGACATCGGCGCCGTCCTCGACGGCATAGAGGACGTTGTTGAGCGCGTCATCCGCATTGCGTGCGAGCGTGGCGAAGGTGCGCTCGGCGTCGTTGACATTGGGCTGACGCAATTGGTCGCGCAGGACTTCGCCGCCGACGCGTCCGTTGGGAATGGCGACGCCCTGGACGGGATGAAGCACCTCGCGCGTGCGGCCGCCTTGCGCCTGGATGCGCGTTGCGTTGCGGTGGAGCACTTTCAGGACGGGCAAAGCGCGGCGGGCTTCAGGCAGTTCCTGGGCCATGTGATACGCCGGTCCGATGGCCATCATGGTGTGGAAGCCGATGTAATCTTCACCGCCGAAGGTGCGGGCGTTGGCCAGGGCAGCCGCGGCGACGACATCGCGGAGCGACGTGCCATTGCGAAGCCGTTCGACGACCTGCGGGATGAGCCGGTCCGCCGTCGTCTCTTGCATGAGCGTGACGAGGGGTTCGAGAGTGCCGAAGGTCAGGCGGGCGGTGCCTTGCTGGGCGAAGGCGGTGGAGACGCCGAGGTCGGCGGCCAGGTCGGTGCCGATGCCGGCAGCGACGGCGCCAGCGCCGATGTTGCGCAGGAAATCGCGTCGAGAGTTCGCATTCATGAAAAAAAGCCCCCACGAGGAGAGAGTGGGTACCGCCGGCATCCTCGCGAACCGGCTAGCACTTGCGCCCCGCGTGTTGGCGGGGCTATCGCAGTAGGTCAAATGGTTAGCGTAACCGGTTTGAGGCGGGCGTGCAATGATTTTTTTCGGATTTTTCGCCTTCTTCCACTCACCGGCCCACAGCGCAGGCAAGGCCTTTTTTTTGCGACCCCCGCCAATCGCTGCGCTCATGGCGGGGCTTGTGAAACCGATGTGGTGCCGCCGGGGTAGTGCCCGCATCCATCGATCCGGAGATGCCGTCATGCTGTCCCGACCTGGCGCCGTTGTGATCCTGGCGTTGTTGCACGTGTCGCCGTTGGTTGCCCAGCCGTTGAAGCTGGTCTGGGAGTTTCCGACGCCGGGGGAATATCCGATGTGTATGGTCGCGGACCGCGTGGGCCAGCCGTACCTGTACGTCGCGGTGAAAAATGGCGGGCTGCGCATCCTCGATATCTCCAAAACCAACGGGGCGACGGACGTTGCGAAAATCGGCACGGATCAGTTCGGCAAACTCCACGTCATGCATCTCACGCAGCGCGGCACGAATCTCTATCTCGCACTGGGCGAATTCTTCAACGCCTTCGGGGCGCCGGCCGGGCTTGCCGTCGTCGACGTCAAGAACCCAAGACAGCCGCGCGTCACGGCGTTGTGGAAGTCGGCCGAGACGTTGACCGGCTCGGCCGCCATCGTCGTGGACGAGCGCTTCGCGTACCTCGGCGCCATGAAGCAGGGCGTGATGATCTTCGACGTTTCCAGGCCGGGTACGATTCGGCATGTCTCGACGTATCAGCCCGACATCCATTTCCCGCGCAAGAATCCCACCAAGGTACAACATCCGAACGCCCGCGGGTTGTTCCTGATCGGGAAAACTCTTTACGTCGCGTACGACGCCGGCGGCTTGCGCATCCTCGACGTCAGCGACCGGGGGAAACCACGGGAAATCGGCCGCTACGCCAATGCTGCGATGGCGAAAAAGCAGCAAGCGTACAACGACGTGCATGTCGAGAAGGGCCTGGCCTACTTGCCGTGCGATTACGCGGGCCTCGAAATCGTGGACGTGCGCAACCCCCGCGCCATTCGGCAAGTCGCCTGGTGGAATCCGTGGCAGGCGCACACGTTCAAGAATCTTTGGTTCAATAGCCCGGGCCATACCAATCAGATCGCCTACGACGCCAAGCGAAAACGCGCCTACCTCTCCGCGGGCGACAGCGAGTTGCAGGTGATCGACATTTCCAATCCCGTGAAGCCCAGATTGGCCGAATCGTATGGGCAGCCAAAGAACAAGCACGGCGTGTGGGGCGTGGCCATCTCGTCAAACCGCGTGTATCTGGCCTACATCACGGCGGTGATCCCGTTCCGCGGAACCTGGGCCGGCGTCAAGGCGCTGAAGCGCTGAACGCCCAGGTTCCTGGCGGCGGGCAAATATTTAGCCGCGGGGCTTGCCCCGCGCGGAGCAAGCTCCGCGGCTAAATGGTTCAGCGGCGCACCGACCCGTATAACAACCTGCACAGGAGATCCACCGTTCGGGGGAGATGAAACCATGCGCACGTCATTTCGTTTCTGCTTGTTGGCCGTTGCCTTCCTTAGCGTCCCAATGGTTCACGCCGAGGTCGTGTCTTTGAAAATACTCAAGCGCGAACCGTTTGCCGATGGCAAGGCGTTCGGCGCGGTTGGGCCTTACGACCAAATCACGGCCCTCGCTCGCTTTGCGATCAATCCCAAGGCCGGGCGAAATCGCGACATCGTCGATCTGGACCTGGCGCCGCGCAACGCCGACGGCAAGGTCGAGTTTCTCTCCGACGTCGTGATCCTGGTGCCGAAAGATCTATCGAAGGGCAACGGCGCCATCTTCTACGACGTGAACAACCGCGGCAACAAGCTGGCGCTGGGCATGTTCAATCGGCCGCCCGGCGCGCCGGCGCCCGGCGTCAAGAATCCAGCAGGCGATGGCTTCCTCATGCGTCAGGGCTACACGGTCGTCTGGTCCGGGTGGGACGGTGAACTGCTGCCCGGCGGCGGTCGCTTGCTGTTGCAGCCGCCCCAGGCCCGGAGCGAGGGAAAACTCGTGCACGGTCTCGTGCGCCAGGAGACGAGTGCCGATTCGGCGGTCAAGTCGATGCCGCTCTCGCGCCGGCCCAATCATGGCTCCTATCCGCCGACGAAGGACGGACTCGCCAAGGCCGTTTTAACCAAACGCCTGCACGAACTGGACAAGCGCCAGATTGTGCCGCGCGGGCAATGGAAAATCGTGCAAATGCCATTGCAACCTCGCACCGATGGCGCGGGACAAACCTTGCCAGAGATTCGCCTCGAGATCGAACGCGGTTTTGAGCCAGGCGTCTTGTACGAATTGATCTACGAAGGCGAGGGCGCTCTCGTTCAGGGCGTTTGCTTTGCGAGCGTGCGCGATCTCATCTCTTTTCTACGACACGACACGTCCAGGCAGAATCCGCTGGCGCCGGCCGGCAAACCGGCGATCAACCGCGCCTTCGCCTTCGGCGTTTCGCAGAGCGGGCGTTTTTTGCGCCATCTCCTCTACCAGGGCTTCAACGAGGACACCAAGGGCCGCATCGTCTTTGAGGGGTTGATCCCGCATGTCGCCGGGGGCGGGCTGGGGTTCTTCAATCACCGCTTCGCCCAGCCGAATCGTCACAACGGCCAGCACGAGGATCACCTGTTTCCCGCCGATGTCTTCCCGTTCACGTATGGTCCATCGACCGATCCGTATACGAAAAAATCCGATAGTATCCTTTCCCGATATGCCAAGAGCAAGACGCAGCCGAAGATCATGCACACCCAAAGCGCGGCCGAGTACTGGCATCGCGCGGGGTCGTTGGTGCATACGGATCCGCTGGGAATGAATGACGCGGAGATTCCCGAGAACGTGCGCATCTACAGCTTTGGCGGTACGCAGCACGGGCCGGCGGCGTTTCCGCCGGTCAAGGGCAACAGCGACAACTACGCCAACTTCGGCGACTACCGGCCCTTCCTGCGCGGCCTTCTGGTCGCGCTCGACAGCTGGGTGCGCGAAGACAAGGCGCCGCCCGCCAGCATCTACCCGCGCCTGGCCGATCGCACCCTGGTTGCGTGGACGCAGGACGCCACCGGGTTCCCGAAAATCCCGGGTGTGCGATTTCCAAAGGTAATCCAGCAACCCTCGCTGAATGATTATGGGCCTACTTTTTTGACCAAGGGCATCCTCACCCGCGAGCCGCCCACTGTCCTGAAACGCTACACGGTCCTCGTGCCAAGAAATGACGCGGATGGCAACGATCAGGGCATGCTGCTACCGCCGGAGGTCGCGGTCCCCCTGGGCAGCTACACGGGCTGGAATCTGCGCCGTAAGACCATCGGCGCCGATGGGGCCCTGGCAAGTTTACAAGGTTCGTTCATCCCATTTCCAAAAGACGCGAAAGCAGGCGACCCGCGGTTCCCCGTCGCCAAACGCTACGAGGACGTGAAGTTCTATCGCGAACAGCTCGACGCGGCATGTGAACGGCTGGTTGATGAAAGGTACATGCTCGCGGAGGATCGGCCTCGCTATCAGGCGCATGGGACCGCGCTTTGGCAGTTTGTGATGGGGAAATAGGCGAGCCGCCGCTTCGCGGTGTGGTGTCTGTTCCCCTCTCCCTCTGGGAGAGAGGCCAGGGGTGAGGGCGGGGCATCCAAAGGCCGAGCGAACTCCACCCTCACCCCCAACCCCTCTCCCAGAGGGAGAGGGGGGAAGGCTAGAAGCGCAGGCGGAACTCGGTGCGGTAGAGTTGCTCGGGCCCGAAGTCGGTCAGGCCGAAGGCGGCGCCCACGCCGATGTCGGCGCGCTCGCAGAGCTGGATGCGCAGGCCCGGGCCGATGTTGACGTA
>JACPPF010000125.1 GCA_016191165.1 Planctomycetota bacterium
ACCTGGGAGCAAACCGGCGACCCCACCAGCGGCTACTTCACGCTGGACCAAAGCGGCACAGTGCGCTACGATTTGCTTGAGGACTTCTTCGACATCTCGAACACCTCGGCAGGCCAATCGCCAGGGCACATGAACATCTACTCGTTCGGGCAGACGTTTGTGGATCCGGACCCGCGACAAGCCGGGCCGCTGCCATTGGGCCGAGAAAGGCCTTTGATTCCGGATCATTTTCCTGGTCCCGGTGGGCATGATCCTCGTTTGGCGACGCCACCATCACTTCCTCGATTACCGTTAGACCGCGCACCGGGTGCGCGGCCACTTGGTGACCCTTTACCGGCTTTTCCGCTGTTGCCACCAAACCAACACGGGCAGATTGGCGGGCGTGCCCCTTGGCAGATTGAGGAGGATCGGCGCCGCGAGGCCTATTGGCAATGGACGGCTGCGCAATTCTACATCATGCGGAACGCACCATTCATTCCCGCGGCGGGAGCGGGCTTCGGGCCAGGCGACGGATATTCGGGGTCGCGCTGGGGGCAGTTGCCAATTCCATTGCCGCCACCCGGAGCGGTGCCCGGTGCTCGTCGATAAGGAATGAAAGCGTTTGCTCTTTGGGGTAGAATCATGGGTAAGAACGCCATGCTTGGCTTTGCGTTTTTGATTAGTATCCCGGTTTTCGTGTCCTGTCAAGGAAATCCGGAACCCAAGGCCGTGTTGCAAAAAGGCATTGCCGCCCATGGTGGGCTTGATGCCATAACCAAACCAAGGCGGGGAATAGTCAAAGGTTCGAGGCCCAAAATTGGAGGTTTCGAAATGTGTTTTGAGGAAACATTTGACCTGCCGAAATCGTGGAAGAGGGTCACAACCATAAACAAAAAAGGTAAGAAAGAAACATTATTCCAGCTAAAAAGAGACGGTAAACTTTGGCAATGGAGTGAAGGCGAAGTCGCCACACCGAAACCCGATGATGGCCGAACGAAGCCGCATTTCGAATTGATCGCGATACTGCGAGAACTGTTGGACGACCGAATCAAACTTACTGCAAGGAAAGGGGTAGCGGTCGACGACCGACCAACCGTCGGGTTTCGTGCAAAGTGGAAGGATGGCGAGGGTGAATACTATTTTGATCGCGAAAGTGGTTTGTTGGTCCAAACAAACATGAAAATTACTCCGGAACCAGGGGTCAATTTAGATATCAAGGTCGTGTTCAGGAACTATAAGAAAATTGACGGATTACAGATTCCGTATCGGCTCCGTTCTTACATTAAGGGTGGCCCAAAAGGTGCGGATTCCGTTCTCGCTTCTGATCTGATTATCTCCGAGGTAAAGCTATTGAAAAGTCTACCGCCGGATGCTTTTGCTTTACCGAAGGGAGAGTAAGGCAGAAAAGCTTGCCTTGCGACTTTTGGGGCAGAAAAGGGGCTGCAAGTCGTTCTAACCCTTCTACTTGCCTCTCCCTTCATTGCCCGGAGTTCCGGGCACACCGTACATATTTCGTGACGCCCAACTGCATTCTTGTTACAACGAATCCATGGCCAGAATCGCCGCCGGGCGGGAAGGGAAACAGGTACGGTATCCCCGGAACTCCGCACCACCTTACGAAAATCGCCTTCGCCCAAATCGGGGAGTTGTTCTTCCAGGCGTTACTTGGCCGCGGTCGCGCCGCGCGCCCCTTCGGGTCGCGGCTAAACGCCATACCGTTCGTCGAGGAGCACTTGACCAGCCCCCAGCGCAAGCTGGGGGTTTTGGGAAGCTGCTCAAATCCCCACGCTTGCGCGTGGGGCTGGTATCGATCCGCTAATCGCATTCGCCATTTCTCACCCCCAGCAGATCAATCCCGGCTCGAACGGGTTGCCAAGGTTGGCGTGCCGTGGCAAAACCCGGACGGTGTAACCGTAGTGCCCGCTGGATTGGCAGCGAATCTTGCCCTTGAAAAGCCAGGTCGAACCGGACGCGCTGCCGTTGGTGCTCATCGAGATGGTGCTCGGCTGCGGGATTTCGCCGGCGTTGTCGATGATGCCGTGGAAGAGCTGGACCTCGACATCGTCCGGCGCGAGGTTGCCGAGGCTGACGCGCGCCTGGATTTCGAATTCCGCGCCGACGCGCATGGCGTCTTTGCCATCGGCGTCGATGCGATCGACCTTGACCTGCGCCCACTCCTTGGCCAGTTTGCGCCGCCACAGGGACAGATCGGCGGCCGACTTGAGATTCTCCGCGACCAGGCCGGCATGGCGGTCCGCCGATGGAACGTAGCTGACGCGCGTGTATTCCTCCACCATCCGGTTCGTATTGAACACCGGGCAGCAGCTCTTGATCGAGTGTTTCATGTAGTTGATCCACCCGCGCGGCAACCCGTCGGACGCGCGGTTGTAGTACATCGGGACGATTTCCTGTTCGAGGAGGTCGTAGATGGCCCGGCTTTCGACATCATCCTGGTAGGTGCGGTCGGTCTCGGTGTATTCCTCGCCGGCGCCGATGGCCCAGCCGTTATCGCCGGCGAAGCCCTCGCACCACCAGCCGTCAAGGACCGAGAGATTGAGCCCCCCGTTGATGCAGACCTTCATGCCGCTGGTCCCGGAGGCTTCGAGGGGCCGGCGCGGGTTGTTGAGCCAAACGTCGACGCCCTGGACCAGAAAGCGTGCTACGTTGATGTCGTAGTCTTCGATGAAGACCATGCGGCGGCGAACCTCGGGCCGGCGACACACGTGCACAATTTCCGCGATCAGCTCCTTGCCGCCGTGATCGCGCGGATGGGCCTTGCCGGCGAAGATGATCTGCACCGGACGTTCCTTGTTATTGAGGATGGCGATCAGCCGTTCCATGTTGCGAAAGATCAAGGTGCCGCGCTTGTAGGTGGCGAAACGCCGGGCGAAGCCGATGGTCAGGGCTTCGGGGTCGAGGACCTCATCGGCGCGGGCGATTTCCGATGGCGTGGCGCCGCGCCGCTCGAGCTGGGTGCGCAAGCGCCGCCGGGCGAACACGACGAGGCGTTCGCGCCGGCGTTCGTGGGTGCGCCACAGCTCCGCGTTGGGGATGTTGTCCACTTTTTTCCAGATCGAATGATCGGTGGGTCGTTGATCCCAGTGCCCGCCGAGGTACCGGTCGTAAAGCTGCGAGAAATCCGCCGCCATCCAGCTGCGGGTGTGGACGCCGTTGGTGATCGATGTGATCGGGATTTCGGCTTCCGGCAGGCTGGGCCAGATTGCCTTCCACATGTGACGCGATACCTTGCCGTGCAGGGCGCTTACGCCGTTGGAGATATTGGAAAGCCGAATGGCGAGCACGGTCATGCAGAACGGCTCGTTGGCGTCGCGCGGGTTCTGCCGGCCCAGTCCGAGGAATTCGTTCCAATCGATCTTGAGCTGAGGCAAATAGCCGGCGAAATAATGTTGTAGAAGCTGCGGCGCGAACACGTCATTACCCGCGGGGACGGGCGTGTGCGTCGTGAAGCACGTGCCGGCCATGACCGCCTCGCGCGCGGACGCGAAATCCAGCCCACGCTCCTCCATCATCACCCGAATTCGCTCCAGGCCGCAGAACGCGGAGTGTCCCTCGTTCATGTGGCAAACCGAAGGAATGCGGCCCAGCGCACTCAGGGCCCGAATGCCGCCGATACCCAGCACCATCTCCTGGCGGATGCGCATGTCGTGATCGCCGCCGTAAAGCCGCGACGTGATCTGCCGGTCCTCGGCGTTGTTTTGCGGGATGTTGGTGTCGAGCAAATAAAGAGGAATTCGCCCGACCTGGATTTTCCAGACGCGGATCGAGACGTCGCGCCCGGGCAACGGAACGGTGACCAAAAGCGGCGTGCCATCGGGCTTGGTTTCCGCGATGAGCGGCAGGTTGAAGAAGTCGTTCTCGGGATAGCGTTCCTGCTGCCAGCCGTCCACGTTGAGGTACTGACGGAAGTAGCCCTCGCGATACATCAATCCCACGCCGACCAGCGGAAGCCCAAGGTCGGACGCCGATTTGAGGTGATCGCCCGCCAACAACCCCAGGCCGCCGGAGTAGATCGGCACGCTATCGTGCAACCCGAACTCGGCCGAGAAATACGCCATCCGATAACGCTGCCCCGCGGCATCGGGGTCGTCGGTTTTCTTGACAAACGTCTCGTTGAACCAGGTGGGCGCCGTCAGGTAGCGGTCCTGGGCATCGACGACCCGGCTCAAGTGAGCCATGAAGCCCTCGTCCTCCTTGAGCTGATCGAGCTGATCCTGTCCCACGGTTGCCAGCAGCCTGACGGGGCTGTGCTCGGCCTCCTCGAAGCGTTGCTCATCGATCCGCCGAAAAAGGGCGATGGCGTCATGGTTCCAGCACCACCACAGGTTGTAGGCGAGTTGTTGCAGCCCTTGCAATTCGGCAGGCAGGTTGGGCAGGACCGTGAAAGTTCGGAGGGGTCGGGTCGCCATGCGGGTCTACCTCGTGCCGGAATAATCGTTACAATCCTCCTGGTCAGCATATTTTACGCAGTCGGATCGGCAATTGGCCCACCGATTGTTGCCATGACGGCCGCCTTTTGGTTTAGCCGCTCGCCTTTGGCGAGCGTTGCGCGCTCGCCAAAGGCGAGCGGCTAAACTCGGGAAATCAACCATGCGCACCCTCATCACCGGCGGGGCCGGGTTTATCGGCTCTCACCTCTGCGAACGCTTTCTCACCGAGGGACACGATGTCGTCTGCCTCGACAACTTCATCACCGGGAACCCGCTTAACATTCAGCACCTGCATGGCAACCCGCGCTTCACCTTTCTGCGCCACAATATCTCCAACCCGGTCGAGATCGACGGGCCGATCGACAACATCCTCCATTTCGCGTCGCCCGCCAGCCCGGTCGACTACCTGCGCCACCCGATCCCCACGCTCAAAGTCGGCTCGCTCGGCACGCACAACACGCTCGGCCTGGCCAAGGCCAAAAACGCAAGCTTTCTCCTGGCCAGCACCAGCGAAGTCTATGGCGATCCGGAAAAACATCCCCAAAAAGAAGACTACTGGGGCAACGTCAACCCCATCGGCATCCGCGGCGTCTACGACGAGGCCAAACGCTTCGCCGAGGCGATGACCATGGCCTATCACCGCTCGCACGGCATCAACACCCACATCGTCCGCATCTTCAACACCTACGGCCCACGCATGCGCCTCGACGATGGCCGGGTCGTCCCCAACCTCATGGGCCAGGCCTTGCGCGGCGAACCGCTCACCGTCTACGGCGACGGCGGCCAGACGCGCAGCTTCTGCTTCGTCTCCGATCTCGTCGATGGCATCTTTCGACTATTGCATGCCGACTTTCACGAGCCGGTCAACCTCGGCAATCCCAACGAGGTGAGCATCCTTGACTTCGCAAAAGAAATCCTGTCGCTCTCCGGCAGCAAAAGCCAGATCGACTTCAAGCCGTTGCCTCAAGATGACCCGAAGGTGCGCCGCCCCGACATCACGCGCGCCCGCACGCTGTTAGGGTGGGAACCAAAAGTCGATCGGCATGAGGGGATGAAGCGGACGCTGGAGTTTTTTCGCGGGGCGTTGGGTTGAGGGTCCCGTGACGAGCCAACGGACCTCGTTCCCAGGCTCTGCCTGGGAACGCACGGCCCGCGATGCTCTGCCTCGCTGTTTGCACGCGACGGCAGCCAATGCACATGCCACCTAATCGGAGGCCAACTCGATGACCCGAACCCGCTATCGTTTCGACGATGAGCCTCGCCCCCATTTCATCACCTCCACCGTGGTCGCCTGGCTTTCCGTGTTCAACCGTCCGGAGGCTGTTGACATCGTTTTCGACTCGTGGCGTTTTCTCCAACGCGAAGGCATGACGCTTCATGGCTACGTGGTTCTCGACAACCACTTACACTGGATTGCCAACGGCCAAAACATGAGCCAAATGGTTGGGCGTTTCAAATCCTTCACGGCACGGCGGATCATCGACCTTCTGACGGAACGCGGCGCGGCCACGCTTCTGGAGCAACTTCACTACTATAAGCTGCGGCACAAGATCGATCAGGATTATCAACTCTGGCAGGAGGGGAGTCATCCCCAGGCTATCCTGGATGATGAGATGATGCTGCAAAAGCTTGAGTACATCCACAACAATCCGGTGCGGCGCGGCTTTGTGGACAGGCCCGAGGACTGGCGATATTCGAGTGCGCGTAACTACGCAGGGCGCTCAGGGCTGATTGACGTCGTGACGGATTGGAGATGACGCGTCTATCGGGTTCGGCGAGGCTGAGCCTCGCGGCAAGGCGTTCCCAGGCAGAGCCTGGGAACGAGGTCCGACACAACAACATTCCCGCACAAGGACATTCACCATGAAAAACCGCTTCCTCTACCAGATGTTCCCGGGCATCTTGCTGCTCGCGCTCACGTTTGGCCTGATGCCGCTGCCGGCGCAAGAAGCGCCCAAGGGCGTCGCGGCCGTCCTGAAGCCGTTCGTGGACAAGGGCAACCTTGCCGGCGCCGTCACACTGGTCGCCGACAAGGACAAAATCCTCAGCCTCGAAGCCGTCGGCTACGCCGATGTCGGCGCGCGTCGGCCCATGCTGGTCGATTTCCTTTTCTGGATCGCGTCGATGAACAAGCCAATCACCGGCGCCGGGTTGATGCTGCTCGTCGATGAAGGCAAGGTCAGCCTTGACGATCCGATCGAAAAGTTCCTTCCGGAGTTCAAGGGCCTTTGGCTCATTTCCGAGAAGAGCAAAGATCGCGTGGTGTTGACGAAGCCAAAACGTCTCGTCACCGTGCGGGACGTGCTCAACCACACAAGCGGCATGCCGTTTCGCTCCGCGATGGAAATCCCGACGATCGACGTGATGCCGTTGCGCGATTGCGTTCGCAGTTACGCCTTGACGCCGCTCAATTCCGAGCCCGGCACGAAATACGTCTACTCCAACGCGGGGATCAACACCGCGGGACGCATCATCGAAGTCGTCAGCGGCATGTCCTACGAGGACTTCATGCAAAAGCGTCTGTTCGGTCCACTCGGCATGAAAGATACCACGTTTTGGCCCAGCGAAGCCCAGCTCAAACGGCTCGCGAAGACCTACCGGCCCGGTAAGGGGAAAAAGGGACTGGAAGAAATGAAGATTGCCCACCTGAAGTACCCGCTCAGCGACCGCGGCGGGCGCTACCCCTGCCCTGGCGGCGGACTGTTCTCGACCGCAACCGACATCGGCATTTTCTGCCAGATGGTCCTCAACGGCGGCGCCTACAAGGGCAAGCGCATCCTGTCAGAAGAGGCCGTCAAACAAATGACCAGCCGACAGACCGGACCAGACATCAAAAATAGCTATGGCCTCGGCTGGGCGGTCGGCGATGGCAACACCGGTCACGGCGGCGCTTACTCCACCAACATGCAAGTCGACACCAAGCGCGGCCTGGTCACCGTCTTCATGGTGCAACACGCCGGCTTCCCTGGCAACGGCGGCCAAAGCCTCGGCGCCTTCCGCAAGGCAGCCGAACAACGCTATGGAAAAAAGTAACACCTCGAAAGTCTGGGGACGGCTCTCCCGCTCTTGGCACGATACGGGCAGCTAACACTGGGCCATAGTTTCTCGCGAAGGCGCAAAGAATGCAAAGAAAGACAAAAGAATGGAAGAAACAGGAGGAGCAAAAACATCGACGGGACAATTACACTTGGCTCGTTCGTTTTGACTGCCTTTGCGTCCTTTGCGACTTTGCGAGAATTCAAGACCTGACTTGGCCACGCTACCGGGAGCTACCGTGCGCAGTTCCGCCCGCCTCCCGCATTGGAATGACAGTCTTCCCGGAAAAACGATCGACACGACCCAAAAATGAAATTCATCTCGTAATGCCAGTTGGCGCAGTTCGCGTAATACGGATCGACCTGGCACGCCACGCCGTGCTGGTTCAGAATCCCGTGCACGCGCGAAGACGACAGCGGCGGCGGCGGACGATACCCAAACACCGGCGGCGAATACGGCACATATGCCGGCTCATACGGGACCGTCGGCACCACGTACACCTGCTGCGCCGAGGCGGGATTGGCCCAGAAACACAGCACAACCGTCAAACTCAGGCCTAACCGCAGGGTCGTTGCTCGCATGGCTTGTCCCCTCCCTTGACGCTCGCTTCCGCAGTCTTCCCAAGTATCGACCCAAATTCGCTATCATGCAAACAAGAAAACCGCGTCCTCCGCGAAGCGTGCGGAACCTGGCGAAAGAAAGACGTCTGTGCGGATAATGAAACCATGAACCCCATCTACCTCGACAACAACGCCACCACGCCGATGCTTCCGGCCGTCTGGGCGGCGATGCATCCCTACGCCTGGGACCTCCCCGGCAATCCCGCGAGCAGCCATTCCGTCGGCCGACAGGCGCGGCGGGCACTCGAAGACGCGCGCGAACAAATTGCCCACCTCCTGGATGCCGACCCGGACGAAGTGATATTCACCAGCGGCGCGACCGAGGCGAACAACCTCGCCCTCCTCGGCCTGATCAATCCAGCGCCCGGCGCCATTGCCACGAGTGCTCTCGAACATCCGTGTGTCCTGGAGCCGATCCGCCAGCTGGTCAAGCAAGGCCATCGCCTCATCGAGCTGCCGGTGTCGCCTCAAGGGCAAATCGAGCCGGCCGAATGGGGCGTTCCCGAGAAACTCCGCTTGATCGCCGTGATGCTGGCGAATCACGAAACGGGCGCGATTCAACCCATTCCCGAGCTCGTGGCGCAAACGCCAATTGACACCGTCTTCCACTGCGACGCCGCGGCCGCGGCCGGGAAACTGGCGATCTCGTTTCGCCGGCTCGACGTCACGTCGCTGACGATCAGCGCTCACAAGTTTCACGGCCCCAAGGGAGTTGGCGCCTTGCTCGTGAAACGCGCCGCCCGGCTTCGCCCGCTGTTCCTGGGCGGCCAGCAACAGCAAGGCAAGCGGCCCGGCACCGAATCGGTCGCACTCGCCGTCGGCATGGCGGCCGCCCTCGCCTGGTCAATTGAAAACCTCGACGCGAATCGTATCCAACTGATCGCCCTGCGGCGCCGCTTCCTGGAACACCTCCGCGCCGAAGCGGCTCCGGTCGTCTTGAATGGTCCTGAAGACGGCGGTTTGCCTCACGCGCTCAACCTCTCGTTCCCCGGTTGTCAAGCGGACGCTCTTTTGATGAGTCTGGACCTCGCCGGCGTCGCCTGCTCCACCGGCTCCGCGTGTTCGAGCGGCTCGCTTCTGCCGTCTCCGGTGCTAGCCGCGCAGCGGGTTCCAGCTGAGGTGCTCCATTCGGCCATGCGCTTTAGCCTGAGCCCACTTTTGAGTGAAGAAGATACCGACGAAGCGGCTCGCCGTATCGTTCGATGCGTCAACAAGTTGCGTCACGTCCTCGACACCGGCATTTGACCGGCGCTCCGCGCAAGACCAATTTTCGCAAATCTTTTCATCATAAGCATTTACACTCATGCGCGTGCCTTCACTTTGAGACGATTTTTGTTACAATAATTGTGTGTTCGTTGACGCGATTCTGGAAGGTCGAACGCTATGCCGCTTCGTTCCAACCTGGGCCGATTGCTTATCTTGCCTGAAAATCGGGCCGCGTTCGCTGCGATCCAGAATGTTCTGACGGGGGTTCTGGCCGACGCGGACGACCTGCCCATCCCGCTGTTCCTGGTTGGCCCGAGCGGGTCGGGGAAGACGACTTTGGTTGAAGCCCTGACCGAAGAACTAGATCGTGAAAAAATCAAAGTGCGCGTGGCGTCGGCCAACGACTTCGCCGACGACGAAACGCGGATGAATGGAGACGGCGCCGACCTGTGGATCGTCGAGGACCTTCAGCACCTGCCCATGCGACTCGTTCCTGGCTTGATTGCCTTGCTCGACGAACGCCAGCGGCGCGGCCTGCCGATGATCTTCACCGCCTCACATGGTCCCAGCCAGCTGCGGCATCGCGGGAAGCCGTATCCCCATCGCCTGACGAATCGGCTCGCCGGCGGCCTGGTGATTGCGATCGATCCGTTGGCCGAGGCAAGCCGGCGGCGCCTGATCGACGCGATGGCACAGAAAGTGAAACTAAATGTGAAACCCGATATCCTCGACTGGCTGGCCAAGACGCTGACCGGCGGCGGGAGGCAGTTGCAAGGCGCCGTTCGACAGGTGAAGACGTTGCAGGGCGTGCACAAAAAACCATTGCGGCTGGAGGACGTTCGTGAGCACTTTCGCGCGCAAGAACCGGGAACCACGCCGACCGTGCAACGGATCACGGAACGGGTGAGCGGACATTACCACGTGGCGCCCAAACTCGTGCTGTCCGCTCGCCGCGAACGGGCCGTGGTTTTGCCCCGTCAAGTCAGCATGTACCTGGCACGCGAGCTGACCGATTTGTCGCTGCAAAAAATCGGCGCATACTTCGGCGGACGCGACCACAAGACCGTTCAACATGCGTGTCGAAAAATCGAGGGGGGCATGAAGCTGGATGTCGCCCTGTCCGGCGCCGTCCGCCAGTTGCGGGCGGAATTGACGTGACGGTCCACCCGCTTGCCGGTTAGCGCTCGCAAGACGCCATGCGAGCGCTAACCGGCAAGCGACAAAACGTCAGGGCAAAACATGTTTGTTGTCTGTTGACGACTGCACCGCCCGTGTCCATGAAACCGCCGACAAAAGCTTGACGTCACCAACCGGAGATTTTCGCCATCATCAAGCAACGCACCCGCAACAACTAACGGACAAGTTTTCCCCAGCAAGCTGGGTGACGTAACCTGAAGCATCAACCGGGTATCCAAGAGAATCAAGGCCCTTATCCACACCAAAACACGAAACATTATTACGACTACTGGATTTGAAAAAAAGAAATCAGTAAAGGATTGATCGCATGAAAATTGTTTGTCACCGAGAGGGTTTGATGCAGGCCTTTCAAGTCGCCAGCGGCGCCGTGGCGGCTCGCGATGTCAAGCCGGTTCTCCGCAATATCAAGGCCATCGTCGAGGAGGATCGTTGCACCCTGATGGCAACCGATCTGGAACTGGGCATCCGCCTGGAAGTTCGCGGCATCAAGGTGGACGAGCCTGGCGAGGCACTCCTGCCCACTTCTCGCATGCTCAACATTTTACGCGAATCGACCGACGAGGAACTGACCATCGAGGCCAGCCCGGACAAGTGCGTCGTGCGGGGCCATACCAACGAGTTCGACATGCCCGGCGAGGACGCCGCCACTTTCCCGGACGTGCCCGCGTTTGCCGAGGAAAAATATCATGAGATTGCCGCCGGCGTGTTGCGGGAAATGATCAAGCGCACGGTCTTCGCCGCGGCGACCGAAGGCCAGGTCCGCTTCGGGGCCACGACCGGCATCCTGCTGGAACTCGAAGAGGAAAAAGGCGCGCTCATCGCCACGGATGGCCGACGTCTGGCGATGATGACCGGACAGGTCAAGGCGCACGGCGGGCACACGACGCAGGGGCAGCTTCCCGTTGTCCCTTCCAAGGCGATGCACCTGCTTGAACGTAACCTCACCGAGCCCGACGAAGTCATCCGCATCAGCGTTCGCGCCAACGAGGTTCTGATGAAAACGGAACGCGCGATGATCTACACTCGTTTGGTGGAAGGGCGTTTCCCCAACTACAAGCAAGTCATCCCCAGCAAGCATTTGCATCGCGTGCCATTGACCGTCGGCCCGCTCCTGGCCGCGGTGCGCCAGGCAGCCATCATGACCGATGACGAAAGCAAGCGTGTTCGTTTCCAGTTCGCCAAGAAAAAGCTGACGCTTCGCGCCCAGGGCGTCGAAACGGGCCAATCGCGCGTCGAGTTGCCGATCGAATACGACGGCAAGGGCCTGGAGATCAGCTTCGACCCGAAGTTCGTCGTCGATATGCTCCGCGTCCTGGAACCGGACACGCCGCTCACCCTCGACATGAACGATGGAAGCTCCCCCGCCGTGATCCGCCATGAGCCGAGCTACCTCTATGTGATCGTGCCCCTGGTCGAAACGAAGTAGTGGATAGTGAATAGTGGTCAGTGGCTAGTGGTCTCTCGAAGACACCTACGACTAACCACTAACCACTAACCACTAACCACTAATCATGGCTCCACGCATCCACAAGCCCGAGCCCCAGCCTGAGCCGATCAAGGAGGTGCTCGCGCGCCTTTTCACGGCGCGCGGTTGGGGGCGACGCCAGGGCCGCTTGCATCTGGAGCGGGCTTGGAGCGAAGCCGTCGGCGCGGATCATGACGCCCACACGCGCGTCCTCGGCCTGAAGCGCGGCATTCTGGAGATCGAGGTCGCCAGCGGCGTGCTCGTCCAGGAACTCCTGCACTACCACAAGCGCCGGCTCCTGCAAGCGCTGCGTGAAAAATTGCCGGGCGAGACGATCAAGGAGTTACGATTCAAGGTTGGGAAGTTCACCGTCAACTAGCCCGCGGCGCAAACCGTGGGCCGGTTGAAAATCAGAAAAGGATTGTTCATGTCCGAAGAAACTACCGCAATGATCGATACGCCCGGCAGCTACGAAGCCGAGAACATCAACGTCCTCAAGGACGCGGCCCATATTCGCAAGCGGCCCGGCAACTACATCGGCGATACCGGACCCAAGGGGTTGCACCATCTCGTCTACGAGCTGGTGTACAACAGCGTCGACGAGGCGCTCGCCGGCTATTGCAAGAACGTCCATGTCACCGTCCATGTCGATGGCAGTCTGAGCGTATCCGATGATGGCCGCGGGATTCCGGTCGAGACGCACCCGGAGGTCGGCAAATCGACTCTCGAAGTCGTGCTCACCACCGTCGGCGCCGGCGCCAAGTTCGATAAGCGCACCTACAAGACTTCCGCCGGGCTCCACGGCATCGGCGCCAAGGCTGTCACCGCGCTCTCCGAATGGTGCGAAGCCGAGGTGCGCCGCAATGGCAAAGTTTACAAGCAAGAATACGAACGCGGCCCCGCCATCACGCCCGTCCAGGAAATCGGCGTGACGCCCAACAACCGCACCGGCACCAAGATCACCTTCAAGCCCGATCCCGAGATTTTCAAGGACGTGACCTTCAACTACGACGTGCTCGAAGGCCACTTGCGCGAACTCGCCTATCTCAACAAGGGGCTTGCAATCACGCTGACCGATGAACGCGCAAGCAAGGAAGAAAAGTTCCACGCCGAGGGCGGCGTTTCCGAGTTCGTCGAATACCTCAACCGCACCGAGGAAACCATTCACAAGGTCCTCTACGTTGACAAGACGATGGACGACGTCAAGGTCGAGGCCGCCTTTCAGTACACCACCGGCGAGGAAGAACGCGCCCGCTACTACGCCAACAATGCCCACAACCCCGGCGGCGGTACGCACCAATCAGGGTTCCGCACCGCGCTCACCCGGGCCCTCACCGCCTATGGCAACAAGGAGGAAATGTTCAAAAACATCACCCCGCTGAGCGAAGACTTCCGCGAAGGCATCACCGCCGTCGTCTCCATCGCCGTGCCAGAGCCGCAGTTTGAATCGCAAACCAAGATTCGTCTCAACAACCCCGAAGTGGATGGCATCGTATCCAGCGTGGTGTACGAGTATTTGATGCAGTTCCTGGAGGAAAACCCCAAGGAAGCGTCGAAGATCATGAAAAAAGTGATCGTCGCCGCCGAAGCGCGCGAAGCTGCGTCGAAGGCGAAAAAAGCCCTCAAGGATCGCAAGAGCATCCTGAACTCGGGCGGCTTGCCA
The DNA here is from genome assembly GCA_016191165.1 of Planctomycetota bacterium. Classification (GTDB taxonomy): domain Bacteria; phylum Planctomycetota; class Planctomycetia; order Gemmatales; family Gemmataceae; genus SIAQ01. Next base: position 13,615 of record JACPPF010000125.1, read on the forward strand.
GGCAAGCTCATGGACTGCACCTCCGGCGATTGCGACGAAAACGAAATCTTCCTCGTCGAAGGCAACTCCGCCGGCGGGTCGGCCGACAATGGCCGCAATCGCTATTTGCAAGCGATCCTCCCCTTGCGCGGCAAGGTGCTCAATGTCGAGAAAGCGCGTCTGGAAAAAGTCCTCGCCAATGAGGAATTGTGCGCGCTCATCAGCGCCATCGGAATCGACATTGGCAACACCGAGGACATCTCCGGGCTGCGCTACGGAAAAGTCATCCTCCTCACCGATGCCGACGTGGACGGACAACACATCCGTACGCTGCTGCTGACCTTCTTTTATCGCCAGATGAGGCCCCTGATCGAACAAGGGCACGTCTGGGTTGCCCGCCCGCCGCTCTTCAAGGTCTCCCAGAAAAAAAGCACGCGCTATGTACAGACTCTCGAAGAAATGAGCGAAGAACTCTTGCAGCGCGGCATCGACGGCGCCAAGCTGATGATCGCACCGCCCGAAGGCAATACCGCGCCACCCAACACCTTCGAGGGCGATCGGCTCAAGGCGCTGATGAAAGCGCTGGACGAACTCGAAGAGTCGCTGTCGATCCTCGAACGCCGCGGGCTCAATGTCGCCACGCTCCTGGGCCGACTCAAGGACGGCAAGCTGCCGACTTACCGCGTCACGCTTGGCAATCTCGAGCACTGGTTCTTCACGCATACCGAGGTCGAAGCGTTCCGGACCGAGCATCTACAAAAGGGAGGCCAGCTGGTCGTTGCCGATGATGAACTCGCCAAAAATGGCAACGCCGCGCCGCCGGGCGAAGTCTTCTCGGTCCTGGAGCTGCACGAATTGAAGTCGGTAAACCGGGGCCTGCAAAAGCTGGCCGAGTTCCAGCTCCAGCCCGGCGATCTACTGCCGATGCCGCGCATCGCCGGTCGCGAACCGGCCCCGCGCTTCTTCCTCGAATACGAGGGCAAGCAGCAGGTCCTCTCGCATCTTCGCGTGCTGGTCGCCGAGATCCGCAAGCTGGGCGAGCGCGGCATCAAGATCGTCCGCTTCAAGGGGCTGGGCGAAATGGACGGCGAAGAGTTGTGGGAGACGACCCTCGACCCGGCTCATCGCACGCTCTTGCGCGTGACGCTGGACGACGCCCTCAAGGCCGACGAGATGTTCCGCACCCTGATGGGCGACAAGGTGGAACCGCGCCGCGAGTTTATCCAGAAACATGCCCTGGAAGTCAAAGAGGTTGACTACCACGGGGCGTGAGACCATTTGTCGAACAGCCCCTCACCAGCCCCCAGCGCAAGCTGGGGGTTCTGCGAGGCTGCCCAAACTCCCACGCTTGCGCGTTGAACTGGTATCGCTCCGCTTGACGAACGGTATTGCGTTTGGCTGCGGACCGAAGGGGAGCGCGCGGCATTTGCGGAGCCCACGGCTGCGCATGAACATTGATTTGGAATCGTATACTGCACGCGCCACGAAATGACACACCTTCATCAACGAGCCGCGACCGTCAGGGAGCGTTGGGCTTGTCCCGCTCCCTGACGGTCGCGGCTCGTAACAATTGTGCTAGTCTCGAGCGCGTGCAGTATGATTCGTTTTTTGGCGCCTCAATTCGCCGCCGGCGTCACGCGGAAATCGAGCGACTTGCTGGCGACCCGGCGCTGGCCGGCATTGGTTTCATCGACCACCTGCACCGTCAACTGGTACGTCCCCGGCGGAATTGCCGGCACGAAGAAGCGGAAGTCCTTGTGGAAATCGTTGACCGGCGCCCGCCGCACCTGCGGCTGATCCACGCGATCAAACGACCGCGACCAGATCTTTTTCCCGGCTGCGTTTTTCAACTCCAGCCTGGACGCCAGCCGCGTCAGGTACACGCCATCCTTGGTCTTTTCGCTGCGCAGGTTCTTCAGCTCGGCATAGACGTGGACCTCGTCTCCCAGCCGACTCTTGGTTCCCGACACGAAGGTATGATTGTCAGGCAACGGTTCGTAAGCGCCGTAGCCGCGCACCTGCTTGCAGAAACGCAACGTGTTCACCGCCAGCTCGCAACGCGCCCGCGAAATGATCTCGGCGTCGCGCAGCTGTTGATTGACCAGGGCGATTTCCACCAGCGAGAGTTCGCTGATCGGCTTTTGCATGACGTGCAACAATACGGGCATCAGGCGTAAGAAGAATTCCTGAGTCTCCCGATCGTAGGCGCGCAAGTGCTGCAGCGCCTCATCGTGGCGCTTCTCGATCATGCAGTGCAGCGCCAGCAGGAAGGGATACTCGGCTTTTTTCTCGAGCGTTGGCAGCGGCGTTTTTTGGCCCCTCGCGCCCTTGAGCGGTGGAGCACCTTCGACGGTGACAACCGCGGTTTGATCGGCTCCCGGTTTTTTCGACGCGCTGGCTTGCTCACGGAGCAGGTCTATCGCCGTGCGCGGGGGCGGTAGCAGGATCGGACCGAGGGCTTTCGGGGTCGTGCCGGAAACCTGGGCCAGGCCGGCGAAATGCTCATCGGGCGGGATTGGCGGGGCGATGTCAACCGGGTGTTTCGGCTCGCGCTCGATGAAATTGGCGCCGGTGTCCCCGTCAGTCTTTTTCGGCGATTCCGAGGTGGTGCTGGAAAAATAGGGAAGGTGCAGGCAGCCAGGCAAGGTGGCCAGCTGAGTCAGGCAGAGCAACAAACTCCAGACCAGCTTCCGGGTCATCCGCACCTCGAGTTCCGGTAGGCCAGGTTCCCTGGCCTGCCTCCTTGCGGGCGAATTCAAGGCTGAAAAGCCTGGTTCACTCCGCTGGGCAAAGGCAGGGCGTCATACCCCAAGCCCAGAGGGAGGTCAAGCGAAAGTCCATTGCAGGATGTGGCGACATGGCGAATGGGGGATGCTCGAAACGGCGTCTTTTGCCAATTCGAGGCCGGTGGTGTTGGCAGGCGAGGTCAGGTCCATCATCCGCCCTTCGCGAACTTGTTCGGTGTGCCTTCGAGCGGCCCACCGGCTGGTGGTCGCCACAGGGCGACCTGCTCAATTTTTTGCGCGAGCGCGAAGTCCTTGTCGGTGATGCCGCCGGCGGAATGGGTTTTCAACTTGACCCATAGCTTACCCCACGTGATGGCGAGGTCGGCATGGTGATAGGCCGCCTCGCAGAAGAAACCGATGGCGTTGGTGAGCATCAAGGTGGTCGGCCAGCCGACCGCCCCGAACTATCGCTTGGTTTTTCCTGGGATTTCTGGGATTTCTCGTCTTCCCCATCCACCGACAACCCCGGAATATCGCTTGCGACGATCAGTTTTTTCACGTCACCCAGATGCAAAAATTCCTCCTCGACCTCGGTTAGCTGATCCATCAGGGCGTGGCGAACCGCCTCATTGACGTGCCAATGGTTAAATTCGGTCTTGTCCGGGAGCCAGCCGCCACGCTTCTTCGACTGGTCGAACTTGACGACAATCCGGGTGAACAATCGGGCCACCGTAGCACCCTTCATTCTATTGTTGCCCGCCTTCATCGCCCGGCGAACCCCTTCGAGTTGATCTAGCCTGGATTCCCACGCGTGTTCGTCGTGTTAACATTTCGACCCGGTTGGCGGGTCAAATGTTAGCACAAGACTTAACCCCACGGAGCCTCAGCCGAAGACCAGGCGCAGGCGTTTTTTGCCGAGCCAGGGGATCGCC
>JACPPF010000126.1 GCA_016191165.1 Planctomycetota bacterium
ACCGCGGCCCCGGCCCATCCGAAGCATCATGACACGTCCGGAAGTCCACTTCTCCAACGCCCAGCCTGCCTCGCCGGGCAACTCTTCATGGCCTCGCTCAAAAGCGCGAAAATGGTTCTGTTTCAAAAGCGCGGTCAACACCCAGGGTTGGCCCAAGCAACGTGTGCGAGAAATCCAACGGTGCAGCTTGGCTGCCCAGGAACGCCAGCACGTTCGGTTTGCGGAGGACGTTGATGGCCCAGATGCCCACTGGAATCGAGATCATCAGGCCCAGGATGGAGACCGGGATTGGACATCCCGTGAACAGGAAGAAGAACCAGCTTCCGAACATGAGGCGGGCTGCGAGCAGGGAGAACCAGTAGCTCCGTTGCAGATACCCCAGCCAATTTGTTGCCAGCACGCCGATGTTCCAGCCAACGCTGAAGCAGATGAACAGGCCGTTGAAAGATCGCAGGTCCGATGGTCCGAGGTCAAAGATGCCCCAGAAGCCGAAGAGGAAGCCGATGGCGGCGATCACGGTCTGAGTGATGAGGACCGGCATCAGGCCGTGAGGTTTTGAGCTTGCTGGGATTTCTGGAGTCGAGGGAGCCGTCTGTGGGATCGGTGGCGGTGCAAGCGGTGGAGCCGTGGTAATGACGAACACCCCCTTGATGCTCGTAGCAGGAATCCACTTCGCCATCCCATTTTTCCACACCAGATCGGCAGGACCAAGCTGGCCCTTCGCCGCAAGCTCCTTGAGTTGATGGACAGAAAATGGGCCAAGTTTCTTGCCGTCCTTGGCGTAATACCACTCCTCGACGGCGGCGGGCAGTGCAGGCGGTGGTGGTGCCTTGGCCGCTGTAGTCGAAGGCTTTTCTGGAACCTGCTCCCTGGACACCTGAGCGGAGGACATGGGAACAGGAGCAGCCTGAGCGAGAGGTTGCCCGTCAAGGAACGTGATCTCCAACCCCGCCGCCAAATGGATCACGTCACCCGGTTTGATCCAATTCATTCGACCCGGCTGCCCCATTCCTACCTGAATCGGCCAATCGCCCTGGGCTTCAATCATCCATCGGTCGGCGACTTTCCTGATCTTGGCGTGGATGGGTTGCAGGTCGGGTTCGTCCGGCAAGGCAATTTGGCAACTACGGTCCCGTCCGATGAGAGCGGATTCCGCATCGACCCTGATCCGTTTGCCATTCTTCATCTCGATGGTAAAGGCCATAAAGCCTCCGTGGTGTCAGGCGAGCTTGAGAGACCCTTGTCCGTTCTTGAGTTTCTGGTCCCACTCTTGAAGCAGGGCATCGGCAAGACCGGATTCCCTCTCGATGGTCAGAGTCGCCACAGTGTTCGATTCCGGCAGCCGGGCTTTCACTTCCAGTCGGCCATTCTCCAAGTAGGTGAAGGCAACCTCCACAGGCGTTCCTGCCGGGAGTCCTGGGGGCAACCCCCGAAGGACGCACTTACCAATGGGAGTCGAGTTATTGCCACTGGCATCACCGCCTTCGATCACATTGGCCGGATCGAAATCCAGGGCGATCAGCGAGAACGAATCGTGGCCGAACTCGAAAAGCTCGGCTTCAAGGTGAAGAGGGTCGGGGGTTGAGATGAAGGACGAGGCCAACTACGTCTGCGATTCCTGCGGTGAAGAGATCGTAGTGCCGGTTGATCTCTCGGCGGGTTCGGAACAGCAATACGTCGAGGATTGTCCGGTGTGCTGCTGTCCGAATGTCGTTCACGTTGAAGTCGATGAGGATGGAGAAGTCCGAGTCTGGGCGTCAAGGGAGTAACGCCATGCTGCCACTCTACCGTGATCCATTCTTCACATTTCGCTTTGCCGAGGATCGGATCATTCAGTGTTTTCACCTGGAAGGAGTTGAGACCGGGCAGCGGGTGTCGGTCTTGGGGATCGACCCTGGCACCGGTGAGAAGTTGGGCTTGCTGGCGACCGCTGTCGTAGCCAAGCGGGACATGGGCAGTTCGGTTTATTCCAAGGCCATCAACGGCGAACACCTGCCGCCCGAAGTTATTCAATCCTTGATTCTGGAAAAACTGAAGCGTGATGCCGAGGCGAAGTTGGGACCGTTCACGAAAGCGGTCATCACTGTCCCCGCCTATTTCAACGAACCACGCCGCAAGGCCACTCAGGACGCCGGGCACCTGGCCGGTCTGGACGTTCTTGACATCATCAATGAACCCACGGCAGCGGCCATTGCATTCGGTGTCGAGCAGGGATTCCTGACGGCGAAGGGGGAATCGAAGCGAGCGGAACGGATTCTTGTGTACGACCTGGGCGGCGGCACCTTCGACGTTACCCTCATGGAGCAGCGATCTATGCAGGGTTGCTTTTGGCGTCCGAGGCAGGATCAGTTTCAAGCGTGAAGATTCGCAACGTCAACTCCCACAGCCTCGGAGTGCTTGCCAAAGAGCCGGGGACGGGGCGGCTTCGCAACGGCATCATGATCCCTCGCAACACTCCTTTGCCTGCCACGAAGCGTGCCAAGTTCAAGACGCATCGAGCGAACCAGCGGACGGTCGAAGTCATCCTTGACGGTGCCTCCGGTGCCGCAGCGTTGCTTGAGCTTGGCCGCAAGTTCTAGCAGTCCGTCCTCGTCCTGCGGCACATCGAACACAGTGGTCACGCCTTTGCCACGTCGTCCTGCCGTCTCTCTGCCGACCTTGGCGGTCATCGGCTTCCTGGGAGCCTCAGACGTGGGTGCCCTTCGTAATTCTTCCTGCCGTGGAGCTTCGCCGCCTCCTCCAAGTAGGCGAGCCATCAGGTCCATGATCTTGCTCTCGATCAAGTCCAGTGCTTCGGGAGCGTCGTCAACATGCCAGAACTCGACACGCTCGGTAAACGCCGGGAATCGTTCATTTAGAATGGGCAGATGCTCAGCATGTTTCAGGGCGATGATAACGTCGGCCTGCTCAAGTTCCTCTATCGTCACCGGGACGGGAAATCGACCGCATCGATCAGTGTCACGGATGCCCATCGATTCAAGTGTATTGATCGCTGCCTTCGCCATTGGGCCGACGTTGTTGACGCCTCGTTCCAAAGCCAACCCTCGTGACGACGCATTCCACGGCAGGCCCATCTTTTTGGCAATGGAGACGAACAGAACTTCGGCGAAGCGGCTGCGGTAGTAGTTGCCGGTGCAGAGAAACAGGATCGTCTTTTGCTTCGCCATCGCTCACTTCTCTTCGGTCGTTTCGTCTCCCTGCTTCTGCTGATGCCCTTCGCACCGCACGACCGGCTGCGGTGGATACTTCGGGAAAGCGTCATCCGTCTTCGACAATTCGCACAGCAGGAAGCGTGATCTGGGCGTGGTCACATCACGCATCCAGCGACAGGATTCGCACAAGCTCTGCTTCATTCAGGCACCACAGCATCGGCTGCATCGGCGTCCATCACCACCAAGGCTAGAATACTGGAATGCGAATCCTGTTCCTTCACGGCTGGCACTCGATCCCAGGCGGCGTCAAACCGACCTACCTGAAGGATCACGGCCACACCGTCATCAACCCCGCCTTGCCTGACGAGGACTTTGCCGAGGCCGTCCGCATCGCCCAGATCGAGTTTGACCAGCACCAGCCTGATGTCGTTGTCGGCTCATCGAAGGGTGGTGCTGTCGCCATGAATCTGGATGCGGAGGACACTCCCCTCGTGTTGTTGTGCCCGGCGTGGCGAAAATACGGCACCGCCAGAACCGTGAAAGAGAACACTACGATTCTGCACTCACGAACCGATGACGTGGTGCCCTTCGCCGACAGCGAGGAACTGGTCCGCACGAGCGGCCTACCTGCTGCTGGCTTGGTTGAAGTCGGCACAGATCACCGGCTTGCTGACTCAGAGCCGCTGGCAGCGATGTTGAAGGCGTGCGAAGGAGCCAAAAAAGGACTAGAACAAACGAGTACACCACGCACTCTGAATCGAGCCAACCATGAGCAAACGCAAACGCATTGATCCGAAAAAAATCCGACCAGGGCCGATTCGGAACAAATCACTGCCACCCAAGATGCTCGAACAGATCAAGGCCATCTACGACATGATCGGGCGGTACTTCGGCAAGACATTGGAACAGTTCGAGATCAACTTCATGCGTGACATGCACCCAGAAACCGAGGTCGCTATCTGGTGTAGCATCACTGCGGCATGGCTCGCCTACCACGAGAAGTTCTTGAACGACGAAGACCAGCCGGACGAGGACGAGAAGAAGTTGTTGTCGGCCTTGATCGTCATCTCCACAGGCAACACGGACGTGAAGACATTCGGTGTGCCCGTCGAGGTCGGACGCAGACTCCTTCGGTGCTACGACGATTTGCGGAAGGGATAACCGATGGACGCCAAAAAAGCTCGCAAGCTCGAACGACATCTGGAGAAAGTCATCATCGAGACCATCGTTCGCCTTGGCCTCAAGAGCCTGCCGCTGCTACCTGCTCACGCCACGGTGACGGCAATGGCGAAAGCTGCGGTCGCTGTGTACGAGAAGGCGGTGGACGAACCGGATGATGGCTCCACGAGCGAGACTGGATCGGAGTGAAGCACGGCCCTGACTGGCGGTGATGCCGAGGGAACCTATCGACAAATCGGATACAATATCCGACGAAAAAATGGCCTGGATTTTTCCTGGTGAAAAACGGGCGTCATCGGATACGATTGTGAAGAAAGAAATCCCGCTCCCAGGCCGATGCGGGAAAAGCCAGGGTATGGGAAGCGAAACAAGGGAGTGAGGGCGAATCGGGCCTGGACGTAGCCGAATTTGTATCCGATTTTCGGTCGTTTTTGGCAAGTTGCCGAAAATGGCCGTTGCCGTAACCTGCTGTCATTCTTGGCTTACGGCGTCGGAATTTTCGCTGAATTTTCTTCCCATACACTCCCGTTCCGTGCCCTTTTTTTTCGCGGAAGCGTAACCTGGCGCGAAACCGATTGCTTTTGCCGTTTTTCGCTTGAAAGCGTCTGCCCAGGACGCGATCGGCACGGAGCGTCGGTTGAACGAGAGAAAACGACACCTCGCGGGATTTGCCCTCGAACTCTATAATGAAGGGGTATGCTCACTTTTCCGCAAAAGATCACGGTGATGTGCTTCGCGGCCAGCTACGGCGTGGCGTTTTCGCTGGAGCTTTGGCACCTTTTGCGCCCGCGGCCTATCTTGCGATATGTGGCGCTGGGTATTAGCGGCGCCGGTCTTTTCGCGCACATCGCCTACCTGACGGTGCAGGATTTGCCACTGGGTTCGCCGAGCGGGGCGCTGTTGTTTGTCGCATTCATTTTGGCGGTGTTTTACGTCGGCGAGGCGATTCACCATGGGCGAATTGCGTGGGGGTTGTTCGTCTTGCCGCTGGTGTTGGGACTCATAGGCCTGGGCGTGCTCGTTCATAATCCAAACCCCGCTGCAAGCTGGCAGTCGTACTGGGGGGTGACGCATGGGGCCTTGCTCCTGCTTGCCGCGGTCGGGGTATCGATCGGCTTCATCGCGAGCGTCATGTACCTGGTGCAACTGCGCCGCTTGCAAGCCAAGCTGCCGCCTGGCCAGGGATTATCGCTTTTCAGCCTGGAGCGGCTGGAGCAGATGAATCGGCGAGCGATCCTTTGGGCCTTCCCGCTCCTGACCGCCGGTCTGCTTTCGGGCTTCGCATTGCAGATTTACAACGACGTGTTGCTTGCCGACTGGTTCAACCCCAGGATCCTGAGCGTCATTGGCCTTTGGCTGGTGTTCGCGATCTTGCTCTACTTGCGTTACCGGGTTCACGTGCGGGGCCGGCAGATGGCGTGGTGGACAATGATCGCGTTTGTCATCCTCGTAATCGCGTTGGTGTTTCCCCATCCCTTCGACGGGGGGGCGATGCCATGAATCTGTTATGTGTGGGGGGTAGCTTCAAGACCATGCCGATCGAACTGCGAGAGAAGCTCGCCTTTGACGGCCCGAAGCTCCCTGCCGCCCTGAACGAGCTGGCGTCGCGCTATGGCTGCGAATCGGCGATTGTCAGCACGTGCAATCGCGTGGAGATCTACGTGGCACGCGCCGGCGCGCCGACCGCGCCGGACGCGGAGCTGATTGCCGAGTTCATCGCCCAGTTTCATGACGTGCGTTACGACCAGATTCGCGCCAGCATGTACACGCGGACCAACGATGCGGCCGCGGCGCACCTGTTCCGTGTGACGTCGAGCCTTGACAGCTTGATCGTGGGCGAAGGCCAGATTGCCGGCCAGGTCAAGAAGGCGTATGAAGCCGCCCACGTCGCCGGCTCCGCGGGGGTGGTGTTGCACGCGCTATTTCAGCAAGCGCTGGCGGTTGCCAAGCGGGTTCGCACCCAGACCGGCATTAGCCACGGGCACGTTTCGGTTTCCAGCGTCGCGGTCGATTATGTTCGCCAGGTTCATCATCACTTTGGCGATAAGACGATCCTGGTCATCGGCGCCGGCAAGATGGGAGTCTTGACGCTCAAGCATCTTCGGGAACTCAAACCGGAGCGTATCCTGGTCGCCAATCGCAGTCCGGAAAAGGCGCAGGCAGTCGCGCAGGAGTGCGGTGGCACGGCCATCGCGTGGGAGCAACTTGACGACGCACTGGTCGAGGCTGACATCGTCCTCAGCACCACCGGCGCCCCCGAGCCAATCATGCCCCGGCGCCGCTTCGACGCCATTCTCGCACGTCGCAGCCGGGGCACGATGGTGATCCTTGACATTGCCGTCCCCAGGGATTTCGATCCACGAATCCACGACGGCGATCGAGCCTGCTTGTTCAATGTCGATGACCTCAAGCGCATTCAGGAGCAGACGATCCAGGAACGCCAGCAGCATATCCAGCCAGCCGAGGCGATCATCGAACAGGAAGTCAAGCGATTCTTGAACGACTGGCGGCGCAAAAAGAATGGCCCGATCATCGCTCAGCTCACGCAGGAGTTTGAAAGGGAACGCCAAAGGATTGTTACGGAGCTATTCGCCAAGATGAACGGAAAGCTTAGCGAGGAGGAAAAGAAGCACATCGAGGGCGCGTTCAAACTTTTGCAAAACCGCTTTCTGCATGGCCCGATTTCCGTGCTGGCCGAGGACACCCCGGAGCCGACGCAGCATAACTTGCTGGACGCCTTGCGCAAGCTGTTTCGCCTGGAACGATGATTCGCATTCAACAACTCAGCCTGCCCGCGCAGTCACGTAGCTTTTCAAAAAGGCCCGGTTGCGCTCCTTCCTTTGGACCGGCGGTCAAAACTTTCCGGGAATGAAAATCGTGATTGGCCGACGCATTTCAGGCCTGTCGCGCAAATACCTGGTAGTGTAGCCGCAAGTGAACTCGAGCGCGGTGAAGCCGCGCCGGGGCAGCCATCGATTCCCCACGGCGACTACGTTGATGCTGGATGACCAACAAGAGCGGCTCATCGCGCAGGGATTGCGCGACGGGAAGTCCGAGGCCTGGCAGGCGCTTTACGACGCGTATGCCGAGCGGGTCTGGCGCAGTGTCGCGCGCCTGCTTGGCGCGCACGCCGCCGACGTGGCGGACGTCGTCCAGGAGACGATGCTGGCCGCGGCGCGCTCGGCGCGGGCGTTCGATCCCGCGCGCGGCTCGCTCTGGGCCTGGCTGTCGGGCATCGCGCATAACCATGCGGTCCTGCATTTGCGGAAACAGGCACAACGCCAACGCCTCGTGGAGTCGGCAGCGCTTCGCGCCGGCGGCAACGGGCAACCGATCGACGTTCTCGAAGAGGCCGAGCTGGTCGAGCGCGTGCGAGCCGCCCTGGCCAACTTGTTGGCCGACCATGCGTTGGTCTTGACGGCCCGATATTTGGACGGCGAGTCGGTGTCGTCCATCGCCCTGCGCGAGCGCACCACGGAAGTCGCCATCCGCTCCAGGCTCGCGCGCGCCCGGCAGGCATTCCGCATCGCGCTCGGTGATTTCACCGGACTGGATGCCCCGTCCGCGGAGAAGTTATCCCCAGGTGGAAGAGGTTGACCATGAATCCGCATGACGAATCGCACGACGAGAATCAGATCGCATCGCTCCTGAAGACAGTCGACACCGGCGCCGCCCCGCCCGATGCCGAAGCCTTGGCCCGCCTGCGCATCCAGACGACCGACACGTTTGCGTCGCAACCTCCGGCGACAACTCTAGCGGGAATCCAGCCACCCAAACTGGCGCGCTGGGAACGCTGGGTTGGCGGGGTCGCGGCCGTGATCTTGGTGGCCGTCGCTGCCGCGCTTTGGTTTTCGCCGGGTCCGTCGTTTGGCCAGGTGCTGGCGAACTTTGAGAACGCCGAGACGGTGCGCCTGCGTGTCCTCTGGAATGACGAACAATACGACGTTTTGCATTCGATGAAGCCCGCTCGCTCGCGCTGGGACGATGGCACGGGCCAAACGCGTATCGCCACCGCGGCCGGCTCCTGGCTCCTCCACGAAAAGGAAAACGTTGCGCGTCGCACGCCAGCATCCAGCGACGCGAATCAGCCCGTGCTGCATTTCCTCGACATGCTCAGGATCACCCACACCAAGAGTCTGATGAATGCGCGACCCGTCGGCACCGCCAAGAACGGCGCCCTGGTCTATCGAGCCGAACTGCCCACGCCCGACGGGATGTGCGGACTCGTGGCGTTCGTGAATCCACGCACGCTCCGGCTAATCTCGCTCACCGCTCGCATCGAAAAAGCAGGCAAGCGTATTCGCGAAGGCGAACTCACCGTCCTTGCCTACGACGAGCCCATCGCCGCCGAGAAATTCGCCATCGCCGACACGCTCACGGAAGACGGCCGCATCGGCAAGGTGACCGACTTGCAGGGCCTGGTCACCATCAAGCCGGTGCTGGGCGAGCGCTGGACTCCCGTGCGTGCGCATCTCGTCCTTAGACCAGGCGATTGGCTGCGCACCGACGCCCGCGGCGCTAACGCGACTGCCCTTCGCCTCGTCAAGAAAACCGACATCATCCTTGGACCAAAGACGCTTGTCGAACTGATTGGGCCGAAGCAGGTGCGCCTCATCGAGGGTGAGATCGAAATCACTCCCAGCGCTGGCGCGACGATTGAACTGCTCGGCCCCGGTTCCCAAAAAATCGCCGTGAAAAGTCGGCAATTCTATCAAGCGCGCAAACAGCAACTCGTCCGCGTGACTAAGGATCCCCCCTGGCTGCTCGGGTTCAAGGGCGCGACGACGAACGAGGCGCTCGGCTCGCTGGTCGCCCTGGTCGATGGCCGCAATGTGCCGCTCACGGTCGGGTATCACAAGGTGTCGGTCGATATCCGCGATCAGATCGCGCGCACGGTCATCGAGGAATCGTTCGTCAATCACACGAACGCCGTACTCGAAGGCGTCTTCTATTTTCCGCTGCCGCCGGACGCGTCGATCTCCGGCTTCGGCATGTGGATCGGCGACAACCTCGTGGAAGCGGATGTCGTCGAGAAGCAACGCGCCCGCGAGATTTACGAGACGATCCTGCGCGAGCGGCGCGATCCCGGGTTGCTCGAGTGGTCCGGCGGCAACATCTTCAAGGCGCGCGTCTTCCCCATCCCCGCCGGCGGCGAAAAGCGCATCAAGATAAGCTATACCCAGGTTCTGCCGCTCAAGGGGAGTCGCTATCGCTACAGCTATGCTCTGCAAAGCGAGTTGCTCCAGAAACATCCCCTGCGCGAGCTTTCCATTGACGTGAAGGTGAACTCGGCCATCCCGCTCAAGAGCGTGACCTCGCCGATGCATCCGACGCGGGATGAAAAAACCAACCACTCCGCCCACGTCGAGTTCACCGCTCAGGAATACACGCCGACGCGCGATTTCGAGGTCGTCATCGAGACCGAGGAACGCCGTGGCGACGTGGTGATGATTCCGCACCAGCGCGGCGATGACGGTTACTTCATGCTGCAACTGACGCCGCCGGGCCCGGCCGGCAACTGGGATCGGCCACTCCTGCCCACGGGCGAACCGCTCAGCCTCCTGATCCTGGCCGACACCTCCGCGTCGATTGACACCAGGCAGCGCGAAACGCAGGCGACGTTCATCGCGGCGCTGCTGTCTTCCTTGACGCCGAAGGACACCTTCAACCTCGCGGCCTGCGATGTGACATGCGACTGGACGTTCTCCAAGGCGAAATCGGCGGATGCCAAAAACGTCACGGCCGCACGCGAGTTTTTGGCCAAACGCACTTCGCTTGGCTGGACGGACCTCGATCGTGCGTTCGCCAGCGCGCTCAATCGCTGCGGACCGAAGACGCACGTCATCTACGTCGGTGACGGCATCGTCACCACCGGCGACGCCGATCCAGTGGCGTTCACGAAGCGGCTGGCGCGACTCAAGCTCCCCTCTCCCCCTGGGAGAGGGGCCGGGGGTGAGGGCGGGCCGATGTTCCACTCCGTCGCGCTCGGGAGCAGCTACGAGGCCGGCGTGCTGAAGGCGATCGCGTCGCTGGGCGGCGGGTCGATGCGCAAGATCACGAGCGAGCAAGGGCCGACCGTCGTCGCGCGCGAACTGCTTGGCGAGATCGCCCAGCCCGCCTTGCGCGATATTCGCGTCGAGTTCAAGGGCTTCAAGGCCGCGCGCGTTTATCCCGAATCGCTCCCCAACGTCCCGGCCGGCACCCAGCAAATCCTCCTGGGCCGCTATCTTCCCGATGGCAAGGATCAATCGGGCGAAGTCATCGTCACCGGCACGCAAGGCGGCAAGCCGGTGCGCTTTAGCACGCGTGCGTCCTTCAAGGACGCCGAGCGGGGCAACTCGTTCATCCCCCGGCTCTGGGCGCGCATGCACCTCGACAGCCTGCTCGAGCAGGGTTCGTCCGCCGCCATCCAGGACGAGATCATCGCCCTGTCCGAGGAATACCAGATCATCACTCCGTATACGTCTTTCCTCGTACTGGAAACCGACGCCGACCGCGAACGCTTCAAGGTGAAACGCCGCTTCCTGATGCGCGACGGCGAGCGCTTCTTCGCCGACGGGCGCGACAACGCCGTCTTCGACCTTCGGCAAAAGCAAATGCAGCGCGCCGGCGCCTGGCGAACCGCCCTGCGCCGCTCGGTGCTCGGCGAACTGGCGAGACTTGGGCGCGAGCCGGGCATTTTTCAACCGTCGCCTTACGGGCGCCACATCATGCTGGCCGAGAACATCCTGTTCAAAGCCCAAGAGTCCGAGGACGGGTTCCTGGGCGGTGTGCCTCGCAATCAGCGCGCCGAAAAAATGTTGGTCATGGATCAAACGGAATCGCTCGGCGAGGAAATGGGTTTGCCGTTTGCACCAGACAAGGACAAGGCTGAGAAATCATCGGAGTTGAATGGGGAGCCTCTTGGTTGGCGGCTTGGCTTGGAGGACGCCATTCCGCGCGAAGACGCTTTGCTGCGGCGGGAATCGGAGGTTCGCGAGATTGACGGTGGTTATGCATACTTTTTTCGGAACGCTGGCTGGTCCGGGGAGGATTTCAAGGCGGGCGGGCTCGTTGGCTTGGAGCTTTATGGGCGCGCCGCCCGTTCCGGCCCGGCGTATGGGCAATGGCTGAACACGCTCTTCCCGGCGCTCGGCGGCGCGCCGCGGCCGACGAAGGAACCAAAGTCAACCTGGCCCGCGGCCGCGCGCGAGCTGGCGAAGACCCTGCTGCGCACCAGCACACTCACCAGGTTGACCGGCGGTATCGAGATCACGCGCCAGACCGACACGTTCGATGCGCGCTGGGGCGATCTTTCCTCGCGCTCGCGCCGGCTCGAACTCGTTTCCGCCAAATCGTGGCTCACGCGCTCAGGTAGCGACGGCGGGCAGACGCTCGTCTCGTGGTGTGATGCCAGGGAAATCGGCGTCTATTCCACCGCGTTTCAGCTTGGCCGGGTGCGCGCCTCCACGCCGCTCGACGTTCAACCGCCGCCGTTGCACTTGAGGGATCGTTCGCTGACCTCGCTTGAACGCGCCTACCCTGGCTACACGCCGACGCTTGAGCCACTGGGCAAGGATCGTTTTCGGCTTGTCCTGAAATACAGAAACGATCCGCTTTACGAAACGCGCATCCTGATCGACACTGCCCGGCACGTGATTCTTTCCATTGAAGATCGCCACAAGGGCAAGGTCACCAGCACGACGCGCTTCAACGACTTCGTTGAGGCCGAAGGCTCCTGGTGGGCGTGCAAGATCGAGACGATCAGCGACGCCGGCAAACGGACGTCGCTCACCACGCAGACCGTCAAAGCGCTCTCGGCCACGGAACTGGATAAGCGAACCAAAGCCGAGCTTGCCGGCCGAGGCGACGTGCAGTTCCTTCAACTGCCTCTGCCTGAAGTCAAGGATGCCAAGAAGGCGCTCGTCGCGGGCAAGGCGGGGTTTGGCGATCATTTCACCCTGCTGTTGCATTTCTATCGCACCCAGCATTGGCCGCGCGTGCTCGATCATCTGACGCAGGCCGAGAAGCTCGCGGGTAAAAAGCCTGGCCTGCGCTGGCTGCACTCGGCAGTTCTTTACGACAGCCGGCGGTACGACGACCTACGGCAACGCTATCTGCAGGACGCGGCTCGGCTCGCAGCCATGAAGGGTCCGGATGGAAATAATCGATATTTCCTTGCCGAATACGTCGTCAACCAGTCGTCGCGCAATTTGGAAGCCAACGAGATGCTCACCCTTCTGAACACGCTGAAGCCGCTGTATCAAAAGCAACCAACACACGTTCATGCGCTGAAGCGCTGGCGCGGGTTGCAGGTGTCCTACGTGAACCAGACGGGCCGCGCTGATGACGCCCTCGCTCTGCGAAAGGCCATGGCGGCCGATTACCCGCGCGACTACTATTTGCAGGTACAATATGCGCAAGCGCTCGCCGGCGCCGGCGATTACCCTGCGGCCTACGCCTGGCTGACACGCATTTTGGTCAAGGATGCCAAGTGGCTCGACGGGGAGGAGGAATCGCTGCGCAACACCTACACCCAATTCTTGCGGCAACAGGGCCGATACGTCGATCGCGCCAAATACCTCGCCGCCTGGATTAGCGAGAACCCCGCCCGGCAGACCGCCTATGAGCAATACCTCGGCGCGCTCATCATGGCGGACCAGATCGACAAGGCCGATGCGCTCGCCCTCCTCTGGCTCAAGGACGCTCAAAACCCCGGCGAACTGCCACCCGCGACGAGCGGGCGCCTGAACGCGGCCGTCAATTTCATGCTCGGCAACGCGCACCAATTGTGGAGCAACCGCGTCGAGGAACGCTGGCTCGCCCCGCTGGCGCAGGCCGCTCTGTTTTTTGCCCGGCATGAGACGCATTATTCCATCACCGGGCAGATCCTGGGGAACCAGCATTTCCGGGCCAGCGAGGAGGCGCCGACGGTACGCAAAAAGCTGGGCGCCATCCTGACTGGTCAGATCGACAAGCTACCGACCGACCAGGTGCGCCGATTCGTCGGCTGGATGAAAGATGAGGACATTGCGCCAGCCGCGTGGAAGAAAATCGCCGCGACGCTGCGCCAGCGCTGGGACAAGGAAACCAAGGATCGGCCGAAGGACGCCCTGGGTGAATCGCTCGTCAGCGTCCTGTCGCGGCAGGAGGAACCCGCTGAGTTGCTCGAGTTCCTGCGAGTGCAATTGCGAACGGGCCCCGCGAAATATCGTTCCGCTTACGCCAACCAGTTGTTCAACCGGCTACTCGCCCAGCCGTGGTCGGAAAAACACGAGGCGGAATTGTTCACCTTGCTTGATCAACTTTCGGATGCCGACGACGTCGGTCGGCGTTTGCTCTCGTCTGTTGCGGCGCTGCACCGGCTGACGGATAGCCTGATCCCGGCTCGCATTGCCGCTGGCACGAAGTTGCTCAAGCACCCCGAAAAGCTCAACCGCACCGACCTGCTGAAAAAACAAGCCGACACCCGCGCCCAGGCGCGCGCGGGCGTCGCCGATCGATTGCGCAAGGAGGCGGGCAAACATCCCAAGGCGCTTGCGCAATGGATCGTCGCCGAGAGCCTTTACCTCGACGTGCTGCTCGATCGCAATCTCAAGCAAGTCGCGGCCGAGGCGTGGGAGTTCGTCGGCGCCGCGCCCAAGAAATCGAATGTCGAGGATTCGAGTGTGCAGCGCAGTCTCGACGACGTGTTGCGCCAACGCTACCTCGTCACGCTGATGAATCTCGCGGCACGCAAGGGCGCGAATCCCGCACTCGCGGATCGTCTGCTCAAATACGTCGAGCAAGGCATCGCGCTCGACGAGGCTCGCTGGAAGCCGATGAAGTATCGCCTGCTCATTGCGTTCGACCGCGTCAAGGAGCTTGAAAAAACGCTCCAGGAATGGACGCGCCTCGACGATCCCGACAACCGCTGGCGCATCGCACTCGGCTATCTTTTGGCCGAGCAAGGCAAGATGTCCGAGGCGATCCGCGAACTGGAAGCCGTGGAAGCCGCGGACGAGTTGAGCCCGAGCGCCTATGCCTCGCTCGCCGACTGGTATCTGGCGCAAGGCCAGCGCGCCAAGCACGAACACGCGGCCGCCGCGATCTACAAGACGATGCCGGAGTATCAAATAAGCCAGCGGATCGCCCAGAAACTCAATCGCTGGCAGCGCGCGGATGGCCCTGTGCCGACCCAGCTCGATCCGGAAGTGTTGCGCATGTTCGCGGTGCTGTTCGACAAATCGAACTCGCCCCAGGCCTACCTGTACCACCTTCAGCAGTTCTACCAGGCGTCGCATGATTTCCGGTTCCTCTCGGGCCTGCCTGACGCGGTGCTTGGCCACACGGCCCAGCGCGTTTACCCATTCGTACAGGGAATGAAGTCGGTGCTTGACGAAGTCCGCGACGAGGCCACCGCGGACGAGATCGTCAAGCGCATCGCCGAGGTTCGGCCGCGTGCGAAGTCAATTGTCGATCAGCGCGCGCTCGACCTGCTCGAAGTGCTGGTGGAGCGGCGCGCCGCCGAGGTGGTGAATCAGCCGGGCCCCCATCGCGAGAGGGCGCTCGCCGCCCTGGTGCGCGCGTCGAAACGCAAATGGGGTCCAGGCGAGCCACGGCTCATGGCGGACTTCCTCGCGGGCCTGGGCAAGATTTCGCAAGCCGCGCTCGCCGACGAGCAACTGCGCCAGCTCAAGGCGCTGCGGCTTGACCAAAGCGGGCGTGGCTCGTTCGATTCGCTGCACATCGCCCATCGGCATGCTCTCACGCTGAATGCCTACCAGCGCCGAGCGGAAGCCATCGACCTCCTACAGGTCGAACTCCAAGAGTTCCAGGCGGCCAACAAGGGCGTGCTGCCGGTCTTTGCCAACGAGGCGCTCGCCTCGTATCTGGGTTTGCTTGAGGATGCCGGGCATTTCGCGCGAGGCGAGAGCGTGCTGCGCGCCCAACTCCAAAACCCCCTTCACGCCGAGCAGCGCCGCTGGCTGATTCTTCGGCTCGACCAACTCTACCATCACGCCCTCCAGCATGACGGCGACGTCTCGCTGGGCAAGGGCGCCACGCTCTATCGATCGCTCCATGCCAAGCTCCAGCAAGACCTGGTTGACACGGATCAAAACCATCGCTCCCATCTCGTGACATTGCTTTGCCAGGTCTATCGCACGGCCAACGATAAGAAGCTGCCCGGCGTCGCCACGGATGTCAGAGCGTTTGCATTCAAGCTCGTGCCGCCGCTGCTCAAGCAGCAAACGAATCATCATGACTTGATGGTCTCCATTGTGGCGCAGGTCGTCCATGATCTGGCGGGGCCGCGCGACGGCATTCTTTTTCTGCTCAAGCAGATCGACGCCGAACCGCGCTGGCTGCGCTACACCAATCAGAATGCCTGGACCCGGTATGGTACAACGCTGGGCGACTGGCGGCGTGAAGCGAAGGACCTTGGCCCCGTGGAAGGCCAGCTGCTCAAGCTGGTGCTGACGGAACTGCGGCGCGATCTCGAAAGCCGGACGGCTCGCAGCCGGGAAATGTATCATCAACAACCTCAACAACCCTACAGACTGCGATTCTGGGCGGAAAAGGCCGACGATTTTGCCAGGACGGCCGAGGCGGTGCTGGCCGAGCGCGGCAAGTCCGGGGCGACAGCTCATTACATTGCCGATTACTTATACTGGGGCCTCGGGCGCCACCATCGCGCCATCGAGGTTCTGTTCGTCGCTCACAACCAGAACCTGCTCGATGAGCCAGGCCAGGCGAAACTTGTCGATTTCCTCCATTACAAGAAGCGCTTCGGCGAATCGATCGCCCTGTTGCAGCCTCTTGTGCAGCGCCGGCCCGCGAACCTCGACTATCGCGTTCGCCTGATGCACGCCTACTTCCGCACGGCTCGCAAGGCTGAATTGCTCGCCCAACTCAAGGACACCGATGCGTTCTTCCACGCCAGGGACCGCTGGACCGAGAATCCACGCCGCCGGCTAGCCGAAAGCACATTGCAAAATGAATTGTTCGATCAGGCGGTCGCGTACTACAAGGAATTGATTCCGTTGCACGAACGCACGCACGCCAACCGCGGCATCGGCAATGGCACGCTGTCCGGGTATTACACGGGCCTGGCGAAAGCCTACGCGGGCCTGAAGAAATCGCCCGAAGCAGTCGAGGCGGCCAGCGGGGCCATCGTGGCCTGGGGGGCAGATCGCACGAACCGCGCGAAGGCGCTAGATACGCTCACCGCCGTCCTTCTGGAATCTCCCGACCTCGATGCGTTTGTCGCTCATTTCAACAAACAAAAACAGGATAGCCCGATCATTCGCAAGGCGCTCGGGCAAGCCTACCTACTGAAAAAGGAGTTGGGTAAGGCGATCAAGCAACTCGAATTGGCGGCGGAACTGCAACCCAACGATACGAAGGTCTACGAGCTTCTGGTCGCATCGCTCGATGCAACGGGCGACAAAACCGGAGCGGTGCGGCAACTTCTCAAGGCGGTCCAGCACTCACGCCGCGAACTCAAACTTTACCAGGACCTGGGCAAACGGTACGCCGACGCGAAACAACCCGCGGAAGCCGAGCGCGCTTATACCTCGATCGTCGAAATGCAGGCGAATGAAGCCGAGAGCCATGCGCTCTTGGCCGAGATTCGCCAGAAACAGGACCGCTGGGGCGACGCGATTGCCCACTGGGAACACGTCGCTCGCTTGCGCGCCCTGGAGCCGACGGGCCTGCTCAAGCTGGCGGCGGCGCAGATTCACGAGAAGCAATGGGACCGCGCCCGGGCGACCTTGCGCAAGCTCAACGCCCGGACCTGGCCGGCGCGATTTAACACGATCGGGGACGAGATTCGCGCACTGGAAACGAAGGTGGCGAATAAGAGCGTGCCAGGCGATCGCTAGGGCGCGTTAAAGAAATTACCTGGTCCACCATCATCCGTTCAGGATTGCTTAACCAAATACGAATCACGAAAGCACGAAAGTACGAAATCACGCAACAAGTCCGAGAGGAAACAAATACGTTTGAATTCCTTTCGTGTTTTCGTTCTTTGGTGCTTTCGTGATACGCAAAGTGGGCTGGATCCCAAGTGGCCCAGTTTTTTTTGGAAAGCGCCCAACGCGGCCGAGCCGCAACCGGGAAACCGAGTGCACAGACCCCGAGTTCTCGCAAAGGCGCCAAGGACGCGAAGGAATTCAAAGAGAGGGAATCACCCGTTATTATCCCCACTCAGTTTGTGTTTCTCGTCTTTCGTACTCTTGTCTTTCTTTCACTACTGTCCGGTTATATGTCGAATAGTGTCAACTGTTTATGACTGGGCGTTTTTTCCTTCTGTTCGCCGAGTGCGTTTAGCATGGTAAAAAGCTGGGTTTTCTCGAAAAGCGTG